>CBFIJK010000012.1:61767-71095 GCA_965662745.1 uncultured Paracoccaceae bacterium
GAATGTCGTGCGGGGCGTGAAGGGCGCCGAGGCCTCGGAAGACGCGTTCAACAAGATCAGTGCAGAAGTGAAGCGCATCGAAGACTCCGCGCGTCAGATCTCTACCTCCAGCCGCGAACAAGCGACCGGCGTGTCGCAGATTTCGGAAGCGGTGAGCCAGCTGTCGAAATCGGGCATGGAAGTTTCGGCCCAGTCCGAGGAACTCGCCACTGCGGCAACCCAGATGGATTCCTCTACCAGCAGCGTGCGCGACTCTCTGGGACGGTTCCGGGTTCGTCCGCGGACACAAGACTCGTCGAAGTCAGATATCCTTGCCGGGATGAGCCCTGCCGATCGGGATGCGATCATGCAGATGGTCATGCAAAGCAAATCCATGAATGGCTCTGCTCCGGCGGTCGGGCAGATGAACGGCAAGCTGAATGGACACGCCAACGGCGCGGACCATGACAAACGCGGCTATGGAGCGTTCTAAGCCTCTGACCTGGCAGCGCTAGGGAACGACTGAGATATCTGGAGCGGTCTACATCGCTCCAGATGCGCCGAGGGCCCTCGGGATTGTCTGGGGCTTCTGATCAAGAAAGAACGGGTCTTGCTTCAGTTGCGTGAGCAGACCGCATGGCTGGCCTTCGGAAACGAAGGCCGGCTTTTTGCTTTGGCGGCAGCCTCAAACAGCTGCGACAAGCCTTGGATGAAGATACCTGCTTTAGGGGGCTGATCGCCGCAAGCGCTGTCGTTGCGACGTGCGGAGGTCTTGTCGATCCCCCGCGATGTCGAGAACGAGCGCAGTCTTCAAGATTGGTCAGAGGATCAGGGGGAAACAGCGGCTTGGCTGTTCAAGGCGGATAGAACCACCTGCTGAGGAACCGCAGGTCGGATCCTAGTCGTCCGCGCGGATATCGCCTTGGAAGATCGCGCTTCTTCGATATGCCTGCATGTCAACGCTATGCTTATCACTTGCCAAAGCGCATTCGCCGGCTTGCAAGCGCCCCTCCAAGGATTGCGACTCGACGAGCGGTGCAAGAACGCTCTTGTGGTTGACCACTTGAAGAGGGGGGTACTTGTGCGCCGCGACTATGCGGTCCGCGTTTCGAAGGACTGGAACCGCAGTAGGTTCAGTGTCGTCCTTGAGTTGTGCTTTGGGTTTGCGCGGGGAGTCGTCGTCTCTCAAGGCCCCAAAGGGATCTGCATAGCCTACCCACGCTCCAATAGCGCTACCCAGGATTGCACCGATACCTGTGTAAGACAGGTTAAAGGGCCATACCATGGTCGCGATAAAGGTCCCGAGAGACATGAAAGCCAAGATAAAGAATGCCACCCAAGCGGCGCGTACGCTTTCCATTTCACGTTCTTCCCGAAGATGATGGGGGGCGCCATCGCCAGCCCCAACCTCTACCATGATGAGATTCTCGAGCGCTTCTCTATGACATAGATCACATTCGACATGTCGGAGGAAGGTTTGTGGCAGTGCTAGATTTGGAGGTTCAGAAGATACTTCTACGGCTCGACCGCTTAAAAAACGAAATACAGTATCTTTTGATGAAATTTTTTGTATGCGGTTCAATGATGAAGGTACGCGCGCAAATCAAAAGTATAATTTCGGTGTCTCAGGACTGTCGAAAGATACTGAGGCAAATACTAAAGAGTGCCAATTTGTCGCGATTTTCCATAAATTTTACAAGTTTTGGACAAATTTTGAAAGATGGTATTTTCGGTCATCGGGATTGCGCCGCTCTCCGGCGTCCCGCTCCTGCGCGAGCCGTTGCGCAAGAGTTGAGTGCCGGACTCTGCGATCCCTCGCATCGCCTAGCCGCTGGTCATAGCCAGCTTTAGGGGTTCACTTAAAACCGCCCGCGTCGGTCGCTTCCCACCTCGCCAAAAAAGCACGGCTTGGCCCTTTGGTCGGTGCACTCCATTCTCTTGGACAAACCGAAGAATCTTTTCTTGATTGGCCCGGATGTAGAAACAGTAGAAACAATCGTCCCCCCCCGCCAACAAGGCGCGTGGCCAAGCCCGGGAATGAGCCGCGGCAGAAAAAGCTGGGCCAACGTGTTTTTTGAGCAATGAACCTCTCCAATGGTATCGCGCCAAGGGAAATCGGGTAGCCGCTGAAACCCGCTTGCCTTCCGCTACGTTACTTCGCGCGACGAAGCGGGAGAGAAAAGCGACATGGCAATTGTCTCGATACTGGTGTTGACTGAGAAAAAGAGAAAGTTTACCGATCAAGTAGTTGTGAGTTTACTATACGATAGCTCGCCGAGTACGCAGAAATTCAATGTTTCGACGCGATCGAAGACATGAATGAATGCCATTGTTGCGATAGACGCAATGTATCAGTGCCTGTTCCAGTAAATGAAACTTTCGCGACTGACGAGATCAACGGCCTGATATGTGGAAAGGTGTCTATGAAGATGCGCTCAGGCATCAGCAGAATCCTTCTCGAAAAGATACGGGAAAGAGCGCTTTCAAGCCGTAATTTTAATTGAGGGCTATCAACTCTATCTGCGCGATTTCGCGCGCTGTGCCTGGGGACAAAGAGGGACAATGACGGACGAAGATACCATCCAGAAAGCCAAGGTCGGTCTTCAACCCGAGAGTTTCGTGCGGGACGTGCTTCAAAGCCTTTCGCACAATCTGGAGCGTGTTGTCGGCATCGAGGAAGCGCGCGGCTTCATTCGGCTTGTCGGTGAAGAAATCGGATGCCGGATCGATCGGGACTACAAGCGCGCCCTCGGAACCGAGGCATTCACGCCCGACCAACTCGCCAGCGTGCTTGTTGACCTCAAGGACCGTATCGGTGGCGGGTTTCGGATCGAGTCTGTCGATGCCACCAGTATCACGCTCGTAAATTCACGTTGCCCGTTCGGCGAACGTGTCGTCGGCCGCTCGTCGCTCTGCATGATGACGTCCAACGTATTCGGCCTGATCGCGGCCGAGAGCTTTGGAGAAGCCAGCGTTCGGCTTGACGAGACCATCGCCTCCGGATCCTCGCGCTGCCGCGTCGTTGTCCATTTCGGCACATACGAAGACGGCGCAGAGCGGTATTTCGCACTCGGTGAAGGCGAACCCTTTTGAGGAATACTGACGAGTTCTGGGCGCTGGCGGGCAGCATCATCGAGATGATGCCGGAAGGGCTCGTTATCTTGCGACCGGACGCAACGCCTCGTGTGCAAAACGCCCGCTTTCGCAAGAGGGCAGATTGCCAGCCCATCCTGGACGCGCTGCACACGAAGCTGCAGGGCGATATCCGCCGCGCGCTGAGATCGAGCACACCGCTCCCCATGCGGATCCATGTCGAAGGTTCCAGCCACCGCGCAAGCGCATGGCGCTTGCCGCTGGCAGATCAGGCCGCTTCTGTGGTGGTCCGGCTCGACACAACGGAAGCGCCCGGTTCGTTCGAGGCCTTAAGTGCGCAGATCGTAAGGCTCGAGCGGCACATGGCCCGAGAGCGTGAGCAGAAGACGACGGCGCGACTGTTTTTCGAAGGCTCTTCGGACGGGATCGCCATTATAGAGCAGGGGGGGAAGATCCTCGACGCCAACAAAGCCTTTCTGGGTCTTCTGAACGACGGCCTTTCGGAAGTGCGCGGCAAGTCCCTGAGCGAGATCCTCGATCTGGACGCGCTGCACTGGCAAAACGGTGGCGGCCCGATCCCCAAGCACCCGTTCGAGGCGCAAGTGCGGTCCGGGGACACTGTGACCACTGTCGAGGTGACCACGACGGACGTCCGTCTTGACGATCAAACTCGGTTTGTTGTCGTTCTGCGCGACCTGTCTCGCACCGCCCGCTTCGAGGAAAGCCTTGACCGGATACAGATTCTTCAGCGCGCCTTCGAACAGGCGCGCGAGGCCGAGACAGCGAAAGAACGCTTTCTCAGCGTGGTGTCGCACGAATTGCGCACGCCGGTGAACGCCCTCGTCTCAGCCGCACATCTGCTGCGGGAAGAGGAACATCTGACCGCGCGCCAGCTGGAACTGCTGGATGCGATCGACAGCGCTTCGTGCTCGGCGCTCGAGAGGGTCAATTCGATCCTTGGCTTCGCGCGGTTCGGGGCGGCGGAACACCGAAAGAAGCCCTTCGTTCCAGAGCACATCCTCGACAACATCGTCGGATACCATCGCCCGGCTGCGGAACGGCGCGGGCTTTCCCTGACGACAGACTTCCAAGGCCCCAAGGGCACGCAATATTTCGGCTCTGCCACTGCGGTTCATGTCATCTTGCAGAACCTCATTTCGAACGCGCTCAAGGCCACCGAGCGCGGAGGGATCCGGGTTGAGATGGCAATCGAAGAGATCGGCGGCAGCGATCCGGCGATGATCTTGCGTCTTGGTGTCGAAGACACCGGATGCGGTATCCCCGCGCCGTTTCAGGCCCGCGTATTCGAAACTTTCAGCAGTGGAGTTATGGATGGCAATGTCTCGGAAGGGATCGGGCTGGGCCTGAGCATCGTTCAGAGGATGGTCGATGAAATGGGCGGTTCGATCGACCTCGACTCTGAAGAAGGCAGGGGAACGCGATTTGACGTCACTGTCCCGGTTGTCCGGGTTCCAGAGGCGCAGTCGGACGAAAACCTTGTCGTTCTGAAGACGCGACTGCGGCGCAATCACCCCGTCCGTCGAATCCTGGTCGTCGATGATCAAAAGATCAATCGCGAGCTTGCAAAGCGTCTGCTGAACCGGATGGGGTTCGAAGTCCAGCAAGCTGAGAATGGTCTTGAGGCGGTGAATGCCTGCGGCGGGTCGGCACCGCCCGACCTGATCTTGATGGACCTCAACATGCCGATCATGAACGGCATAGACGCGGCCCGTGTCATCCGCACCAAGGAAAACATCCGCCAGCCCTCGATCATCGGCCTCACCGCGTTTCTCGATCCCGGTATCCGGGTTGAGATGATCGAGACCGGCATGGATGATGCTCTCGATAAACCGCTCGACACGGCCAAGCTGACAGCCCTTATCGAAGAAATTCACGGCCCGGCCAAGACGGCTTTGGTGAAATCCCCGGGCGAGCCAGAGGCGACGTCCGCGAAGGATAGCTTTGTCGCCCTGATGGAAGACTTCCGCGACAAGGCGCTGGCCGACTTGGTCGAACGTCTCCCAGTGCTCGACGAGCTGCTCACGAAGCACGATTTCAAGGCTGCAGAAGACCTTGCCCATCGCCTTGCCGGCAGCACGCAATTGGCCGGCCTCGAGGACATGGGCGCCGCATTGCGCAACATCGAGGCGTGCCTGAAGGTGCGCGACCACACCGGGGCCTTACAGGAACGAGAGCGGCTGATGGCCGCCTTCGCGGCAAATGGCGATCTCAGCTGCCCATTGAGCGGCGGGAACGGCAGGGCCGGTCAAAGCCCGAACCAGCGCCCGCTTGAGGCGGACTAAGACTTGGGTTCGCGCAAAGCCCTCCGGTAAACTGACCCTGCTGTGATCACGGCCGCGCTCCGTCCTGCACCCGCCCGTAGCCGGAAACGCGATTATTCCCGTCAGTTCCCCGATGGTATTCTTACCCAGAAGTCTCGGCGATCGCGCATCGTGACGGCCTGAAAGCCTCCGACACCAGTGGCCAGGGCACATGAAGTGCCGCACGCCATCACCTTGGCGCAATCGCACGCGGCGATTCTCGACCCGTTTTTCAAAATCCTGCCGCGCATATCGGACGCATGCTCTTGGAGTAGCTCCCAATGCCCGGCCTCCGTCTCTCCGTCCGGCAGACCGGTGTCCGTCAACGCGGCCTGCGCGGACGTTGCCGCTTTGGAAGCCTGTCGGGCTTTTCGGGTGCCTTGGGACTGCGGATAACCCGGTTGGGGTCCGTCACACCACCAGATCGATGCCCTTTTCGCGCTCGATATATTCGCGCTGCTTGTCTGTGACGTAATCGCGCACGATGGGGGCGCCGTCGCGGTTGCGCGACAGCTGCATATGAAACACCATCTGGCTGCCAGTGCGGAACATCATCTCGGCGCTGATGAGATAAAACTCCCACATCCGCGCAAAGCGTTCATCGTACATCTCGACGACCTTGGCGCGGTTCGCGTCGAAGCGGTCGCACCAATGTTTCAGCGTCGTGGCATAATGCAGGCGCAGCACTTCGAGATCGGTGCACCACAGCTTGTTGCGTTCCGTCACTTCGAACACCTCGGACAGGGCAGGGGAATAGGCGCCGGGGAAGATGTACTTGCGATACCAGGGGCTGGCGGTTCCGGGCGGGCTCATATGGCCGATGGAATGGATCACGGCGAGGCCGTCATCGGGCATCAGAGCGTTGAGCTGCTGGAAGAATTCGTCGTAATGATGCACACCCACATGCTCGAACATGCCGACCGAAACGATACGGTCGAACTGTTCGTCGACGTCGCGGTAATCGCGCAGCTCGAACCGGACGCGGTCGGCCAGCCCCATATCCGCGGCGCGCTTGCTGGCCAGCGCCTGCTGTTCTTCGCTCAGCGTGACGCCCAGAACCTCGACATCCTCAAGCTGGGCCAGATACAGCGCCAGATCGCCCCATCCGCAGCCGATATCGAGCACTTTCAGACCCGGTTTCAGGTCAAGCTTTGAGGCCAGAAGCCGCAGCTTGTTGCGCTGCGCCTGTTCCAGCGTCTCATCCGGCTCTCGGAAATAGGCACAGGAATAGAGCATATTGGCGTCAAGGAAGAGCTTGTAGAAATCATTTCCCAGATCGTAGTGATGCGCGACGTTGCGCTGCGCTTCGCCCTTGCGGTTCGACTGCTGCAGCTTTCGCGTCAGGAACTTGATCCCGTAGAACAGCTTCTGCAGCTTGATCTCGCCGAGCGAATAGCGGTTGGCCGAGAACAGCGTCAGGAATTCGCGGATTGTCGAGCCCGGCTCCATCGTGATGCGCCCGTCCATATAGGCCTCGCCCGCGTGCAGTTCGGGGTTGAGGACAAGCTGGCGATACAGCTTCTTGTCGTGCAGCCGGATGGTGACGGGCTTGATGACCGCGCCGTCATTGGCGGTGGTGCCCTTGCCCTTGAACACATGCGGCTTTCCATCGGCGTCGATGATGGTCAGCTGTCCGGTCTTCACGAAGGCGGTCATCATGCGGTCAAGTGGGAACACGGGCGGACACTCCAGGTCGGGTCACTAAAAACGCACGCCGAAAGGCGCGGCTTGCCATGCTCTACACCGTTGCCGACGGGTTTTGAAGAACCGCCAAGGCACGCGCCGATCTGCAAGGCGCGTCCAAGGCGGGCTTTTCAGGCCTTCGCCAGCACGAAGTCGTGAACAACCTCGAAGAACGGCCCGTCAAATCCTTCTGCCTCGATGCGGCCCGCGTCATCTATCGGCTGGAACGTTGCCATGAGGCTTTCCTTCACACCAAATACCGCGTCCGAATGGATGTAGGGATCGTCTGGATCGAAGATATGTGTGACGAGCGTCTCGAACCCGTCGGCCTCGATGATGTAATGCAGATGCGCCGGGCGATAGGGGTGACGGCCAAGCGCGCCCAAGAGTTTGCCGACCGGCCCGTCATCGGGAATCGGGTAGTATTTCGGCTTCACGCCCTTGAACCAGTACTCGCCGTTCTCATTGGTGCGAAACACGCCGCGCAGGTTGAAATCGGGCTGTAGCCCCTTTTGCTGAACGTCGTAGAAACCCTCGTCATTGGCCTGCCAGACGTCGATCCTGGCCCCCGCGATGGGCGTGCCCTCGATGTCGAGGATGCGGCCCTTGACCAGCATCGGCTCGCCCTTTTGATCGAGACAGATGTCATCGCCAAGCGCACGTTCCGGTGCGTCCTCGACATGGAAGGGCCCAAGGACGGTGGACTCCGACGCACCTGACGGTTTGCGGTTGTTGATCGCGTCGACCAGCATCGACACGCCCGTGACGTCCGACAGCAGGATGTATTCCTGCCGCCATTCGTTGCAGATCTGACCCGTCTCGGTGAGGAACATGATCGCCTTCAGCCATTCCTCCTGCGTGGGCTCGATTTCCTTGACGGCGGCATGAATGTGCCGCGTCAGCACCTCCATCACCTCCTTGAGGCGCGCGTCTTCCGCTTTGGAATTGCGAGAAATGACAACCTCGGCCGAGTTCTCTTCGGTGAAATAGCCCTGTTCGGTGGCACTGGTCATGGCGCTGTCCTCATTCGGCGGCGGTGCGGGCGGCCTCGGCCGATCCCGGTTGCAGGATGGCGTCGAGGACGCGGCGAAGTTCGGCCTCGGGGTCATTCACCATCTCGACGGCACGGTAGGCGACGTGCTGGTCGGGCCGGGTCATGACGGCGCCGCTATCGCCGACCTCGCGCAAGCGCGCCCAGTCGCCCAGGTGATCCTCGATATCGCGGCGGGGGCCGATGATGTGGACATCAATCGTCACGCCCATGTCCTTGGCGACCTTCGCCGCAGCATCGGCCCAGCCCTCACCACCGATCCCGGTCAGGATCGTCCAGCGTCCCTTACCGCACAGGTCGAGCGTCGAGACTTTCTCGCCATTGGGACGATACAACCAGCAGTGCGGCAACCGCGCGCCGGGCCATGTGGTGGGCTGATAATGCAGTTCGGCATCTAGGGCGAAGCCCGGATCGGGTTGGCCGTCCTTGACCACCGCGCCGCTGTCATAGCGTTGGTTCATCTCGATGCCGTGGCAGTCGAATTCGTATTTCTTGAACTCGATGGCTTGCCGCAGCGCCGCGCGCTGCGCTTCTGCCGCCGGACCTGTCTCACCGCGCTTGTCCATGTTTTCCTGCATGACCTCGGGGTCGGTGCTGTCGGTCAGGCCAAGCGCCTCGAAGATCGGGCCGAACTCGCCGATGGACTGGTTCGCGCGGGTGACGATTTGCTTGGCGATAGGCGCGCGTTCCTCGGAATAGCTGGTCAGCAGCCCCGGTCCCGCTGCGCCCTTCAGCACATGCGCAAGTTTCCAGGCAAGATTATAGGCGTCCTGGATCGAGGTGTTCGAACCAAGCCCGTTCGACGGCGGGTGCCGGTGCGCCGCATCCCCCATGATGAAGACGCGGTCCGTCTGCATATGGGTCGCGAACATGTTGTTCACGGTCCAGGTGTTAGCCGAAATCAACTCGATCTCGAGATCGGGATCGCCGACAAGCTGGCGCGCGACCTCTGTGGCCATTTTCTCGTCCACCTCGGGCGTGGGTTCGTTGATGTCGTAGCCCCAAACGATCAGCCATTCGTTCCAGGGACGCACCATGCGGACCAGCCCCATGCCGATGCCGCCCACATTTGCGCCGGGCTGCATGACCCAATAGAGAACCGAAGGCCGGTGCGCGACAAAGCGCGACAGGTCGGCACGGAAGAGGATGTTCATCGACCCGCCAACGCCCATCTGCCCCTCGAAGGGCAGGTCGCAATTCT
>CBFIJK010000013.1:0-42076 GCA_965662745.1 uncultured Paracoccaceae bacterium
GACAGCGAATATGCGCCCTTCCTTCTGGCCTATGAGGACTGCATCGACCGCGAGACGCGGCTTTATCCAGGTGTCGCGGACGTCGTCGGCGGTCTGCGCGGCGCCGGTTATTCGACGGTGATCTGCACCAACAAGCCCGCAGGTCTGGCCGAGACGCTCATGACCCGCCTTGGCGCGCGCGGCATGTTCGATGCGCTGATCGGTGCCGACACGCTGCCGGTGCGAAAGCCTGATCCAGCGCCCTACACGGCTGCCGTGATGGGCGGCGGGGGCGATGTTACGCGCTCTTTGCTGGTCGGGGACACGGTGACGGATCGCAAGACGGCCGAGGCGGCGGGTGTGCCCTGCATTCTTGTCACTTTCGGCCCCGATGGCGAGACGGTGCGCGATCTGAAGGCAGAGGGCTATATCGACAGCTATGCCGCCCTGGCTGCCGAGGTCACGCGCCTTATCGGTCCTGCCAGCGGGCGGGCCGCTTGACGGGTCCCGGGAGGGTCCCTAAATTAATTGAACGCGCGTTCAATAACGCGATCTGAACGGGGGGAACCGCGATGTTCATGGGCTCTATGCGCTTTGATCTGGGCGAGGATGTCGGCGCTTTGCGCGACAGCGTTCATCGCTGGGCGCAGGACCGGATCAAGCCGATGGCGGGCGAGATCGACCAGACCAATGCCTTTCCCCCCGCGCTCTGGCGCGACATGGGCGATATGGGGCTGCTGGGCGTCACGGTCCCCGAGGAATACGGCGGCGCGGACATGGGGTATCTCGCCCATACCGTCGTGGTCGAGGAAATCGCCCGCGCCTCTGCGTCGGTGTCGCTGTCCTACGGCGCGCATTCCAACCTTTGCGTCAACCAGATCGCGCTGAATGGCACGTCAGAACAGAAGGACCGCTATTTGCCCAAGCTGGTCTCGGGCGAGCATGTCGGCGCGCTTGCCATGTCAGAGGCGGGCGCTGGATCGGACGTCGTGTCGATGAGCCTTCGGGCCGAAAAACGCAACGATCACTACCGTCTCAACGGAACGAAATACTGGATCACGAACGGGCCGGATGCCGATACGCTCGTGGTCTATGCCAAGACCGACCCCGAGGCCGGATCAAAGGGCATTACCGCCTTCCTGATCGAGAAAGAGATGACCGGGTTCTCGACCAGCCCGCATTTCGACAAGATGGGCATGCGCGGGTCCAACACGGCAGAGCTGGTGTTCGAGAATGTCGAAGTGCCCTTCGAGAATGTGCTGGGCGAGGAAGGCCGCGGCGTGCGCGTCCTGATGTCGGGGCTCGATTACGAACGAGTCGTCCTATCTGGCATTGGAACCGGGATCATGGCTGCCTGTCTCGATGAGGTCATGCCGTATCTGAAAGAGCGCAAGCAATTCGGGCGGTCCATCGGAGAGTTCCAGCTGATGCAGGGCAAGATCGCCGACATGTATACCGCGATGAATTCCGCCCGCGCCTATGTCTACGAGGTCGCCAAGGCCTGCGACCGGGGCGAGGTGACGCGCCAGGATGCGGCCGCCTGCGTGCTGTATGCTTCCGAAGAGGCGATGAAACAGGCGCATCAGGCCGTTCAGGCGATGGGCGGCGCGGGCTTCATGAACGACAGCGCCGTCAGCCGCCTCTTCCGCGATGCCAAGCTGATGGAAATCGGCGCGGGCACGTCGGAAATACGGCGCATGCTGGTCGGGCGGGAACTTATGGGGGCGATGTGACGCGGCGCTGGGCGATCTTTGGCCCGCTTGCCGCGCTGGTGTTGGTCGTCGGCGCGCTGGGCCTTCGGGCCGGGCTGCGGCAGGCAGAGATGACCGAGACGGACGTCATTGATCGCTACGCGGCGCTGTATCTCGAGGAAGGGGAAGGCGCGGCACTGACGGACTGCCTCGCAGTGCCTGCAACGTCCCAGGACCTGTGGCTGATCGTGCAATGCGGGCCGGACGAAAATGGGGTAACCTATCGCTACCACGCGGGCCCGACGGGCGCGTTGGCTTATCGCCGCCCGGGATACGACGGCCCGCAGCAGGGAGCGGACATATGACTGATTTCAAAGGCCTCAACGCCGTGTTCGTCAACACTTCGCTGAAGAAGGACAAGGGTGCCAGTCACACGCAGCTTCTTCTCGATGTGTCGGCGAAGATCATGGAAAAGAACGGTGTCGCGGTCGATCAGGTCTACATGCTGGATCATCAGATCCCGCCCGGCGTTTACCCGGACATGACAGAGCATGGCTGGGACCGCGATGACTGGCCGACCCTGTGGGACAAGGTGAAAGCGGCAGAGATCCTTGTGATCGGCACGCCGCTTTGGCTCGGTGAGGAAAGCAGCGTCTGCCGCGTCCTGATCGAGCGGCTTTATGGCATGTCGGGGATGCTGAACGACAAGGGCCAGTCGATCTTCTACGGCAAGACTGGCGGCTGTGTCGTGACCGGCAACGAGGACGGCATCAAGCATGCCGCCATGACGATGCTTTATGCACTGGGCCATCTGGGCTACACGATCCCGCCCCAGGCCGATTGCGGCTGGATCGGAGAGGCGGGGCCGGGCCCGTCGTTTGGCGATGACGTCGATGGTGCGCCTGCGGGTTTTGACAACGAATTCACCCAGCGCAACACGACCATCATGACCTGGAACCTGATGCATCTGGCGAAGATGCTGAAGGACGCGGGGGGATACGATAACGAGGGAAATGATCGCAACGCGTGGAAGGCCGGGTGCCGGTTCGACTACGAAAATCCGGAGTACCGCGCATGATCTGGCGGATGGCCTTTTTCGCCGGTCTGATGGCGGCGCCCTTGGCCGCGCAGGACTTGGCGTTTTCACCCAATTCCACGCTGGCCTGCCTGCAAGAAGCGGTCGGACAAGGGCAGCGCGTTGACTGCATCGGCGCCTCGGCCGGAGCCTGCATGGAGGGAAACCCGGGCGGCGATACGACAGTTGGCATGGGCGGATGCCTCGATCTCGAACGTGCCTGGTGGGATGAGCGTCTGAACGCCGCCTACCGTGACCTCATGGCCGTCGAGACCGCCGATGATGCCGAGTTCGGCGACAGCCCCGGCGCGATCCCGAAGGCGCCGGCCCTGCGCGAGATGCAACGGGCCTGGATCACCTACCGCGATGCGCGCTGCGGGTACGAAATGGCGCAATGGGGCGGCGGAACAGGCGGCGGCCCAGCCGTCATCGGTTGCCTGATGCAAGAGACTGGCAAGCAGACGCTGTTTCTTGAAGACATGCTGGAAGGGTTCTGATCCATGACCGGCAAGCCCCCTGCCAATCCGGACGATTTCAGCACTGCCGTTGCCGAAGCGCTCAAGCGGCAGAAGACCTTTGAGGAGGCGCGCGCGACTCGGCTGGGACAGGGAGCAGAGCGTCTGACCGCGCCCCTTGGCGGCTGGATCGCCAAAATGATTCCGCCAGACGCAATCCGCGCGGCGCTGCACCAGGCGGACAGAATGGCCTCGGCCACCTTGCCTTCAGGGCTGGCGGTGCATGACACCGGCGATCTGGCGCAATGCGAGGCGGCGGCGCTTCGGGTGCAGGCCTGGGGGCAAGGCACCAATGCGGCCACGGGCGGGGCGGCGGGCTGGTTCGGCGCGGCGGGCCTTGCCGTCGATCTGCCCGCGACGCTGACGCTCGCGGCACGCACCGTGCGCGCAACGGGGGCGAGTTTCGGTTTTACCGAGGACAATGACAGCGAACGCGCCTTTCGGCTGATGGTTCTCGAGGTGGCGACATCGCTCGCCTCTGATGCCAGGGCCGAACGTCTGAATGATCTCAACGCGTTGGCGCGGCAGTTGTCTTCGCCCGAGGCGAAGATCGTGCTTGAAAAGGGTGGCCGCTGGCTGACCGAGAAGGTGTTCGAACGGATCGCGCGCCAGCTTGGCCTGTCGCTTGCCGCACGCAAGGCGGGGCAGGTGGTGCCCATCGTCGGCGGGCTTGTCGCCGCGACGGTCAATGCGAGCTTTCAGGCCGATGTCGCCCGCGCCGCACGTTACGCCTATCGACAGCGTTGGCTCTTGGAGCGCAAGGCGCTGCCCGCACCGGAGGCCGCATCGTGAAGCTGAAGACATCGCTAATCCCCGGATCGGACGAGGCGAAGGCCAACCGCACCGCGCATCTCGACGCGCTCGAGGTGATCCGTGTTGCAGCAGAGGCCGCAGCGGCAGGCGGCGGCGCCAAATCGCGAGAGCGGCACCTGGGACGCGGCAAGATGCTACCGCGCGAGAGGGTGGCAAACCTGCTCGATCCGGGCTCGCCGTTTCTGGAAGTCGGCGCACTGGCGGCGCACGGAATGTACGACGGCGCGGCCCCGGCGGCGGGCGCCATCGCGGGCGTCGGACGTGTGATGGGGCGCGAGGTCATGGTGGTGTGCAACGACGCCACCGTGAAGGGCGGCACCTATTACCCGATGACGGTGAAAAAGCACCTGCGCGCGCAGGAGATCGCCGAGGAATGCCATCTGCCCTGCATCTACCTCGTGGATTCGGGCGGCGCGAACCTGCCGAACCAGGACGAGGTGTTCCCGGATCGCGACCATTTCGGGCGCATCTTCTACAATCAGGCGCGCATGAGCGCGAAGGGCATCGCGCAGATCGCAGTGGTTATGGGGTCCTGCACGGCGGGCGGGGCCTATGTGCCCGCCATGTCGGACGTGTCGATCATCGTGAAAGAGCAGGGCACGATCTTTCTGGCCGGACCGCCGCTGGTAAAGGCGGCGACGGGCGAGGTGGTGACGGCAGAGGACCTTGGCGGCGGCGAGGTGCATACGCGTCTGTCAGGCGTGGCCGATTATCTGGCTGAGGATGACGCGCATGCGCTCGCGCTGGCGCGGCGGGCGGTTGGATCGCTTGGGTCTGGCCGGGGGGCGGTGCGTGCGAGCACGCACCCTACGGGGCAGGATCCGGCGTATGATCCCGAAGAGCTGTTGTCGGTCGTGCCGGCCGATCTGCGCACGCCCTATGACATCCGCGAGGTGATCGCGCGGCTGGTGGACGGATCCTATTTCGACGAGTTCAAGGCGCGGTTTGGCGAAACGCTGGTCTGCGGCTTCGCCGAGGTCATGGGCCAGCCGGTCGGGATCGTTGCGAACAATGGCGTTTTGTTTTCCGAGAGCGCGCAAAAAGGCGCCCATTTCGTGGAGCTGTGTTCCCAGCGCGGCACGCCCTTGGTGTTCCTTCAGAACATCACCGGTTTCATGGTGGGCCGCAAATACGAGAACGAAGGCATTGCGCGCCACGGGGCCAAGATGGTGACGGCGGTCGCGACGACATCGGTTCCCAAAGTCACGATGCTGGTTGGCGGGTCCTTTGGCGCTGGTAATTACGGCATGGCGGGCCGCGCCTATCAGCCGAGGTTCCTGTGGACATGGCCGACCTCTCGCATCTCGGTCATGGGCGGCGCGCAGGCGGCGGGCGTGCTGGCCACCGTCAAGCGTGACGCGATCGAGCGATCGGGCGGTGAATGGTCGGCCGAAGAGGAAGCGGCGTTCAAGCAGCCCACTGTGGATATGTTTGAGGAACAGTCGCATCCGCTTTACGCCTCTGCCCGGCTTTGGGATGACGGTGTGATCGATCCGAGGAAAAGCCGCGATGTACTCGCCCTGTCGCTGTCGGCGGCTATGAATGCACCCATCGAGGAGACACGTTTCGGCGTGTTCCGGATGTGACGGATCTAAAAGACCGAAGCGCGGCGATCATACCGACCCGCCTTACGGACCGCTTCGGCCTGATGGTGCCGATCCTGTCGGCGCCGATGGCGTTGGCGGCGGGCGGCCGTCTTGCCGCGGCGGTGACGCGGGCTGGGGGCCTTGGGCTGATTGGCGGGGCCTATGGTGACACGAGCTGGATCGGAACGGAGTTCGCGGCGGCAGGCAATGCGTCGGTTGGTGCCGGGTTCATCACCTGGGCGCTCGCAGAGCGGCCCGAGGCGCTTGGCGCGGTTCTCGCGCATCAGCCGCGGGCGCTCATGCTGTCCTTCGGCGATCCAATGCCTTTTGCGGCTGAAATCGCTGAAGCGGGCGTGCCGCTGATCTGCCAGGTCCAGACGCTGAAAGACGCGCGCCGCGCGGTCGCGGCGGGCGCAGAGGTGATCGTGGCGCAAGGGGCCGAGGCGGGCGGCCACGGCGAGGCGCGTGCCACCATGACGCTGGTGCCCGAAGTCGCGGACATGCTGGCCAAGGACGCGCCCGAGGTGCTGTGCCTCGCCGCGGGCGGAATCGCGGATGGACGCGGACTGGCGGCGGCTTTGATGCTGGGCGCGGATGGCGTGCTGATCGGCTCTCGATTCTGGGCGTCGGACGAGGCGCTGGTGCATCCTGCGATGCACCGCGCGGCGATCGAGGCGACGGGCGATGACACGATCCGCTCGACGGTGATGGACATTGCGCGGCGGCTGGACTGGCCCGAACGCTACACGGCGCGGGTCTTGCAGAATGCGTTCACGGCGCGCTGGCACGGTGACATTCCCGGCCTTCTGGAGCGGGCCGACGAGGAGGCCGCGCGCTGGCGGTCGGCTTGGCAGGCGGGCGATACGGATGTCGCGAACACCTTTGTCGGTGAGGCGACAGGGCTGATCGACACCATCGAACCTGCGGGAGAGATCGTCACGCGCATAGCGCGCGAGGCCGAGGATTTACTGAACGGGGGATGGCGGCGATGATGATATTGAAAGAGGCGTTGGCGCTTTATCCGAATGCCACAAGCTACACCCCAGCAGAGCATCTGCCGCGCCTCAACGCCGAGATCCTGGCGCTGATGCGCAGCGGGGCGAAGACGGCGACCTGTGCCTTGCCGTCCGAATTTACTGAGGATGAGCCAATGCCAGAGGTCGGGCGCGTGGATATCGCCTGCGATGTCGAAGGGCGGCCCGTAGTGGCCACGCGCACCTTGTCTGTGGAACAATTGAAGTTCCACGAGATGGACGAGGCGCGTGTCCCCGCCCAAGGCGAATTCAGGGACTTGGCGCATTGGCGCGTGGGCTACACCGAATATTACAATCGGCTGGGCGTCTTCGCACCCGATATGGATCTGATCTATGAACGGTTTGAAATTGTTCGGGATTTCGTGGAAGGCAGTAGGGATGTTTGACAAGATCCTGATCGCGAACCGGGGCGAGATCGCCGTACGAGTCATGCGCAGCGCTAAGGCGTTGGGCGTGCGGACTGTCGCGGTCTATTCGGACGCGGACGCCGATGCGCTGCATGTCGAAATGGCCGATGAAGCGGTGCGCATCGGCCCGGCGCCTGCGGCTGAAAGCTATCTGCTGGGCGACCGGATCATCGAGGCCGCGCGCGTGACCGGCGCGCAGGCGATCCATCCGGGCTATGGGTTCCTGTCGGAAAACCCCGACTTCGTCGATGCAGTGACGGCGGCGGGGCTGGTGTTCATCGGCCCGCCTGCTGATGCGATCCGCGCGATGGGGCTGAAGGACGCGGCCAAGGCGCTGATGGAAAAGGCCGGCGTTCCCGTCGTGCCGGGCTATCACGGCGCGGATCAGGATGCGGCGCAGCTTGCGCAGGTCGCGGGCGAGATCGGCTATCCGGTTCTCATCAAGGCCGTCGCGGGGGGCGGCGGCAAGGGAATGCGGCGTGTCGAGGGTGCGGCAGAGTTCGCCGATGCGCTCGCGTCGGCGCGCAGCGAAGCGGCGAAAGCCTTTGGGAATGACGCCGTGCTGATCGAGAAATTCGTCGCCACGCCGCGCCATATCGAGGTGCAGGTCTTTGGCGATGGCCAGCGCGCCGTGCATCTTTACGAACGTGATTGTTCGCTGCAGCGGCGCCACCAGAAGGTCGTCGAAGAGGCACCGGCCCCCGGCATGACGCCCGAGATGCGCGCGGCGATGGGCGCGGCCGCTGTGCGCGCCGCCGAGGCGATCGGCTATTCCGGCGCGGGCACGGTGGAATTCATCGTGGATGCCTCGGACGGGCTGCGTGCGGATCGGTTCTACTTCATGGAGATGAACACGCGGCTTCAGGTGGAACATCCGGTGACAGAGGCCGTGACGGGGGTCGACCTGGTCGAATGGCAATTGCGCGTCGCGGCGGGGGAAGACCTGCCGATGCAGCAAGAAGATATCCCGCTGCACGGACACGCGGTCGAAGTCAGGGTCTATGCCGAGGATGCGTCCAAAGGGTTTCTGCCCGCGACGGGGCGGCTGGCCTATCTTGGCTTTCCGGAGGGTGTGCGCGCCGATAGCGGCGTTCGGTCCGGGGATGTGATCAGTCCCCATTACGATCCGATGATCGCAAAGCTGATCGTGCACGGGGCGACGCGGGATATCGCCCTGTCGCGAATGGCCGCCGCCGTGGCGGGGACCGAGGCATTGGGCACCGCGACCAATCTCGATGTTTTGGCGCGGCTGATCGGCGACGAGGATTTCCGGGCGGGCGTCTTCGATACCGGTCTGATTGATCGAAAGCTGGATGACCTGACCAAGCCTGCCGATCTCCTGCCAGAGGTTTTCGCTGTCGCGGCCCTGGCCGTCGCCGGTGACGATGCGTTCGGCCCTCTGGCCGGGTTCGCGCTGTGGGAGCCGCTGCGCCGTACGATCTATCTGGACGCGCGCGGCGAGGTCACGCCCGTGGCGCTGTCCATCGAAGGCCCTGACCGCGTGTCGGCGGATGTGGGCGGGCAGTCTGCCTCCCTACGGCGGCACGGCGCCGGATGGGCAACAGGCGCGCTTGGCACCCTGACCGCGCGATACGTGGGCGATCATGTCTCGGTCATAGGCGCGGTCCGGGCGGATTTCACAGTGCCGGACCCGCTTGACCGGGTGTACGAGGCGCTGTCGAGCGACGTGACCATCGCGCCCATGCCGGGGCTGGTGAAATCCATCCATGTCGCGGTTGGTGATGCCGTCGAGGCGGGGCAGCGGCTTGCCGTGCTTGAGGCGATGAAGATGGAACATGCCCTGAAAGCGCCCGGGCCGGGGCAGGTGGCCGAGGTGCTGACCGAGGCGGGCGCGCAGGTCGAGGCGGGCGCGCCGCTGTTCCGCTTTGTGACGGATGACACAGAGTGAGCCGTCTGCCCAAGAATTAGCGCTAACCGCCCGATCCGGGGCATGTGCCGCCACCAATCGCCTTGGCACGGGGTGCGGCGCATCGTTTCGGTTCCGCGAAAGCTGCACAAAGCACTGATTTAAAACAGTTTTGCCGTTTCCGTTTCTTCCGGGCCATGGTTGACCCCGTCCATGCGTCGGGATAACACCCCTTTCAAGATTGATTGCAGGGCGCGCCGCGATACATCATGCGATGTCCGGCTCGGCCAATGGCGCAAGGAGGTGCCGTTCCGTGGATGAAATGCTTCGCGAATACCTTCCGATCCTCGTTTTCCTTGGCGTGTCCGTCGCTCTGGGTCTGATCCTGATGCTGGCGGCCTTTCTGGTCGCCCCGTCAAATCCCGACCCGGAAAAGGTGTCCGCCTACGAATGCGGGTTCAACGCCTTCGACGACGCGCGGATGAAATTCGACGTCCGGTTCTACCTCGTGTCGATCCTGTTCATTATCTTCGATCTGGAAATCGCCTTCCTCTTTCCTTGGGCCGTCGCGTTCAAGGATATCGGGCTGGTCGGGTTTTGGTCGATGATGGTCTTCCTGGCCGTTCTGACGGTCGGATTTGCCTATGAGTGGAAGAAAGGGGCCCTCGAATGGGAGTGAGCACCGCCGTGAATACCGCCGGTCCCGACAACGAAGTCGCGACCCAGACGCTGAATCGTCAGCTTCAGGACAAGGGTTTCCTTGTCACCTCGACCGAGGACCTCATCAACTGGGCACGCACCGGCAGCCTGCACTGGATGACCTTCGGGCTGGCCTGTTGCGCAGTCGAGATGATGCATACCTCGATGCCCCGCTATGACGCCGAACGCTTCGGCATAGCGCCGCGCGCGTCCCCGCGCCAAGCTGATGTGATGATCGTCGCGGGCACGCTGACCAACAAGATGGCCCCGGCGCTGCGTAAGGTCTACGACCAGATGCCAGAGCCGCGTTATGTGATTTCAATGGGATCGTGCGCCAATGGCGGCGGCTATTACCACTACAGCTATTCTGTGGTGCGTGGCTGCGATCGGATCGTACCCGTGGATATCTACGTGCCCGGATGCCCACCCACGGCAGAGGCGCTGCTTTACGGCATTCTTCAGCTTCAGCGGAAAATCCGCCGCACCGGCACCATCAACCGCTAAGGCGGTCC
Source organism: uncultured Paracoccaceae bacterium (assembly GCA_965662745.1). GTDB lineage: Bacteria > Pseudomonadota > Alphaproteobacteria > Rhodobacterales > Rhodobacteraceae > Anianibacter. Next base: position 10,179 of record CBFIJK010000013.1, read on the forward strand.
TATCGAAAGGACGCATCCCATGTCCCACGCGATGAAAGAGCTTGGCCAGCATGTCGAGGCGATGCGCCCCGATTGCGTGCTGGGCTGGTCGGTCGAGAATGACGAGTTGACGATGGATATCGCGCCCTCGTCGATCAAGAGCCTGACAGAGTTCCTCAAGACCGACGCAACCTGCCGGTTCTCCACGCTTGTGGACATCACCGCGGTCGATTGGCCTGAGCGCGAGACGCGGTTCGACGTCGTCTATCACTTCCTGTCGATGTATCAGAATCACCGCATCCGCCTGAAGGCGGCGGTGCGCGAGGATCAGACGGTCGCGTCGATCACCGACGCCTATCCCAGCGCCAACTGGTACGAGCGCGAGATTTTCGACATGTTCGGCTTGCTGTTCTCGGGCCATCCGGACCTGCGCCGGATCCTCACCGATTACGGGTTTCGCGGCCATCCGCTGCGCAAGGATTTCCCAACCACGGGCTACACTGAAGTGCGCTATGACGAGGCGCAAAAGCGCGTCGTCTACGAGCCAGTGAAGCTTGTGCAGGAATACCGTCAGTTCGACTTCATGTCGCCGTGGGAAGGTGCGGACTATATCCTGCCCGGCGACGAGAAGAGCGGGGAGGCGAAGTCCTGATCCATGGCGCAGGCGACGCTTCTTTTCGGGGTCGGCGCGGCGAAGGCGGGGACCTCGTGGCTTCACCGCTACCTGTCCGTGCATCCCGATGTCGCGATGCCCGAACCGAAGGAACTGCATTTTTTCGATGCCCTGGAATTCGGCACGGCGCGGCGCGAAGTGAATAACGCCATGCGTCAGATCGCGATGCTGGAGTCGAAGATCGAAACGGTGGAAGACGCGGCGCGGCGCCGCAACATGATGCGCCGCCATGCCGATCTGTGCCGCTATGCCGCGTTCATGGCCGAAGACGGCCTGACGACCGCCGATTATGCAGGCTTCATGGAAGAGGCGCGTGGATCGAAAGACATCGTCGGGGACATCACGCCGGCCTATGCCCTTTTGCCAGAGGCGCGCTTTGCCGAGATGGCGGCGCTTGCGCCCAACACGCGGTTCATCCTTTTGCTGCGCGATCCTGTGGATCGGGCCTGGTCGAATATCAAGTTCACCGCCGAACGGCAGGCAAAGGCCGCCGACCGCCCGGATCAGGTTGAACGTTTCGCTCAAACGCTGCTGGGCCGGGTTCTGAACGGTGAAGCGCGGGATGTGATCGACCGCTCTGACTACAAGGGGACACTGACCCGCCTCTTCAACGCTGTGCCGAGCGCGCATATCCTTGTTGAATTCTACGAGCGTTTGTTCGACACAGCGACGCTTGAACGGATCTGCGCGTTCCTTGGGATCGCGCCCCGCGCGGGCGAGACGGACCTTGTCGTAAACAAGAGCGTCCGCATGACGCTTGCGTCCGATATGAAGGCAAGGCTGCGGGACCAGCTTGCCCCGCAATATGACTATGTCGCCGACCGGTTCGGCGCGGCGCTGCCCGACGCATGGGCTGCCAACATGAAGGTGTGACATGGACGGAAAATTCGAAGACGCCGTGACCGGCGAACAGAAGATCCGGAACTTCAACATCAACTTCGGCCCGCAGCACCCTGCGGCGCATGGGGTGCTGCGCATGGTGCTGGAGCTTGACGGCGAGATCGTCGAGCGGGTCGATCCGCATATCGGCCTTCTGCATCGCGGCACCGAAAAGCTGATGGAAAGCCGCACCTATCTTCAGAACCTGCCCTATTTCGACCGGCTCGATTATGTCGGCACGATGAACCAGGAACATGCCTGGTGCCTTGCGATCGAGCGGCTGACCGGCACCGAGGTTCCGCGCCGCGCGCAGCTGATCCGCGTGCTGTATTGCGAAATCGGGCGCATCCTGAACCATCTTCTGAACGTCACGACGCAGGCGCTTGACGTGGGCGCGCTGACGCCGCCGCTTTGGGGCTTTGAAGAGCGTGAAAAGCTGATGGGCTTTTACGAGCGGGCCTCTGGCGCGCGTCTGCACGCGGCGTATTTCCGGCCCGGCGGCGTTCATCAGGACCTGCCGGACGAGCTGGTCGACGATATCGAGGATTGGTGCGATCCGTTCCTGAAGGTGCTCGACGATATCGATGGTTTGCTGACCGAGAACCGCATCTTCAAGCAGCGCAATGTCGATATCGGCATCGTAACCGAAGAAGACATCCTTGATTGGGGCATGTCCGGGCCGATGGTGCGCGGATCGGGCCTTGCCTGGGACCTGCGCCGCGCGCAGCCCTATGAATGCTATGACGAATTCGACTTCCAGATCGCCATCGGCAAGAATGGCGATTGCTATGACCGCTATCTCGTGCGGATGGCCGAAATGCGCGAAAGCGTGAAAATCATGCGCCAGGCTTGCGTGAAACTGCGCGAGCCGGATGGCCGCGGCGATATCCTGTCGCGCGGCAAGCTGACCCCGCCGACGCGCACGGACATGAAGACCTCGATGGAAGCGCTGATCCATCACTTCAAACTATACACCGAAGGCTTCCACGTGCCCGAGGGCGAGATTTACGCCGCCGTCGAGGCGCCCAAGGGTGAATTCGGCGTCTACCTCGTTGCCGACGGCACCAACCGGCCCTACCGCGCCAAGCTGCGCGCGCCGGGCTATCCGCATCTATCGGCCATGGATCACCTGTCCAAAGGCCACCAACTTGCGGATGTCTCTGCCATTCTCGGCTCGCTCGACATCGTGTTCGGCGAGATCGACCGCTAGGCGCCCATGGCCTCGACGGGCGCAAATATACTCTCTCAGGCCATCGCCGCCCCGCGCGGCTCACGGCCCTGACAAGGACGATACGTTATGCTTCGCCGACTGCATCCTGAACAGCCCGAAGGTTTTGCCTTCACCCCCGAGAACCAGAAATGGGCGGAAGGGCAGATCACAAAGTATCCCGACGGCCGCCAGGCCAGCGCGATCATCCCGCTTCTGTGGCGCGCGCAGGAACAGGAAGGTTGGCTAAGCCGCCCGGCGATCGAAGCGGTCGCCGACATGCTGGGCCTCGCGTATATCCGGGCGCTTGAGGTCGCGACCTTCTACTTCATGTTCCAGCTTCAGCCTGTGGGCAGTGTCGCCCATGTGCAGGTGTGCGGCACGACATCCTGCATGATCTGCGGGGCCGAGGATCTGATGGCGGTCTGCAAGGACAAGATCGCGAAGAACGCACATCAGCTTTCGGAAGACGGCAAGTTCAGCTGGGAAGAGGTCGAATGCCTCGGAGCCTGCGCGAACGCCCCGATGGCCCAGATCGGCAAGGATTACTACGAGGATCTGACTGCAGAGCGTCTGGGCGAGATCATCGACGAGATGGCCGCCGGAAAGGTGCCGATGCCCGGTCCTCAGAACGGGCGCTATGCGTCGGAACCCATGTCGGGCCTGACCAGCCTCAAAGAACATGATTCGGGCCGCACGAAGCACAATGCCAGCGTGCAGCTTGCCAGCGATATCGGCGACACGATCAAGCGGATCGACGGAACCGAGGTGCAGCTGCGGATGCCGTGGAACGACGAGACCGACGTCGAAATTCCGCGCAATCTGGACGAACAATCGCCCCGTCCGGGCGAGGGCGTTCCGGCCGACGACACCGGCATTGATGAGCGTCAGGCGCCGGCCGAAAGCGCGGCGCGCCCCGATAGTGATGCGCCCGCCAAAGCCGCCGAAAAGACGTCGAAAACCAAGCCCGAGAATGCCGCGCCCACGAAGGCAATGACCGGCGGAGAGCCTGTAAAACCTCAGAAAAAGCCGCAGACGCTTTCCGAGCCGAAAGAGGGCGGGGCAGATGATCTGAAGATGATCAAGGGCGTCGGACCGAAGCTCGAACAGCTCTTGCACAAGCTGGGCTTTTTCCACTTCGATCAGATCGCAGGCTGGACCGACGAGGAAATTGCCTGGGTCGATGACAACCTTGAAGGCTTCAAGGGCCGCGTGACGCGGGACGATTGGGTCGCGCAGGCCAGGACGCTTGCATCTGGAGGCGAGACAGAGTTTTCCAAACGCGCTAAGTATTAAGCGCAACACGGACTCTTATCGCAGGAGATAGCAAAAAATGGCTTCGAAAGAGACGCAAGGTTCGCTGCTTTTGGTGGCAGTGCTGGCAGGGACAGTCGGCTTTGTCGCATTCATCGTGCTTCTGGTTCTGGGTGCCTTCGCCCTGACCCCGGCATTCTTCATCGCACTGGTCGTCGCGCTTGTCGTGGCCGTCATCCTCTACCTCGGCTTTCACGGCAAGGCGGAGCACACGGATGGCACGGGAACACCGGGCACGGGGCACGCAGGCGACGCGCCGTCTGCTGCTGCGGCCAGCACCGCTGCCGCAGGATCGGCGGCCGCGACCAGCGGAACGGCCGGTGGCGGCGCAGCGGCAAAGCCCGCCGCATCGGCTACTGCGCCTGCATCGGAAACGGCATCGTCCGGTTCCACCTCGATGCCGGCATCCGAAACCACATCTTCGGCCACCGCAGCAGCGGCAGCCCCCGGGGCTGCGGCAGTTCCGCCCAGCGGCGCGGCGCACAAAGACGAAGACACGTCACAGGGCGACGGCACCGCGACCTCGGATGCCACATCGGACATGCCCTCTGGCGGCACCGCGCGTCCAGCGCCGGGCGCGGCCAAGGATGCAGGCTCTTCCGCCGAGGCGAGCCCGGCAAAGGCCGACCCGACCCCGGCAGACACGCCGTCGGGCACCGGAGCCGCCGCAGGCACCTCGCCGCCGGATGTATCTGACGAGGACAAGCCCCAGATGCTGGACGGCCCGCGTGAAAGCGGTGCAGATAACCTCAAGGAAATCAAGGGCGTCGGGCCCAAGATGGAAAACATGCTGAACGGCATGGGTATCTACCATTTCGATCAGATCGCATCCTGGTCCGAGCGCGAGCTCGCCTGGGTCGATCAGAACCTGCAAGGCTTCAAGGGTCGCGCCAGCCGTGACAACTGGATCGAGCAGGCCAAAACACTTGCCTCTGGCGCGGAGACGGAATTCTCGAGCCGCGTTCAAAAGGGCGGGGTCTACTGAGGACGCTGAATGGCCGAAAAGCCAAGCGACACGGATCGGGAACTGGGCAGACAGGCGCGCATGGTCGCGCTTGTCATTGCCGTGACCATGCTGCTGTGGATGGCTGCAAGCTGGTTCGGCGGCGCACTTGGCCTACCTCCACGTTACGCGTTCCTCTTCGATTTCGCGGCTTTGGCGGCCTTCTTCTGGGCCATGGTCGTGACCTACCAGATCTGGCGGAAACGCCGGGACAACCAAGGATGACGACGCAATGCTAAGCGACAAGGACCGGATCTTTACCAATCTCTACGGCATGCACGATCGCACGCTGGCGGGCGCCCAGGCGCGCGGGCATTGGGATGGAACCGCGGACATCATCGGAAAAGGCCGCGACTGGATCATCGACACGATGAAGGCGTCGGGCCTGCGCGGGCGTGGCGGTGCGGGCTTTCCCACCGGTCTGAAGTGGTCCTTCATGCCCAAGGAAAGCGACGGGCGGCCCAGCTATCTGGTGGTGAACGCCGACGAATCAGAGCCGGGCACCTGCAAGGACCGCGAGATCATGCGCCATGATCCGCACACCCTGATCGAGGGCTGTCTGATCGCATCCTTCGCGATGAGCGCGCATGCCTGCTATATCTACATCCGCGGCGAATACATCCGCGAGAAAGAGGCGCTGCAGGCCGCAATCGACGAGGCATACGACAAGGGCTTCGTCGGCAAGAATGCCTCCGGTTCTGGCTGGGATTTCGACATCTACCTCGTGCATGGCGCGGGCGCTTATATCTGCGGCGAGGAAACCGCGCTCCTGGAAAGCCTTGAGGGCCGCAAGGGCATGCCGCGTCTCAAGCCGCCCTTCCCTGCGGGCGCGGGCCTTTACGGCTGCCCCACCACCGTCAACAACGTCGAATCCATCGCCGTCGTGCCCACCATCCTGCGGCGCGGGGCGGAATGGTTCGCGGGCTTTGGCCGCCCGAACAACGCGGGCACCAAGCTGTTCGCGGTATCGGGCCATGTGAACAACCCCTGCGTTGTCGAAGAAGCGATGTCGATCACCTTCGAGGAACTGATCGAGACCCATTGCGGCGGCATTCGCGGCGGCTGGGACAATCTCAAGGCCGTGATCCCCGGCGGATCCTCTGTCCCTTGTATCCGGGGCGAGCACATGCGCGAGGCGATCATGGATTTCGATTACCTGCGCGAACAGCGCTCGGGCCTCGGGACTGCAGCCGTGATCGTGATGGACAAGGACACCGACATCATCAAGGCGATCTGGCGCCTTGCGAAATTCTACAAGCATGAAAGCTGCGGCCAGTGCACGCCCTGCCGCGAAGGCACGGGCTGGATGATGCGGGTCATGGACCGGCTGGTGACGGGCGAGGCAGAAGTCGAAGAAATCGACATGCTGCTCGACGTGACCAAACAGGTCGAGGGCCACACGATCTGCGCGCTTGGCGACGCGGCGGCCTGGCCGATCCAGGGCCTGATCCGCAACTTCCGCGATGAGATTGAGGACCGCATCAAGCACAAGCGCACCGGCCGCGTGTCGGCGGTGGCCGCTGAATGAGCGTACCGGTGCGTTATATCCTGCCGCTGCTTGTCGGCCTGACGGTCATCTCGGGCTGTTCGACCGCGCGGAATCTGGTCAGCGGCGATCCCGAGGTGTCTTTCGAAGGCATCCGGCACAAGGCAAATCTAAGCCCGGATACCAGCCGAGGCCGGGATTTCGTCGTCACGGTCAGCCCCTTTGCCGTCAATCCCGGCGCGGCGCTGGAAGCGGGACGGTATGAGGCGACGAAATACTGCCTCAAGCAATATGGCGGGTCCGATGCCAGTTGGACGGTTGGCCCCGATGACGACCCGGCTGGGTTTCGTCCGGTCAATGACACCATTACCCTAGACGGGCGCTGCACGCAGAGCTGATCCATGACTGAAGAGGCCCATCATCTTGCCGAGCTGAACGTCGGGCGCCTTGTCGCGGAACCGGGCGATCCACGCGTGGCAGAGTTCATGGACGCGCTCGATCGGATCAACGGGCTGGGCAAGCGGATGCCGGGTTTCGTGTGGATGATGGAAGGTTCCGGCGAGCCGGGCACCGGTAACACAGAAGCGAAGATCGACGGCGATCCGCTTTACGTTTCGAACCTGACCGTCTGGGAAGACGCCAGGACGCTGGAAGATTTCGTCTGGAAGACCGTTCACCGGCAATTCTACAACCGCCGCGCCGAATGGTTCGAGGTTCTCGGCGAGATGCATTTCGTGATGTGGTGGGTGCCGGCAGGGCATCGCCCGACCCTTGATGAGGCGCTAGGCCGCCTTGACCATCTGCGCCAACACGGCGACACAGACCACGCATTCGGCTGGTCCCATCTGAAAGACGCGACCGCCTGGAAAACGCACCAGTGCGCGCCAATCGCAGCGGAGTAACGCATGAGCGAGCTGAGGAAGATCATCATCGACGGCGACGAGATCGAGGTCGATCCCGCCATGACCATCCTGCAGGCCTGTGAGCAGGCGGGGATCGAAATTCCCCGCTTCTGCTATCACGAGCGTCTGTCGATCGCGGGCAACTGCCGCATGTGCCTTGTCGAGGTTGTCGGCGGCCCGCCGAAGCCCGCCGCAAGCTGCGCGATGCAGGTCAAGGATTTGCGCCCTGGCCCCGAAGGCCAGCCGCCTGTGATCAAGACGACCTCGCCCATGGTCAAGAAGGCCCGCGAGGGCGTGATGGAGTTCCTGCTGATCAACCATCCGCTCGATTGTCCGATCTGCGATCAGGGCGGCGAGTGCGATCTTCAGGACCAGGCGATGGCCTATGGCGTGGATTTCTCGCGCTACCGCGAACCCAAGCGCGCCGTGGACAACATGGATCTTGGCCCGCTTGTCGGGACCGCGATGACGCGCTGCATTTCCTGCACCCGGTGCGTGCGCTTCATCACCGAAGTCGCGGGCATGCCGGAACTTGGCCAGACCGGGCGTGGCGAAGATGCCGAGATCACCGCCTATCTGGGCCAGACGCTCGAATCCGAGATGCAGGGCAATATCGTCGATCTGTGCCCCGTCGGTGCGCTGACGTCGAAGCCTTATGCGTTCACCGCCCGCCCGTGGGAGCTGACGAAGACCGAGACAATCGACGTGATGGACGCGCTCGGCTCGAACATCCGTGTTGATACGAAGGGCCGCGAGGTCATGCGTATCCTGCCGCGCAACCATGACGGCGTAAACGAGGAATGGCTGTCGGACAAGTCGCGTTACGTTTGGGACGGTTTGCGTCGCCAGCGGCTCGACACGCCGTACATCCGCGAAAACGGCAAGCTGCGCGCCGCAAGCTGGGGCGAGGCGCTGTCAGCGACCGCCAAGGCGATGGCGGGCAAGACCGTGGCCGGTCTCGTGGGTGATCTCGCGCCCGTCGAGGCGGCCTATGCGCTGAAAACGCTCATCGAGGGGCAGGGCGGCCGCGTCGAATGCCGCACCGACGATGCCAAGCTGCCCGAGGGAAACCGGTCAGGCTATGTCGGAACGGCGACGATCGAAGAGATCGAAGAGGCCGACAATATCCTGCTGATCGGCACCAACCCGCGCGCGGAATCGCCGGTGCTGAATTCGCGCATTCGCAAGGCCTGGGCGCGCGGCGCCAAGGTCGCGCTGATCGGCGAGGCGGTCGATCTGACCTATGACTACAGCCATATTGGCACCGACCGCGCAGCGCTCGTGAATCTCGTGGGCCAGGATCATTCCGACAAGAAGGACCTGAACGGTGTCATGATCATCGGCCAGGGCGCCTTGACTGGCCCGGATGGCGCTGCGGTTCTCAGCCAGGCGATGAAGGCTGCCGAAGCCGCCGTTTCCAAGGTGATGATCCTGCACACAGCAGCCTCGCGCGTTGGCGCGATGGATATCGGCGCCGTGACGCAAGGCGGGATCGACGCCGCGATGGACGGGGCCGATGTGGTCTACAACCTTGGCGCTGACGAAGTCGAGATCGCCAAGGGCCCCTTCGTGATCTACCAGGGCAGCCACGGTGACCGGGGCGCGCACCGCGCCGATATCATCCTGCCCGCCGCCGCCTATACCGAGGAACAGGGCCTCTTCGTGAATACCGAAGGCCGCCCGCAGCTTGCGCTGCGCGCCAACTTCCCGCCGGGCGAGGCCAAGGAAAACTGGGCGATCCTGCGTGCCCTGTCGGGTGAGATGGGTGAAAAGCTGCCCTTCGATACCATCGGGCAGCTGCGCGCCGAGATCGTCAAGGCGGTTCCGGATCTGGCGAAGATCGACGAGGTTTCCGAAAACGAATGGCAGCGTGTGCCGCTGCAAAAGCCGGGCTCTGGCGATTTCGCGTCGCCGGTCAAGGATCACTACCTGACCAACCCGATCGCGCGCGCCTCGACGCTGATGGCGGAATTGTCGCGGCTTGCGGCGGATCGCGGGCAAACGGCGCTCGCGGCGGAATAGGGCATGAGGTGTGCCGGTGCCGGTTGGATGGCCGTTCTGGCCGTTTGCGCCTGCGCCGGTCCGCAGCTTCCCGACGATGCTAGGATCGGCGACTACCTTGGCATCGAAACACGCCTCTTGGAGGGCGATCTGGTGAACTTTCTCGTCCAGATGAGTCCCGAGGCCGCCCCGGCCCAGGTCGAGGCTTATACAGAATGTGCGGCGGCGCGCTATGCGCTGATCCGCGGATACGGTTTCGCGCGCCACGTGCGCACAAATGTAGAGTTAAAGGGTGGCGTCTGGCTTGGAGATGCGGTTTACACCATCTCGAACGCGCTTCCCGACGGTCTTCGCACCATAGACGCAGAGGTTGTCGTGGCGAATTGCGAGGACTCAGGCATACCGACGGTGTGAGGACCAATGGCTGACTTCTTTTCGACCGGACTGGGCATTTTCGTCCTGACATTGGCGCAGGGTCTGTTGATGGCCGTGTTCCTTCTGCTTTCGGCGTATTTCATTCTGTATGCGGATCGTAAGGTCTGGGCGGCTGTGCAGATGCGCCGCGGCCCGAATGTCGTGGGCGCATGGGGTCTGCTGCAAAGCCTCGCGGACATGATGAAGCTGGTCCTCAAAGAGGTCGTGATTCCTGCGGGCGCTGACCGCACCGTGTTTCTTCTGGCGCCGGTGCTCTCCTTTGCGCTGCCCATGGCGGCCTGGGCGGTCATTCCGTTCAACGACAGCTGGTATCTGTCCAATATCAACGTCGCGATCCTTTATATCTTTGCCATCTCCTCGCTCGAGGTCTACGGCGTGATCATGGGTGGTTGGGCGTCAAACTCCAAATATCCGTTCCTCGGCTCGCTCCGCTCTGCCGCGCAGATGATTTCCTACGAGGTGTCCATCGGTCTCATCATCATCGGTGTGATCTTGTCGACGGGGTCGATGAACTTTGGCGATATCGTCCATGCGCAGGACGGGTCCTATGGCCTGTTCAACTGGTATTGGCTGCCGCACCTGCCGATGGTGGTGCTGTTCTTCGTGTCGGCACTGGCCGAAACCAATCGCCCGCCGTTCGATCTGCCCGAGGCGGAATCCGAACTCGTCGCGGGCTATCAGGTGGAATATTCCTCGACGCCATTCCTTCTGTTCATGGCCGGCGAATACATCGCCATGTTCCTGATGTGCGCCCTCATGAGCCTGATGTTCTTCGGAGGCTGGTTGTCGCCCATCCCCGGCCTGCCCGACGGCGCGCTTTGGATGATTGCCAAGATGGGCTTCTTCTTCTTCATCTTCGCGATGGTGAAGGCCATCGTGCCGCGCTATCGCTATGACCAGCTGATGCGCCTTGGTTGGAAAGTTTTCCTTCCCCTGTCGCTTTTCTGGGTCGTTCTGGTATCCTTCTTTGCACAATACGAACTGTTCGGCGGGGCCTATGCCCGCTGGCTATAAAAAAATGAGCAGAGGCAGAGAAATTACCATGGGCATCGACCTGGTTCTAATTTCACGTCTTGCTGATCTGTCGACCCGCATGCCGACCCCCAAACGCAGCCTGATGTTAGGCCGCCAGACCATCGTTCTTCGCGAGAAAGGCAATCAGCGCTATCGCAAGGCGCTGCGCTGGGCAGGTGTCGAGGACAAGGAGATCACCGATCTCGTCCCCGAGGACCGCTATGCCGAGGCCGCGCTGCGCGAGCTTGGCTATGGCAATGTTGAATCGCTTGATTTCAGCCCGTCGGAGGGCGCCGAGCATGTCGTCGATCTGAACTACCCGGTGAAAGAAAGCCTGCACGAGCAGTTCGACTTCATCTACGACGGCGGCACGATTGAGCATGTGTTCAACGTCGCGCAGGCGCTTGAGAACGTGTTCAACATGCTGCGGCCCGGCGGCGTCTTTGCGTCGGCCAACGGCATGAACGGTTGGTGGGCGCATGGACTCTACCAGTTCAACCCCGATCTTGTGTATTCCTTCTGGAAGCGCAGCGTGGGATGCGAAGTCATGAACTGCATCGCGCTTCCGGCGCATCAGAAATTCCCGGCGGTTGACCTGCCGGACCCGGCAGATTACGGACGCCGCTTACGCCGGCTTGCAAAGAAACTGCCTGAAAGCCGCGTCTATCTCTACTACGAGATCCGAAAATCCGAAGAGGCAGTGCTGACCGGCCCTGCCTTGCAATCCGACTACGTTTCGCGTTGGCAGCGAGACGATGGTCACGTGAACTGACGGAGGCACACGCGCCATGGCAACGATTGATTACGCCCGCGCCACGCGCTACTTCCTGCTTACGGATTTCATCAAGGGTTTTGCCCTGGGCTTGAAGTATTTCTTCGCACCCAAGGCGACCTTGAACTATCCGCATGAAAAAGGCCCGCTCTCGCCCCGTTTCCGGGGCGAGCATGCGCTGCGCCGGTATCCCAACGGCGAAGAGCGTTGCATCGCTTGCAAACTGTGCGAGGCGATCTGCCCCGCGCAGGCGATCACCATCGACGCAGAGCCGCGCAGCGACGGCAGCCGCCGGACGACGCGATACGATATCGACATGACAAAGTGCATCTACTGCGGCTTCTGCGAAGAAGCCTGCCCGGTGGATGCCATCGTCGAAGGCCCGAATTTCGAGTTTTCGACCGAGACCCGCGAAGAGCTGTTCTACGACAAGGCCAAACTTTTGGCGAATGGCGAACGGTGGGAAGCGGAAATCGCACGCAATCTGGAACTCGACGCGCCTTACCGCTAAAGGTCGCGCCATGGGCGGCCAGAGAGTCGCCGCGCCGCAGGGGAACGAACCGATGGCTGCCGCAAGCTTTGCTTTTTATCTCTTCGCGATCACAGTGGTCGCGGCCGGGCTTTTCACCGTGATCGCCCGCAATCCGGTGCACTCTGTGCTCTGGTTGATCCTCGCCTTCCTGTCATCGGCTGGCCTCTTCGTTCTGATGGGCGCTGAGTTCGTCGCGATGCTTTTGATTATCGTCTATGTGGGCGCGGTCGCGGTGCTGTTCCTCTTCGTCGTGATGATGCTCGACGTGGATTTCGCGCAGCTGAAGGCGGAGATGGCGAAATACATGCCGGTCGCCCTGCTGATCGGCGTGGTGATCCTGATGCAGCTTGCCATCGTCTTCGGCGCCTGGACCAGCGCAGATCAGGCCGAAAGCTTGCGTGCTGCCGTCACGCCCGATCCCAGCGAAGTGCAGAACACCGCCGCGCTCGGGCAGTTGATCTATGACGATTACATCCTGCTGTTCCAGCTTTCGGGGCTGATCCTTCTGGTGGCGATGATCGGTGCGATCGTGTTGACGCTGCGCCACCGCCCGAATGTGAAGCGGCAGGATATCCTGGCGCAGATGTACCGTGATCCGGCGAAGGCGCTTGAGATGAAAGACGTGAAACCGGGGCAGGGCCTGTGAGCCAGTTTGCCCCCCTGTTGCCGCTTCTGGGCCTCGTCGCGCTTGTCGTGACCGCGGTCCGTCGGCGGCGCGAAAAGAAAAAACGGTTTGAGGGACGGCAATGATCGGACTTGAACACTATCTGACGGTTGCAGCGGCGCTGTTCGTGATCGGTATCTTCGGGCTCTTCCTCAACCGGAAGAACGTGATCATCATCCTGATGTCGATCGAATTGATGCTGCTTTCGGTCAACATCAACCTCGTCGCCTTTTCCTGGCATCTGAACGACATGGTGGGGCAGGTCTTTACCATGTTCGTCCTGACCGTGGCCGCTGCCGAGGCCGCGATCGGGCTAGCCATTCTTGTCTGTTTCTTCCGCACGCGCGGGACCATCGACGTGGAAAACGTCAACGTGATGAAAGGCTGAAGCGACCATGGCGACGATCATCCTATTCGCCCCGCTTCTCGGCGCGATCCTCTGCGGGTTTGGCTGGCGCTTTATCGGCGAGGTCGCGGCGCAGTGGACGGCCACGGGCCTTCTGTTCCTGTCCGCCTTCCTGTCCTGGATCGTGTTTCTTGGGTTCGACGGCACGACGCAATATGTCGACCTCTTCCGCTGGATCGAAAGCGGCAGCCTGTCGACAAGCTGGGAAATCCGGCTGGACCGTCTGACGGCGATCATGCTGATCGTCATCACGACCGTCTCGTCGCTCGTGCACCTCTATTCCTTCGGCTACATGGCGCATGACGACAATTTCCGCGACGGCGAAAGCTATCGTCCCCGCTTCTTCGCGTATCTGTCGTTCTTCACCTTCGCCATGCTTATGCTGGTCACGTCGAACAACCTTGTTCAGATGTTCTTCGGCTGGGAAGGCGTTGGCGTCGCATCCTACCTTCTGATCGGGTTCTACTTCCGCAAACCATCCGCCAATGCCGCCGCGATGAAGGCGTTCATCGTCAACCGCGTCGGCGATTTCGGCTTTGCGCTTGGCATCTTTGCCTTGTTCTACCTGACGGACAGCATCGACATGGACGTGATCTTCATGGCTGCGCCGGAACTGGCTGAAACCCAGATCAGCTTTCTCTGGGCCGAATGGAACGCAGCCAACCTGATTGCCGTCCTGCTGTTCATCGGCGCGATGGGCAAGTCGGCGCAGTTGGTCCTGCACACCTGGCTGCCCGACGCGATGGAAGGCCCGACGCCCGTGTCGGCGCTGATCCATGCCGCGACGATGGTGACGGCGGGCGTCTTCCTTGTCTGCCGCATGTCACCGCTGATGGAATACGCGCCCGAGGCGCAGACCTTTATCGTCATCCTCGGCGCGACGACCGCATTTTTCGCCGCCACGGTCGGACTTGTGCAGAACGACATCAAGCGCGTGATCGCTTATTCGACCTGTTCGCAGCTTGGGTACATGTTCGTGGCCGCAGGCGTGGGCGTTTATTCCGTCGCGATGTTCCACCTCTTCACGCACGCCTTCTTCAAGGCGATGCTGTTCCTCGGCGCAGGCTCGGTCATCCACGGGATGCACCACGAGCAGGACATGCGGAACTATGGCGGCTTGCGCAAAAAGCTGCCCTACACGTTCTTGGCGATGATGATCGGCACGCTGGCGATCACCGGCGTCGGCATCCCGCTGACCCATATCGGCTTTGCCGGCTTCCTGTCGAAGGACGCGGTCATCGAAAGCGCCTGGGGCGCTTTGTCGGGGCCGGGGACCTACGCGTTCTGGCTGCTCGTGATCGCCGCGATGTTCACATCCTTCTATTCGTGGCGCCTGATCTTCCTGACCTTCTTTGGTGAGCCGCGGGGCGACAAGCATACCCACGACCACGCGCACGAGTCGCCCATGACCATGCTCGTCCCCTTGGGCGTTCTGTCGCTGGGCGCGATCTTTTCTGGAATGGTCTGGTTCTCGGGCTTCTTTGGTGAGCATGAAGAGGTGAACGCCTTCTTCGGCATCCCCGAACATCACGTCGAGGCCGCTGCCACGTCCGAAGGCGATGATCATGGCGAAGGCCTGGTCGATGCCGCCGAAGAAGTCGCCGAGGGCGATGCCAGTGGCGCTTTGGCCGCCGTGACCGAGCCCGTCGAGGGCGAGCCGGCCGAGGGCGACGAGACCCATGCAGAAGTCGCCGCAGGCGGCTGGCAGCCGGGCGACGGTGCGATCTACATGGCCCCCGAAAACCACGTCATGGACGAGGCGCACCACGCGCCCACATGGGTCAAGGTCGCGCCCTTCTTCGCTATGCTGATAGGACTTGGCTTTGCCTATCTCTTCTACATCGTGAACCCGGCGCTGCCTCGCAAGCTGGCCGAAAACCAGCGCCCGCTATACCTGTTCCTTCTGAACAAGTGGTATTTCGACGAGGCGTATGAGTTCCTCATCGTGCGTCCGACGAAATGGCTGGGCGGGTTCCTGTGGCGGCGCGGTGACGGCAATATCATCGACGGCGGCATCAACGGGCTGGCGATGGGTATCGTGCCGTTCTTCACGCGCCTCGCGGGCCGGGCGCAGTCCGGTTACCTCTTCCACTACGCCTTCGCGATGGTTATCGGGATCGCGATCCTCATCACCTGGATGACGCTGGGCGCCGGAGCGGAATAATGGACAATCTTCTTTCCATCATCACCTTCCTGCCCGCCGTCGCGGCGGTGATCCTCGCGCTGTTCCTCCGGGGCGATGACGAGGCGGCGCGCAAGAATGCGAAATGGCTGGCGCTCATCGCGACAAGTGTGACCTTCGTGATCTCGCTGTTCCTGATCGCGGGCTTCGATCCGTCGAACACCAATTTCCAGTTCGTCGAGGAACATGAGTGGATCCTCGGCCTGACCTACAAGATGGGCGTCGACGGGATCTCGATCCTGTTCATCCTTCTGACCACGTTCCTGATGCCGCTGGTGATCTGGTCCGCATGGGAGGTCGAGACCCGCGTCAAGGAATACATGATCGCCTTCCTGATGCTGGAAACGCTGATGCTTGGCGTCTTCGCGGCGCTGGATCTTGTGCTCTTCTACCTGTTCTTCGAGGGTGGGCTGATCCCGATGTTCCTGATCATCGGCATCTGGGGCGGCAAGAACCGCATCTACGCGTCGTTCAAGTTCTTCCTTTATACCTTCCTCGGCTCGGTCCTGATGCTTGTCGCGATCATCGCGATGTATTTCGACGCAGGCACGACCGATATTCCGACGCTGCTGACCCATAACTTCGGGTCCGAGTCCATGTCCGTGCTGGGCATCCAGGTGGTTGGGGGCCTTCAGACGCTGCTATGGCTGGCCTTCTTCGCGTCGTTTGCGGTGAAGATGCCCATGTGGCCGGTCCATACCTGGCTGCCTGACGCGCACGTGCAGGCCCCGACGGCGGGGTCGGTCGTTCTTGCCGCAATCCTGTTGAAGATGGGCGGCTACGGGTTCCTGCGCTTTTCGCTGCCGATGTTCCCGGTGGCGTCGGACATCTTGTCGCCGCTGGTCCTGTGGATGAGCGCGATCGCGATCGTCTACACCTCTCTTGTGGCGCTTGCGCAGACGGATATGAAAAAGCTGATCGCCTATTCGTCCGTGGCCCATATGGGCTATGTGACGGCGGGCATCTTCGCGTTGAACCAGCAGGGCGTAGATGGCGCGATCTTCCAGATGATCAGCCACGGCTTCATCTCGGGTGCGCTCTTCCTGGCGGTCGGCGTCATCTATGACCGGATGCACACACGCGAGATCGACGCCTATGGCGGCCTTGTGAACCGGATGCCGGCCTATGCGCTGATCTTCATGTTCTTCACCATGGCCAATGTCGGCCTTCCGGGTACGAGCGGCTTTGTTGGCGAATTCCTCACGCTGATGGGCATGTTCCAGGCGAACACCTGGGTCGCGGCCATCGCGACAAGTGGCGTGATCCTGTCGGCGGCCTATGCGCTCTGGCTCTATCGCCGCGTGGTGATGGGCGATCTCATCAAGGAAAGCCTTAAGTCGATCAAGGATATGACCGGGCGCGAAAAGGCCATCATGGCCCCGCTGGTCGCAATGACGCTGATCCTGGGCGTCTACCCGAGCCTGATTACCGATATCATCGGCCCTTCGGTCGAAAACCTGCTGCAGAACCAGCACGCCGCGGTCGAGGCCTATCGCCCGGCCACCGCGCTGGCCCAGTCCAACTAAAGGCATGACGATATGACTTCTGCCGATTTCGCGATCCTTCTGCCCGAGTTCGTGCTGGCCCTCTATGCGATGGCGGCACTGGTCTTCGCGGTCTACACGGGCAAGGACAAGACTGCGCCGATGCTGGTCTGGGTGACCTCTGCGGTCTTCGTGATCGTCGCCGCATGGATCGGATTTGGCGGGTCGGGCACGAATGCGGCCTTTGGCGGCAGTTTCGTCGATGACGGTTTCGCGCGATTCTCGAAGGTCGTGATCCTGCTGTCGGCCGCCGCCGTGCTCTTGATGAGCGAAAGCTACATGACGCGCCGCGATCTTCTGCGGTTCGAATACCCGGTTCTTCTGACGCTTGCATCGGTCGGGATGATGGTCATGGTCTCGGCCAGCGATCTTATCGTGCTATATATGGGGCTCGAGCTGCAATCACTGGCGCTGTATGTCGTCGCCTCGCTGCGCCGCGATTCGGTGAAATCCACCGAAGCGGGCCTGAAGTATTTCGTCCTCGGCGCGCTGTCCTCGGGCCTTCTGCTTTATGGTGCGTCGCTGACCTACGGCTT
The DNA here is from genome assembly GCA_965662745.1 of uncultured Paracoccaceae bacterium. Classification (GTDB taxonomy): domain Bacteria; phylum Pseudomonadota; class Alphaproteobacteria; order Rhodobacterales; family Rhodobacteraceae; genus Anianibacter. The sequence goes on from CBFIJK010000013.1 coordinate 27,708, forward strand.
TTCGGGCACCACTGAATTTGCAGGCATCATCGAGGCCGTGTCCGGCGAGATATCGCTTGGCCTGCTGTTCGGCCTCGTCTTCCTGTTCTCGGGCCTGGCCTTCAAGGTCTCGGCTGCGCCGTTCCACATGTGGACGCCCGATGTCTATGAAGGCTCGCCCACGCCGGTCACCGCGTTCTTCGCGACTGCGCCCAAGATGGCCGCGATGGGTCTCTTCGCGCGGCTTGCCTTTGACGCGTTCGGAACCGTGACGGCGGACTGGACGCAGATCGTGGCTTTCCTGTCGGTCGCCTCGATGGCGCTCGGAGCCGTGGCCGCCATCGGCCAGCGCGATATCAAGCGCCTGATGGCCTATTCCTCGATCACCCATATGGGCTTTGCGCTGATGGGGCTTGCGGCGGGAACGGTGTTCGGCGTGCAGGCCATGCTGGTCTACATGGCGATCTATGTGACGATGAATGTCGGCACTTTCGCCTTCATCCTGTCGATGGAGCGGGACGGCAAGGCCGTGACCGACATCCAGTCGCTGAACATGTTCTCGAAGAAAGAGCCGCTGAAGGCGCTGGCGATCCTGATCCTGATGTTCTCGATGGCGGGCGTGCCGCCGCTGGTGGGCTTCTTCGGCAAGTTTTACGTGCTGCGTGCGGCGGTCGAGGCGGATATGGCCTGGCTGGCGCTGGCGGGGGTCGTGGCGTCGGTCGTGGCGGCGTTCTATTACCTGCGCATCGTATTCTATATGTATTTCGGCGAAGAGACCGAAGCGATGGAAGCGCCGATGCAACCGGTGACCTGGGGTCTTCTGATGGCCTCGGCCGCGGCAATGGTGCTTGGGGTCATAAACCTCTTCGGCGTCGAGGGCATGGCGGCCATGGCAGCCGGTGCGCTTGTCAACTGACCGTGCAGGTTTCGCCCGCTTGCGCGGGCGATCCGCTGGGGGCTCTGCCCCCAGACCCCCGAGGTATTTTGCGAACCAAAGTATGAAAGTGCCGTTCCATGGCGCGTAGGTTGCTGCCTTGGCCGGACGGCGTGGGCCGCGTCATTCTGGACGAGGTTGACAGCACCATGGCCGAGGCGGCGCGGCGTGCGCCGGATCTGGATGGTCCGACCTGGATCATGGCGGTGCATCAGACGGCGGCGCGGGGGCGGCATGGCAAGCGCTGGGAGCATCCCAAGGGCAATTTCGCGGCGACCTATGTGACGCCGGTGTCGGGGGATCCGGCCTCTGCCGCGCTGCGGTCCTTCATGGCGGCGAATGCGCTGTTCGAGACGCTGGCGCTTTTCATCGACCGCACGCGCCTGTCTCTGAAATGGCCGAATGACGTTCTTTTGGACAATGGCAAGGTGGCTGGGATCCTTCTGGAGAGTGCTGGAAGCGCCGGGCGGATCGACTGGCTGTCGGTCGGCGTGGGCGTCAATCTTATGAGCCTTCCCGATGATGTGCGCGATGCGGCCTTCCCGCCCGTAAGCCTTGAGGGGCAGGGGGGCGAGCGCTGTGATCTCGATGAGTTCCTGTCGATCCTCGCAGGGCATTTCGCCACAGAAGAGCGCGTGTTTGCCGAGCTTGGGTTTCCCGCCATTCGCAAGGCCTGGCTGCGGCAGGCCGCGCGCCTTGGCGAGGTGATCACGGCGCGGACGGCGCGCGAGGAGATCACCGGGCGGTTCGAGACCGTGGACGAGAGCGGGCATCTCATCCTTGAGACACCGGATGGCCCGCGCCGGATCGCGGCGGCGGATGTTTTTTTCTAGACACCAACCTGCAGGGGACCCCCCATGCTGCTGTGCATTGATACCGGCAATACGAACACCGTTTTCTCGGTCTGGGACGGCACGCAGTTTCGCGTGACTTTTCGCACCGCGACCGAACATCAGCGCACCGCCGATCAGTATTACGTCTGGTTCTCGACCCTCATGGCGCATCAGGGGATGGAGATCGATATTGACGAAGTTATCGTGTCCTCGACCGTGCCGCGCGTGGTGTTCAACCTGCGGGTTCTGGCGGATCGCTATTTCGGCACGCGGCCCATCGTCGTGGGCAAGCCCGATTGCCTGCTGCCCACCGAGCCGCGCGTCGATGCCGGCACGCAGGTGGGGCCGGACCGGCTTGTGAACACTGCAGGCGCATACGACCGGCATGGCGGCGATCTGGTGGTCGTCGATTTCGGCACGGCGACGACCTTTGACGTCGTGGGCGCGGATGGTGCCTATGAAGGCGGCGTGATCGCGCCCGGCGTCAACCTGTCGCTCGAGGCGCTGCATATGGCGGCCGCTGCGCTCCCGCATGTGGACGTCACCAAACCGCAGCAGGTGATCGGCACGAATACCGTCGCCTGTATGCAATCGGGGGTCTTTTGGGGCTATGTTGGGCTGGTCCGCGGCATTACCGAACGTATTCGTGCCGAATATGCCCGCCCCATGCGCGTTATCGGCACGGGGGGCCTTGCGTCATTGTTTGCGCAGGGCGATGTCCTATTTGATGAAATCGAAGACGACCTGACCATGCATGGTCTGACCGTCATCCACCGATACAACAAAGAAAACGAGGCGGCATGAGCGGCGATCGACTGATTTACCTTCCCCTTGGGGGCGCCGGCGAGATCGGCATGAACGCGTATCTTTACGGCTACGGGCCGGAAGGGCGCGAGCGATTCATGCTGGTCGATCTGGGCGTGACCTTTCCGGATATGGACACGACGCCGGGTGTCGATCTGATTTTGCCCGATATTTCCTGGCTCGAAGAGCGCAAGGATCGGCTGGACGGGATCGTCATCACCCATGCGCATGAGGACCATGTCGGTGCGGTCGGGCATCTCTGGCCGCGGCTTCAGGCGCCGATCTATGCGCGCAACTTCACCGCCCATATCGCGCGGATGAAGATGGAAGAGCATGGGCTTGATACCGCGGTGATCAAGACCCTTGATGCCTTCCCTCAAGAGGCGACTGTCGGGCCGTTCAAGATCGCCTTCCTGCCGGTCTCGCATTCGATCCCGGAGAGCTCGTCCATCGTGATCGACACGCCTGCCGGGCGGATCATCCATACCGGGGACTTCAAGATCGATGCGACGCCCATCGTCGGCGAGCCGTTCGATCCCACGCTTTGGGCCGAGGCGGCAGCGCCGGGCGTCAAGGCGCTGGTCTGCGATTCCACCAACGTGTTCTCGCCCAATCCCGGCCGGTCCGAGGCGACGTTGGGCAGCGAGATCGAAAAGCTGGTCGCGGGCGCGCCGGGCCTTGTGGCGGCGACGACCTTTGCGTCCAACGTGGCGCGGGTAAAGACGCTGGCCGAGGCCGGCGACCGCGCGGGTCGGTCTATCGTGCTGATGGGTCGCGCCATGAAGAAGATGGTGGGCGCGGCGCTCGATACCGGGGTGATGACAGAGTTTCCGCAGGTCATCTCGCCTGAAGAGGCGCGCGATGTGCCGCGGGGCAACCTGATGATGCTGACCACCGGCAGCCAGGGCGAACACCGCGCAGCGACGGCGCAACTGTCGCGGGGGAAGTATCTGGGGCATGAGCTGAAAGAGGGTGATCTGTTCCTCTTTTCGTCCAAGACGATTCCCGGGAATGAACGTTCTGTCGGACGCATTGTGAATAATTTCAGCGAGATGGGCGTCGAAGTGGTGGACGACAGCGATGGGCTCTATCATGTGTCGGGCCATGCCAACCGGCCGGACCTCATGCAGATGCATGCGACGGTCGATCCGGCCATCGTGATCCCGATGCACGGCGAACACCGGCACCTGCGCGCCCATGCGAAACTGGCCGAGGAATCCGGGCGCAAGGCGGTGATCGCGCCCAATGGCACCATGGTCGACCTGACCGGGGACAGCCCACGCATCGTGGAATATATTGAAGCGGGCCGCACCTATCTGGACGGCAACGTGCAGATCGGCGCTCTGGACGGGGTCGTGCGCGACCGGATCCGCATGGCGATGTATGGCCATGTGCTGGTCACCGTGATCCTCGACGAGGATCACGAGGCGCTTGGAGAGCCGTGGTGCGAGATCAAGGGCCTGCCGGAAACGGGCCGGTCGAACTCCGCGCTGGTGGACGTGCTGGAGGCGGACCTTGACCAGTTCATAGGCCGGTCCGACCGCAAGACCCGCGCCGACGACGACAAGCTGGACGAGGCGATGCGCCAGGTTGTCCGCAAATCTGCACAGGATGAGATCGGCAAGAAGCCCGAAGTGACGGTCGTCATCAGCCGATTGAGTTGACGCGGAACATGCAGCTGGCTGGCGACTATCGAAGATAGCCCTTTCAGCCAGCTGTATCAAAGCCCGCGATTGCTCTTGCCAAGGGCCACCGCTATATCCCGCCCATGCTGGACCGTGCTTCAAATGCCCCCGACCTGCCCGCCGAGATTGCCCGGCGGCGGACATTTGCCATCATCTCTCACCCGGATGCGGGCAAGACGACCCTGACGGAAAAATTCCTGCTTTATGGCGGGGCGATCCAGATGGCGGGGCAGGTGCGCGCGAAGGGCGAGGCGCGTCGGACGCGGTCGGATTTCATGCAGATGGAAAAGGACCGGGGCATTTCCGTTTCGGCCTCTGCCATGTCGTTCGACTTTGAGAAATATCGCTTCAATCTGGTCGACACGCCCGGGCACTCGGATTTCTCGGAAGACACCTACCGCACGCTGACAGCCGTCGATGCCGCGATCATGGTGATCGACGGGGCGAAGGGTGTGGAAAGCCAGACGCAGAAGCTGTTCGAGGTCTGCCGCCTGCGCGATCTGCCGATCCTGACCTTCTGCAACAAGATGGACCGCGAAAGCCGCGACGTGTTCGAGATCATCGACGAGATCCAGGAAAACCTCGCCATCGACGTGACGCCCGCAAGCTGGCCCATCGGGTCGGGGCGCGATTTCATCGGCTGTTACGACGTGCTGAACGACCGGCTGGAACTGATGGACCGCGCGGATCGCAACAAGGTCGCCGAAAGCATTCGGATCGAGGGGCTGGATGATCCAAGGCTTGCCGACCACGTGCCGCCGCATTTGCTGGAAAAGCTGCGTGAAGACCTTGAGATGGCGGTCGAGCTGTTGCCGAAATTCGACGCGCAGGCGTTTCTCGACGGCACGCTGACGCCGATCTGGTTCGGGTCCGCGATCAATTCCTTCGGCGTGCGCGAGCTGATGGACGGTATCGGCAAGTTCGGTCCCGTGCCGCAGCCGCAAAAGGCCGAACCGCGCCAGATTTCACCTGAAGAAACCAAGGTGTCGGGTTTCGTCTTCAAGGTGCAGGCCAATATGGACCCGAAGCACCGCGACCGCGTGGCCTTTGTCCGCCTCGCTTCGGGCCATTTCAAGCGCGGCATGAAGCTGACACATGTGCGGTCGAAAAAGCCGATGGCAATCTCGAACCCGGTGATGTTCCTCGCCTCGGACCGCGAGCTGGCCGAAGAGGGCTGGGCAGGCGACATCATCGGCATCCCGAATCACGGGCAGCTGCGCATCGGCGATACGCTGACCGAGGGCGAGACGCTGAAGGTGACCGGCATCCCGTCCTTCGCGCCAGAGCTTTTGCAGCAGGCGCGCGCGGGCGATCCGATGAAGGCCAAGCACCTGGAAAAGGCGCTGATGCAATTCGCCGAGGAGGGCGCGGCCAAGGTGTTCAAGCCAGTGATCGGGTCGGGTTTCATCGTCGGCGTGGTCGGGCAGCTTCAGTTTGAAGTGCTCGCAAGCCGGATCGAGCTGGAATACGGGCTGCCGGTGCGATTTGAATCAAGCCAATTCACATCCGCGCGATGGATTCATGGACCTAAAGACAAGGTTGAGGCGTTTGCCAACGGTAACAAGGGCCACATGGCCCGCGATAACGATGGCGATCTCGTCTATCTGACAAGGCTTCAATGGGACATCGACAGGGTTCAGCGCGACCATCCGGACCTGACGCTTTCAGCGACCAAGGAAATGATGGTGTAAGATCCGTCAGGAAAGGTGATGAGGATCCCAATCCTCTGCACCAGACACTTGACGACATGGCCGCGTCCGCGCGTGAAGGCGATTGCACCTTCGGTGATCTTGTCGACCGCGTGGGCGCGCGGGGCTTTGGCCCGCTTTTGATGTTTTGCGCGGCCATCATCATGCTGCCGACCGGGGCGATTCCGGGCGTGCCTGCGGTAGCGGGCGGCGCCATGATCGTTCTGGCGGTGCAAATCCTCGCCGGATCGGGCAAGCCCTGGCTGCCGGGCCGCCTGCGCCGGTTGGAACTAAGCGACGAAAAGCTGAATAAAGCGATCCGCAATGGCCGTCCTGCGGCGCGCTTTATCGGGGCATTCGTACGGCCCCGTGCGCAAGAGCTTGCCAGCGGTCCGGTCTCCCTGCGCATCGCGGGGCTGGCGATCCTTTTGGCGGGAACCATGCTGATCCCCTTGGGATTTGTTCCCCTGATCCCGTTCTTTCTGGGCGCGCCGGTGCTGGTGATCGGAATGGCCATGACCACGCGGGACGGTCTGGCGATGATCTTCGGACTTATCCTGTTCGCGCTGCCGATCTACGCGCTTTACCGAACGCTGGGGCCTGATATCACGATGTATCTGACTTAGGGAGACTGCGTCGGTTCACGCCACGACCGGCGGCTGCGAGCATCTGGAATTTTGGCCTGCCCGATGCTAGTTTCATGCCCTGGGCGATGACCTCGCGCTTCCCTTGAAGGCGCTGAACAGTCATCGAAGAAGAGGAAGTGCTGCATGCAGAGATCGCTTGTCACCTTGGCGCTGATCGCAAGCCTCGGCTGGGGCGCAGTCGCCTCTGCGGGTGGCTGGTCGTCCCTTGCAACGGCTGCCTGGGAAGAGACGGAGACTGAACAAGGATGGCTCGTCCGCAAATACTTCCCCGACACCCTGCGCAACGAGGCCGCCGATTTCACCATTACGGGGTTCCTTGTGCCGGTCGTTCCCGAGCCTGAACTCAGCAACTTCCTTCTGGTCGAAACCCGGCTCGATTGTCCCTATTGCGGGGAAAGCGCGTCCCCGACATCGGTGCTGGAAGTCGAGTTGGCTGCGCCGATCGCCCACCGTGATGAATTTTCCCGCATCACCGTGCGCGGAAAGCTGGAATTTATCGAAAACACCATGACCACACAGCTTTTTCGCCTGACCGAAGCGCGGCCCGTAGACTAGGCAAATACCCCCGGCGTCGCTTGATTAATCCCCGGCTTTGACATATCTCCTGCCGTACGAGGAGAGACTGGCAATATGGCCGGTCGGGCCGCCTGTTTCTGCGGCCGAAACAAAGCCGCTGACACAAGGGCATTGATGACCAAATTCGCTGATCTGGGGCTTGACCCCAAAGTCGTACAGGCTGTGACTGAAGCCGGGTACGAAACGCCGACGCCGATCCAGGCAGAGGCAATCCCCGCCGCGCTACGGGGCCAGGATGTTCTGGGCATCGCGCAAACCGGCACCGGCAAGACGGCAAGCTTCACGCTTCCGATGATCACGCTGCTTGGCAAGGGCCGGGCGCGCGCACGGATGCCGCGCAGCCTTGTGCTTGCGCCCACACGAGAGCTGGCCGCGCAGGTCGCCGAAAATTTCGACACCTACACCAAGCACATGAAGCTGACCAAGGCGCTGCTTATCGGCGGCGTCAGCTTCAAGGAGCAGGATCAGCTGATCGACCGGGGCGTCGATGTTCTGATCGCGACGCCCGGGCGTCTTCTGGACCATTTCGAGCGCGGAAAGCTGCTACTCACGGGCGTGCAGATCATGGTCGTCGATGAAGCGGACCGGATGCTCGACATGGGCTTTATCCCAGATATTGAACGCATCTTCTCGCTGACGCCCTTCACGCGCCAGACGTTGTTCTTTTCGGCCACCATGGCGCCGGAAATCGAACGGATCACCAACACCTTCCTGTCGGCCCCGAAGAAGATCGAGGTCGCGCGCCAGGCCACGGCATCGGAAACGATCGCGCAAGAGCTGATCGCGCTCAAGGCCAGCCGCCGCGATACCGCTGCCAAGCTCAAGCGCGAGGCGCTGCGCGAGATCATCGAACGCGAGGGCGAGGCCTGCACGAATGCCATCGTCTTCTGCAACCGCAAGACCGATGTCGATATCGTCGCCAAGTCGCTGAAGAAATACGGCTATGACGCCGCGCCGATCCACGGCGATCTGGACCAGTCGCAGCGCACACGCACGCTGGACCAGTTCCGCGAGGGCACGCTGCGCTTTCTCGTCGCCTCAGACGTGGCGGCCCGGGGGCTTGATGTGCCCGCCGTAAGCCATGTGTTCCAGTTCGATGTGCCGACCCATTCCGAGGATTACGTCCACAGGATCGGTCGCACAGGCCGTGCGGGACGCTCGGGCAAGGCGATCATGTTCTCGACCCCCGCAGAGCAGAAATATCTCGACGGAATCGAAGCGCTTCTCGGCAAGGAAATCCCGCGCCTTGATGCGCCGAATGAACCTGCTCTTGAAGACGCAGGACCAGAGGCGCCCGAGGAAGAGAAAAAACCCCGCCGTTCGCGCGGTGGACGCGGGCGCAGCCGCAAGCCCGATGCGCCCGAGGCCGAAACGACTGTAGAGCCCGTCGAGGCGCAGGAAGCCGCGCCCGAGACCAAGGCCGAGGCCGCTCCCGAGGCACAGCCGGAACCTGCACCCCAGCCCGAACCCAAACGCGAGCGAGGCGAGCGTGATCGCGGTGACCGGAATTCGGGCCGCGGACGCGGACGTGGACGGAATGATGATGTCGTGGGGATGGGTGATCACATGCCTAGCTTCATCGCGCTCAGCTTTGACGAGCGCCGCACGGACTAACGCGTGCTACGCATTGGCAAAAGAAAAGGACGCGGCTCGGCAGAGCGGCGTCCTTTCTCGTTTTCAGGCCGGGATTAAAGCGTCGAGGCCTTCTTGAGGATATCGGCCGCAATCGCGCTGTCGAGCGTGCCTTCCCCAAGTTCTACCGCAAGCTGACGGCTGCGCCGCGCCCGACCGCGCGGCAAGCCCAGCCGATCCTGGACATCGCGCGGCAGCGCGGGCGAGGTGCGCATGTCGTGTTGCATCGTCTCGGTCGCGATACCCTCGGCGTAGACGATTTCATGGTTGTCGAAGAGGATCATGAAATATTCCACGAACCCGCCATCGCCGCGGCAAACGCTGTCGCCATTCACCAACAGCTCTGCCTTGACCATCACCTCGTTGCGGCCGGTGCCAAGGCGATCCTCTCGCTGGTAGACAAAGATGCGCTGGTTGGGGCTGAGCGTGAGTTCGCGTTCATTGTTCAGAACGCCCTCGCCGATGACGATCGGGGCAAAGGCGCCCGTGGCGCGCACGGTGCGCTGGCCTACCCAGCGCACGGCCTGGATACCGTTGTCGCGGGTCAGAACCTCGTCGCCGACCTTCAGGTCCTCGACCGGGCGCTGTTCGCCGGTGGCCATGGTGATATGCGTGCCGCGCGTGAAAGACACGCAGGCCAGTTCCGCAAAGCGGGCGACCGGCTGTTCCTGATCGACATGGACAAGCGTGTAATCGGTGCGCGCTGCCAACTCATCAAAAGGCAGCAGGTAGATATCGAAAATCGTGTGATCGGCGCGGGTCGTTTCCACAAGGATCAGCGCATCGACGGTGGCGCCATCGGGGGCCATCAATGTGACACAGCTGTCGATAAAGACATCAGCGGCGATTTTGCCCAGCTCGGATCCGGGGGCGACCTGAAGGCAATTCAGCGTATCGGTCAGCGACACCGACAAACGCCAACGTTTCGATCCGGGGCGCAGATGGTAGATGTCGTCAAGAATCAGGTCAGAGGCGTCTCCGATCGGATCGCCAAGATTTGCCCCGTTCGTGACCGCAAACTCGGACGCACGGTAGACCGGAAGACCGTGCGCGGAGGCGCGGTCATGGAAAACATCAACACTCATGCCTTTGGCAGCCTACTATGGTTACGCCAGATACTCACCCGAACAGGCAGCCCCCACGGCCAATCCTGCAAGTCCCCGACTGCATAGACATATTAACGTCTATGATTTGCCGGATGTTAGGTCAATTAGGGCTTTGAAATGAGGGGATAATCGGGCGTGAATGTTTCCTTTCTTAGGATATTTCGACGAAATTAGGCAGATTGGGCTTATTGCTCGACAGTGGTCCAAAGCTTGATCACAATCTGTTCGAACCGGACTAATGTATGGATCTTGCGCCCCCGGACGGGGCGTTGAAGGGGAGAATTTTCGATGGATCTTGGGTTGAAAGGCAAGCGCGCGCTGGTCACGGCGTCGTCCAAGGGGCTGGGTCTTGGCTGTGCGCGGGCGCTTGCGGGGGCAGGGGTCGATCTGGTGATGAACGCACGCGGCGCAGAGGCGCTTAGCGATGCGGCAGAGGCGATTCGCGATGAATTCGGCGTCACGGTCACCGCCGTCGCCGCCGATATCGTCAGCGAGGATGGCCGCGCCGAAGTTCTGAACGCAGCGAGCGCCGTGGACATCCTTGTCACCAATGCGGGCGGCCCGCCGCCCGGGGTCTGGTCCGACTGGGGCCGCGAGGATTTCATCAAAGCGCTCGATGCCAACATGCTGACGCCCATCGCTCTGATGACGGCCCTGCTGCCGGGGATGATCGACAACGGCTGGGGCCGCGTCGTCAACATCACCTCGCAGTCGGTCAAGGCGCCGATCCCGCAGCTTGGCCTGTCGAACGCCGCACGTACCGGGCTGACCGGCTATGTCGCGGGCACCGCGCGGCAGGTCGCGCCGCATGGTGTGACGATCAACAACCTCATGCCCGGCATCCACGCGACCGACCGCGCCACCGGCCTTGATGGGGGCGTTGCAGAGCGTGAGGGGATTTCGCTCGACGAGGCGCGCGCCCGGCGCGAGGCCACGATCCCGGCGCGGCGCTACGGCACGGCCGATGAATTTGGCGCGGCCTGCGCTTTTCTCTGCTCGCAGCATGCGGGGTTCATCGTCGGGCAGAACATCCTTCTGGATGGCGGCGCGACGAATGCAACAATCTGACCTTGGCGCGATAAGGGCGATCTGCCGCTACCCGGTGAAGGGCCTGCCACCGGAACATCTGGATAGGATCACGCTGGCCGCCGATGCCGCGATGCCGGGCGACAGGCGGCTTGCGCTGACGCATGGCGCGTCGGAATTCGATCCCGCGCGGCCCGCTTGGGTGAAGCGCAAGAATTTCGTGGTCGTCGCCCTGTCCCCGGCGCTGGCGGCTTTGCGGCTGAAGGCAGAGGGCGACACCCTGACCCTGATCGCGCCGGACGCCAAGCCATGCAAAGTCGATCTGGCTACGCCAGAAGGCCGCACAGCCTTGGCGATCTGGATCGCCGACCATAGCGATCAATCCGGCCCGTTTGAGATCGCCCAAGTCCCAACACAGCCCTTGCACGACACACCGCTGCCCGCCGTTTCGGTCATGTCGGATACCAGCCTTGCGGCCCTGTCGGCCGCCGCCGGGATGCCGCTGGACAGGCAAAGGTTCCGTGGAAATCTCTGGGTGGAAGGCGGCGTGCCGTGGCGCGAGAACAGCCTCGTAGGCCAGCACTTTCGCATCGGAGATACGCTCTTCGAGGGCCTGGAGCCGATCGAGCGCTGCCGCGCCGTCGACGCAAATCCCGCGACCGGCGAGCGCGACACCGACCTCTGTCGCCATCTTCACACCCTGACCGGTGCTCCGAATTTCGGCATCCTCGCCCGGGTGGTCGAGACGGGGCGGGTCGAACTCGGTCATGTTCTGAACGCCGGGTAGGTTGCGGCCCTCTGCCTCGGTTGTTATCTGCCGATTGCCTGACATGTTAGGTCGGGAATTCAGCAAGGCGGTCCGAACCCTTTGACGCCCCGATTGGAAATACAGAACCTGACGCGGTCCTACGGCGGCACGCCCGTCGTCGATGACGTGTCGCTGCGTGTGATGCCGGGGCAGGTGACCTGCCTTCTCGGCCCGTCCGGCTGCGGCAAATCCACCACGCTGCGGATGATCGCCGGGGTCGAGATGCAGGACAGTGGCAAGATATATGTCGATGGCGATCTGATCTGCGACACCGTCTTCCGCGTCCCGCCTGAACGGCGCTCCATCGGCCTGATGTTCCAGGATTTCGCGCTGTTCCCGCATCTGTCTGTCGCCGACAATGTCGGCTTTGGCCTCTCGGGTTCGCGCGATGCGCAGCGGGACCGGGTGCGCGAAATGCTGAGCCGCGTGCATCTCGCGCGCCACATAGACGCCTATCCGCACCAACTGTCGGGGGGCGAGCAGCAGCGCGTCGCCTTGGCCCGCGCCATCGCACCGCGCCCCAAGATCATGCTGATGGACGAGCCGTTTTCTGGCCTCGACAACCGCCTGCGCGACGGTATCCGCGACGAGACGCTCGATATCCTGAAAGAGGAAGGCGCAGCTGTCCTGCTGGTCACCCATGAACCGGACGAGGCGATGCGCATGGCCGACGAAATCGCGCTGATGCGCGGCGGCACGATCGTCCAGCAGGGCGCGCCCTACAATGTCTACAACGCGCCCGTGGATCAGGCCGCCGCCGCCTTCTTTTCCGACATCAACACCATCCGGGGCCGCGTGCACGGTGCGCTGACCGATACGCCCTTCGGCCAGTTCCTTGCCCCCGGATATCCCGACGGCACGGCGGTCGATATCGTGATCCGCCCCCAGCACCTGAAGATCGACTTCGACCGCGGCGGCCACGGTCCCCAGCCGACTGCACAGGACGGTGTCGCCGCGCGCGGCGTTGTGCAGCGCGCGCGATTCATGGGATCCGAAAGCCTTGTGGAATTTCGCATGGACCATGACGGATCAATCCTGCGCGCCACCATCCCGTCGGTGTTCCTGCCCAAGCCCGAGACCGCGCTCTGGCTGACGATCCGCCGGGACAAATGCTTTGTCTTTCCCGCCGCAGAGTGATCTGCATTGCTGTGAGGGCTGGTCAGTTCGCGTAAACCTCGTCCGAACATCGCCGCTTGGGAAATCAAACATATGAGCCGCCAGACCGTCATCACGCTCGCTGCGATTGCCCTTGTCGGGGCGATGTGCACAGGCCTGTGGTGGGCGGCGCATCAGTTCGAACCCGATCCCGTCATGGCCTGGATCGAGAATGCAGGCCCCTGGGCCTTCGCCATAGTGATCGCGCTGATGATCCTGCACAACGTGGTGCCCATCCCGGCAGAGATCATCGCCGTCTGCGCAGGCATGGCGCTTGGGCCGTGGCTTGGCATCCTGTCGGTCTGGCTGGGCGCCATGGGCGGTGCTGTGCTGGCCTTCTGGCTGGCCCGTGCGTTTGGGCGTGACTGGGTAGAGGCACGGCTGCCCCTGCGCCACCGCGCCAAGCTGGCCCGCGCGACCGACAGCCTTGGGGCAGGGGGCCTTTTGACCGCGCGGCTGATCCCGCTGATCGCCTTCAATCTGGTGAATTACGGCGCTGGGCTGACCCGCGTCGGCTGGGGCACGTACCTTTGGACAACGGCAATCGGCATCCTGCCCATGATTGCGCTCACGGTCTTTGCCGGGGCGAAGATGCCAGCGGGGCTCATCGTCTGGGCCATGGTGGCGGGTGTCGGCCTGACCGCGATCTGGCTTGTCTGGCGCGGCCTTATGGCGCGGCGGCTTTCTCCCGCAGACGCGCCCGCCGTTTCGCCCTCCAAAGATTGAGCGCTTCGACAGCCCCCGCAAAGACCATCGCCGCGTAGATGAATCCGCGTTCCACATGCACATGGAACCCGTCCGCCACCAGCGCCATGCCGACCATCACCAGAAACGCGAGCGCCAGCATCTTGGTCGATGGATGCGCCTCGACGAACCCGGCGATCGGGCCCGCAGCCACCATCATGACGATGATCGATACGACGACGGCGGCAATCATCACTTCGAGATGGTCCGCGATCCCCACGGCCGTGATCACGCTGTCGAGCGAGAAGACAAGATCGAGCACCATGATCTGGAAGATGACGGCGGTGAAGGTCGCGGCCGCGATATTCGCCTCATGCGCGCCGCCCTCGACCTCCTCGAAAATCTCGGTCGCGGCCTTGTAGATCAGGAACAAGCCGCCCGCCAAAAGAATCACGTCGCGCCAGCTGACTGCCCAGCCCCAGAGCGTGGCGAAGGGTTCTGTGAGCCCGATGATCCAGGCGATGGAAAACAGCAGAGCGATCCGCAATACAAGCGCCCCGCTCAACCCGATCACCCGCGCCCGCCGTCGATGCGCTTCGGGGAGCCGCGCCGCGAGAATCGAGATGAAGATGACGTTGTCGATCCCCAGAACGATCTCGAGAATGGTCAGCGTAAGGAACGACGCCCAGACTGCCGGGTCGGAAAACAGCTCGATCATGGCGCGCCTCCTTCCGTAGAACCCGGGGTATTTGGCAAAGTTCCACCCGTTTCACTTTGGTTCCGAAAATACTCTCGGAGGGGGCCCGGGGGAG
>CBFIJK010000013.1:42086-67782 GCA_965662745.1 uncultured Paracoccaceae bacterium
CCCCCCCCCGGATCGGATCGCGCAAGCGATCCGAAACGAAGGTTCACTCGAACTCGATCAGCAAATCCTTGGCGTCGATCTGCGCACCGGCCTGTACGTGAACAGCCTTGATCACTGCATCGCGTTCGGCATGAAGACCCGTTTCCATCTTCATCGCCTCGATGGTCAGCAGAAGATCGCCCTGTTTGACCTCCTTGCCGTCCTGCGCCGTGACAGAGGCGACGACGCCCGGCATCGGCGCGCCGAGATGGGATGCGTTGCCGATCTCGGCCTTGGGGCGGGCCTGCGCGGTGGCCTTCACCTTGCGGTCGGCAACGCGGATGACGCGCGGCTGGCCGTTCAGCTCGAAAAACACCCGTGCATCCCCGTCCTCATGGGTCTCGCCGATGGCCTGCAGCCGGATTTCCAGCGTCTTGCCGGGATCGATCTCGACCGAAATCTGGTCCCCGGCTTCCATCCCATAAAAGAAGGTCGAGGTCGGCAGCGTCCGCACCGGCCCGTACATCTTGTGGCGCTCGGCATAGTCGCCGAAGACCTTGGGATACATGAGGTATCCGTTCAGATCCTCATCATCGAGCTTGACGCCAAGCGCCGCCTCGGCCTCGGCGCGGGTCTCTTCGACATCCACCGGATCCAGATGCTTGCCGGGCCGCTCGGTATTGGGGGCCTCGCCCTTCAGCGCCTTATCGACGATCGTGGCCGGGAAGCCGCCCGGAGGCTGGCCAAGATTGCCGCGCATCATGTCGATGACGCTGTCGGGGAAATTCACGTCCTTCTCGGGGTCCTCGACATCGGCGCGGCTGAGACCCTGGCTGACCATCATCAGTGCCATGTCGCCCACCACTTTCGAGGAGGGCGTCACCTTCACGATATCGCCGAACATCTGGTTCACCTCGGCATACATCTGCGCGACTTCGTGCCAGCGCTCTTCAAGGCCCATGGACCTGGCCTGCGCCTTGAGGTTGGTGAACTGCCCGCCCGGCATTTCGTGCAGGTAAACCTCTGACGCGGGGGCCTGCAGGCCCGACTCGAAAGCGGCGTAATGGGCGCGCACGGATTCCCAGTAGTTGGAAATTTCGCGGATCGCATCGACGCTGAGGCCCGTATCCCGGTCGGTGTGCTGCAGCGCCTCGACAACGGTGCCCAGAGTTGCCTGGCTGGTGTTGCCCGACAGCGCGTCCATGGCGCAGTCGACGGCATCGACGCCCGCCTCGGCTGCAGCAAGGATTGTCCCGCAGGCGATGCCCGCCGTGTCATGGGTGTGGAAATGGATCGGCAGGCCGACTTCATCCTTCAGTGCCTTGAACAGGACCCGCGCAGCGGCAGGTTTCAGAAGGCCGGCCATATCCTTCAGCCCCAGCACATGCGCGCCTGCGGCTTCCAGGTCCTTGGCCATCCCGACATAGTATTTCAGGTCGTATTTCGACCGGTCCGGATCCAGCAGGTTGCCGGTATAGCAGATCGTGCCTTCGCAGACCTTTTCGGCGGCGATCACGGCGTCCATGGCGACGCGCATGTTTTCCACCCAGTTGAGGCTGTCGAAGACGCGGAACACATCGACGCCTGAGGTTGCGGCCTGGGTGACAAAGCCCTGCACCACGTTGTCGGGATAGTTGGTATAGCCCACCCCGTTCGAGGCACGCAGCAGCATCTGGGTCATGATATTCGGCATATGCGCCCGGATATCGCGCAGGCGCTGCCAGGGGCATTCCTGCAAGAAGCGATATGCCACGTCGAAGGTCGCGCCGCCCCAGCATTCGACCGAGAAGAGTTCCGGCAGGTTCGCGGCATAGGCGGGAGCCACGCGGATCATGTCGATGGACCGCATGCGGGTCGCCAGAAGCGACTGGTGCCCGTCGCGCATCGTGGTGTCGGTGATCAGAAGCTGCTTTTGCTCCTTCATCCAGTTGGCAACGGCTTCGGGGCCGAACTCATCAAGGATCTGACGCGTGCCGGGCTTTGGGTGATCAGCGCGGGATGCGGGCGCCTTGGGTTCCTTGATATCGGCGGCGGGGCGTGTGCGGCCTTGCGTTTCGGGATGCCCGTTCACGCTGATATCGGCGACATAGGTCAGGATCTTCGTGGCCCGGTCCTGGCGCTTCGAGAACTGGAACAGCTCCGGCGTCTCGTCGATGAACTTGGTGTGGTATTCGTAGTTCAGAAAGGTCGGGTGCCGCAGCAGGTTGATGACGAAGTCGATATTCGTCGCCACGCCCCGGATGCGGAATTCGCGCAAGGCGCGGTCCATACGGGCGATGGCGGCCTCGGGTGTCGGGGCCCAGGCGGTGACCTTTTCCAGAAGCGAATCGTAGAACCTGGTGATGACCGCGCCGGAATAGGCCGTGCCGCCATCAAGGCGAATGCCCATACCTGTCGCGCCGCGATAGGCGGTGATGCGGCCGTAGTCGGGGATGAAGTTGTTGGTCGGGTCCTCGGTGGTGATCCGCGTCTGAATCGCGTGGCCGGTCAGGCGCACGTCATACTGGCTGGCCACGCCGGTCGCTTCGGTCAATGACTTGCCCTCGGCGATCAGGATCTGTGCGCGCACGATGTCGATACCGGTGACTTCTTCGGTGACGGTATGTTCGACCTGCACGCGGGGGTTCACTTCGATGAAGTAGAATTTGCCGCTGTCCATATCCATCAGGAATTCGATGGTACCCGCGCATTCGTACCCGACCTCTTCGGCGATGCGCCGCCCGAGGCTGCAAATCTCTTCGCGCTGGGCAGGGGACAGGTAGGGTGCGGGTGCGCGTTCCACGACCTTCTGATTGCGCCGCTGAACCGAACAATCGCGTTCCCAGAGGTGATAGATATTGCCTTGGCTGTCGCCGAGGATCTGCACCTCGACATGGCGGGCGCGCTGGATCATCTTTTCCAGATACCCCTCGCCGTTGCCAAAGGCCGCCTCTGCCTCGCGTCGGCCTTCCTTGACCTTTTCCTCAAGCTCTTCGGGCTTCAGGATCGGGCGCATGCCCCGGCCGCCGCCGCCCCAGGATGCCTTGAGCATCATCGGGTAGCCGACCTTGTCGGCCCATTTGCGCACCTCGTCCATGTCGTCGTTCAGAACGTCCGACGCTGGGATCACCGGAACGCCCGCCTTGATCGCAACCTGGCGGGCCGAGGCCTTGTCGCCGAGCGCGCGCATCGTATCGGCCTTGGGTCCAATGAATGTGATTTTCGCCTCTGCGCAGGCATCCACGAATTCGGGGTTTTCCGACAGAAGACCATAGCCCGGGTGGATCGCATCAGCGCCTGACATCTTGGCGACGCGGATGATTTCCTCGATCGACAGATACGCCTGAACCGGGCCGAGGCCCTCGCCAATCTTGTAAGCCTCGTCCGCCTTGAACCTGTGCAGCGACAGCTTGTCCTCTTCGGCATAGACGGCGACGGTTCTCTTGCCCATCTCGTTGGCGGCGCGCATCACGCGGATTGCGATCTCGCCGCGGTTGGCAATGAGGATTTTCTTGAAATCTGGCATGGGGACAGAAGCCTCCGCAAAGGAATTGTGCAGTTGCAGCATTGTTACGCGGCCCCGCCCTGAACGTAAACGCTTTGCGACAGATCGGCAGTTTCCTAGTCCGAGCGGCGTTCGAAATCTGAAACCGACTTGCCCGGTTCGTCTACAAAAAGGGCAGGCAGGACACGCAGTTCACTGATCTGGTCGACGCGGATATCGGCAAAGGCACTTGCCGTGTCCGACCAGACCCCCAGCGACCAGACACGGCCCCAATAGTCGAGCTTGAGCGGCCGCACCGTTTCGCTACGGCGCTGCCCCGCGCCATCGGTCCAGGTGAGGGCCAGCTTTTGCCTTGACCGCAAGGCCGGGCGGATGCGCGGCAGATGTTTCAGCGCGGCGGCGCTGTCGGCGAAGGGATAGACCGCAAGCGCGCCGCCCGTCTCGCGCGGCGGTGCGTTTTCGGGCAGCGCCGCTTCCAGTCGTGCGGCAAGGTCGCGGGCCGCGCGGCCCATGTCGTCATCCGCGCCCTCGGCGACCACGGCAAGGCCGAGATGCAGGGCCTCAAGTTCCGTCTGGGTCAGCGCCATCGGCGGCAGCGTCACGGGCCTTGTCATGCGGTAGCCTTGGCCGCGTGTGCCCTCGACCGGGATGCCCGACGCCATGAGCGTGTCCATATCCCGATAAAGCGTCCGTTCGGACACGCCAAGGCGCCGCGCCAGATCACCCGCCCGGTGCACACGTCCGTCGCGAAGCCGCCGGATCAGATCATATAGTCTGTCGCTGCGTGCCATGGGCACCCTCCGCTGATTCGTGCCCTCGCAAGGACGCTCCTGACACTAGCCTGTCAGGATGCCGCGCGAAACCGGCCCTTCACGCGCGCATTCCGCCCTTTACCCTATCGTGAATGCGCTGCCGCTTTTCCTTGCCCGAAAGGACCCGTAGATACGGCAGGCATTTTCAGGCGGCGCGCCCGCGCGGCCAGCAAGGGAGAACACCATGCTCAACAATATCGGCCTTCCCGGTCTTCTGCTCATCGCCGTCGTCGTTCTCGTCCTCTTCGGACGCGGCAAGATCTCGTCGCTGATGGGTGAGGTCGGCAAGGGCATCACCGCCTTCAAGAAGGGCGTCGATGACAGCAAGAAAGAGATCGAGGATTCGACCGCCTCGGCCAATGAAAACGCAACCGAGCAGGAGAAGGACAAGGCGTAAGCCCCTTCACCGCGCTGCGTTCTTTTTCAAGGCAGGACCCCAATGTTCGATATCGGCTGGACCGAGCTTCTCGTGATCGGCGTCGTCGCGCTGATCGTCGTCGGCCCCAAGGATCTGCCCGGCATGTTCCGCACGCTCGGGCGGTTTACGGGCAAGATGCGCGGGATGGCGCGCGAGTTTCAAAAGGCCATGAACGACGCCGCCGATCAGGCCGGTGCGAGCGATCTGAAGAAGATGGGCGAGGATCTGAAATCCGCGACCTCGCCGCGCAAGATGGGGCTCGATCGCCTGAACGACGCTGCTGACCGGTTCGAGAAATGGGATCCAGCGAAAGCCGCCAAGCCCGACCCGAACTGGAAAAGCCCCGAGAGTGGACCCAAGAAGGGGCCTGCCACTCAGAAACTTGCCGATGAACGCGCCGCTGCTGCCGAAAAGCTGAAAGCCGCCAGCGCCCAGCGCGCCAGTGACCGCGTCGCCAAAGAGGCCGCCGCGTTGGATGAGGCACCGGTCGAGGCAAAGCCCGTTGCCAAGCCCGCCGCCCCGAAAAAGACGGCGGCAACGCCCAAGCCCAAATCGGCTGCAAAACCCCGCGCCAAGGCTGCGCCAGGCACCAAGACCCAATCCGCCGCTGCGCCCAAGGCCGCTGCCAAGCCCAAAGCCACCGCCAAGCCCAAGGCGAAGCCCGCGCCCAAACGCAAACCCAAATCGGATGACACGGCATGAGCGACGCGAACGAGATCGATGACAGCTCTGCCCCGCTGATCGAGCATCTGGCCGAACTGCGCAGCCGACTGATCCGCTGCGTGATCTATTTCATCATCGGCATGGTGATCTGCTTCACCGTCGCCACACCGATCTTCAACTTCCTGACCGATCCGCTGTGCCAGGTGCTGGCCCAGCGCGGCCAGAACTGTGACCTGATCTTCATCTCCCCGCAGGAAGGCTTCTTCGTCGCGATCAAGGTGTCGTTCCTGGGGGGCTTCATGCTCGCCTTTCCGTTCATCGCCAACCAGATGTGGCGCTTCGTGGCGCCGGGTCTCTACAAGACCGAAAAGGGCGCGTTCCTGCCCTTCCTCGTCGCCTCGCCCTTCATGTTCTTTCTTGGCGCGGCCTTCGCCTTCTACGTCGTCACGCCGCTGGCCTATGACTTCTTTCTCGGCTTCCAGCAATTCGGCGCCGAGGGCGAGGCGGTCGTCGGCGAAGAGGTGCGGCAGGGCCTGTCGGTCGTCTTCCAGGGCTCGGCGCAGGAATACCTCAACCTCACAATCAAGTTCATCGTCGCCTTTGGCCTCTGCTTTCAGCTTCCCGTTCTTCTGACGCTCATGGGCAAGGCGGGCCTCGTGTCCGCGCAAGGCCTTGGCGAGATGCGCAAATACGCTGTGGTCGCGATCCTCGTGCTCGCCGCGCTGGTCACGCCTCCCGATGTCATCACGCAGGTGATCCTCTTCGTGGTGGTCTACGGGCTTTACGAGGTGTCGATCTTCCTCGTGCGCCGCGTCGAACGCCAGCGCATCGCAAAACTGCGCGCCGAGGGCCTTCTCGATGAAGACGAGGACGAGACTGGCGCATGAGTGACGACACGCTGACCCGCATCGCCGAGGCGCTGGAACGCATCAGCCCCGCGCCCGGCGCCGCGCCCGATTTCTCGGTCGCAACGGCGTTTTTGTGGAAGACCGGGCCGGACACCCTTGAACCGGTCGAAAACATCAACCGTGTGGACTTGCCGCTGCTTCTGGGGATCGACCGCGCCCGCGATACGCTCTTGCAGAACACCCGCCAATTCGCTCAAGGGTTCCCGGCGAACAACGCGCTTCTCTGGGGTGCGCGGGGGATGGGCAAATCCTCCCTCGTCAAGGCGATCCACGGCGCGGTCGCGGGCGAGGGACATCCGCTGAAACTGGTGGAAATCCAGCGCGAAGACTTGCCCAGCATTGGCAGGCTCCTCACCTTCCTGCGCGCCTCGACCGATCGCTTCGTCCTCTTCTGCGATGACTTGTCTTTCAGCCATGACGACGAGCACTACAAATCGCTCAAGGCCGTACTCGACGGCGGGATCGAGGGCCGTCCGGACAATGTGATCCTCTACGCAACGTCCAACCGCCGTCACCTCATGCCTCGCGACATGATCGAGAACGAGCGCCAGACCGGCATCAACCCCTCCGAGTCGACAGAAGAAAAAGTCTCGCTCTCGGACCGCTTCGGCCTGTGGTTGGGTTTTCATCCGTGCTCACAGGACGAATACCTCGATATGATCCGGGGCTATTGCGCCGAATACGGGGTCGAGATCGACGAAAAGACGCTCTGGGCCGAGGCGATCGAGTGGCAAGCCACGCGCGGCAGCCGCTCGGGCCGCGTTGCCTGGCAATATTTCACCGACCTCGCAGGTCGCCGCGGCGTCAGCCTGAGTTGATCCCAGCTTCTACTTTGGTTCCTTAAATACCCTTGGGGGGTCTGGGGGGCAAAGCCCCCCAGCGGATCGGATCGCGCACGCGATCCGAAACCCTCAGGGAAGGAACTGCGCCGGATCGACGAGCTCTGCTCCGCGCAGCGCGAGGAACCGCAGGCCCGATCCGCTCTGGTTGTTCACCGTCGCGATCACGTCGCCTGCATTTACCGTCTGGTTCTTCTCGACCTTGATCCCGGAAATCTCGGCATAGGCCGACGACACGTTCCCTGAATGGCGGATCACCAGATAGGTGTTCCCGGTCGTGTCCGGCGAGACCAGCGTGACCGTTCCGCTTGCCGCCGCGCGCACAGGCGTTCCGTTCTCGGCGGCAAAGACCACGTAGGATCGTTTGTCAGCCTCGGAGTAATCCGAGATGATCGGCCCCGACACGGGCGCGCGGAACTGCGCGCCGCCCGAGCTGGCCGATGTCGTCTCGGCGCCAAGATTGGGCGAGGCGGGAGTGGCTGCTGATGCGGTCTGCGTCGCGGCCTCTTCGTCCGGCAGGGGCGAAGAGGACGACGGCGGCAGCGGCGCGACGCTGCCGGTGCCGGGCGCGGGCGCCGCAGTGGTTTCAGGCACCTGTGCCGGTGCGGGCGCTGCGCGGCCGGCGACGGGCACCAGTAGATACTGGCCCTCGCGGACCGTGAGATCCGGGCCGAGGCCGTTCCAGTCCGCAAGGGACCTGACCGACACGCCGTAGAGCCGCGAGATGGAATAAGCGGTTTCCCCGCGCACGACCTGGTGGCGCACAGGCGTTGGGCCGGTCTGGGCGTCGGATGCAGGCGCCGCCGCAGAGGCCGACTGCCCGGACGCCTCGGCCCGGTCGATGGCGTTTGAGGCGAGCGTGGTCACGTCGATATCGCTCGAGGGCCGGATCGGGCCGAACCCGTCCGCGCCGGTGGCAGGTGAGGGTTCTGCCACGCGGTTCGGCAGCGCCAGCACTTCGCCCGCGCGCAATTCGGTGTCGATTGTCACGGCGTTGTATTCGGCCAGTTCCGCAGGCGTGACGCCGATGCGGTTGGCGACGCTGCCCACGGTGTCGCCGCGCCGGGCGACTGCGACCTGGAATTGCGGGTAGGAAATGATGCCCCGATCATCGGGGTCCGGGCGGTTTCCTGCCGATTGCGCCGCTGCTGTCGTGTCCGCGCCGCTGTTTGCAAGGTCGCGCAGGTCGAAATCCATCGGTCCGGTACAGGCCGACAGGGCCACAAGGGAAACGGCTCCGAAAACCAACCGAACACGGTCTGTCGAAAAATTCATACTGCTCATCCTCTTCGGGCCAACCCGCCTTGCCCGGCGGAAAAGCCCCCTATTCCTGTCCCAGCCCCTCCAAGAGAGGCACGAAGCGCACGTCGCGCAGCTCGTCGTAGTCGAACCCCGCCTCGGTGCGTGTGACCTTTATCAGGCTCTGCACCGCGTCCGACTGTCCCACAGGCACGACCATGATACCGCCAATCCTTAGTTGCGCCAATAGGGGGCCGGGGGGGTCTTCGGCGGCGGCGGTCACGATAATGCGGTCAAACGGCGCCTGATCGGGCAAACCATGGCTGCCATCGGCGGTGAACGTGGTCACATTGACCAATCCCATCGCGTCGAAAACGCCCTTCGCCTCGCTCACAAGGCGGCGGTGGCGATCGACTGTATAGACACGCCGCGCCATCTGGCTGAGGATCGCGGCCTGGTAGCCGGACCCGGTGCCGACCTCGAGCACCTTGTCGCGCGGCTGTGCGTTCAGCGCCTGGGTCATCAGCCCCACGATCGACGGCTGGCTGATCGTCTGCCCGCAGGCGATGGGCAGCGGCATGTCCTCATAGGCGCGCGCGGCGAAGATGCCCTTGACGAATTTCCCGCGATCCACCGCTTCCATCGCCGACAGCGTGCGATTGTCCGTCACCCCCTTCGATCTGAGGGCGAAGAGGAATTGCATCTTCTGCTCGGCGTCGAACACCAAGGGTCACTCCAGCCGGGTTTGCAGATCGGTCAGGATGTCATGCGCCGTGAAATCGGCGCGCATGGGCGTGACCGAGATATAGCCCGCCACATTGGCCGCGGCATCGGTGCCCTCGGGCGTCTCGACCTGCTGCGAGGCGCTGGAAATCCACAGGAACTTGCGTCCGTTCGGGGCATCGAACGGCGTGACGCGATGCGCGCCGATCTGCCTGAAGCCTTGCCGCGTCACCTTGGTGCCATGAACTTCGGCGGCGGGAACAGGCGGGAAGTTGACGTTGTAGAAAAGGCGATAATCGCTGTCGTCCCACAGGCCCTTTTGCAAGAGTGTGCGCACCAGTTCCGCGCCATGGACGCGCGAGGCCTCGAACCGGTCGTCAGCCTCCCAGTTCTTCGGGCCCAGGTATTGCGACAGGGCGATCGCGGGAAGGCCCTGAAGCGCCGCTTCCATCGCCGCACCGAGCGTGCCGGAATAACAGGCGTTCTCGGCGGAATTGTTGCCTCGGTTCACGCCCGAGAGCACCAGATCGGGCGGGCTGCCCATCACCTCGTGGACCCCAGCCAGAACGCAGTCTGCGGGCGATCCTTCGGCGGCAAAGACACGCTCGGAATACTTGGTGATCAGCGTCGGTTTGGCGTGGCTGGTGGCATGGGCGACGCCCGATTGCTCGAACGCGGGCGCAACGGTCCAGACCTCGCCGCTTTCGCCGGCGATCTCATCGGCGATCTGATGTAGGACGCGCAGCCCCTCGGCGTTGATTCCGTCGTCATTGGTGATGAGAATGCGCATGACTGCCCCCGAACGCCGCTTAACCCCTGTTAGGCGGTTGATCCCTGCACGGCAAGGGGGCGGCGGGGCAAAGCCCGGTGACAGATCAGGGCGTTAGAGGCCGATCTCGCCCAAGAGCCGGGCCGCTTCAGTGCCTGTCGGGCTTAGTGCATCCCGGTCCTCGCCGGGAAAGAACCGGGCGCGGGTGGCGGTGGGCATCGGCTCTGGCGTCAGGATGTGCACCTTCGGCCCGATCCGCACGGTTTCGGCCTGCCATGCCCTTGCAAGCGCGATCTGCGCGGCCTTCGACGCGGCATATCCGCCAAAGAACTTCTCGCCCAAATGCGGATCGTCGAAGAATATCGCCTGACCGTCCTGCCCCAGAAGCGGAGAGACCATGCGGATCAACAGCGCTGTGCCAGTCGCGTTGGTCGTCAGGGTCTTGTCCCAATCCTTCGGCGCGACGTGGTCGGCGGGCGTCAGGGGCGGGGCATGGCAAACGCAATGCACCCAAAGCGACACACCGCCCCAGCGGTCATGCACAGACCGGCACAGATGCGCCATCGCGCCCTCATCTGTGGCATCCATCGGCGCAAGCGTGGCTTGCCCGCCCTTGGCCTTGATCCGATCGTCGAGCTCTTCCAGACCGCCCACGGTCCGGGCCACGGCGATGACGTGATGGGCGGGCGCAAGCGCTTCTGCAATGGCTGCGCCCAAGCCGCGCGAGGCACCGGTAACGATGGCGGGTTTTAGAGTGTCGTCTGTCATGGCGAAATCATCTGGCATCGCCGCCCGGTTAGCGCAAGCCTTGTTGACACTTGGCCGCAGAGCGGGGATCTATCGTCAAAACCGCCTCAGACGAAGGACAGTTCCATGACCCTTTCCCAAGCCCTTGTTCCCGGCCAAAGCCTGCTGCGTCAGGTCGCCCTTGCCGTCGCGGGTTCGCTTTTCATTGCGGTTGCCGCGCAGATCGCCATACCGATGTTCCCGGTTCCGATGACGCTGCAGACGCTGGCGATCCTGATCGTTGGTCTCACTTATGGCGCGCGTCTCGGGTCCGCCACGCTGGCGCTGTATCTCGCCGAGGGTGCTGCCGGTCTGCCGGTCTTCGCCAATGGCGCATCGACCATCGCCTACATGACCGGCCCGACGGGCGGGTTCCTTCTGGGCTTTGTCCTGATGGCCTTCATCGCGGGCTTCGCGGTGGACCGCGGGCTTGCAAAAGGCTTTGTTTCGACCGCGAGCGTCACGCTGATTGCCTCTGCCGCGCTTTATCTGCCTGGCCTTGCCTGGCCTGCCGCTGTTCTGGGCAAGACCGTGCCCGAACTGATCTCGGGCTGGATGGCGCCGTTCCTTCTGGGCGACGCGGTCAAGGCGATCCTTGCTGCGCTGATCGTGACCGGCGCCTGGGCCGTGCTGCGTAAGCGCGCCTGAGCCACAGTCCAAGAGTCAGAGAAAGCCGCGCCGGTCAAAGGCGCGGCTTTTTTCGTGTCAGCCCCCCAACACGCGCAGGATCTTTGTTGCACCGCCATCCGACAGCACAACCTGATCGTCGCGGATGGCTGCGATATACCCAAGGCCCTTCACCTTGGCCCCTGCGCGCACCTTGACAACGTGACCTTCCGGGAAACGGATCAAAGCCTCTTGTGCTGCGCTTGGACCGATCACGCCGATCAGCGCCGTGGCGTCGAGGTTGATGCGGTTTTGCGAGGTCGCAGCGCTGGCGACGGTGGTATTGGTCTGGCTAAGATCTGACATGTCTGCCCATCCATCCTTATTGATGAGAGGCGGCAGATAGGCGGTCTTTGCTGCAGGGGAAAGCAGCGCAAAACCGCTGAGCGGCGGTGCGCTGAAAGCCCTGTCCCACATGGCGAAACACCGCCCAGAGGGCGGCGCTTCAAGTAAATGTGAAAGGCGCGCGCGCTTGGCTACTCGGCGGCTGTCTTCAGCCGGAAGCCCTGGGCGATCTTGTCGGATGGCTCGACGGGGTATTCCCCCGAGAAACACGCATCGCAATAGCGCGGTGCCTTGGGATCGCGCCCGCCCGCCTCACCAACCGCGCGATAGAGACCGTCGAGCGAGATGAAGCGCAGGCTGTCGACGCCCAGATGGTCGCGCATCTCGTCCTCGGACATTGTCGCAGCCAGCAGCTTTTCGCGTTCCGGCGTGTCGACCCCGTAGAAACAGGGCCAGGCCGTGGGCGGGCTGGCGATGCGGAAATGCACCTCGGCCGCGCCGGCGTCGAGGATCATCTCCTTGATCTTCTGGCTGGTCGTGCCGCGCACAACGCTGTCGTCGACAAGGATGACACGCTTGCCCTCGATCAGCTTGCGATTGACGTTCAGCTTCAGCCGGACGCCCATGTTGCGGATCTGTTCGGTGGGCTCGATGAAGGTGCGGCCCATATACTGATTGCGCACGATGCCCATGGCAAAGGGGATGCCGCTTTCCTGGCTGAAGCCGATCGCCGCGGGCGTGCCAGAATCGGGAATCGGGCAGACAAGATCGGCGTCTACGGGCGCCTCCTTGGCCAGTTCCGCCCCGATATCGCGCCGTGTGTCATAGACCGAGCGGCCGCCGATATGGGAATCGGGACGCGAGAAATAGACGTGCTCGAAGATGCAGAAGCGCGAGGCGCGATGTTCGAACGGGCTATGGCTGGTCAGCTTGCCATCCTCGATGACGACCATTTCGCCCGGTTCGACCTCGCGCAGGAATTCCGCGCCGATGATGTCGAGCGCACAGGTTTCCGACGACAGGATATAGCCGTCGCCCAGCATGCCGATGACAAGCGGGCGAACGCCTAACGGATCGCGCACGCCGATCAGCTTGGTCCGGGTCATGGCGACGATGGAAAACGCGCCCTCGACCCGGCGCAGCGCGTCTTTCATCCGCTCGGGGATGGTGCGCTGCAGCGACCGCGCCATCAGGTGGATGATGCATTCGCTGTCGGACGAGGACTGAAAGATCGACCCGCGCTCGATCAACTCGCGCCGCAGGGCGGCGGCATTGGTGATGTTGCCGTTGTGGGCAATCGCCACGCCGCCGACGGAAAACTCGCCGAAGAAGGGCTGCACGTCACGGATCTGGGTGTTGCCCTTGGACCCGGCCGTGGAATAGCGCACATGCCCGATGGCCAGATGGCCGGGCAGCGTTTCCATGAGCGACGCCTTGGTGAAATTGTCGCGCACATAGCCAAAACGTCGGGCAGAGTTGAACCCGTGTTCGGCATCATGGCTGACGATACCGCCCGCCTCTTGCCCGCGATGTTGCAGTGCATGAAGTCCGAGCGCGACGAAATTCGCAGCCTCGAGGACATTCACGGCGCCGAAGACGCCGCATTCCTCTTTCAGCTTATCGTCGTCGAAGGGGTTTGCACGCCAGTCAGTGATGTCGGCCATGTATCCGAATCCGTGGGGGTGGGTGTCGCCCCCTTCTACGCGGTGAGGCGGGCAGTGTCACGAAAGGATCACAAAGAGTTTCTGCAAAGCAGCAAATCAGATTGCGCAATCGCCCGCGTTCACCAGATCCTCGTAACGCTGGACAATCCAGCCGGGCGCATCGCTGGGCACGGCCTCGTTCAGATCATCCTGCGCGCCCGCGAAAATCTGCGCCGTGCGCGAATTGTCGACCACCGGGTAGCTGTCGTCGAGCACGACGCGGTCATAAAGCACCAGCGCCACTGCAACGAGGACAAGGCCCCGCACCACGCCGAAGAGGAACCCGAGCCCCTGATCCACGCCGCCGATGGCAGAGCGCTGGATCACCGACGAAAAGAGCGGCGTGAAGAGCGAGACGATCACCAGCGCCACTGCAAAGACGGTCGCAAAGGCCGCGATCACGGACAATTCGCAGCTGTCGCGCAGGAAATCACCCACATAGGGGATTTCCTTGACCAGCGGCACGGCCTTGGGCGCGAAGAGAAAGGCGACGACGGCGGCGCCGACCCAACCTGCGATGGCCATGATTTCTCGGGTCAGGCCGCGCGAGTAGGCGAGGATCGCAGACAGAAGGATGACGACGGCGACAACGCCGTCGACAATGGTAAAGCCGTCCATGATCTCTCTCCGGCGGGGTCTTAGCCCGCTCCGAAAATTTCACCTACAAATCGCGTTAAATCCGGCATCTGCCGCATGACGAGGTCTGTCCCTGACCCGGTCTTGCTGCGTTCCGGCGCAATCGCAGTGGAGAAACCAAGTTTCGCCGCTTCTTTCAACCTGTTTTCGGTCTGACCCACGGGCCGAAGGGCGCCCGACAGCGAGATTTCACCGAAAACCACCGTATCGGCGGGCAGCGCGGCATCTTCGCGGGCCGACAAGAGCGCCGCGGCGACCGCAAGATCGGCGGCCGGTTCGCTGATTTTCATCCCGCCTGCGACGTTCAGATAGACATCGAGCCCTGCAAAGGGGATGCCGCAGCGCGATTCCAGGACAGCAAGGATCATCGCCAGCCGCCCGCCATCCCAGCCGACGACCGTGCGCCGCGCCTGGCTGTGGGGGCTTGGCGCGACGAGGGCCTGGAATTCGACCAGAACCGGGCGTGTGCCTTCGATCCCGGCAAAGACGACAGACCCGGGCGCAGGCGTTTCGCGGTCCGACAGGAACAGGGCCGAGGGGTTGGCGACCTCGGCAAGACCCTCGCCGGTCATTTCGAACACGCCAATCTCGTCCGCCGGGCCGAAGCGGTTCTTGACCGCGCGCAGAATGCGGAACTGGTGGCCGCGCTCTCCCTCGAAATAAAGGACCGTGTCGACCATGTGCTCGACCACGCGGGGGCCTGCGATCTGACCATCCTTGGTGACATGGCCGACAAGGATGATCGCGACGCCCCGCCGCTTGGCGAAGCTCACCAGCTCATGCGCCGCAGCCCGGACCTGGGCGACGGATCCCGGCGCGCTGCCGACGTTGTCGGCCCACATGGTCTGGATCGAGTCGATGATGGCCAGCGCCGGGCGCTCGGCATCGAGGGTGGTCAGGATATCGCGCAGATTGGTTTCCGCGCCCAGCCGGACGGGGGATTTCGACAGGCCAAGGCGGCTGGCGCGCATGCGCACCTGCGCGGTCGCCTCCTCGCCCGAGATATAGAGGCAGGACAGCCCCTGATCGGCAAAACGCGCGGCGGCCTGCAGCAGCAGCGTCGATTTGCCGATGCCCGGATCGCCGCCCACAAGGATCGCCGAGCCGGGGACCAGCCCGCCCCCCAAGACGCGGTCAAGCTCTGACAGGCCGGAGGAACTGCGCGGCGGCGGGGTGTCCTCGGTCGCGAGATCGGTCAGTGGCACGGCGCTGCCCCGCGCGCCGCCAAGGGTCTTCGCGGCGGGGCCGGTGGAGATCGGCGTTTCCTCGACGATGGAATTCCACGCCCCGCAGGCATCGCAGCGCCCAGACCATTTGGAATGGGTCGCGCCGCAGGACTGGCAGGTGAAGCTGGGTGTCTTGGCCATGTGCCCTATGTGCGATGTTCTTTGTCCGTTCCGCAAGGGGGCTGTGCGATCCTTGGGGGCATTGAGCCCCCCGTCGGATCGCATGGAGGCTCTGCCTCCAAACCTCCGAGGTATTTGCAGAATCAAAGTGGGGTTATTTCTTTTCTGCGAGGCTGAGGATGAGTGAGGCGAGGATGCAGGCGGTAAAGAGATAAAGGCCCCAAGCGGTTTCGATCCGGCCGACGCCGGTGCCCTTGGCGATGACAATATAGAGGGCGACGAGGAAGACATCGGCCATGGCGAATTTGGCGAGGATCGAGACGACAGGCAGAACGCGCCGGGGCAGGCGGCGGAGTTGGATGAGAGCGAGTGCGACGGTTTTCACGTAGGGCAGAACGATGGCGAGAAGCGTGACGATGGCGGCGAGGATCACGTCGCTGTCCCAGAGGGCGCCCAGGCCCGAGAGGACGGAGATTTCGCTGAGGCCGAAGAGCGGCAGGAGCCCGGCGCGCAATAGCGGGGCGGCCCAAGCGATGGGGAAGAGAATGAGGAGCGAGAGGTTGGCGTAGAGGCGGAGGGTGCGCATCAGCGCACAGCCTCGATCGGCCCTGTCGCGCGGCCGTGGATGAACTGGTCGAGATAGGGATCGCCGGAATTGTCCAGATCGCTCACCGGGCCGGTCCATTGAATGACCCCGTCGTGCAGCATCGCCACGCGGTCGGCGATGGCGCGCACGCTGGTCATGTCATGGGTGATGGTCATGGCGGTCGCGCCCATTTCGACGACGATCTCGCGGATCAGGTCGTTGATGACGCCGGACATGATCGGGTCGAGGCCGGTTGTCGGCTCGTCGAAGAAGATGATCTCGGGTTCTGCGGCGATGGCGCGGGCGAGGCCGACGCGTTTCTGCATGCCGCCCGACAGCTCTGCGGGGAAGAGATCGGCGGTTTCGGGCTTGAGACCCACGCGGCGCAGTTTCTCGATCGCGATCTCGCGTGCCTCGGCCTTGGGGCGTTTCTGCGCGCCGCGCAGAAGGCGGAAGGCGACGTTCTGCCAGACGGTCATGGAATCGAAGAGCGCGCCGCCCTGAAATAGCATCCCGAAGCGGGCGAGGAAGGCGTCTCGGTCGGCCTTGGTCACGTCCTCGCCGTCGAGCGTGATGGTGCCCGCATCGGGGCGGACGAGGCCCAGCACGCTTTTCAGAAGAACCGATTTGCCGGTGCCTGACCCGCCGATGACGACCATGCTTTCGCCCTTGGGCACGGTCAGGTCGATGCCGCGCAGAACATGCTTGGCGCCAAAGGATTTGTGGACGGCGCTAAGCTCTATCATGCGGAAAAGAACAGCTCTGTCAGGATGTAGTTCGCGGCCAGGATCATCACCGACGACGACACCACGGCATTGGTCGTGGCGCGGCCCACGCCTTCGGCGCCGCGGCCCGAGTTCATGCCGTGATAGCAGCCCATGAGCGCCACGATGAATCCGAAGACCGCCGCCTTGACGAGGCCCGACAGCACGTCGCCCGCCACGAGGAACTGCGCGGTGTTCTGCAGGTAG
Organism: uncultured Paracoccaceae bacterium; assembly: GCA_965662745.1. Classification (GTDB taxonomy): domain Bacteria; phylum Pseudomonadota; class Alphaproteobacteria; order Rhodobacterales; family Rhodobacteraceae; genus Anianibacter. The sequence continues at coordinate 58,900 of CBFIJK010000013.1, forward strand.
ACAGCGGCGTTGAAATCGAGCCGAGCGGTGCCGACGAGATAGCCGCCCATGATGCCGATTACGTCACCGACGCCCGCCAGAAGCGGCAGCGCCAGCGTCGCCGCCAGAATGCGCGGGGCGGCGAGGTATTTCATCGGGTTGGTGGACAGCGTCGTCAGCGCGTCGATCTGTTCCGTGACCTTCATCGTGCCAAGCTCTGCCGCGATGGCGGAGGCGACGCGGCCCGACACCATGAGGCCGGTCAAGACAGGCCCGAGTTCGCGCACCATGCCGATGGCGACGATCTGCGGGACGACCGCCTCGGCGTTGAAGCGTGCGCCGCCGGCGAAGATTTGCAACGCCAGCGCGCCGCCGGTGAACAGCGTCGTCAGCGCGACCACGGGCAGGGAAAACCAGCCGATAACCATCAGCGCCGTGCCGAATTCGCGCAGGTAGAGCGGCGGTCGGACGATATGGCTGATCGCCTCGGCGGCGAAGAGGGTCACGCGCCCGATCGCGCCGAGTGCGCCCAGCGTTGCGCGCCCGAGCGCGGCGAGGGGCGAGAGGATCGCGTCCATCTAGGCGCTGCCGGTGTAGCGGCGGGTGTAGCGGGCGCCAAGCTGGGTCAGGATTTCGTAGCCGATGGTCCCCGCGATATCGGCGATGTCGTCGACGGTCTGGTGCGGCGACAGAAGGTCAAGATGGGTCGGCACGCGTGGCAGGTGCGTGATGTCGATGGTCAGAAGGTCCATAGAGACACGGCCGACAAGGGGGCAGGGCTCGGTCCCGTCGAACAGGACCGACTGGTTCGACAGATGCCGGGTGATGCCGTCGGCATAGCCGCCCGAGACCGTTGCGATGGTCGCCGCGTCGTCGCTGTGCCATGAATTTCCGTAGCCCACGGGCTCTCCGGCCGTCAGGGGGCGGGTCTGGATCACCGGCAGGGCAAGGTGAACGACGGAGCGCGCGTCCTCGAAGGGCATTCCGCCATAAAGGCCGATGCCGGGGCGCGTCATGTTGAAGTGATAGTCGGGGCCCAGCAGCACGCCGCCCGTCGCCGAAAGCGAGACCGGGCAGGGCACACCGGCGATGCACTCGCGGAAGGTGGCGAGCTGGCGGGCGTTCATCTCGTGATCCGGCTCGTCCGAGCAGGCGAGATGGCTCATGATCATCTCAGGCCCCTGGGCGAGCACCATCTCGCGTACCGCGCCCCATTCGGCGGGTTCCATCCCAAGGCGGTTCATACCCGAATCCAGTTGGACACCGAAGGGATGGCCGGGCAGCGCCTCGAAATGGCGGGTCATCTGCTCGATGGAATTAAGCATCGGGATCAGGCCGAGATCGGCGATCATATCCGTGTCGCCGGGCATATGCCCCGAATAGACGTGGATCGCGGGGCCCGGGCCAAGGGCCTGTCGGATGGCCGCGCCTTCCTCGGCCACGGCGACGAAAAAGCGCCGCGCGCCCGCCTGTGCAAGGGTACGGGCGACCTTTTCGGCGCCCAGACCATAGCCATCGGCCTTCACGGTCGCGGCCGTTTCCACATCGGCGCCCGACATCGCGTCGAGCGCCTTGTAATTCGCGGCCAGCGCGTCGAGATCTATCGTCAGGATACCGGTGCCCATGGGGCCTTTTTCTGAACGCGCAGCGGCGGGCTGGCAAGGGGAAAGGGCGTTGGCAGACTGCTTGAACGCCGCGCGATCAGATCTCGCCGGCGCCAGCGCCGCTTTGCCACGGCTTGATAAGGTTGCCGAAGCGCGTGAAGCGACCCTCGAACGACAGGTCTACGGACCCGATCGGTCCGTGACGCTGCTTGCCGATGATGACCTCGGCCTTGCCGTGCAGGTTTTCCATCTTGGCCTGCCAGTCTGCCATCTTGTCGAGCTCGTGATCGCCGGGCTTTTCCCGTTCGACATAGTATTCCTCGCGGAACACGAACATGACGACATCCGCGTCCTGCTCGATCGAGCCCGATTCCCGCAGGTCCGACAATTGCGGGCGCTTGTCTTCGCGGCTTTCGACCTGGCGCGACAGCTGCGACAGGGCGACGACCGGGATGTCGAGTTCCTTGGCAATGGCCTTTAGGCCCTGGGTGATCTCCGAGACCTCGTTGACGCGGCTGTCCTTGGCCGACGCGGGGCGGACAAGCTGCAGGTAGTCGACGAAGAGCACATCAAGGCCATGCTGGCGTTTCAGTCGCCGGGCGCGGGCGGCAAGCTGGCTGATCGGCAGGGCGGGCGTGTCGTCAATATACAAAGGGCAGGATTCCAGCGCCTTGGCTGCATCGACGAAGCGGCGGAATTCGGCCTCTGTCATGTCGCCGCGCCGGATCTGTTCGGACGGCACCTCGGACGCTTCGGACAGGATACGCGCGGCGAGCTGCTCGGCGCTCATTTCCAGCGAATAAAAGCCCACGACGCCGCCATCGACCGCGCCGTCGCTGCCATCGGCGCGTTTGCCCTTCTTATAGGCCTTGGCGATGTTGAACGCGACATTGGTGGCGAGCGAGGTTTTCCCCATCGACGGACGCCCGGCGAGGATCAGAAGGTCGGATTTGTGCAGGCCGCCCAGCTTCTTGTCGAGATCGGCAAGACCGGTGGACACGCCCGCAAGACCGCCTTCGCGCATATAGGCGGCGTTGGCGACCTGCACCGCATCGGTGACGGCGCGCAGGAAGGATTGAAACCCGGTATCGGCCTGACCCTTTTCCGCCAGCTTGTAGAGACGCTGTTCGGCCTCGGTGATCTGTTCGGTCGGCTCGCTTGCGATATCGACCTTGGCGGCCTTGCCGGAAATCTCGTGCCCAAGTTCGATGAGCTCGCGGCGGATCGCGAGGTCATAGATCATCTGGGCGTAATCGCGCGCCGCAAAAGATGAGATCGCGGCGCCCGCAAGCTTTGCCAGATACGCGCCGCCGCCGAGTTCCTTCAGGCCCTCGTCGTCTTCCAGAAACGCCTTCAGTGTCACCGGAGAGGCAAGCGCGTTCTTCTGGATGCGGCTGGCGGCGGTTTCATAGATGCGGCGGTGCACGGGATCATAGAAGTGTTCCGGCCCCATCACAGAAGCCACACGGTCGAAGACATCGTTATTCGTCAGAATCGCGCCCAGAAGCTGCTGTTCCGCCTCGATGGAATGGGGCAGCGGATCTGCGCCCGTCTCATCGGTCTTGGCTGCGTCGCTCGGGATCTTTGCGATCTGATTCATTTCTGCCCTCGTTGTCCTGAAGCCGCTTCATAGGCTGTTCGCGTGGCGTTGAGGAAGGGGAACAAGTTCGGGGATAACCCCTGTATGGATCGGGGGACAAGCCTATCGGATCCCATATGTAGCATGAAAGCCGCTGGATTGCGATAGATGTGGTTTGGGTGTGGGGCGGTTTGCCCGGTTCATCCCCAAACGCCGCCGAAACCGTCCACAAGAAATTTGCGCTCGCGGTTTGATCATTTGCCGGTGCGCTGTGCGCGAGTCATGCTTGCCGGAAAAGGAGGCAGATGATGCGTGCATCGGCCAAGATCACGGCGGCAATTGCAGCTCTGTCCATGGCGGCGGGACCCGTTGGCGCGGGATGCGCCAGCGACGCGATGGTGGTGTTCGACGGCTCGCGGTCCATGGCGGACCGTGCGGCGACGCTGATGGGGGAGCCGCGTATCGTCGATGCACGCCGGGCGGTCCGGCAGGCGCTGCCGCCTATCGTGGCGCAGCGGCGGATCGGACTGATCGTCTATGGCCCCGGCAACCGTGACGCGTGCTCTAACATCGCGCTGCATTTCCCGCCGCGTCCCTTGGCAGATGGCCCGATCATAGCGGCCGTCGACGCGCTATCCCCCCAGGGCGCGACGCCGCTGACGGGCGCGGTCGAAGCGGCGGCCGAGACGCTCGATCATCGCAGGCAGGCGGGCGTCATCGTTCTGGTGACGGACGGCAAGGAAACCTGCGGCGGATCGCCCTGCACGCTGGCCTCGCGCCTGTTTGCCGAAGCGGCGAACCTGACGATCCATGTCATCGGGTTCCGTGTGCGGGCCGAATATTTCGACTGGGAAAGCGGCGCGGGCGCGGCGGGACAAGAGGTGCCGACCGTTGCGCGCTGCATGGCAGACCTGACCGGCGGGCGCTATGTCAGCACCGAGACCGTGGACGATCTGGTCGCCGCGCTTGAGGCGACATTGGGCTGCCCGCTGATCGGCGCGATCCGGCCAGAACGCCGCGCGGGCTAGCTCGTCTTGTGCGCCTCTTGCCAGGCGCGGGGATCGTTGAGAAAGGTCTCGACCGCATCCAGCGTCTCGAGCGCAAAGCTGCCCTTTTCGCGCGCCATCGACAGCACGTCCCACCAGGTGCACAGGTGATGCAGCGCGATGCCATGATCGCCCAATGTCTTTTCCGTCTCAGGGAAGATGCCATAGTAGAAGATCACAGCGGTATGTCCGCAGGTCGCACCGGTCTCGCGGATCGCATCGACGAAGGACAGTTTCGATCCGCCATCGGTCGTCAGGTCCTCGACCAGAAGCACGCGCTGGCCTTCGGTCATCGCGCCTTCGATCCGGGCGTTCTTGCCGTATCCCTTTGGCTTTTTGCGCACATAGGTCATCGGCAGGGCCATGCGTTCGGCCACAAGCGCGGCGAAAGGAATGCCCGCCGTCTCGCCGCCCGCAATGTTATCGAACGCTTCCAGCCCTGCATTGCGCATCACCGTTACGGTCAGGAAATCCATCAGGGTGGACCGAATGCGCGGGTAAGATATCAGCTTGCGGCAGTCGATATAGGTGGGCGAAGGCAGACCGCTGGCGAGGATAAAGGGATCCTCGGGGCGGAAGTTTACCGCGCCGATTTCCAGAAGCATCGCGGCAGAGAGACGCGCGATTTCCTCGGGCGCTGGATAGCTGGCGGGAATCATGAGGCGGGCTCCTATACGAGAAGGCTCAGGCGGTGACGTGCCAATGCAGCGGAAAACCGGGGTCGAATACGGTGACGGGGCCATCGCCGCTGTCGATCTTGCCGGGGTATGTGACCGGATCGCCCTTGGTCAGCGTCACGTGGTCGTCGTTGACCGGCAGGCGGTAGAATTTGGGTCCGTTCAGAGAGGTGAAGGATTCGAGCTTGTCCAATGCTCCATCCGTTTCGAACACTTCGGCCAGAATGGAAAGAGTGTTGGTCGCGGTAAAACACCCCGCGCAGCCGCAGGCGTTTTCCTTCAGCGGGTCGATATGCGGCGCGCTGTCGGTGCCCAGGAAGAAACACGCATCTCCGCTGGTTGCGGCCTCGCGCAGGGCCAGCCGATGCTCTTCGCGTTTGGCAACCGGCAGACAGTAGTAATGCGGTTTGATCCCCCCGACGAGGATATGGTTGCGGTTGATCACAAGATGATGCGTGGTGATCGTTGCGCCCAGATCGACGCCGCCCGCACGGGCGTAATCGACGCCGTTCTTCGTGGTGATATGTTCCATGACCACCCGCAGGCGCGGCGTGGCGCGGCGAACGGGATCGAGGATGCGGTCGATGAACACCGCTTCGCGGTCGAAAATGTCGATCTCGGGGTCCGTCACCTCACCATGGACGCAAAGCGGCAGGCCGATCTCTGCCATCTCTTCAAGAACGCCGCGCACCTTGTCGAAATCGCGCACGCCGGACGCGGAATTGGTCGTGGCGCCCGCGGGATAAAGCTTGACTGCCTTCACCAGCCCGCTCGCGTGGGCGGCCGCGACATCGGAGGGGTCCGTGTTCTCGGTCAGATACAAAGTCATCAAGGGCTCGAACGTCATGCTCTCGGGTAGCGCCGCGAGGATCCGGTCGCGGTAGAGTGCTGCGTCCTCGCCGCGCACGACGGGCGGTACGAGGTTTGGCATGATGATTGCGCGAGCAAAATGGCGCGCGGTTTCAGGGAGCACGGCCTTCAACATCGCGCCGTCGCGCAGGTGCAGGTGCCAGTCGTCTGGGCGGCGGATCGTCAGCGTTTGCGTCATGGGCGATGGGGTACACCGAACCGCCCATATCTCGCCAGCCGAAAAGCGCGCGTGGGCAGGCTGCCTAAAAAGGTAGCAAGCTGCGCGAATTTCAGCGCAACGGGCGCGAATCCTGTTGGTTCTGGCCCGGTGCGGGCCGCAAGATGATTGTGTGGTGCTGCAACGCAGCGCAGGCTGAACTTACGAGATGAAACGCACGGAATGTACGACGCAACTTTTCCTCCTCCCGTGTTGCAGCGTGCCCGTGGACACGCGGACGTAGCGTTTTCCCTTCGCGGCGGGCAGTCGCGCCTTGACCGGATGCACCAATCCGGATCGGCCAAGGCGATGCTGCCCGCCGCATACGGGGACGGACCAGAGCTTGTGTTCCTGAACACGGCGGGCGGTCTGACCGGCGGAGATCACCTGACATACGACATCAAGCTTGGCGCAGGCACGCGCGTCACGGCGATGACGCAAACCGCCGAGCGCGCCTATCGTGCGAACGAGGGCCAGGCAAAGCTCGATGTGACGCTGACCGTCGGCGCAGGGGCGCGCCTGGACTGGTTGCCGCAAGAGACGATTCTCTTTGACCGCGCGTCTCTGGACCGGACGACTTCGGTTGATCTGGCCGACAATGCGACTTGCCTGATGGCGGAAACGCTTGTTCTGGGACGTGCCGCGATGGGCGAAGTGGTCGAGACGCTGGATTTGATCGACCGGCGCTTGGTGCGCCGGACTGGCGCTTCGGTCTGGCTTGACCCCGTGCGGCTGGATGCTGCCAGTTTGTCTCGGCGGACTGGCACCGCGACCCTCAATGGTCAGCGCGCCGTTGGAACGCTTGCCTTGATCGCGCCAGGGGCCGAGGATGCGGTTGGCCGTGTTCGCGATCTGCCAGAGGTGCCTGGCGTGACCTGGGCGGTCAGCGGCTGGGATGGAAAATGCGTGCTGCGTGCGATGGCCCCCGATGCCTTCCCGCTGCGCCGAATGATGATGGCCGCGATCGCGGCGCTGCGCCCCGGCCCGTTGCCGCGGGTCTGGACGATCTGAAGGAACCGGAATGAACCTGACGCCTCGCGAAAAAGACAAGCTTCTGATTTCCCTCGCCGCCATGGTCGCGCGCGGGCGGCTGGACCGGGGCGTCAAGCTGAACCATCCCGAGGCGATCGCGCTGATCACCGACTACGTGGTCGAAGGCGCGCGCGACGGTCGGTCGGTCGCCGACCTGATGGAGGCGGGCGCCCATGTCATAACCGCCGATCAGTGCATGGATGGGATCGCCGAGATGATCCACGACGTTCAGGTCGAAGCGACCTTTCCCGATGGAACGAAACTGGTGACGGTGCATCATCCTATCCGATGACACCGAAAACGACTGCTATTCAACTGGGGGTACTGCAATGAAAACCTTGGAAAATCTGCTCAAAGCGCTGGGCCTCGTGCCGCAGCCACGACCCGTCCCGATCCCCGTGAAGGTGCGCCGGTGATCCCCGGCGAACTGCTGATCGCAAAAGGCGAGATCACGCTGAACGCCGGGGCAGAGGCGATCACGCTAGAGGTCGCCAATACAGGCGACCGGCCCGTGCAGGTCGGCAGCCACTACCATTTCGCCGAGACCAATTCGGGCCTGTCGTTCGACAGGGACGCGGCCCGTGGGATGCGCCTGGATATCGCCGCAGGAACCGCCGTCAGGTTCGAGCCGGGCCAGACCCGCGAGGTGCGGCTTGTTCCCTTCGGCGGCGGCCGCACGGTTTACGGGTTCAATCAGGATGTGATGGGCGCGCTTTAAGCGGCCCGTTCTAAGGAGACGTCGATGCCAGCCACCATTTCCCGCGCTGCCTATGCCGATATGTACGGGCCGACCACCGGCGACCGGATGCGTCTGGCCGACACCGATCTCATCATCGAGGTGGAACGTGACCTGACCACCTACGGCGAAGAGGTGAAGTTCGGCGGCGGCAAAGTGATCCGCGACGGGATGGGCCAGTCGCAGGTCAGCCGCGCGGGCGGGGCCGTCGACACGGTCATCACCAACGCCCTGATCGTGGATGTGACGGGCATCTACAAGGCGGATGTCGGTCTGAAAGACGGGCGCATCGCGGCCATCGGCAAGGCGGGCAATCCCGACACGCAGGACGGCGTCGATATCATCATCGGTCCGGGGACAGAGGTGATCGCAGGCGAGGGCAAGATCCTGACCGTGGGCGGCTTTGACAGTCATATCCACTTCATCTGCCCCCAGCAGATGGAAGACGCGCTGCATTCCGGGATCACCACGATGCTCGGCGGCGGAACCGGCCCCGCCCACGGCACGCTGGCGACGACCTGTACGCCGGGGCCGTGGCATATCGGGCGGATGCTTCAGGCGATTGATTCCGTGCCGATGAACATTGGTCTGTCTGGCAAGGGCAATGCATCTACCCCGGATGCTCTGGTCGAGATGGTCGGCGCGGGCGCCTGCGCGATGAAGTTGCACGAGGATTGGGGCACGACCCCCGGCGCCATCGATTGCTGCCTGTCCGTGGCCGATGAGTATGACGTTCAGGTCATGATCCACACCGATACGCTGAATGAATCGGGGTTCGTCGAGAATACCGTCGCCGCCATCAAGGGCCGCACGATCCACGCCTTTCACACCGAGGGTGCGGGTGGCGGCCATGCGCCCGACATCATCAAGGTCGTCGAGAACCAGCACGTCATCCCGTCCTCGACCAACCCGACACGGCCCTTCACCGTCAACACGCTCGAAGAGCATCTCGACATGCTGATGGTCTGTCACCATCTCGACAAATCCATCCCCGAAGACGTCGCCTTCGCCGAGTCGCGCATCCGCAAGGAAACCATCGCGGCCGAGGATATCCTGCATGACATGGGCGCGTTTTCGATCATCGCGTCCGACAGCCAGGCCATGGGCCGCGTGGGCGAGGTAATCATCCGCACCTGGCAGACCGCCGACAAGATGCGCAAACAG
>CBFIJK010000014.1:0-62901 GCA_965662745.1 uncultured Paracoccaceae bacterium
GCCGCGAGATGGTCAATGCCGCGCTCGACAGCACCACGGATTTCGTCCGCTCCACCTATCGCCCCGCCGCGAAGGTCGCGCTTGCGGGCGGCACGCTGAAAGACGCCTGGGACGCGGTGCGCGCCGAATGCGATCCGAAGTTCAAGGATTACGCGATCTATGAGCATTGCCTGCCCTTCAACGTCGTGCGCGCCTATGATGAGGCCCGCGATATCGACACGCCGCGCATCTGGACCGCGCAGCGCGACAAGGACATGTGGGAGGCCCTTCAGGGGTAATCGCGGATGACGCCTTATCTTGATATGGCGCTCAACAATGCCTGGGCGAACGCAAAGCTTCACGGCGCGGTTCAGGGCATGGACAAGGCGGCGTTCACCGCGCAGCGGACGGGATTTTTCCCGTCCTTGTCTCGGACGCTGAACCATATCCTCGATGCCGATCTCTACTACCTCGACGCTCTGGAAGAAGGCGGGAAGGGGCGTTTGGTCTTCGAGAGGGGCGATATCACTGACCCTGCCGTGCTGGCGGCAGAGCAGGCCAATGCCGACATGCGCCTTGCGACGTTCTGCAAGGCGCTGGCGCCCGAGGTGCTGACCGAGACGCGCCAGACGACGCGAGCGGAAGGCCCTCATACCGAGACGGTCGGCCCGCTTCTTCTGCACCTTTTCCAACACCAGATCCACCATCGCGGGCAGGCCCATACGATGGTGCTGGAGGCGGGCATCGACCCGCCACAACTCGATGATTTCTATCTCGAATACGGACGCGTCCCCAGCGCACAGGCCTATTTCGGCGCGCGCTGAGCCGCGATTTAGACGGGGGAGGAGACCCGAATGTTCCACGACCGCTATCAACTGGCCTTCAAGCTCTATCCCTATGAGCGCTGCGTCGATCAGGACGCGAAATCCCCGGTACGCCATCCCGTCGTGATCATGGGCGGAGGACCGATTGGCGTTGCCACCGCGCTCGATCTGGGGCTTCAGGGTATCCCGGTCGTGCTCTTGGACGACCATGAAGGCATTGGGCAGGGCAGCCGCGCGATCTGTTTCGCCAAGCGCACGCTGGAGATCGCGGATCGCTACGGCTGCGGCGTGCCGATGCTGGACAAGGGCGTCGTGTGGAACCTTGGCAAGGTCTTTCACGACGACCGGAAAGTCTTTGAATTCAACCTTCTCCCCGAAGAAGGCCACCGCTTTCCGGCCTTCATCAACCTTCAGCAGCCCTATTTCGAAAAGTTCCTCGTCGACCGCGTCCGCGAGGCGCAGGCAAGCGGCGCGCCCATTGAACTTCGAGGCCGCAACCGGGTCACCGATGTCGAAACCCATAGCGATCACGTCGCGCTGGAAATCGAAACGCCGGACGGCCCCTACCGGATCGAAGCGGATTGGCTGATCGGCTGCGACGGCGCATCCTCGCCGCTGCGCGGGATGCTGGGGCTCGATTTCGAAGGCCGCGTGTTTCAGGACAGCTTCCTGATCGCCGACATCAAGATGAGCGCCGAGTTCCCGACCGAACGCTGGTTCTGGTTCGAACCCTACTTCAAATCCGGCGCCTCGACGCTTTTGCACAAGCAGCCCGATGGCGTCTGGCGTGTCGATTTCCAGATCGGCTGGGACATCGACCGCAAGGAAGAAATGAAAGAGGACAACATCCGCCGCCGTCTCGACGCGATGCTGGGCGAGGATGTCGAATATGAAATCGTCTGGTCCTCGATCTACACCTTCCAGTGCCGCCGCATGGGCAAATTCCGCCATGGCCGCGTGATCTTTGCCGGGGATTCCGCGCATCAGGTGTCGCCCTTCGGCGCGCGCGGTGCCAATTCCGGGATGCAGGATGTGGACAACCTGGGCTGGAAGCTGGGCCTCGTGATCGGCGGCAAGGCGCCCGATGCGCTGCTGGATAGCTACGACGCCGAGCGCATTCATGGCGCCGAGGAAAACATCCGCAATTCAACGCGATCCACCGATTTCATCACGCCCAAGACGAAGATGAGCCACATCTTCCGCAACGCGGTGCTGGAGCTGGCCGAACACTACGATTTCGCGCGGCCCCTGGTGAATTCGGGGCGGCTCAGCACGCCTTGCGTCTATGACGGGCTGCCGCTGACGGGCGAAGACGCGCTGGCGGGCGCACCCGAGCGCACACGCCCCGGCGCGCCATGCCCCGATGCGCCTTTGGGTGCGGGGTTCCTTCTGCCGAAGCTCGGTGGGGATTTCGCGCTTTTGACGATTGATGCAGATGCGCCCGAGACGCTTGAGGTGAGCGGTATTGATATCCGGCGCGTGGCGCTATCGGCGGGCGATGACGCGACGGGCCAGCTTGCCGCACGCTATCTGGGCGAGGCGGGCTCTGCCGTTTATCTCGTCCGGCCCGATCAGCATGTCGTGGCGCGATGGCCCTTCTATGACGCGGATGCGGTCGCGGCGGCCCTACGGCTGGCTTGCGCGATGGAGTCGGCGTGATGGCGGACCTGCGGCTCAATCCCAATATTCCCGACCCCGACGGGTTCTACGCCGATCTTATCGCCGCGCAGGACGGGATGGATGACGATCAGGCCGCCGCCTTCGCCGCGCGTCTGGTGCTGATCCTCGCCAACCAGATCGGTGACCGTGAGGTGCTGGCCGAGGCGATCACCCGCGCCCGCGACAGCGCGGCCCGCTAGGGTGTCCGACCGCGCGGTGCTGCGGCGGCTGTTCGAGCTGGATGCGCATCCGCTGCGCTTCGTGTCAGAAGATGCTGGCCGCGTGGTGTTTGAGACGGCCTCTGGCGATCCCGTAGGCGGGTTCCTTTGCTTGCCGGACGGGCAGGGGCCATGGCCCGTTGTGATAGTGATCCACGCCCATGGCGCGCGATACGACATCGGCGCGCGCGAGTTGACGGGCGGCCGCCCTGCCAGCCCCGACCCCATTGGCCCCGCATTTGCGGCGCGCGGCATCGCATCGCTGTGCCTTGATCTGCCATGCTTCGGGGACCGAGCGCATCTTGACGAAAGCGCCACAGCCAAGGCTTGCCTCTGGCGCGGGCGAAGCCTTGCCGGATGGATGCTGGGAGAGCTCAAGTCCCAGGTCGACTGGCTGGAGAACGATTCACGCTTCACAGCAATCGGCGTCTACGGACTCTCGATGGGCGCGACGCTTGGCTACTGGCTGGCCGCCGTGGAACCGCGCATCGACGCGTTGGCGCATTTGTGTTGCCTGGCCGATTTTGCGGCGCTCATCGAGGAGGAGGCTCATGATCTGCACGGTATTTACCTGACGGTTCCGGGGCTGCTCAATACTGCGAGGAACGGAGAAATCGCCGCGATGATCGCCCCGCGCCCGCAGCTTGCCTGCCTTGGCGCGCAGGACCCGCTGACGCCGCCCAAGGCCCTTGGCATCGCTCTGGACGATCTTCGCGCGGGGTATGCAGGGGTGGACACGCTAGATATTCTTCTCGATCCCGACGCAAGGCATGAAGAAACGCCCGAAATGCGCCGCCAGGTGCTCGCGTTCTTCGACCAAAACCTGGCGCGCCGAACCCGCTAGTCGTCGATCCGCTGGCCATCCGCGCCGAAAAGATGCACCTGCGCATGGTCCAGCGCCACGCGCACCGGATCACCGATGGACAGATCCGGCTGACCGGCAAGCACCGTCACCATTGGTGTTCCGTCCCCGGCCTTGGCATGCACCACCGTTTCCGCGCCCAAAGCCTCGACCAGTGTCACCTTGCCTTCCAACGCCTCTTCGCTGTTCTCTGCGAGCCGCAGATGCTGGGGCCGGATGCCGACGGTCACCTTGCCGGACCCCGGCGCCTTGACGCGCAGACCGCCGGGCAATTCTGCATGGCCATCCTTCGCCTCGGTCTCGAAAAAGTTCATGTTCGGCGCGCCGATAAAGCCCGCGACGAACAGGTTCGCAGGCCGGTTATAGAGGCCGAGCGGCGTATCCACCTGCTCGATCACACCCTTGCGCAAGACCACGATGCGGTCGGCGAGCGTCATCGCCTCGACCTGATCATGCGTGACGTAGATCATCGTCGTCTTCAGCCGCTCATGCAGTTGCGCCAGTTCCGCGCGCATGGTCACGCGCAGTTCGGCGTCTAGGTTCGACAGCGGCTCGTCCAGCAGAAACGCCGACGGCTCGCGCACGATGGCGCGGCCGATGGCGACGCGCTGGCGCTGACCGCCCGAAAGCTGGGTAGGGCGCCTGTCCATCAGCTCGTCGATTTCCAGCATCCGGCCCGCGTCTTCGATGCGCGATCCGATCTCGACCTTGTCCATCTTGGTGTTCTCAAGCCCGAATGACAGGTTCTGGCGCACGGTCATATGCGGGTAGAGCGCGTAGGATTGGAACACCATGGCCAGCCCCCGGTCGGCGGCGGTCACCTTGGTGACATCGCGCCCGTCAATCTCGATGGTGCCGGTGGTTGGTGTGTCGAGCCCGGCGATCAGGCGCAGAAGGGTGGATTTCCCGCAGCCAGAGGGGCCGACGAAGACGACAAGCTCTCCTTCGTTCACTTCAAGGTCGATGCCGTGGATGACCTCGGTCGCGCCGAACCTCTTGCGGATATCCTTGAGCGCAATACGACCCATCGGGACCTCTTACTTGATGCCAGCCCCGGCGATGCCGGTGGTGATGAAGCGTTGCAGGAAGACGAAGACGATCACGACCGGGATCATCGTGACGACGGTCATGGCGAGGATGTAGTGCCACTGCACATTAAGCTCGCCCGCATATGTGTTGAGACCGACTTGCAGCGTATAGGTCTCGCGCCGCGACAGCACGATGAGTGGCCAGAGGAAATCGTTCCAGCGCCAGACGACCGAGAAGATGGCGAGGACGGCAAGCGCGGGCGCGGCCAGTGGCAGGACGATGCGCCAATAGATTTGCCATTCGCTGGCGTGGTCCATGCGTGCCGCTTCCAGCAGCTCATCGGGGATCGTCAGCATGTATTGGCGCAACAGGAACACGCCCGTGGGCGTCGCCACGGTAGGCAGGATCACGCCCCATAGCGAATTGAGAAGCCCGGTCGCGCTGACCACGGAATAGAGAGGGACAAGGATCACCGAGAGCGGCACCATGAGCGTCGCGATGATGATCAGCATCACCGCATCGCGGCCCCTGAATTCGTATTTCGACAGGGCGAAAGCGGCCATGGAGTTTGTGAGCAACGTGATCAGCGTGGCCATGGTCGTTACGAAGACCGAATTCCAAAGAAAGCGCAGAAAGTCGTTCGTCACCAGCGGCTGGACGTAGTTGTCATACGCCAGTCCCACCTCGCGGATGGGTTCACGCTGCGCGATGTTCACGCGGATCGTCTCGCCCGGATCGTCGGGATCGACAAGCTGGCTGGTGGTGCCGATGCGGCGCACCTCGGCCAGAACCTCGGTCGAGCCGTCCTCCATCGTGACGGTAAAAAGGGGCAGGGGCCTGTCAAAACCCTCGACCGCGACGGTGATCTGTTCATAGGGCAGAAGGGTCGGCGGGAATTCGGCCAATTGCGCGGGGCCCTTGAAGGACGAAGACACCAGCCAAAGCGCGGGGCCGAACATCAGGATCGTGCCGCCGATCAGCCAGACCCAGGTGACGATATCGGTCCAGTGCCAGCCGGAACCGCCCTTGCGGCGCGTCAGGAATGTCAGGGCGCGGCTCATCGCTTGCCCGCCTTTTCGCTGCGGCGCGAAAGGTACAGCTGGCACAACGTCAGGACGACCAGCACCAGCCCCATCAGGATCGACGCCGCGGCCGCCAGCCCCGGATTGCGCAGGATAGAGGCAAAGCCGACTTCGTAGATGTACTGCGTCAGATAGAGCGTGGACGTGCCCGGCCCGCCGCCGGTCAGCACATAGACCTCATCGAAGATCTGCACGCCCCGGATCAGCGCCAGCACCAGCACGACGGCCAGGTTCGGCGCAAGAAGTGGCAGGGTGATGCGCCAGAAGACGCGGCCAGGCGGCGTGCCATCCATCTCGGCAGCTTCATAAAGATCGCGGGGGATCGCCTGCAATCCGGCCAAAAGGATCAGCGTGTAGAACCCCATATGCGCCCAGACCGACACGCCGATCGTGGCGGTGAATGCATAGGCGCGGTCATTCAGCCAGACCTCGGGGTCAAATCCGAGCGAGACCATGATGAGGTTCAACAGCCCCTGGCGCTGCAGGATCCAGCGCCAGATCAGGCCCACGACCACGGGCGACAGAAGCACCGGAAAAAAGAACACCGCGCGGAAAAAGCCGCGCCCGGCGATGTTGCGGTTGAGGATCAGCGCGGTGATGAGCGAGACGACGATCATGGTCGTGACCTGAAAGACCACGAAGAACAGCGTGTTGCCCGCTGCCGTCCAGAACTGGTCTTCGCGGCATGTGATCTTGCGGGTGTAATCTTCGCAACTCAGCAGCTTCTGGTATTGCTCCAGCCCGACATAATTGCGGTCGGGCAGCAGGATATCGGTGCCCGCCGTGGCGGAATACATGAAGTTCAGAACCAGCGGGAACAGGACGAAGACGCCGAAGATCGCGAGGTTCGGAAACAGGAAGACGGCCGCCATTCCGCCCTGACCCGTCCGAACCTGCCACCACCGCAACGGGTAGTCGACGATCCGGGCGAGCCAGGTCAGGGGCACCGTCAGAACGGTGCCCATCGCTTTGTAAATGGCGGCCATCGGGGCGCGTGTTACTGCGCGTTCGCCACGACGTCGGCGATATCCTCGTCCATCAGCATACGTGCCTCTTCGAGCGTGATCTCACCGGCCATCGCCTGGCTGACACGGGTGACGAGCGCGCCGTAGTAGGCGTTCGCCCATTTCCACGCGGGCAGCTTGTCGGCCAGGGGCAGCGTCTCGCCAGAGGCCTGAACGAAGCGGTCAAGTGCCGGAGGCACGTTGGGATCGTCCGACTGGAAATTCAGACCGCCTGCTTCGACGATGCCGGCATGGGCCGGAAGGAAGAGCGTGCGCTCGGAAAATTCCCGCACGACCGGTTCGGAGGCAAGGTAATCCATCACCCGCGCCACTTCTTCGGGATGCTCGGTATACTTGATGCCGACAAGCGCCGCGCCGCCTGCAAGGCCTGAACAGCCTGCGGTGCCGCAGGGCGAACCGACAGCCGACCAGTCGAACGCGTCGCCGATCTTCGTCGACAGGTTCGCCACCTGCCAGGAACCCGAATAGAGGAACGGGATCTGCGCGTTGATGAAGTCATCCGCGCCCGACCGGTAGGTCGTGCCAGCGGCGGACACCCAGACCTCGGGCAGCTGCTTGCCGTCCTTCGTCCAGTTCACCAGCTTTTCGACAAACGCCATGGTGCCGTCGTCGATGGGGGCAGGCATGCCGTCCTCGCCGATGTAGTTGGCGCCAAACGATGCGTTCGGCCCGGAAATCCGGTGGCCGGATCGGTCGACGGCGAAGGCGGCGGGCGTGCCCTGGCTTTGCGCGACCTCATCGGCGGCGGCGACCCATTCGTCCCAGGTTGCATCCGCGCCCGGCATCTCGACACCGGCCTGTTCGAAGAGCGTATCGTTGGCAAACCCGCCGACCATGGTCAGCTGCGTCAGAAAGCCCGGGATCGCATCCGATCCGTCTTCGCGCATCCAGTCAAAGCGGTTGCCAAAATTCGCGTCCCAATAGGCCGCGTCTTCCACATGGGGGCGCAGATCAAGCCAGTGTTCTGCCTGTTCCTTGAGGTTCGTGACCCGCGCGAGATCGGGGCCCTGGCCGCTGGCCAGCTGGATCGGCAGCTGTTCCTGGATGACCTGATAGGCCACGTTGTCGAGCACCACGTCGATATCGGGGTTCTCGGCCTCGAACCGGTCGAGAAGGTCCTGCATGACCTCACCTTCGACACCGTCCGAATACCACATCATCCGAAGCTCGACCGGGTCTTGTGCCAGTGCGGCCGTGCCGAAGCTGGCAAAGGCCAGCGCGGCGATGGATGTCATCGTGCGTTTCATATCTGTCTTCCTCCCAAAAGATCGGTCCTCATCGGGGACCGTATTTCGATTCTATGTCAAGGCTGAACGCCCCTGCGGCAGAATCGTCCGCTCTCCCGACACCGTAAAGCGATCAGGATCGACTTGTCGCCCCTCGGCATTGATCCGGCCCGAAGAATGGAACCGGACCAAGCCATACGCGGGGTCCGTAACAGAAATAATATCGCCGTCCTCACTGAGGGAAAGCCCCTGAAAACGTTCCGCAAAGTCATCGAGCGGCCCGTCCACCGCGCTGTCTCCCAGCCGCACAATCCACCAGCCGTCAAGCCCTTGCAGCTGCAGTTCGGACCCCGCCGACGGGCCTTCATGCACCTCGGTCAGCGTCCCCGATCCGCGCAGCATCACCATCCCGCGCCCGGAGGCGGCAAGGGCCGTGTTGCCCATCAGCCGCACGGTATCGAATGCGGCGCGCGGGAACCACGCATGGCTAAAGGCGGGCTGCGGCGGCTGACCGGCAAATCGCACCAGCGCAAGCCCCCGGTATTGCTGCACGCGCGGAACCGAGGCCGATCCGCCCCAATAGGACGGGCGGCCATAGCCGGAATGAATCAATTCCCCCGGCTGGTTGATCCAGACCTGCGCATTGGGATCGTCGCCAAGCCGCAGGTGCAGCAGCGTTTCCTGATACCCCCAGTCATACCAGCGATACTGCACCGTCGATCCCATCGCATAGGCGGCAGTCTTGTAGTGATATAGTTTCGCGATCCGGCCCTCGCCTTGGGCGAAACACCATTCCTGCGCGTCCTCGTTGTCCCAGGTGGCGCGGGCGGCCAGATCGGGCAGCTCAAGCCCGTGATCGCGCAGACAGATGGCAAGCCCCGGCAGCGCATGGAACCGCGCGCCGTAACTTCCGCTGCCCCAAAGCATCCGTCCAATGGCGCTCAGCTCCAGCGTAAGGGTGGATCTAAGCGTATGCTCATAGCTGCGCCCCTGGGCTGCGGTCAGAACGCCCTTATGGGCGGAATTGGCGACCAGTTCGATCAGCCGCGCGATGCCCTTGGCGGCGCGGTCGCGCAGATCGGCATCGGGCGACAGCGCTTGAATGGCCGTCAGCCCCTTGAGGTCGATGGGGAAATACGGGGCCGAGTTGAACTCGGCCATCTCCCACGCCTCGAAATGATCGAACCAGGCGCGCAGCCGTTCCGCCCCGATGCGCGATTGCTCGGCCCCGGTGCGGCCGGATCGCGTGAATACAGCGTCGGGCAAGAGTGCGCCGCCCAAATGCGCGCCCGTGTGGAACAAGAGCGCGTGGTTTTCCGAGAAATACCACTGCACGTCATTGCCCGGCTCATCCATCCAGTAGCGATAGCCGAGGATCGTGGCGTCGATCCTCTCAGACAGATCGCCCAGAAGATCAGCGTATTTCGTGCGCGCAACGATCAGCGGGACCAGCGCGAAATCGGCGCAATCCCAGCAGGCATCGATGCGCGGCAGGGACGCCTCGATCATCGCGCGCGTTTCTGCCCCGCCATCGCCTGTCGCCAGCCGGGCCAGCGCACAGACGGTATCGGCCTCGCCATGCTCGGACACTGTGCGCAGCGCCTCGGTGATCCGGTCCGGCAGGGCTGTGGGGGCCGGGCCGTGATCATGGGCGATCTCGGTGCCCAGCACGCGCGTCGCGGCAAAGCCATTGGCCGAGAGCGTGATCTCGACATGCCTGAAATCGGCGGGAAGGCCATCGACCGGGCCGAAATCAATATCCTGCGCGCCCGCCGAGAGCGCCAGCTTCCGTACCGGCGCCGCGTCATGGGACATGAAATCCCCGGCGATGCGCGCGCTTGCGTTCGCGGCAAAAGGCAGGGGGGTAGGCAGGGTGGTGATCAGGTTCCCGCCCAGATGTGCAGGCCGCGCGAAATGCATCGCTTCAAGCGCCGTCTCGATCGCCGCAGCCTCTTCCGGCGCCGGGATCGCCTGATGCGCAGGAGGGCCGTGCAGATAGGTCAGTTCCGCATAAAACCGCGTGTCCCGCTCGGCCAGATCGTCAAGGAACAGCGCGATATGCACTTCGCCCTCGGGCAGGTCGACTGCCACCTCGGCCTCGGTTTCGAAGTTGCGGCGGTAGTCCGACATCGTCAGCACTTCGGCCCCGTTCACCCGAAGGATCGCGCCGCCGCAGGTCGCCAGTTTGAACGTCGCGCGCCCTGCGCCTTGGGTGACCAGCCACGTCTCGGCGCTGGCCGCGATGCGCGTGGGGCGAAACCAGAAGCCCGACAGATCCAGTCGGGGCGAGCCATAGCCAAGCCACACTGCATCCGCCGCGCCCGTCGCCCGTTCTTCCGGCCGGTGCCCGCGATAGGTGGCGGCGAATTCGGTACGGCAGGGGTATTCGTGGGGGATGAAGTTGCGTTCCTTCGTGAGAAAGAAGAACGGGTCCATCTCGCCTTCCATCGGCTGATCGGCCACGTCCCAGGGTGTGTCCGTCACGGCCGAATGCCGCCACAGCGTGATCGGTGCGCCGGGGTCAAGGGGACGGGTAAGATGGGTCATGTGCGCAGCCCTTCGGTCAGGCAAAGAATGGCAAGAGACTGCCCGTAGCCCGTGGGCTGCACCGGGATGTCGCGGTAGAATTGCAGGTCATGGCCCATGCGCGTGCCGTAGGAAACGCCCTGGACGATGCCGCTTTCATCAATCTGGCCCATCACAAAGTCCAGCCCGCGCCGCCCCGCCTGCGCCGCATCCGTGCCCGCAAGCCCCAGCCGTGCAGCCTTCATCAGGCCATAGGCGATGCCCGCCGTCGCGCTTGTCTCGCGATAGGACCGCTCGTCATCCAGCAGCGTCCGCCACGCGCCGTCGTCGGTCTGTAGCGGCAGAAGCGCCTCGATCTGCGTGGTCAGCACACCTTCAAGGAACCGCGCGACGGGCAGGCTGAGCGTGCAAAGGTCCGGCAGGTCCACCAGACCCGCCGTGATCCAGGCATTGCCGCGCGCCCACCGCGCCCGCGCGAAATTATGCCGCCCTTCGAAGGTCCAGCCGTGGAACCACAGGCCAGTCTCAGGGTCCGTCAGGTGGCGGGTGTGGACGAGGAACTGGTGTTCGGCCTCATCGACAAGCGCGCGGTTGCCCGACGCCTCGCCAAAGCTCGCCAGAAACAGCGCCACCATGAACAGCGTGTCGTCCCACAGCTCTCCGGTGTTGATCTTGTCCGAGACGTCATGCTGAAATCCGCCCTCGGCGGTGCGGGGCGCCTCGCCCGAGACGCGCGCCGCCCAATCGGACAAAACCGGCTCCCACCTTGGATCACGCGTTTCGCGCCAGAGCATCGACAGCGCCAGCATCGGCGCGGTGGTGTTGACGTTGAGCGGCGGCAGCCCCCGGTCCAGCGCGCGCGCATACCAGTCTTCGAGGATGACGCGATAGCGATCCTCGCCCGTGATCCGCCACAGCCGCGCCAGCCCGTAAAGCCCGACGCCCTGCGGCCATTCCCAGCTGTCGAAACTGATGTAGTCGCCCGCGGTGCCGTCGAGATTGGGCTCGTCGAAGGCCCCGTCATCCTTCAGCGCGGTAAACCCCGCGACGAGCGTATCCAGCGTCGTTCGGATCTGATCTGCAGTCGCCATCGCGTCCCCCTCGGCGCGGACGGTGGCGTCAGATGTGAGGGGGTGCAAGGGGGATTTTGCCGGCCCTTCGGCAACTGCGTGGACCGGACGTTCGTTCGGCCAACGGTAGGGGAAGGTGTGCGGGACAAAGCACCAATTCGCTGCGTTTGCACCCAATGTCTTCTTTGCTAGCTGAGGATCGCACAATCGAACCTTTAATCAACAGCTGTATCTCGCTCGGCACCTCGAAGCCGACTGAGTGTGACCGGTGTGATTCCGAGAAAAGATGCGATCAGATAGTGACCGAAAAGCCCTTCGTGACGCGGGAAATCTCTCCGAAACCATGCAAGGCGATCTGCGCCGCCAAGGGCGGCGAGGCACCACTCCCGATCAGCCTTACGGGCAAGTTCTTGCTGCAAAATGCCGTTTGCCCATTCGCGAATGGGCTCCGATGCCAGCATAAGCTCAGTCAGGGCGCTGCTGTCCATGTGCGCAACCAACGCATCCGCAGTCACCTCTATTGAAACGAGCGAGGTCGTGTTTCTCGATCTCGCGACATTTGGCGCGACCACGCATGGGCCAACGTGAAAGCCAACACAAACGGCGCGACCTTCAGGATCTGTGATAAGGCTCGTGGCGCGCCCATCAAGAATTATGTGTTCCAAGAGATCTGGTTCGCCCTGCGTTGCAATGCGACGCCCCTTTTCAACATGGTCAACACGCCATGCCGCTGCGAACTCATGCGCCCTTTCTCTCTCCAAAGCGTTCGGAGACTTGGTGAAAAAACTCAAGAGATCCAAATCGCGCATTCCTTATCAAACGATAATGCCAGCTTTGCTCGCGCTGAGTACGACGGTGCCAAAGGTAAGGAGAAAAACTGATGTCCATGACGATACCAACCAAGCCCTACGGGCGGCAAGCGGCACTCTTCGGTCTCGCGGCCGCTGGGGTCTATCTGATGATGATCTTTGTCACTCTGGCGCACATCGAGACTGTGTCCGGCCTTCGGCGGGTATTCGGCTGAACTGGCACATTCGCTGATCGCTGACTTGGGACCCAGTGGACGGCGGTACTATCTCACGCGACAAATTCCACTTGATCTGGTTTATCCCGCTCTCATGGCTCTGACCTTGGTGTCATTGCTCAAATGGCTTGGGTCACGAGACGGGAGTCAAAAGCTTGTTCGAATTGGAACTTGGTTTTCGATTGCGGCAGCGACCGCCGACTATCTAGAGAACGCTGGCATCTGCGTCATGATCCTGAGTTGGCCAGACATACCCGCCAACACGGTCTTGGCGGCAAGTGTCGCTTCCATTGTCAAATCGGGCTTGACGACGGCTGCTGTCTTGATCGTCCTGCTTGGTGTCACTTCTTGGGCGTACAAAAGGATACGTACCTACGCCTGATCGATGCCTGCTGATGGCTCCATCAGCTTTCTTAAACCTGACTTTCGCCGCGGCACAGAAAACTGCAATTTGGGCTCGAACCAGTCTTGCGCTGCGTGCGCTTCCTACGTCTTCTTCGCGCCGGGGCGCTTGCAAGACGGTTCCGCTCTTCCGCTTACCCGTCCGACAGCCGTCGCAGGCCTGCCATCGTGCCGCCGCCGACCTGGCCGTCGAGGGGGCCGCGGTAGAGGTCTCGGTCTTTCAGGATGCGTTGCAGCGCCAGCGCCGTCTCGCGGTCCCAGAAGGGCGAGCGGCCGTTTTCATCACGCCGCAGCGCGTTGGGCGGCACGGCGCCCGATTCCACGGCGGCGATATAGTCGGCTGCCGCCCGCTCGGGGTTCTTCGAGATGCCGATGCCCTGCTCAAAGAGCAGACCGCGTTTTGCGATTGCCTCTGCCACGCCTTTGCGGGCGGCGAAATCGGTCCAGCGGAACTGCTGCGCCGGGTTCGGGGCGATGCCGGGGATCTCGCGCCCGTACAGCTCGGGCAGTCTCAGGACGGCGTCCATGTTGCCCTGACGCGCGGCGGCGGTCATCAGCTTGACCGCCTCGCGCAGATCGTCGGGCGTGGCCGCCGCGTCGTCCAGCAACAGGCTCGCCAGCCGAAGCTGCGCGAAATGGTATCCGTCCTCGGCGGCGGACCCCAGAAGCGCCTTCGCCTCCGCAGGGTCCTTCGATACGCCCCGGCCCAGCACATGCATCATGCCCAGTGTCGTCTCGGAAGCCGGATCGCCCAGCTCGATCCCCGCCCGGTACGCTTCCAGCGCCTTTTCGACATCGGACCGGATCGGCGCGATGCCGAAATTGTAATAGTCCCCGATCCGCGAATAGGCCGCTCCGACCCCCGCCTCTGCGGCCTGTTCATAAAGCGAAAGGGCCTGCCGGTGACGGCTGCGGGCCTGCGCGATTGTGGCGAGGTGAAAGAGCGCCGGTCCGGCATCGCCCGCCGCCCGGCAGGCGGCCTGCGCATCGGCGAGCCGGGCAAAGCTGTCCTGCTGCGCTTCGGCGCTGACCGGCACGGCGGCAGAGGGCGGTCCGGCGATCTCAAGGCACCGTTCCAGTGCGGCATCCGCGTCCGATTGGGCCAGTGCGGGGGCGGCGGAGAAGATCACAGCCGCGAGAACCGGCCATGCGCGCAAATCGAAACGTGTCAAGGATGTAACCCTTTGCCCTAAAGTCACCTACTTGCTGTGGTTTATCCGGGATCGCGGTTTGAGTCGACACGCGCCGCATCTTATCGTTGCACTGACGTGCGTTAGGACATCATCGTTTCCTCGGGCGAAACAAAGGCGCAGTTTTGGACGGTCACTCAACAGAAACCATGGACAATCGGGACGCCGGGCCTGAGCGCACGCAGGGCGAGGTGCTTGTCGTGGATCTCGACGGCACGCTGCTGCGCAGCGACATGCTCGACGAAAGCCTGATGGCGCTGGCCCAGACCGATTGGCGCGCGCTTCCGAAATCGCTTGGCGCGCTGCGGGACGGACGCGCGGCGTTGAAATCCGCGCTGGCGGACCGCGCGGTGATCGATCCGGTGGGCCTTCCCTATGATCCGCGCGTGATCGCCGAGATCGAGGCTTGGCGGGCGGGCGGCGGGCGCACGGCGCTGGTGACTGCAACCGATCAACGTCTGGCCAAGGCAATTGCCGCGCATCTGAGTATCTTCGACGAGGTCCATGGCAGCGATGTCAGCCGCAACCTCAAGGGCACAGAGAAGGCGCTGTTCCTGCAAGAGCGTTACGGCGGTGTCGGTTATACCTATATGGGCGACAGCGCCGCCGACCTGGAGGTCTGGCCCGGTGCGCGGCAGGCGATCAGCGTCGGGGCAAGCGCGGCGACCCGCCGGGCGCTGGACGGTCTTGGCATCCCTGCGCGGCACATCATCGGCGCCCCTGACAGCACACGCCGCGCCTGGATACGCCAGATGCGCCCGCATCAATGGCTGAAGAACCTGCTCGTCTTTTTGCCAGTTCTCGCAGACCATGCGTTTGATCCGGCAAGCATCCTTGCCGCCTGCCTAGCTTTCGCGGCGCTCTCGGCGATGGCGTCGGCGGGCTATGTGATGAACGATCTGCTCGACCTCGCCGATGACCGCAGCCATCCGCGAAAGCGTGACCGCCCGATTGCTTCGGGCGCGCTGTCGATCCGGCACGCGGTGGCGTTGTGCGGTGGTCTGATTGTGCTGGGGATCGTGCTTTCGGCGCTTGTCTCGGCCGCGCTGGTCGCCGTGTGCGTTGGCTATCTGGCGCTGACCATGGCCTATTCGATCTGGCTGAAACGCCTGCGGCTTGTCGATATCTGCATGCTGGCAACGCTTTATACCGTGCGGATCGGGGCAGGCACGCTGGCGATCCTCGCCCCGCCCTCGGTCTGGATGTTCGCCTTTTCGCTGTTCCTCTTCTTCTCGCTCGCGGCCGTCAAACGTCTCGGAGAGCTGTCGGGCGAGGACACCAAGGACCGCGCCGGATCGCGCCGGGGCTACACACTATCGGACCGCAGCGTGATCCAGCAGATGGCGATCTCGTCGGGCTATGTCGCTGTTCTGGTCCTTGCCCTTTACGTCGACGAGGCGCGCGTGCAGGTCAATTTCGCCGAGCCATGGCTGCTCTGGGGTGTCTGCCCGCTGCTGCTTGCCTGGCTCAGCCGGATGGTCATGGTCGCGGGGCGCGGCGAGATGGATGACGATCCCATCGTCCATACGCTGAAGGACTGGAAAAGCCGATCGGTGATCGTGCTGATGGGCGTGTTGGTGCTGGGGGCCGTCGCGCTTTGAGCACCGGGACGCTGGTCTTCCGCTATGTCGCCTTCGCCGTGATCGCGACGCTGGCCAATCTGGGCACACAGCGGCTGGTCTTCTGGGCGTTCGGCGACAGCGCGGTCTGGTTTCTGGTGGCAATGGCCGCCGGCACGGGCGTGGGGCTGGTTCTGAAATTCGTGGCCGATGCGATCTGGATATTTGATGCCGCGCCGGTCTCTGTGCGTCAGGGCGGTGGGCAGTTCCTGCTCTATACGCTCACCGGGGTCGTCACGACGCTGCTGTTCTGGGTCACGGAAACCGTCGCATGGGTCTGGTTCGAAACCGATACGGCGCGCGAGATCGGGGCCGTTCTGGGGCTCGCCATGGGCTACACGCTGAAATTCCAGCTCGATAAACGCTTCGTCTTTCGCAAGGGCGCGGACGCATGAGCCGCGCGGTGCTGACAGGCTGGGGCCGCACCCCGAGGGTCGAGACGGAACGGCTGAAGCCGGTGAACGAGGCCGAGATCGCCGCGGCCCTGACCGATGGCCCGCTGATCGCGCGCGGCAATGGCCGGTCCTATGGCGATGCGGCGGTGAACGCTGGGCTGACGCTCGATATGCGCGGCTTTGACCATATGCTGGCCTTTGATCCCAAGACCGGTGTCCTGGAGGCCGAGGCGGGCGTCATGCTGTCAGACATCATCGCCGCCTTTCTGCCGCGTGGCTGGTTCCTGCCGGTGACGCCGGGGACCAAGTTCATCACGCTGGGCGGGGCCATCGCGGCGGATGTGCACGGCAAGAACCACCATATCGACGGCTCCTTTGGCGCCTTTGTCGACTGGATCGACGTGATGGGGCCCGAAGGCGATGTCATCCGCGCGCGGCCCTCGGCGAACAGCGATCTTTTCGCGCAGACCTTGGGCGGAATGGGTCTGACGGGCATCATCCTGCGCGCAGCCTTGCGGCTGCGCCGGGTCGAAAGCGCGTGGATCGTTCAGGATACGCTGCCCGCGCGCGATCTCGGTGCGATGTTTGATCTCTTCGAGGCAGAGGCGAATGCGCCTTACGTGGTGGCCTGGGTCGATTGCACGGCCAAGGGCCGCGATCTGGGGCGCGGGATCGTCATGGCCGGGCGGCACGCCGCTTTGGATGAATTGACGCCGCATAAGAAAGCGCGCCCCTTTGACACCCCAGCGCGCAAGAAGCGCCGCCTGCCGCTCGACCTGCCGCAATTTGCGAT
Source organism: uncultured Paracoccaceae bacterium (assembly GCA_965662745.1). Classification (GTDB taxonomy): domain Bacteria; phylum Pseudomonadota; class Alphaproteobacteria; order Rhodobacterales; family Rhodobacteraceae; genus Anianibacter. The sequence continues at coordinate 16,924 of CBFIJK010000014.1, forward strand.
CAATCGCCTGACAGCCCGCGCCTTCAACGCCATGTACTGGCGCAAGGGTGTGGAGAAGGCCGGCGAGCGGCTGGTCGATTGGGACAGCTATTTCTACCCGCTCGATGCCGTGCTCGACTGGAACCGGGTCTATGGCGGCAAGGGGTTTTACCAGTTCCAATGCGTCATTCCAGAAGATCAGGGCAGAGCGGGCATCCGCGCACTGCTGGAGGCGACCGCCGAAACCGGCCGCGCGTCGCCTCTGTCGGTACTTAAACAGCTGGGGCCGTCCAGCGGCGCGCTGTCCTTCCCGATGCCCGGCTACACGCTGGCGCTCGATTTTCCGCGCGCGAAATGGGCGGAACGGCTGATGATGCGGCTCGACAAGATCACGCTGGATCATGGCGGGCGATTCTATCTGGCCAAGGATGCGCGTATGGCGCGCGCGACATTTCGGCAAAGCGACCCGCGCGCGAAAGACTTTGCCGAGATGCGGCAGGACAAGGGATACGCCGGGCGCTTTGCTTCGGTGCAATCGGAAAGGCTGGGTCTATGACGAAATCGGTGCTGATCCTCGGGGCGGGGTCCGACATGGCGAAGGCCACGGCGCGGCTTTATGCGTCCAAGGGCTATGACATCCTGCTGGCGGGCCGGGATCCAGCGCGATTCGAGCGTCTTGCGGCTGATCTGGCCACCCGCAACGATGTTGACGCGACGGTCCATGCCTTCGATGCACTGGACATCGAAGCGCATTATTCCTTTGTCGAAAGCCTGCCCGAAACACCGGATATCGCCATTAGCTTTGTCGGCCATATGGGCGATCAGACTGAAAACGAAGACAATCCCGTCATCGGCGCCAAGGTCATGCGCGCCAATTTCGAAGGCCCCGCGTCCATTCTGGCGCATCTGGCCAACGCGATGGAGAGGCGCGCCAGCGGCACGTTGGTTGGCGTCAGCTCTGTCGCCGGGAACAGGGGCAGGGCGACGAATTATGTCTACGGATCGGCCAAGGCCGGGTTCACGGCCTTTCTGTCGGGACTGCGCAACCGCCTTGCGAAAAAGGGCGTTCATGTCGTCACCGTACTCCCCGGCTTTGTGGACACCGCGATGACCGAGGGTATGGACACGCCTGCGCCCCTGACGGCGGACGCGCAAGAAGTCGCCGACGCGATTTATGTTGCGGTTGCGAAGGGCCGGAACATCATCTACGTCCGCGCCATCTGGCGGCTGGTGATGGCCGTCATCGTTTCCATACCGGAACCGATCTTTAAGAAACTCAGTCTATAGCGGCCTTGCACCTTAGGCCCTTCGACCGCAGCGGGACCAGATTTGGCGTGAAATCGCCACTCTGGCCCACAATGTCGCGCCAACCGAAAGCTTTTGTTGCAGCGCGCACGGCTTTGGCCTTACCGATATGGCAGGGGACAGTAGTTATATGATGAACGAGATCGACATCTCGGACGAGACGCGCACCGGTTTTCGCCTAAGCGGACCGATGGGCAAATCGCTGATCGCCGCAGCACTGGCGACCGTTGCCATCGGCGGCTACGCGGTCCTGACCGGCACCCCCGAGCTTCCCCAACCCGGCGCACCGGCGATCGAGGTGGCGACGCTGCCCGAAGCGCCCGAGCTTGAAGAGACACTCGACCTTGCGCTGGCTGGCCCCTTGGGAGAGGCGATCGCGCCCGCCGCGCCGACGACTCTGGATCAGGTCGAAACTGCAGACACGGCGCCCGACGCACTGGTGCCGACGCGCATCCTGCAAGGGCCGCCCCCGGTGGTTCCGGGCGTGCGCCCGGATCGCCCGGCAACGCTCGTGCAGCTTGCACGCGGTCTGACCGAGGAAGAAGCGCGCGCGCTGCCGCGCCCGACACCGCGCCCCGGATCGGTGACGGCAGCAGTCGAGACCGTGACGCCGACGGAAATCGCGGCTGTGATCGCGCCGGCGCTGCGCCCGAAACCGCGTCCCGACACGCCTGTTGTCCCGACAGTTGCGGAGACCGAGAAATTTGAAGAGCTTTCGCCGCTGATCCTCGCCTCCAGCCCGCGCCCCGTGGCGCGCAGCAGCCGGATCGAGGCGATTGCCCGCACCGCGCGCGTTGTCGCCCGGCCCGCCGTTCCTGAAGATGAGGTGGATGTGGCCCGAAGAGAACCGCTCGAAGCGCTGGAAACTGCGCCGAACACCACCGATATCGGCATTGCCAACGGCCCGCGCCTGACGGCGTGCAACACCCAGATGGCCCGCGCGATCCCGGGCCGTCCGCGTAGTGCAGCGGCTGGCAGCGCCGTCATCAACGCCGTGACCGGCGCAGGCGGTCCCGACCGTGACCGTTATCTTGTCAGCCAGATCCTCAAGGGCAACGTGCCCGAAGGCACCCGCACCCTGCGCCCCGTGCGCCTGACCGGAACGGTGCGCGGCAAGACGACAGAGATTATCGTTTGCGTCAGTGCCGATTACCTGGCGGTGGGGTCCGATCAGGATAATATCCGCGTGCCGCTGGGCCTTCCCGCCGCGATGCAGGTGGCGCGCAGCTTCGACATGCTGCTGCCGACGACTCGCATCGTCGATGCAGCCTATCGTCAGGCCGATCTGCGCGTTGCGCCGTCGCCGATGACCCCCGGCCCGCAGATGTCCTCGACCTCGTATTTCGCGCAGCATGACCGCACGGTCGACGCGCAGATGCAGCGCCGGTCCAGCCGGGGCGATATCCTGATGGCGGGGCACAAGAAGGACCTCGTGATCGCGAACCGCCTCAATGACAAATGGGGCCGCGTGGCGATCTACGGGTGGCACCGCACCAACGGCCAGCCGATCCAGCCGCTGTCGACTGTGCATGGCGCGAACTACGCCGATTACAGCCACGGCATCCGCCTTGTCAGCCGCAAGGCCATCGTCAACGGGCGTGAGGCGGACCTGATGGATCTGCTGTCGGACGCCGCTTTTGCCGCCGTTCTGAACTCTGATGGCCCGTTGCGAAACGCCGCACGCTACGCCGCACTGAACTGAACCTGCGCGAAAGCGTAGACAGAAAAACGCCGCGCCGGGATAGTCCCTGGCGCGGCGCTTTACGTTTTAGCTTAGGCGTTTAGCCGACATCCTTGAAGCAGCGAAAGCCCAAGTGGTAGTTGTGATGGCTCGACGGGGACATCACCCGCGTGCCGTGCCAGAACGGCGCGCGCCAGCGCGACCAATGCTCATGCGCGCGGATCTGATCCCAGATAAACCAGCTGCCTTTCATCTCGGTCGCGCCCAAGGTGGTCGAGCCGCGGCTGGCCATCTGATCTTCGGCCAGCGGGAGGTTCATATGCTCTGCCGCGTTGCCGTCGATGTCATAGGCGCCAAGGGGCGATTTGCATTCGGGGAAAGACCCGGCGGGATAGGTGTTCGACCCGCAGCCCGAAAAGCTGCCGCCATTGCAGCCGCCGCTCTTGGATGACCCGGTCGCGCACACGCCGCGCTGCCATTCGCCGATGGAATAGGTGCCCCGCGTCGAGGCGTATTTGTTGTTGTGGTAGGCCCGGATCGTGTTGACGGCGGGCGACAGACCCATGCCGCGCACCCGGTCGAACGGGTAGTCAGGCGGCGTGAGTTGGCCGGCCGAAGCGCCTTCCCATTCATGCGCGTCGCCCATGCGCTTGCCTTCGGCGGCGCAGATGCGCGCGGCCTCGTCGGCGCGGACCCAAACGACCGGGTAGGCGAGCGGCACGTTGGGATATTCGAACATGTCGACGCAGACCGTCGCGTCTGCGGCGGTTTCCGTCTGGGGATCATACAGGGGCGCCATCCATTTGCCGCCACAGATCCGTTCCCATGCCGGGTTGCGATAGCGCTCTCGTACGCCGTCGACGGTGCTGCCCATCCGAGCTGCCGCCTGTTCGGGGCTGAGCGGATGGCGCGTCACGGCGGGGTTGCCCTGTCCGATGACGCGGCTGCCGGCAAAAACCTCGCGCACCCGCGCGATGGACGCATCGCTGACACCGCGTTCCTTCTGCATCAGGGCGAACATGGCTGCGTTGTTCTCGGCGAGGCTCTGGGCCGAAAGACCCGTGGCACCAAGCGCGGCGACCGCGGCGATAAGGGCAATGCGGGCAAGCATGTCAGTCCTTCCTCAGAAGATAAAAGAAATCGCGGTTGTCGGGCTGCTGAACGAAGCGGGGATAGACCTCTCCGCCGCGTCCGCGCCCGTCGATGGCCGCCATACCCTGCACCAGATGGCGCGGTGTGATCGTGTCATCGTCATGGGTGTAAAGCGCCATATAGGTGTGTTCCTGCGAGTTCATGTCGAGAAGCATCGCGTCGTCACAGCCGTAGGCCTGAAAGACCCGCGCCATCCCAGACGGCGTGGCAGAACTGAAATAGGCGTAGATCAGGAACTGACGGCCCGAGACGGTGCGCATGCAGGCCCCGCCACGCAGGGTGCGCAACGAGGCATCGGCAGAGCCGGACCAGTTGCCGCCGCCCCAGCTTGCGACCTGCGATCCGGGCAAACCATCCTCGACCAACGGCACCCCGTTCTGGCGCGCATGGACGATGCGAGGCAGAAGGTCGAGGTGCGCCTCGGTCCAGGGTTCCATATGGGCCGAGCCGTCATCGAGGACGTAGAATGTCGACAGCGTCGGCCACAGCTTGGACAGCATCACGCCGTTCTGGAAAAAGCCGTAGTGGTAGCCCCAATTCTCACGCGCATAGGGACCGAAACGCCATGCGCCATGTTCGCGCTTGAACCCGCCGGTGAAGGTCGCCGCGACCCGATCGGCCATCGCGGGGTTCAACATGCCGGTCCGTTCGAGCGGCGCCACCGTGCCGAACCCATCCGGCCCTTGGGCCTGGTAGTGCCGCCCGCCATTGCCCGACGGGCGCGGTGACCAGTTCACGCGCGGATGGTCGGTCCCAAGCTCATACCCGATGTCGAATTGCGCCATGTCAAAGGCGACGAGATAGACATCCGCACGGCTTTCCACACCATCCGGCCAGTTCGCCCCGCCCGAATTCAGGATTTCGCGCGACACCATGCCCGGCTGCACGACGCTGGCATAAATGCCCGGCGCATCGTTGATCTCGTACCACGACCCGGCCTGCATCAGCCCGTTATCGGTGCCCGCCACGTCGAACCCCATATAGGGCCGCATGTTCGGATTGCGGTCCAGCTTTGCCTGCCCAAGCACCGCGACGCCGTCATTGGCGATCTTGCCCTCCACCTCTTCCGAGGTGACCATGAAGGCGTCTTCGTACAAAGAGCCCTTGATCATGTTCACGATGCTGTCGCCAAAGAGGATGTTGTCGCGCAGGAAATCCGCGACCGCCTCTTTCGTGGACCGATTGCCCGAGGTCGGATTGCGAAGGTAGATCGCCCAGTCGCAGATCGGCGCGTAGGGCAGGTTGGTCTGGCGCGCATCGGCGATCTCGTCGCGCCAGCCGTCGCAGGCCCAATCGAACCCGTCCTCGGTCACCATCAGCGAAGGGCGCCCCTCGCCATCAAGGCCAAGCGCCGCCGTCTCGGGATCGGCCAATTCCAGGTGGAATGCCTCACCCCTTCGATTGGGGGCGGTTTCTTCGAGAAGGTACCAGCGGTTCACATGCGGATTGAGTGAGGTGAGCGTGTAAGTCGTGCCATCCTCGGCCGTCACCGTCTGCGCGTTCCGATAGGGCTGCATCGCCATGAGAGAGCCGGGGATCGCGCTGTCCAGCACCATCATCTGGCTGTCGATCACCCCTTGATCCGGCAGCCCGATAGGCGCGGCAAGGCCAGGCGCAAGGCTGGCCACTACGGCGAGACAGGACAGGGACGGAAGGGCCGGGGGCAGACGGAAGAAGGGCAAGTGGTACTCCTGTCATGGACCAGATCAGCCCGGCCGGTCGGGGGCGATCTGCGAAAAAAACCTAGCGCTTGGATCAGGCAGCCCGCAAGAGCGCGCGCGCCGCAAACGGCCCCGAATCCTCAGGCCATCCTCACCGTCCCGGCTGGGACATTGAATAACAAAGCTGTGACGTTGGGGCAGCAAATCGCGCCCGTTGTGCAGGTGCCACAGGCGCGCGCGCTAGCCCGGGCCGCAGAACGCTTCGCAGATCGCGCTGCCGGGGTCTTTCAAGCCCTCCACCACTGAAAAATGGTTGTGCACGCTATCGAGCACAAAGCTGACATCCGCATCCAGCGCGCCCCACATCTCGGCCAGCAAATGCGCCTGGCGGATGAATTCGGGCCGCTCGCCGCCGCCGACCCAGGCAGTGAAATTCGCGCCCGGAACCGGGCGGTGCAAGACCGGGCTTTCTGCGCTGGCGCTGTCCATCGTCAGCCCCAGCGTCTCGTTCATCGCGGTATGGATCATGGGCCGCAGATCGTGCACGCCGCTGATCGACAGCGTGTGTTCGATGCGTTCCGCCACATCGGCGCTCAAAGGGCTGTCCATACAGATCATCCGGCTGACAAGATGCCCGCCGGCCGAATGCCCCGACAGGCGAATCGGGCCCGGCACCCGCGCGGCGGCGGACGTGATCGCGCGCCCGATTGCGGTTGTAATCTCGCCGATCTGCGCCTCGGGTGCGAGTGTATATCCCGGCAGCGCCACAGCCCATCCGCGCCGCCGCGCGCCTTCGGCGAGGGGTGTCCAATCGCTTTTCGAAAGCTTCATCCAGTAGCCGCCATGCACGAACACGGCGAGACCCTTTGGCGTGCCCTCGGGCATGATCAGGTCGAACCGCTCGCGCGCGCCGTCGCCATAGGGAATATCCGTCTCGATGGTGATGCCGCTGGCGCGGTAGGTGGCGGCCTCTTCGGCCCAGCGGGCGGGCAGCGCCTCGGATCCGGGCACATAGGCCATATTCGCGAAAGCATCGTCCCAGTCCCGCATTTTGCCCCCCTCGGTTGCTGGCCGCGCAACCATTTCAAACCCCTGCGATATTGTCTAACCTTTCGCTTCACGTCGTGCTTCAACCGATGAAAAAAGGCCCGCCAGTATGCCCGTTTCGCACCAATTGGACGGCCGGATCGCCGTCGTCACCATCGACAATCCGCCAGTTAACGCCTCGTCCCAGGCCGTGCGCGCAGGGCTGATGGATGCGCTGGAGGCGACCGCGAGCGCCGATGTCGATGCGGTCATTCTGACCTGTGCGGGGCGCACATTCGTCGCGGGCGCGGACGTCAGGGAATTCGGCAAGGACCCGGTGCCGCCGCATCTGCCGGACGTGATCGCGGGGATCGAGGCGGCAAACGTCCCCTGGATCGCGGCGATCCACGGAACGGCGCTTGGGGGCGGGCTGGAACTGGCGCTCGGTTGTCATGCGCGGGTGGCGGCCTCATCGGCCAAGCTTGGCTTGCCCGAGGTCGGCCTTGGCCTGATCCCCGGCGCAGGCGGCACGGTGCGCCTGCCGCGCCTTGTGGCCGCCGATATGGCGCTGACGATGATCGCGGGGGGCAAACCGGTTCAGGCCAGCGCCGCGCTTGGGGCAGGGCTGGTCGATGCGGTGACCAAGGGCGATCTGCTGGAAGAGGCGAAGGCCCTTGCGAAAGGGATGGGTCGCCCCGTCCCGACCTTGGAGCGCCCGGTGAACCAGCCCGAAGACCGCGCGGCGTTCGAGGCTGCCAAGGCGAAGATGATCGCGAAGGCCGGTGGGCAGGCGTCGGTTGCCGAGGCCGCCGAGGCGCTGGAACGCGCTTTGACGCAGCCCGCGACAGACGCGCTTGCGGCAGAGCGGGACACGTTCCTTCGCCTCAAGGACACGGATCAATCGCTCGCCCTGCGGCATATCTTTTTCGCCGAACGCGGCAGCCTCAATGATCCGCGCGCCAAGGGCGCCGGTCGGGATGTGTCGCATGTCGGCGTCATCGGCGGCGGCACGATGGGCGCGGGGATCGCGTCGGCCTGCCTGATCAAGGGCCTGACCGTCACCATGGTCGAGCGCGATGAGGAGGCGGCAGAGGCCGGCAACGGCCGTGTCGCGGACATCCTTCAGGGCAGCGTCAAGCGTGGTCTGATGACCCAAGAGGCGCGCGATGAAACGCTTGCGCGGTTCCACGCTGGTGCGGATATGAACGCGCTCAAGGAGGCCGATGTGGTCATCGAAGCGGTCTTCGAGGATATGGAGGTCAAGAAACAGGTCTTCCGCGATCTGGACAGGATCACCCGCCCCGATGCGGTACTTGCGACGAACACCTCCTATCTCGACGTGACCGAGATCGCCGCCGTTCTGGACGATCCCTCGCGCGCCATCGGCCTGCATTTCTTCTCGCCCGCCCATATCATGAAGCTGCTGGAAATCGTGCTCCCCGGTAGCGTCGCCGACGACGTGATCGCCACTGGCGCGCGGCTGGCCAGGCGGCTTGGCAAGATCGGCGTGCTCGCCGGGGTCTGCGACGGGTTCATCGGCAACCGGATCATGTCGGCCTATCGCCGCGAGGCGGACTACCTCGTCGAGGACGGCGCATCCCCGGCCGAGGTGGACGCGGCCATGACCGAATTTGGCTTTCCCATGGGAGTGTTCGCGATGCAGGACCTTGCAGGTCTTGATATCGGATGGGCCGCCCGCAAGCGCCGCGCCCCGACGCGCGATCCCGCCGAACGCTATGTCGAGATCGCTGACCGCCTGTGCGAGGCGGGCCGGTTCGGGCGCAAGATCGGGGCAGGGTGGTTCGACTACGAAGACGGCAAGGCCCGTCCTTCGGACACCGTCGCCGCGGTGATCGAGGAAGAACGCCGAAAGCGCGGGATCACGCCGCAGGGATTTACCCGCGCGGAAATCATGGACCGTATCCTTGCCGCAATGCAGGCCGAGGGCCGCGCCGTGTTGGCCGAGGGAATCGCCCGCTCCGGCGCCGATATCGACGTGGTCATGGTCAACGGATATGGCTTTCCGCGCTGGCGCGGCGGGCCGATGTTCATGGACAGCGCTTCCTGATCTCCATGCGCCTTGCCCCTCAGGCCATGGCCCGATAAATGGTATACCAAGCGCGCGCCGCACCGGGTGCGCCTGACCAATCAACGGCCAATGACCGGCCCGGAAATAGGAGGCTTTGATGCCCGACGGTTCCTTCACACCCCATGGCAAACACCTGATCGCAGGCGAATGGGTCGGCAGCGACGACAGCTTTACCTCGTCGCCCGCAAGCGGAGAGGCGCACAGCTTTTCCATGGGCAGCGCCGAGATGGTCGACCGCGCCGTTAAAGCCGCCGAAGACGCGTTCTGGTCCTACGGCTATTCCTCGCGCGAGGACCGCGCCAAGTTCCTCGAGGCGATTGCCGACGAGATCGAGGCGCGCGGCGATCAGATCACCGCCATCGGCACTGCGGAAACCGGCTTGCCCGAAGGCCGCCTTCAGGGCGAGCGCGGGCGCACGACGGGGCAGATTCGCCTCTTCGCCGAGGTTCTGCGCAAGGGCGACTACCTTGATCGCCGCCATGACGAGGCGCTGCCCGACCGCCAGCCGCTGCCGCGCCCCGATCTGAAAATGGTGCAGCGCCCGATCGGCCCGGTGGCCGTCTTCGGTGCGTCGAACTTCCCGCTCGCTTTCTCTACGGCGGGGGGCGACACGGCCTCTGCGCTCGCGGCGGGCTGCCCGGTCATCGTCAAGGGCCACCCGGCCCATCCCGGTACCGGCGAAATCGTGGCCGAAGCAATCCACGCCGCCATCAAGACCTGCGGCATGCCCGCCGGGGTCTTCTCGCTCGTGCAGGGCGGGGACTTCACCGTGGGACAGGCGCTTGTTCAACACCCGCTGATCCGGGCGGTGGGCTTTACCGGCAGCTTGCGCGGCGGCCGCGCTCTGTTCGATCTGTGCGCACAACGCGATGAGCCGATCCCGTTTTTCGGAGAGCTTGGTTCGATCAACCCGATGTTCCTGATGCCGAACGCGCTGGCCGCGCGCGGCGCGGATATGGGTAAGAGCTGGGCCGGGTCGCTGACCATGGGCGCGGGGCAGTTCTGCACCAATCCCGGCGTCGCGATCGTGCCCGAGGGCACGGACGGAGACGCCTTTGTCGCCGCCGCACGTGAGGCCCTGGAAGACGCGGCGCCGCAGACCATGCTGACCGACGGCATCGCCGATGCCATGCGCAGCGGCGCGTCGAAGATCGCCGATCACGCAGGCGTCGATGCCGTGCTGAAGCGCGACTGCGATGGCCGCGCCGCGATTGCACATATCTACGAGATGACCGCCGAGGTGTTCCTGTCTGACGAGGACCTGTCGGAAGAGGTGTTCGGCCCGCTCGGCCTTGTGGTTCGCGTGAAGGACGATGCACAAGCGCTTGAAATCGCGCATGGTCTGAAGGGTCAACTGACCGCGACGATCCATATGGACGAGGCTGATACCGATGCCGCGCGTGCGCTGGTTCCGGTGCTGGAACGCAAGGCCGGGCGTCTTCTGGTCAACGGCTTCCCGACGGGCGTCGAAGTGGCCGAGGCGATGGTCCATGGCGGGCCGTACCCCGCATCGACCAATTTCGGCGCGACCAGCGTCGGCACCCTGTCGATCCGCCGTTTCCTGCGGCCCGTGTGCTATCAGAACCTGCCGGACGCCCTGCTGCCGCAGGACCTGGCCTAAACACCTCACTGCGCGCCGGGCCAAAAATTCCCGGCGCGCAGGTTTACGACGCGCGGCTTGGTCGCACTGGTTGAAGCCCGGGGGCGAACTAAGGTTCACTGCGCCCAATGACGCAACCGCCGGAGGTGCCCGTGCAAGACAGGGCCGATCTTATTGCCGCGATCCGTGACAACCGCTGCCCCGATATCCTGATCATCGGTGGCGGGATCAACGGCGCGGGCACGTTCCGCGATCTGGCTGCGCAGGGCGTTCCGACGCTTTTGGTCGAGGCGGGGGATTTTTCGTCCGGCACAAGCAGCGCGCCGTCGCGGCTGATCCATGGCGGTTTGCGCTATCTTGAAACCGGAGAGCCGTCGCTTGTCCGCGAAAGCCTGGTCGAGCGGAACCTTCTTTTGAAGAACGCGCGCCATGTGGTGCATCCGCTGCCGATCTGGGTGCCGCTCAAATCCTGGCTGGGCGGCGCGGTGGGTGCGGGCCTGCGTTTTCTGGGGATCAAGCGATCGCCCGGACGCAAGGGCGCGGTGCCGGTGAAGATCGGCCTGATGATCTACGACATGTTCGGGCGCAAACATAAATCCATGCCCGACCACCGCCTGCTGAGCGCCAAGAAAGCGCGCGCCGAGATGCCCGCGCTTGCCCCCGATGTGCGCGCCGTCGCTGAATACTACGACGCGCGCATCACTCATCCCGAACGCCTGGTGATGGAGCTGATCGCCGATGGCGAAACCGACTGCGAGGGTGCGATGGGCGTGCCATATCTGGCCGCTGTCGGCACCGATCAGGGCGGCGTTACCCTGGAAGATCGCCTGACCGGCGAGCAATTCACCGTCACGCCCCGCATCGTCATCAACGCAGCGGGCCCCTGGGTCGACAAGGTGCAGGGCAACCTTGGCATCGACGGACGGCTGATGGGCGGCACGCGCGGCACGCATCTTGTGATCCGCAACCCCGGTCTTGCGAGCGATCTTGGCGGACGGATGCTATATTTCGAAACCGATGATTTCCGCGCCTGCCTCGCGCTGCCGCTCGACGCCGAGAACACTTATGTCGGCACGACCGATATCCGCACGGACGATCCCGACGACCGAAGCTATACCGAGGAAGAGATCGATTATATCTTCTCGGTTCTGCGTCCCGTCCTGCCTGATGTGAACTGGACGCGCGAGGATATCGTTTTCGTCATGGCCGGGATTCGCCCGCTCCCCTATCAGGACGCGTCTGTCGGCGCGGCGGGCGAGATCAGCCGCGATCACCGGCTCGACCGTTTTCCGAAGTCCGAGGATCGGCCGTTCGACACGTTCACGCTGGTGGGCGGCAAGTGGACGACCTACCGCGCCTTTGCCGAGGAAATCACCGATACCATTCTGGGAGAAATCGACGCCGGACGCGCCAAGGGAACCGATACGCTGCCTATCGGGGGCGCGCGCGGTCTGCCCGAAAAGGCGGCGGATCGGGCGGAATGGATCAAGGTGATCGCGGACAAGACCGGTCTGCCGTCCGAACGGATCAAGACGCTCGCTTCCCGCTATGGCGGGCGGGCAGAGGAATTCGCCGAGGCCGAGGCGCGCCAGAACGATCAATTCGACGCGCTCACGGGCTATACCCCCGCCGAGATCCTGATGATTTGCCAAAGCGAGCGGGTCAGCCGCCTTGAAGACGTGGTTCTGCGGCGGACGCTCATGGCGTTCGAGGGGAAGGCAACGAAAGCGGCGGTCGAGGCAGTCTCGAAGGTTGTCGCCACTGCGCTTGGCTGGGATGAAGCGGCGCGCAAGGATCAGGTGGACGCGACGCTTACGCTCCTGGCAGAGCGATTCCGCGTTCCGCTGGACGCCTGACAATGGACGCGACGGACAGCACCCTTCGGCAGGCCATCATCGACCAGTGTCTTTTCATGAACGCCAGTGGTCTCAATCAGGGCACTTCGGGAAATATCTCTGTCCGCGCGGGCGACCGGATGCTGATCACGCCCTCCGCGACACCCTATGCCGACCTGACGCCGAACCTTATCTGCGCGATGCCGCTGGACGGTGCGGGTGCCTGGGATGGCCCGCGCAAGCCCTCGACGGAATGGCGCTTTCACCTCGATATCCTGAACGCCCGGCCCGAGGTGAACGCAATCGTCCACACCCATTCGGTGCACGCGACAGCGCTTGCGATGCTGCGCCGGGAAATCCCGGCCTGCCATTACATGGTCGCGGCTTTCGGCGGCGCAAACGTCCGCTGCGCGCCCTTCGCGATCTACGGAACCAAGGCGCTTTCGGACCTCGCGCTTGCCGCGCTGGAGAACCGGACCGCCTGTCTTCTGGCCAATCACGGCGCGATTGCGCTTGGCGAAACCCTCGACAAGGCCATGTGGCGCGCGGCCGAGCTTGAGACGCTGGCACGGCAATACATTCTTGCCCTGTCGGTGGGCGAGCCGGTGATCCTGACCGACGCGGATATCGCCGAGACGCTCAAGGGCTTCAGCACCTACGGCCTGCAATCCAGGCCCGCCGACTGATCCATCTTCGCTTGCTGGTCGCGCCTGGCGCCTCTATACTCATCATACCAGTTGAGCGGAGGAATAACCTGTGAAGATCGCATTGTTCGGGGCCGGCGGCAAAATGGGGCTGCGCAGCGCGCGGAACCTCAAGATGACCGATTTCGAAGTCGCCCATGTCGAGGTCGCCGAAGCCGGCCAGGCCCGCGTCAAATCCGAGATCGGCGTGGATTGCGTGCCCGCCAAAGAGGCGCTGAGCGGCGCAAAGGTCGTCGTGCTCGCCGTGCCGGACACCGCGATCAAGGCGGTGTCGCACGCGATCATCGACGATGTCGATCCGGGCGCCATCGTGATCTGCCTCGATGCTGCGGGACCCTATGCCGGGCACCTGCCAAAGCGCGAAGATGTGACATATTTCATCACTCATCCCTGCCATCCGCCGATCTTCAACGACGAAACCACGCCCGAAGGCCGCGACGACCGCTTTGGCGGCATCGCCGCCAAGCAGGGTATCGTGAACGCGCTGATGCAGGGCCCCGAAGAGGATTATGCCATCGGCGAAGCGGTTGGCAAAGCGCTATATGCGCCGGTCGTTCGCTCGCACCGCGTCACGGTCGATCAGCTTGCGCTCCTGGAACCGGGGCTTGCCGAAACCGTGGTCGGATCGCTGCTTGCGATCATGAAAGAAGCGCAGGACGAGGTCGTTGCGCGCGGTGTGCCGAAAGCAGCGGCGCGCGATTTCCTGCTGGGGCACCTCAATATCCTTGCCGCAGTGACCTTCGAAGAGATCGACGGCGTGTTTTCCGACGCCTGCAACAAGGCCATCGAATTCGGCAAGCCGGTGCTGATGAAAGACGACTGGAAACGGGTCTTCGAGCCCGACGAAATTGCCGCGAGCATCGACCGGATTACCTGATCAGGGTAGAATTCAAGGGGAGAGATCATGCTCAAGACAGTGTCCGGCGCACCCGTCAGCCGCTTCAGCTTTGGCGCAATGCAGTTCGGCGGCAAGGCGGATGCCGCCGAAAGCGCGCTTATGTATGGCGCCTGCCGCGAGCATGGCATCAACGCCTTCGACACGGCCTTCGTCTATACCGAGGGCCGGTCGGAAACCCTGCTGGGCGATCTTGTCCGGCCCGAGCGGGACGAGATTTTCCTTGCCACCAAATGCGCCGCCACAGGCAGCGCGCCGGATGTGATCGCGGCGGAATTCACAGAAAGCCGTCAGCGTCTCGGGATGGATCAGGTCGATCTTCTCTACCTGCACCGCTGGGATGACGCGGTGCCGCTCGAGGCGACGTTCGAGACACTCGCAGACTTTGTAAACGCAGGCTTCGTGCGCCATATCGGCGTGTCGAATTTTGCAGCCTGGCAGGTGATGAAGGCGCAGGGCGTCGCAGAGAAACTGGGCGTCGCGATCACGGTGCTGCAGCCGATGTACAACCTCGTCAAACGCCAGGCCGAGGTTGAAATCCTGCCCATGGCACAATCCGAAGGCCTTGCCGTCTGGCCCTATTCGCCGCTGGGTGGGGGCCTGTTGACGGGCAAATACGCGCGCGGTGAAGACGGGCGGCTTTCGACAGACCAGATGTACAACGCGCGCTACGGCCCCGAATGGATGCGCGAAGCGGCGCGCGATCTGACGGGCCTTGCCGGAGAGGTCGGCGCCGCGCCCGCAACGCTCGCCGTGGCCTGGGCCGCCCGGCATCCGGGCGTGACGGGGCCGATCATCTCGGCCAGATCGGCGGCCCAGCTTGTGCCCTCGCTCGACGCGATCTCCTTCGAGATGGATGATGATCTGTATGCCCGGATCAGCGCGCTGACGCCCGCGCCGCCGCCTGCGACGGACCGGCTGGAAGAGGCGGGGTAGGCTCAGGCCCGCGGGGCGTAGAGCGCCGCTGACCGGTCGAGATGGACGCGCATCGCCTCTGCCGCAGCCTCGGGATCGCGCGCGTCGATTGCGTCGACGATGCGGTCATGCTCGGCCAGCGTGACGTGTTCCTTGCCCGACCAGTGCAAGAGCGCGGCGTGATATTCCAAGAGCCAGCCAAGCATCGCCGAGGATACCGCCGTCAGCACCGGATTGCGCTGGATTTCTGCGATCGCGGTGTGAAACGCCATGTCGGCGCGAATGAATCCGCGCTGATCCGCCCCCGCCGACAGGCACGCGCGCTGATCCGCCACCCGCTGGCGCAACAGTGCGACATCGCCCGCATCGGCCCGCAGCGCGGCCTCTCGGACAAGCCCGATCTCGAACATCCGCCGCGCGTCTTTCAGGTGTTCAAGATTGGCCGGCGCCGCGTCGAGCAACAGCCGCGCCACCGCGTCGCTTTGCGTCAGCACGGTTTCCGGCGAGATCGCGTTCACCCGGCTGCGTTCGCCGTGGTTGATCGTGATCACCCCTTGCGTATGCAGCGCCTGAAGCGCCTCGCGCACGGCGGGGCGGCCAACGCCAAACCGGTCCATCAGGCTGCGTTCCGACGGCACCTTGTCGCCCGCGCCCAGTTCACCTGAGGCGATCATGGCTTTCAGGCGCATAAGCACCTGATCGGACAGCTTCATCCGCAGGATCTTGTCGCTTGTATCGTCGTCCATGGCGCTCTTGCTTGACGGGCCTTTTGGTGGGGGCTAGTCAAGTCCCAACTGGTATGATGATGAAACAAATATGACCGCGCCCACCGTCAATCAACCACGGATCGTCTGGCTGGGCGACGATTTCACCGGCGCTGCGGCCTCGATGGAGGCGCTGGCGTTTTCCGGTCTTCGCGCGGTGCTGTTTCTGGGCCAACCAGACACGGCGCAGCTGGCCCGCTTCGACGGGGTCGAAGCGTTCGGCATCGCCACCATGGCCCGGTCGAAATCGCCCGAGTGGATGGCTGAGAACCTGCCAGATCTGTTCCGCTTTCTGGATCGGACCGGGGCAGGGATCGTCCACTACAAGATATGCTCCACCCTCGATTCCGCGCCCCATGTCGGCTCTATCGGGAAGGCTGCCGAGATCGCGCTTGGCGTTTTCGGCGATGCGGTGGTCCCGGTCGTCACGGCTGCGCCGCGCCTCGGGCGCTATCAGGCGTTCGGCTCGCTGTTTGCAAGCGCCGGGGCAGAGACCTATCGCCTCGACCGCCACCCGGTCATGGCGCGTCACCCGGTGACGCCGATGGACGAGGCTGATGTCGCCCGGCACTTGTCGCGCCAGACGAAGATAGGTGCGACCTGCCTTGATTTGACGCGATTGGCCGATCCAGTCACGGCAGCGCAGTTCCTTGATGGGCTGACACCGCCCACGCTCTGCACCGTCGATCTGGTAGAGACTGCCGCCGAGGCGACCGTCGGGCGGCTGATCTGGGACCGGCGCGCCCAAAGCCGCTTTGTCATCGGATCGCAGGGTGTCGAATACGCGCTCGAGGCGCATTGGGCCGAGACCGGGGAATTGACGGTGCCGACCGACACCCAGCGGCTTGACCCCGTAGACCAGATCGTCGCGGTCTCGGGCTCTGTCTCGCCCACGACTGCCGCGCAGATCGACTGGGCCGAAGCGAACGGCTTTGAGGTGATCCAACCTGATGCCGTGGCCCTCGCGGCGGGCAAGAGCGCAGAGATGGACCGCGCCGTGACCGCAGCCCTCGGCGCAATCACGAACGGGCAAAGCGCACTTGTCACCACTGCACGCGGGCCGGACGATCCGGCGGTCGCGGCCCTGCGCACTGCGGTTCCGGATATGGACGCTGCGAATGCACGGCTGGGCGAAGCCCTCGGGCATATCCTGCGCGAGGTCCTGCGCCGCTCTGGCCTGACGCGTGCGGCGGTGTCGGGCGGCGACACATCGGGCCATGTCTGCACGACTTTGGGCATATACGCGCTTGAGGCTATCGCGCCGACGATCCCCGGAGCCGCGATCAACAGGGCGCATTCTGAAAGCGCCTTCGACGGGCTCGAGATCGCGCTGAAGGGCGGGCAGATGGGCACAGCCGATTATTTCGGCTGGATACGCAGCGGCGGAGGAGAACGCGCATGACACGTTTCACGGCGACCTATGACATGGAAACGCCCGTTGGCCTTGATCGCGCCGCCGCCGTCGTCGCCGGGGAGCAATCGACCGGTACCTTCGTGCGCTTGGCCTCGGAAAGCGATGACCTGCGGGCCGCCTCTGGCGCCCGAATTGAGGAGATCACGCCCACCGGCCATTCGGATCGCCCGTCGCTGCCGTCGCGCAAAACCGGCGCGCGGTATGAGCGCGGGCGCGTGACGATCAGCTGGCCAATGGACAATATTGGCCCGTCGCTGCCCAACCTGATGGCGACGATCGCCGGGAACCTGTTCGAGTTGGCCGAGGTCTCGGCGCTTCGGCTCGTTGATTTGCAGGTGCCGCGTGAATTCGCCGCCGCCCAGCCCGGCCCTATGGTCGGCGTTCGGGGCACACGCGATCTGACCGGCGTGGAAGACGGGCCGATCATTGGCACCATCGTCAAACCCAGCGTGGGCCTCAGCGTCGAGGAAACGGCAAGCCTTGCGCGGCGCCTTGCCGATGCGGGGCTCGATTTCATCAAGGATGACGAGTTGCAGGCGAACGGGCCTGCCAATCCGCTGGTGGATCGCGCCAGCGCGGTGATGGATCAGCTGAACGCTCATGCGGATCGCGCGGGGCGCAAGGTCATGTATGCGTTCAACATTACCGATGAGATCGACGAAATGGCCAACCATGCCGAGCGGCTGGAAGCGCTTGGCGCGACCTGCCTGATGGTGTCGCTCAACTGGATCGGTCTGCCTGGCCTTCGGTTTTTGCGCGAACGCACCGGGCTGCCGATTCACGGGCACCGCAATGGTTGGGGTCTGATGTCACGCTCGCCGGATATCGGGATCGCGTTTCCGGTGATGCAGAAAATCTGGACGCTGGGCGGCGCCGACCACATCCACGTGAACGGGCTGAACAACAAGTTCACCGAATCCGATGCCGTGGTGATGGAAGCCGCGCGGGCTGTGCAGACGCCGATTGATGGGCTGGCGCGGTCCGCGATGCCGGTGTTTTCCTCGGGCCAGACCGTCTGGCAGGTCGAGCCGACAGCTGAGCAGTTGGGCAATCAGGATTTCCTGATCTGCGCAGGGGGCGGCATCCTCGCCCATCCCGGCGGTTCGGCAGACGGGGTGTCGGCCTTCCGGCAGGCGGCAGAGGCCGTGCGGCGCGGTATCAGCGCCGAAGATTTCGCTAAGGATGCGCCAGAACTGGCCGCCGCGCTTGGGGCCTACCCAAAACCAGATTCGGCCTAACCCGAAGTCATCTCTGAAAAAATTGGCTGTTCCGGGAACCGAGGCCGGGCAGAGGCGTTGGATATAGGAAAGCCGCCCCGAAAGGCGGCCTCATCCACTAGGGGTTGGCGAGCGTCCCGCCACCCCGACTAGCATATACGACCTTAAGCGCCCCAAGTGCGGACGGTGCCGCAATCCATGTGCACAAAATCCGATTTGGAGTAGCGTCCAACGCCGCCTGCGCGGCAGGCTGCCGCCGCCTTGGCGATCTGGCCGACCGAGCGCGACTTCAGCCGCAGGTCAGCCGCCTGACCCTTCATGTGCAGCGAATTCTTCGCCACACCGCTCGACCGGGCGCGAAGCATCGCGTTGGTCTTGGGCGAACGGTATCCAGAAAGAAGCATGTAAGGCTCGCCCACGCCCATCATCGTATGGGCGGCGGCCATGATGTCGACGGTGCGAGCGTCCATCGAGATCGTTTCATCCGACCGCCAGTCGCGCATGAAGAAGTTGATTTCCTGAAGAACCTCGGGGATGTATTCCCCTTCGATCCAGTAAATCGTGTCCATGCTCTCACCCGTTCGGCCCGAGTACATCTTGATGCGCCGGATGTCCCCAGCGCCACGAAGAAGCCCGAATGCATTCGAATATGTCGGTGCTGCGGCCACTGTGGCGGCAGCGAATGCCCCCAAGAGGCCACGCCGCGTCAAGCTCGTGTCAGTCATAACTGATGTGCGTCCTTGCTGTCCCGATACCTCGGCCACCACGTTGGGTGACCCTACTGCTGCCTCATCCCCAGGCATGTGGAGTTTATGACACAACAGAATTTTTACTCCAACCGCTGAGTTGCACTTGATCCCATCCAGACCGGATCTCGGCAGGATTCTGCCCATTTTGAGTTTCCGCCCCGTTAACCGGGAACCACGCAGAAGCGTTGCAGCGGCGAAACACCTGTCGGACTTGATGAAAATGTGATCGATCTCACTGACGCGCTTGGCGTTATCCTGCCAGTAGCAAGATTTTACAGAGCACCTTTCAAGGAGTGTCCCCGCCATGCCGAACCGTTTCCGCCTTTCCCGCGTGCTGTCCCAGACCGCGCTTGCCCTCGTTCTGGCTGGCGGAGTGGCCTTCGCGCCAACGCCCGCAGCGGCGCAGGCCGAGATCACACCGTTCATGCAGGCGGTGGCCGAAACGGCCCATGACGACCGCGAGATTGCCGCGTTTTATCGCGAAAACGGCTATGAAGGCATCTGGACCGGCACCGACGAGGCCGCCGCCAATCGCCGCAACGCCCTGATGGCTGCACTGGCACGGGCGCCGGAACATGCTCTGCCCGCCGCCCATTACGACATGACCGCGCTGTCGCAGATGCTTGGCGATATCCGCACCGCCCGCGATCTGGGCCGGGCCGAGGTGGAACTTTCGCGTCTCTTCCTGACCTACGCACGCGATGTGCAGACCGGCATTCTACAGCCCGAGGACGTCGATTCGGGTATCAAGCGCGAGGTTCCCTTGCGCGATGGCAAAGAAATCCTGCGCCGCATGTCCGAACAGGACCCGACGTCGGTCCTGCGGTCGCTGCCCCCGAAATCCCAGGAATACGCCCGCCTGATGCGCGCAAAGATCGAGCTCGAGCGCAAGATGGCGCAGGGTGGCTGGGGTCCCAAGGTTCCCGCCAACGCGCTGCAGCCGGGCCAGTCCGGCCAGGCCGTGATCGCACTGCGCAACCGTCTTATCGCCATGGGCTTCATGGAGCGTACAGCCTCCAGCGTCTATGACAGCGCGCTGCAGAAGGCCGTACAGGAATTCCAGATCGCCATGGCGCTGGAAGCCGACGGTGTCGCGGGCGGATCGACCATGCGCGAGATCAACCGCGATATCGAGGATCGCCTGCCCTCTATCGTTGTCGCCATGGAACGCGAACGCTGGCTGAATTTCGAAGAAGGCCGCGGCGAGCGCCATGTCTGGGTGAACCTCACCGACTTCAAGGCGCGGATCATCGACAACGACAAGATCACCTTCGAGACCCGCTCGGTCATCGGATCGAACGTGTCCGATCAGCGCACCGTCGAGTTCTCCGACACCATGGAATACATGGAGATCAATCCGTACTGGAACGTCCCCAATTCCATCGCGCGCAATGAATATCTGCCGGGCATGATCGCCTCGGGCGGCGCCGGTGCGGGTCACCTGCAACTGGTCGACGGTCGCGGCAATGTCGTGCCGCGCGGTGCAGTGAACTGGGGCGCCTACAGCCCGCGCAGCTTCCCGTTCAACCTGCGCCAGCCGCCCAGCCGTGGCAACGCGCTGGGTCTGGTGAAGTTCATGTTCCCGAACCGTCACAATATCTATCTGCACGACACCCCCGCCAAATCGTTGTTCTCGCGTGAAGTTCGCACGTTCAGCCATGGCTGCATCCGCCTCAATGACCCCTTCGATTTCGCCTATGCGCTTCTTGCGCGTCAGGAAGACGATCCGGTCGGATATTTCCAGCGCATCCTGAATTCGGGTGAGAACACCCAGGTGCCGCTGGAGCAGCCGATCCCGGTGCATCTGGTCTACCGGACCGCCTATACCTCGGCGACCGGGCAGATCACCTACCGCGATGACGTCTATGGCCGCGACGCACGCATCTTCGATGCTCTGGTGCGCGAAGGCGTGCGCATCGGCTCTGCCGCAAGCTAGGCAGACGGACGGGCAGGGGTCATCGTGGCCTCTGCCCGAGAAACCGGTTTCCTCTGCCGCTGAGACTGACTAGAAGCAGGTTCGAACAGCGTGCGGGAGGGTGACATGACCATGTCCGTGAAAGACAAGGTGATCGAAATCATCGCCGAACAGGCCGTGCTGGAGCCGGGCGATGTGAAGATGGACCAGACACTGGAGGATCTTGGCATCGACAGCCTTGGTCTCGTGGAATCCATTTTTGCGATCGAAGAAGCCTTCGATATCCAGGTTCCGTTCAACGCCAACGACCCGACCGACAGCGATTTCGACATTTCGTCGGTGGCTTCGATCGTGGCGGCGGTGGAAAAGCTGGTGGAAGATCAAAAGGAATGAAGCGCGTCGTCATTACGGGCGCAGGCACGATCAATGCGCTCGGCCATTCCGTAGGTGATACCTATGCGGCGATGCAGGCGGGCGTATGCGGGATCGGCCCGCTTGATATCCGCGACGTGGACCGCCTGTCGATCCAGATCGGCGGACAAGTTCGGGACTATGATCCCGAAGCAGAGTTCAATCGGCAGCAGATCGCGCTTTATGACCGGTTCACCCAGTTCACCCTGATCGCCGCACGCGAGGCGATAACCCAATCCGGTATCAAGTTCGAGGGCAGCCTTTCGACCGAAGCAGGCGTCGTGCTTGGCACCGCAGGCGGCGGCGTGAACACCTGGGATGAAAATTACCGCACGGTCTATGAAGAGGGCAAGAACCGCGTTCACCCCTTCGTCGTCCCGAAGCTGATGAACAATGCGGCGGCGAGCCATGTCTCGATGACCTATGACCTAAAAGGCCCGTCCTTCACGGTCGCCACCGCCTGCGCCTCGTCCAACCACGCGATGGGCCAGGCCTTCCAGCTGGTGCGATGCGGCGCGACGCGGGCGATGGTGACGGGCGGGTCTGAATCGATGATCTGCTTTGGCGGCGTGAAAGCGTGGGAAGGCTTGCGGGTAATGTCGAAAGACGCCTGCCGCCCGTTCTCGGCCAATCGCAACGGTATGGTCCAGGGTGAGGGCGCGGCGGTCTTCGTCTTCGAGGAATACGAACACGCCAAGGCCCGCGGCGCCGAGATTCTGGCCGAAGTCGTGGGGTTCGCCATGACTTCGGATGCCGCCGATATCGTCATGCCCTCGGCCCAGGGCGCGGCCCGCGCCATCGAAGGCGCGCTGCGCGATGCCAAGATCGGCACCGATGAGGTGGGCTATATCAACGCCCACGGCACGGGCACAGCGGCCAACGACAAGACCGAATGCGCCGCCGTCGCGCAGGTCTTCGGCCATGACGCGGACAGGCTGATGATCTCGTCCACCAAGTCCATGCACGGCCATCTCATCGGCGGCACCGGCGCGGTCGAGCTTTTGGCCTGCATCATGGCGCTGAAAGAGGGCGTGATCGCGCCCACGATCAATTACGACGAACCTGACCCCGAATGCGCGCTCGACGTCGTACCGAACGAGGCGCGTGACGCTGATGTCGACGTCGTGCTGTCGAACGCATTCGCCTTCGGCGGGCTTAACGCGGTTTTGGCACTGCGCAAAGTCTAACAGTGCCCGCGTCTTCTTGACGAAAAAAGGCCGCCCCGAAATCAGGGCGGCCCTTTCTTGCTCAAGTCCAGCGCTTGGTTATTCGCTGGCGGCAGCTGCGGGCTGCTGCGGCAG
Source organism: uncultured Paracoccaceae bacterium (assembly GCA_965662745.1). Taxonomy (GTDB): domain Bacteria; phylum Pseudomonadota; class Alphaproteobacteria; order Rhodobacterales; family Rhodobacteraceae; genus Anianibacter. The sequence goes on from CBFIJK010000014.1 coordinate 39,537, forward strand.
AACCGGCGCCGGGCGCTCGGCCAGCGCATCAAAGGCCGCCGTGAACCCAAGAAGTGAGATGGTGATATTCACCCGCTGATCGGGCGCGTTCACCGGAACGATGGACACGGTCGCCGCGCTGCCGGCCTTGAACTGGTCGACTTCCGCCTGCGTGAAGCCCACGCGCGAGAAGCATCCGATCTGCGCGCACCAGCTGAACGGGTAGCGTCGCGCCTGGCCGCTATCGACGGCCAGCGACAGCTGTGCAGTCAGAAGCGTTTCCAGCGGTGTCACGATGGTCGCACCAGCCAGGGCCTCGTTGCCCTCGGGCAGCACGAACATGTTGAACTCAGCCACGGCATTGCCTTGGCCGTCATCAAGGAGCTGGTACAGTTGGCACGGATCGTTTTCCGCCTCGGTGCGCACGCAGCGCATTTCCCAGTCGTCAAAGGTTTCGAGAACGTAGACCTCGCCCAGTTCCGCGCCATCCTCGCCCATGGACAGGGCTAGCGGATCGGAAGGATCTTCGTTGGGGGAAGAGGTTGCGTCTGCTGCGGGGGCTTCGGTCGTGTCCTGCGCGATCGCGGGGCCAGCCAGCGCGATCAGAAGCGCAAGAGACGCCGGTTTGAAAAGGTTCGTCATGGGGGTCCTCGGAATTGCACCAATCGTCGGCCAAAGGACGTAGCACGGGTTAAGGCCGCTGTCAGGTCAAATCGCAGACTTTCCGGCGTTGCGCGGCCTGCCTCGGGGCCAAAAAGAAAAGGGCCCGATGGGCCCTTTTCCGAAACTTTGTTCTCCCTGCCGGACTGGCCGACGTCTTTTATGAGCCAAACGCTATTGCGATAAATCGAAACCGTCAACAGGGAATATCCACAGGGCGCGGCGCTATCCGAAAGGCCTTGTTCACAAGGATATAAGGCGCAATCCGGGCGCCAAAAAAGGGCCGCGACGCACAGGCCGCGGCCAGTCAGACAGGGAGGTTGCCCCAAATGCCGCATCCGCCGCAAAGAGACACACACAGTCTGGCACGAACTGGTTAAGACTGTATTGTGACGCTTGGATTTTTGAGCGGGCGGATTTCAGATGGGCGACAGCGTTTTCCTTGGGGGCGGCGGCGAAGGCTATGCCGAGCGGCAAGAGCTTTTGCTCAAATACGCCAACCGCCATGGCCTGATTGCGGGCGCGACCGGCACGGGCAAGACCGTGACGCTGCAAATCCTCGCCGAAGGACTGTCGGCCGCAGGGGTTCCGGTGGTCCTGTCGGATGTGAAGGGCGATCTGTCGGGGCTGGCCGCCGCCGGGCGTGACGATTTCAAGCTGCACGAGGCGTTCATGTCGCGCGCCGCCAAGATCGGCTTTGACGACTACACCTACGGCGCCTTTCCGGTCACCTTCTGGGATCTCTTCGGCGAGCAGGGCCACCCCGTCCGCACCACGGTTGCCGAAATGGGCCCGCTGCTGATCTCGCGCCTATTGGAGTTGAGCGAGGCGCAGGAGGGCGTCATCAACATCGCCTTCCGCATGGCGGATGAGGAAGGCCTGCCGCTTCTCGATCTCAACGATCTGCGCGCGCTGCTCGTCTTTGTGGGCGAGAATGCCCCGGACCTGTCGCTACGCTATGGCCATATCTCGAACGCCTCGATCGGGGCGATCCAGCGCCAGCTCTTGGTCCTGGAAAATCAGGGCGGTGCGCAGCTCTTCGGGGAACCTGCGCTTGATCTCTTCGACCTCATGCGCACCGATCCCGACGGGCGCGGGCGGATCAACATCCTCGCCGCGGACAAGCTGATGTCGAACCCGCGCCTTTATGCGACTTTCCTGTTGTGGCTCTTGTCAGAGCTGTTCGAGGAACTGCCAGAGGTCGGCGATCCCGACAAACCCCGGCTCGTGTTCTTCTTCGACGAGGCGCATCTTCTCTTTGACGACGCGCCCAAGGCCTTGCTCGACAAGGTCGAACAGGTCGCGCGGCTGATCCGGTCGAAGGGCGTGGGCGTCTTCTTCATAACCCAGAATCCAGATGACGTGCCCGCCGATATTCTTGGCCAGCTCGGCAACCGGGTGCAGCACGCGCTCCGCGCCTTTACCGCGCGCGACCGCAAGGCGCTGCGCCTGGCGGCGGAAACCTACCGCGAAAACCCGCGCTTCGACATCGAAGAGGCGATCCGCGAGGTCGGCGTGGGCGAGGCGGTGACTTCTATGCTGATCGAAAAGGGGATGCCCGGTATCGCCGAGCGCACGCTGATCCGCCCGCCCTCGTCGCAGCTTGGGCCGATCTCATCGGCTGTGCGCGCCGAGGTGATCAAGGCCTCCCCCGTGGCCGGGAAATACGAAGACCGGCTTGACCGCGAGAGCGCCTACGAGATCCTGCTGAAACGCGCAGAGACCGCCGCGGCCGAAGCCGACCAGGCCGCGCGCGCGGAAGAGCAGCGCGAAGAGGAAGATCGCGAGTTTAAGTCCGGGCGCCGCTACGGTGGCAAGAACAGCCGCGAGGCCGACACCTATAACGCCCCGCGCAGCCGCCGGTCGAAGAAGGACGAAAGCTTTACCGAGGCGCTGACCTCGGTGGTGGTGAAAGAGCTGAAGGGGACGACGGGCCGCCGCATCGTGCGCGGGATCTTCGGGTCGATCTTCAAGGGACGTTAGGACCGGACGTGAGCCGATTGCCAACCGGCGTGTCGTTGCGCGTTCTAAACGTCCTTCGCCAGCGGATGATGATCCATCACCAGCGCCCGCAAACGCGCCTCCAGCACATGGGTGTAAATCTCGGTCGTCGCCACATCCGCATGGCCCAGAAGCGTCTGGATCGCGCGCAGATCCGCTCCGTTTTCCAGAAGATGCGTCGCGAAGGCATGGCGCAGGGTATGCGGCGTGACCTTGGACGGGCTGACACAGCCCGCGACTGCGATCTCCTTGATGAGCATGTAGAACCGATGCCGCGTCAGGTGCCCGGCCTTGGACGGCGACGGGAAGAGGAAGGGCGAGGGTTTGCCCCCATCTGCCGCGCGCGCGGCATCGCTGCGGTCCCGCTCTGCCAGCCAATCGGCCAGCGCGTCGCGGGCGGCTTCGGACAAAGGCACCATGCGTTCCTTGCCGCCCTTGCCGCGCACAAGCAGCATACGCGGATCGCCCCGCGCGGCCGAAGCTGGCAGGGACACGAGTTCCGACACACGCATCCCGGTGGCATAGAGCAGTTCCATCAGGCAGGTGTTGCGCAGACGGTCGGCGGCTGTGCGTCCCTGATCACGCGCGGCGCGGATCAAGCGGTCGACCTCTTCCACGGACAAAGTCTTCGGCAGGCGCTTGTCGCGGCCCGGCCCCTTGATGCGCAGGGCAGGGTTCTCGGCGCGCAGGCCTTCCTCGAAGGCGAAACGGTAAAGCTGCTTGATCGAAGACAGCCGACGGGCGCGGGTGGCGCGGGCCAATCCTTGCGCGTCACAATGGACGAGATAGGCCTCGATATGCCCTTGGTCTGCCGTGTCGAGCCCAAGCCCCTTGCCCGCCAACCAGCCGTTGAAATCCGCCAGATCGCGGGCATAGGCGGCCTGCGTGTTCGGCGCCGCGTCAAGCTCTGCCGCTTGCGCGTCGATGAACCCGGAAATCCAGCGCGCGCCCATGCTCATTCGGTGGCCAGAAGCGCCTGGATCGACGCCCGCCGCGCTGTGTCCTGCAAGCCCACTGCCCGAAAAAACGCAACCGCGTCCGACAGATCGTCCAACTCGCCCGCCGCGCCGCGTTCGAAATGCCCCATGGCGGCAAGGATCGCAGCGCCAAGCGCGCCCGCGTCCATATCCGCGCGGTAACGCTCGGGGATGCCACTGGCGCGGAACGCATCGAGAAGCGTCTGTTCGATCGCCGATCCGCCCGTGGCCTCATTAGGCGCGCCGCGCGCGATGGCGCTGAGAACGGGTAGTGTCTGCCGGGCGCGGTCCGTTTGCGCCGCCACCTCGTAGCGATCACTCAGGAACCGAAGGCGCAAGGCATGATCGGCGGCAGCGCCGGTCAGCGTCAAGGGCGCAAGGCGCTCGGCATAAAGCGCGGCGGGGATCATGATAAGCCCGGCCTCTTCCATGCGCAGCACGGCGTCCGGTAGCGCCTCGGCGACGGCATCGGCATCGCCCGACGCCAGCGCCGCGTCGAGCGCTTGCATCGCCGCCGCCCGGTCCCAGACCCCGCCCGAGGCGGCAGGTTTGTTCTCGGTATATAGCCCCAAAAGGCGATTGGCGTCCATCGAACCGGCCTGCGCAAGACGCTCTGCCGCTTCAAGCTGTGCGCGCCAGCCGGTCTGGTCGCTGAGATCGGCATGGGCAAAGGCAAGCGGCATGGTGGTCGTCTGGATCGCCTCGCCAATCGCCTCATACAGGCGCATCTCAAGCGGTGTCGGCTGGCGCGGCGGTGTGGGAAGCGCGCTGTCCTCGGCCATCGCGGGATCGAGGAAGCGGTGCAGAAGATCGGCCTCTGCCGGCTCGATCACGCCGATGGCTTCGCCCGTGCCCAGCGTCAGCGCAGCGGTGTCCCATTGCCCCTCGCGCGCAAGGCAGAAAACGCGTGCAGGAAAGCTGGGCGCGAGGTTGGGATCGGCGGTCAGATCCGCGCAGGCCTGCCGTGCCTCGCCCGTCAAGAGCGAGACGTCGAAATAGCGCCTGAAGATGTCGGGCGTCATGCGGCCCGCCCGCTCGATCAGCGCGCGCGCATCGTCGAGCGCGCCAAAGCGCAAGAGCGTGTCGATCCGCGCGAGAAATAGCACGTCAGCGGGATCGCCGGCCGTGGGCGGATCAAGCTCTGCCAAAAGAAGCGTGAACAACAGGTCCTGCAGCGCCGGGGTGAGGCCCGTGGGCAGATCGGCCAGCCGCATGGCGATCTCGGTCGGGGTGCTTGCGGCCCACAGATCGGCGGGCAGTCCTGCGCGTGTGGCGGGCAAAAGACCCACGGCGGCCGCCTCTGTCTCATCAAGAGCGGTGACTGAAATCGGATCGACAGGCGCGCTGCCCGTTGTCGGCGGGGGCGCGGGCTGTACGCTGGGCGGTTCTGACAGGCTGTCAGACAGCCAGTCGATCACCGAGAGCGGGCGCTCTTGTGCAGAACCGGGCAGGGCCGCGACCGCGAGGCCCATCACCGCAAGACAGATCGCGCCCCTAGTCCGCATTCAGCATCACCGGCTGCGACACGTCACTTTGATCCGGCGCCAGATCGCCGAGGTAGGCATAGCCCACAAGCCCGATTCCGCCGACGAGGATCAGCAAAAGGATCAAACGGAAAAGCCATCGAAACATGCCTGCTGCCACTCCATATTTCGGCCACGTCTGCGCGGGCCGTTCGGCGCATTTATATATGGCATTTCGCGCGGCAACAGGCCATTGAGGCGGACGAGATTTTTTGCGCGAGGGACCGCCGGGTGCGGTACAGGTTGAAAAAGACGGTTGTGCTCGTCGGCATGATGGGATCGGGAAAAACCGCCATCGGCACGGCACTTGCGCGCCATCTGGGCGCGCCGTTTCTCGATTCCGACGCCGAAATCGAGGCCGCGGCGAATATGACCGTGGCAGAAATTTTTTCGCGCGATGGAGAGGCTTTCTTTCGCCAAAAGGAATCGCAGGTCATCGCGCGGCTGCTCTCGGAGCGTCCCGGCATCCTTTCGACGGGTGGTGGCGCCTGGCTGGCCGAGGCGAACCGTGCGCGGATCAAGGCCGAGGGCGTGGCGGTCTGGCTGCGGGCGGATGTCGATCTTCTCTGGGCGCGTGTGCGGCACAAGACGACGCGGCCGCTCTTGCGCACTGCAAATCCGCGCGCGACGCTCCAACAACTCGACCGCGACAGGCGGCCCCATTACGCCAAGGCCGATCTGGTCGTCGATGCCAGCGCGGGCTATTCCATCGACGACATGGCTGCGCGGGTGATCGAGGCGCTTCTGACCCGCCCGGATGTATTGGAGGCGATGGAATGACCTTAGACACCGTTCGCGTATCCTTGGGCGCGCGCAGCTATGACGTGCGCATCGGCCCGAGTCTTCTGGGGCAGGCGAGCGCAGAGATCGCGCCGCTACTGGCCCGCCCGCGCGTGGCGATCCTGACTGATGAGAATGTCGCCGCGATCCATCTTGCGCCGCTGCAGGATACGCTGTCGGAGGCCGGGATCGACAGCACGGCGCTGGCCCTGCCGCCGGGTGAGGCGACGAAGGGCTGGCCGGAATTCTCGCGCAGCGTCGACTGGCTGATCGGCGAAAAGATCGAGCGGCGCGACGTGGTCATCGCGCTTGGCGGCGGCGTGATCGGCGATCTGGCGGGCTTTGCCGCGGCGGTCCTTCGGCGCGGCGTGCGGTTCGTGCAGATCCCCACCAGCCTTCTGGCGCAGGTCGACAGTTCTGTCGGTGGCAAGACGGCGATCAATTCATCCCACGGCAAGAACCTGATCGGCGCGTTTCACCAGCCTGCGCTGGTGCTGGCGGACACCGATATCCTTGCAACCTTGCCGCCGCGCGATTTCATCGCGGGATATGGCGAGGTCGTGAAATACGGGCTTCTTGGCGATGCGGCGTTCTTCGACTGGCTGGAGGTGAACGGGCCGTCGATGCGGGATGGTGATGCAGCGGCGCGCCAATATGCCGTGCGCCGTTCGGTCGAGATGAAGGCCGAGATCGTGGCGCGGGATGAAACCGAAGAGGGTGATCGCGCGCTTCTGAACCTAGGCCACACGTTCTGCCACGCGCTGGAGGCGGCGACGGGTTATTCGGACCGGCTCCTTCATGGCGAGGGGGTCGCGATCGGTTGCGCGCTTGCCTTCGAGACATCGGCGCGCATGGGGCTTTGTGCGCAGGAAACGCCAAGCCGGGTGCGGGCACATCTGGCCGAGATGGGGATGAAGGCCGATCTGGCGGACATTCGGGGCGCTTTGCCGGATGCCGATGGCCTCCTGGCGCTGATGGCGCAGGACAAGAAGGTGCTGGACGGCAAGCTGCGTTTCATCTTGGCGCGGGGAATTGGCGAGGCGTTCGTGACGTCCGACGTTCCGCCAGACCTTGTGCGCGGTGTCTTGTCGGATGCACTCGCGGCGCGGTAAGGCCCGCAACTCTTGGACTTAGGAACGGAACATGTCCCGCGCGGCGCCTGATTGCCTCAGGCCCGCGCGACGAGCCTTGCACAGACGCGCACCGCTTTTTCCATATCCTGAAGCGAAATCCATTCAAGCGGCCCATGGATGTCCTGCATGCCAGTGAAGAGGTTCGGACAGGGCACGCCTAGCTCGGTGAATCTGGACCCATCGGTGCCGCCGCGGATCGGGACCGACTTGGGCGTCAGTCCTTCTTCTTCCACCGCGCCGCGTGCCAGATCGACGGGCGTCATGTCGTTCTCCAGCCAATAACGCATGTTCCGGTACTGCTTGACGATCTCACAAGTCACGCGCGCGCCGGGGTGGTCCGCCTCGATCTGTTGGCAGAGGGCCGTCAGATGCGCGCCCTTTGCTTCCAGCCCGTCCATTTCGAAATCGCGCAGGATGAGGCGTAGGGTCATCTCGGCCGCGCTTCCCTCGATATCGCCGCAGAAAATGAACCCCTCGCGACCGTCTGTGGTCTCGGGCGTCTCGCCCTCCACATCAAGAGCGGAAATCAGCTTGGCGGCCAGATGCGTGGCGTTCACCAGCTTGCCCTTGGCATAGCCGGGATGCGCCGAAACGCCGGTGATTGTGACCGTAGCGCCATCGGCGGAGAAGCTTTCGTATTCGATCTCGCCTGCCTTCGCACCGTCGAGCGTGTAGGCGAAATCCACCGCGAAATCCTTGGGCAGGCGCGGGTCGACGCCGCGCCCGATTTCTTCGTCCGGGGTAAAGGCGATGCGGACCGGGCCGTGGGACAGGCCGGGCGTCGTCAGCAGATATTCGGCCAGCGTCATGATGATCGCAACGCCCGCCTTGTCGTCCGCCCCGAGAAGCGTCGCGCCCGAAGCGGTTACGATATCCTCGCCCGTCTTACCCTTGAGATAGGGCGCGCGGTCCGCGTCCAGCACAAGTTCCGGTGCATCGGGAAAGGTGATCGCGCTGCCGTCCCAGTTCGGATGCAGTCGCGGTTTCACGCCCGCCGCGTTGAACTGCGGCGCGGTGTCGACATGGGCGCAAAAGCCGATGGTGGGCTTGCCGGGATCGGTGCCGGGCACAGTTGCCAGAAGCGCGCCATACTCGGTCAGCGTCACGTCAGAGGCGCCGATGCGGGTCAGTTCCGCCTGCAGATGGCGCTGGACATCAAGCTGAATCGCCGTGCTGGGCTGGCTGGCCGACTGCGCGTCGCTTTGGCTGTCGATCGCGCAATAGGTCATCAGGCGCTCGCCCAGCACCTTGGAAAAGTTGGGAAACATGCGGCTCAGAACGGGATCTCGTCGTCGATATCGCCTGCGGGGGTCGGGCCGCCGTAGCCACCTTTGCTGCCACCGCCGCCTTGGCTGCCACCGCCATAGCTGTCGCCGCCGCTGTCATATCCGCCGCGATCGTCGGGGTAGCCGCCACCGCCTTGGTTGCCACCGCCCGATGCGCCGTCGCGCCCGTCTAGGAAGGTCATCTCACCCGCGAAGGGGCGCAACACAACCTCGGTCGAATAGCGGTCCTGTCCGGACTGGTCCTGCCATTTGCGCGTTTCCAGCTTGCCCTCGATATAGACCTTCGAGCCCTTGCGCAGATACTGCTCTGCTAGCCGCGCAAGGTTCTCGTTGAAAATCGCGACCGAATGCCATTCCGTCCGCTCGCGGCGTTCTCCGGTATTGCGGTCTTTCCAGTTCTCGGATGTGGCGATGCGCAGGTTGCACACCTTGCCGCCATTCTGGAACGTGCGCACCTCGGGATCGCGCCCGAGATTGCCAATAAGGATCACCTTGTTCACGGACCCGGCCATACTGCCCTCCTGTCGATTCCATCTTGCCCGGGAAGTTTCACCCGAAGCTGGTTAACACAACCGTAATCGCGACGGAGGCGAAGGTGAAGAGCGCGCGTGCCAGAGAGGCCGCCGGGTGATTGGCCTTGGCCGGAAGATCGGGTATAAGGATTTCAGTACGAACTTGGGGCGATAGTGCGATGCGTGTTGTGTGGGGCGTTCTGGCCGTTTTCAGTGTGGCGCTGACCGGACCGGCGATGGCCGAAGGTCTGAATTTTTCGGGCAAGAATCGAACGGCCCTCTTCAAATCGCAAACCAGCGTTCTCGATCGCCGCGCGTCCCAGCAATACGCAGCCAGCGTGAAACTGCAGCCGACGACGCACCGGGTGCCCGGCAAGAACACTCCCTATTCCGGCAAATACAACGGCCCCTATATCGCGCATGCCCGCGCGGCGGCGCGCAAATATGGCGTGCCCGAGGATCTGTTCCTCAAGCTTGTCCATCAGGAATCGCGCTGGAACGACCGCGCGGAATCGCACAAGGGCGCCTTTGGCCTTGCGCAACTCATGCCCGCGACGGCAGCAAGGCTTGGCGTTGATCACACCGATCCGATGCAGAATCTCGACGGTGGCGCGCGGTATCTGAAGATGATGTATGACCGCTTTGGATCGTGGAGACTGGCCCTGGCGGCTTATAATGCCGGGCCGGGCGCGGTGGAAAAGCACGGCGGTGTGCCGCCCTACAAGGAAACCGAGAATTACGTTCTCGTGATCTGGGGCAGCTGATCCGCGCCGGTTTCGTCCCTTCCTTCATGAAAACCTGACGTCTTTGCGCGGTTTCGGCGGGAACCCGCCCGATGGGGCGCGGATCATCGCCAGAGCGCAGCTAACCCTTCGGAACTTAAAAACGATCACTGGCCTTACCTTCTCGACACCGCGTCGAAGCTGCCGTGCAATCGCATCGCAGACACCAGAGGCGGGAACATGGAAAGGATCCGTGATGACCAGGATGAACAACAAGAAACTGGCAGCTCTTCTTGCGGGCGCTGCCCTCATCGCAACCCCTCTTGCCGCGCAGGCGCCGCTTGCGGTGAGTGATGTCACCGTGTCGGCCCAGGTATCAGCGCTCGAAGGCGGTGACGTGCTTGTCTATTGGCCCGACCTATAAGACGACCTGCAACGCCTCTTGGCCGAAACACTGGCCGCGCGCTCTGCCGAGGATGGCTATGACATCCAGGTGACCCTGAGCGAAGTGGGCCTCGACGGTGTGACCGCGATGGGCAGCGCCGGCGAGTTCAACACGATGCAAGGCAGCGCGGCGGTCTATGACCAGATGGGCGAGATCCTTGGAAATACCGATATTTCCCTGCGCGCAGAGCTTGGATCGGTGACGGCCCCGTCGGATGCCGTCCTCATCCTGCCCGATACCGAGGATTTCTACGCGGCGATGCTGGCCGCCTTCGCGGTGCAGGTGGATGCGGAACTCGACCAAATTCAGTTGCGGACACCGACCGAAAATTCGGATTAAGGCGGCAACGCAGACCACTGATTTTTCGACGAAAAATCACGCGATTGGCCCACCCACACAAGGTGGGCCTTTTGCTGCGCTATTCTGCGGCGATCTCGATCACCGGCTCCATCGCGTCAAGCTGCGCATCTGTCAGATGGCACTTGATCTGGTGACCGTTGCTCATCGTCTTGATGGGCGGCATGTCCGTCTCGCACTTGTTGCCGGGCACTTCGGTCTTCCAGCCGCAGCGCGTCTGGAAGGGGCATCCAGGCGGCGGGTTCATGGCCGACGGGATCTCGCCCTCGAGCACGATATGTTTTTTCTTCACCCGCGTGTCGGCAATGGGCACGGCGGACAAGAGCGCCTCGGTATAGGGATGATAGGGCGGCGAAAAGACCTGCTCGGTCGTCCCGAGTTCGACCACATGGCCCAGATACATCACCATCACCCGGTCCGACAGGTAACGCACAATGGACAGATCGTGGCTGATGAAGAGAAGCGTCGTCTTTTGTTCGCGCTGAATCTCCATCAACAGGTCCGTGACGGCGGCCTGAACAGATACATCGAGCGCCGAGACAGGCTCATCCGCGACGACGATCCGCGCGCCGCCCGCAAAGGCCCGCGCAATGCCGACGCGCTGCTTCTGCCCGCCCGACAGCTGCCGGGGCATCCGGTCGGCGAAGGCGCGGGGCAGCTTGACGAGATCGAGTAGCTGCAGCATCCGCTCGCGTCGCTCGGTGTCGTTCTTGCCGATCTTGAAGATATCGAGCGCCCGGATGATCTGCCGACCCACGGTCATCGAGGGGTTCAGCGTGTCGAACGGGTTCTGAAAGACCATCTGCACGTCCGAGATCGTCTTCGTATCGCGCCGCTCGATGGGAATATCCTCGATATTCTTGTTGTCGAGCGTGATGGTCCCCGAGGTCGCCGTCTCCAGCCCCATCAGCACCTTGGCGAAGGTCGACTTGCCGCAACCCGATTCCCCGACGATGGCCAGCGTCTCCGCCTCGCGCGCCTCGAAGGTGAGTTCCTCGTTGGCCTTGACCACCTTCTTCTCGCTGCTGCCGAACAGGGCGTTGGCCGAAACCTCGTAGTATTTCTTCAGCTGATCCATCTTCAGGATGACATCGCCGGGTTCCGTCTTCTTCGTCATGTCGCCGCCGAGCGGCAGCTTGGTCCAGTCGATCTCCTCATGCCGCAGGCAGCGCGTCTCGTGCCGTTCGGACGAGGCGACATCGTACATCGGGATCTCGCCCGAATTGCAGCGTCCCTCTTCGAAATAATCGCAGCGTGGCCCAAAATTGCAGCCCTCTGGCCGCTCATGGGGCAGGGGGAAGTTGCCCGGAATGGCGATCAGGGGCTTGGAGTTCTTGTCCGCCCCAGGCAGCGGGATCGAGCGGAACAGCGCCTGCGTATAGGGATGGCGCATCTTGTCGAAGACTTCCTTGATGGAACCTGTCTCGACCGCTTCGCCCGAATACATCACGCAAAGCCGGTTGCACGTCTCCAGCACGAGGCCAAGGTTGTGGCTGATGAACAGCATCGAGGTGCCGTATTTCGTGCCGAGATCCTTCACCAGATCGACGACCGCCGCCTCGACCGTCACGTCGAGGGCGGTTGTCGGTTCATCCAGGATCAGAAGCGACGGTTTGGACATCAGCGCCATGGCGATGACGATGCGCTGCTGCTGGCCGCCCGAAAGCTGATGCGGATAGGCTTTCAGGATCCGTTCGGGGTCGGGCAGTTTGACGTCCGACACAACCTCGAGCGCGCGTTGCCAGGCCTCTTTCTCGCCGATCCCTTCATGGATCATCGGCACTTCCATCAGTTGGCGCCCGACGCGCATCGCAGGATTAAGCGAGGCCATGGGTTCCTGATAGATCATCGCGATCTCGGACCCGCGAATATCGCGCAACTCGGCATCGGACATTTCGTTTAGATTGCGGCCCTTGAACTTGATCGACCCGCCCACGATGCGCCCGTTGACGCCCAGATCCTGCATCACCCCAAGGGCCACGGTGGACTTGCCGCAGCCGGATTCGCCCACAAGCCCCATCGCCTCGCCCGGCATGACCGTGCAGGAAAAATCCATGACCGCCGGGATTTCCCGCAGGCGCGTGAAGAAGGAAATGGACAGGTTCTCGATCTCGAGGATCGGACCGTCGTAGTCGCGCTTTTCCATTTCGATCTCCGATTTCTACTTTGGTTCTTCAAATACCTCGGGGGTGTGGGGGCAGCGCCCCCACGAACTTAATCCCGAAGCGATTCCTCGCGCAGCCCGTCCGCCAGAAGGTTGAGGCCCAGGACCAGCGACAAGAGCGCCAGTGCAGGCACGATGGCTGGGTGCAGGTAGATCGACAAAAGCCGCCGACCGTCATTGATCGTGGTGCCCCAGTCCGGGCTTTCCGGTGGCAGGCCGAGCCCGAAAAAGCCCAGCGTGCCCAGAAGGATGGTCGTGTAACCGACGCGCAGGCAGAAATCGACGATCAACGGGCCGCGCGCGTTGGGCAGGATTTCCCACAGCATGATGTACCATGGACGCTCTCCGCGTGTTTGCGCTGCGGCGACATAGTCGCGTGTCTTGATATCAAGCGCAAGGCCCCGGACGATCCTGAAGACCGTGGGCGAGTTCACGAAGACCACCGACACGAACACCACGAGGATACCGCCCGGCACCGTGATCCCGTCGATCGCGGAGGGCAGGATCGAAATGGCCGTGAACGGTTCGGAAATCAGCGACAGGTAGAGCCAGCCCAATACGCCCACGATGCCCAGGATCACCGGGACGTTGATACGCGGCTGGGTGCGGTAGCGTGAATTGACGAGGATCGTCAGGAAGATGATCGGGAACAGGAACATCACCGACGCCATGTAGGACGGGATGCCCGTCGCCACGATTTCGGGCGTGACCAGCAGGTAGAACAGCAGGATCACCGGGAAGGCGAGGATCAGGTTGGCGAGGAACGACAGGAACGTGTCCAGCCGCCCGCCGTAATAGCCCGCAGGCAGGCCCAGCGTGATGCCGACCATGAAGGCAAACAGCGTCGCCAAGGGCGCGATCTGCACCACGATCCAGGCGCCCGCAACCATGCGGCTGAAGACATCGCGCCCCAGATTGTCGCCGCCCAGAAGGTAATAGCCGTAGATGCCGTCCTCTGGGGGCACCGGAAAGCCCGGCGGTTTGTTCTTCATCGCCGAGATTTGCCCCAGCGCATCATGCGTCTGGATGAAGTTGCCGAAGAAGGCAGTGAAAATCCAGAACATCACCAGCGCAAAGCCGATCATGCCGATGGGGCTGTCGAAGAGCTTGCCATACAGGCCAAGCCGCCGCTTGAAGGTGAACGACAGAACGAAAAGCGCGACAAGCAGCGCCCAGACGATCCAGAAGCGGGCAAGGATGATGCCGATAATCTCGGGCCAGGAAAGGCTGTCCATTGTAATCTTCCTTACGCGATCCGGATACGGGGATTGAGGTAGACATAGCCGATGTCGGAAATCAGCTGCGTGATCAGCACGACAAAGACCGACACGACCGACACGCCAAGAAGAAGCTCGATGTCGTTATTGCCAGCGGCCTGCACCAGCGTCCAGCCGAAGCCCTTATAGTTGAAGAGCGTCTCGACGATGACGACACCGTTCAAAAGCCATGGGAACTGCAGCATGATGACCGTGAAGGGCGCGATCAGCGCGTTTCGCAGCGCGTGCTTCAGGACGATATTGCCGAAGCTGACACCTTTGAGGCGCGCGGTGCGGATGTATTGTGCCGTCATGACTTCGGCCATCGAGGCGCGCGTCATTCGGGCGATATAGCCCATGCCATAAAGCGCGATGGTGAGGACCGGCAGAAAGAAGTTCTCGAAATTGGCGTTGTCCATGGCGCTCGTCGCGGTGCCCTTGAACCATTTCAGGCCCACGGTGCTTGACGCGAAGACCGCGATGAAGATGACGCCCGAGACATATTCCGGAGTGGCAGTGGTCAGGATCGACACGGACGACAGCGAGCGGTCGGTCTTGGACCCTTCGCGCATCCCCGCCAGAACGCCGATGAGCAGCGCGCCGGGGACCATCAGCATCATCACCCAAAACATCAGCTTGCCGGTCAGGCCCAGCCGCGTCATCACGATGTCCCAAACGGAATCCTTGAAGACGGATGACATCCCCCAATCGCCCTGCAGCACGCCGCAGAAGCTTGGGACGTCTTCGGCGGTCATGCCCGGCTCGACGCATTTGCCGACAAGGTTGCCAGAGCTGTCTTCGCCCTGAAACGCGGGCACGACGCCAAGCCACTGGCCATATTTCACGATGACAGGCTGGTCATAGCCGCGCAGCGCAAGCCAGCTTTCGACCTGTTCGTCGGTCATCCGCATGTTGCCTTGCGTCTTCGCAAGCTTTTCGAGGTTCGGATAAAGGTTCGTCAGGAAGAACACGACAAAGGTCAGGCAGAGCGCTGTCAGCAGCATCACCCAGACCCGTCTGAGAATGAATATCGCCATGTATCCCCCGGAATTCGTTCATTCTTGGGGCGATCTCAGCGCCAGGATTCCCGTGCGCGACACCTGCCCGTAAAAGAAGGCCGCGCCAATGCGGCGCGGCCCCGTCGTCAAGTCAAGCGATCAGGCCGCAAGGCCCCACTTGTAGTGGTGATGCTCGAAGGTGATGTGCATATCGGTGCCCACGAGGCCCGAACGCATGTGACGATAAAGCGAGCGCCAGTAGGGCTGCGTCGTCACGCCTTCTTCCTGGATCAGGCGTTCCATTCTCTCGGCGATTTCCGCGCGCTTGCCCGCGTCCGCGATGGACAGGGCTTCGGCGAGAAGGGTGTCGAACTCTTCGTTCGCCCAGCCGAATTCGTTCCACGCCTCGCCCGAGCGATAGGCGAGCGCCCAGATCTGGACGCCAAGCGGGCGGTGGTTCCAGTTGGTGGACGAGAAGGGATACTTGACCCAGTCGTTCCAGAACGTGTTGCCCGGAAGAACGGTGTGGCGGGCAGGGATCCCGGCATCGTTCAGCTGGGCGACCACGGCTGCGGTGGTGTTGCGGCGCCAGTCATCGTCGATCGAAATGACTTCATGCTCGAAATCGGCCATGCCGGCTTCTTCCATGAGTGTCTTGGCCGCTGCCGGGTCGTACTTGGACGCGCCGACATCGACGTATTCGGGGTGGACGGGCGAACAATGGTGGTTCGCGGCGACTTCGCCCCGGTTGCCATAGCCCAGTTCCAGCAGGACCGAGTTGTCGACGGCCATTGCCAGCGCCTGGCGGACGCGCTTGTCCGCGTAGGGCGTGGTGCCGTTGACTTCGGCAACCTGGTTCGGGCGGATCACGATGGTCGCAGCGGTGACGACTTCGGACTTCTCGAAACCGAGACCGTCCATCACGTCGATGAATTCACCGACCGATTCATAGAGCATGTCGACTTCTTCGGATTCCAGCGCGGCGAGCCAGGCTGCCGGGTCGGTGCCGTAGTCGATATACTCGATCCGGTCGAGATACGGACCGCCATAAACCTCGGTGCCCCACCAGGTGTGATCGGGATTGCGCACCAGGGCCGCTTTCACGCCGACCTCGACCTCTTCGATCAGGTAGGGACCGGTGCCGATGGAATTCGCCGCATCCGCCGGATCGTAGGACGAATGCACGATGGCCGCCGGGTAGTCGGCCATGCCGGGGATCAGCGAGATATCGGGCGCGGGCAGGTTCAGCCGCACGGTCATCGGGTCGACAACCTCGATCGCGCCTTCGATGGCGACATTGGTCTCGGGGTCGATCAGCGTCGCGAAACGGCCGGCCATCGAGTTGCCCTCGACGTCCTTTTCACACCAGCGCGCGATGTTGCGCGCCACGTCGTCGGCGGTGAATTCATCGCCATTGTTCCAGGTGACGCCCGGACGGACGTTCAGCGTGTAGACGGTCGCGTCTTCGTTGACGTCCCAGCCTTCAAGAAGCATGCCGCGGAAGGTACCGTCGTTGTTGTATTCAACAAGGTATTCCAGCGTGCCGCGTGTGACATTCGCGATCTGCGACCAGTCATAGGACCGGGTGTCCTTCAGTGCGCGTACTTCCTGCTGAACGCGCAGGGTGCCACCCTCTTGCGGGGTCGCATGGGCCGCGGCATTCGCCGGTGCATCAAGACCAATCAGGCCGTATGCGGCGGTGGCCGATACGCCAAGTGCGGTCGCACGGGTCAGAAATTCACGGCGGCTCAGCAGGCCCTCGCGCACTTCTTCAGCGTGCATGTGGGCCGCGGGGTGAATCCCCGCGCCGTGGTTGGTTTCAGTCGTCATGATGGTCTCCCTGTCATCATTTATTCTTCATCGTTTTATCTTGGTGTTCGCCATGGGCAGAGCGGTGCAGCTTGCGTAATGCGCAAGGATTCTCTCCCCATGAAACCATCCCGCTTCAGTCCACATGGCAGCACCCGCTTCGTCAACGACAGATTGCGGCGCGCCATGTAACGAATGCGACATAGAGCTAAAAGAAAAACGACATCGATACAAACGCTCATACGGGTAATTCACGAAATTTGATGAATTATCCGTGCTGGCGGAAGGCAGATGGGGTTTGCCCGGTGTATTTTTGGAAGGCTCGGGTGAAATAGGCCGCCGAGGTAAAGCCAAGCGCCGACGCGATGTCCTTTACCGGCTTTTGCGTCTCGGCGAGCATAAGGCGCGCCTCGTAATGGACCCGATCGGCGAGGATTGCGGACGCGGGCCGCCCGCAAGCAGCATTGCAGGCCCGCGATAGATGCGTCGGGGTCACGCCCAGATCGGCGGCATAGTCGTGGATCGTGCGCCCGGACTTGAATTTCTGTTCCACGAGGGCGGCATAGGCGCTGGCAAGACGGCGCGAGGCATCGGTTTCCATCTCGGCGTCGCGGATCTTGTAAAGCTCGCGTTCCAGCCAGACCGACAGCAGCCCGCCATGGTGAAACAGGGCCCGATCCTTGGCAGGCGCGTCGTTTTCAAGCTCTCGCGACAGGGTGTCGATAAGCTGCGTCAACTCTCCTTGTGTCTGGGACTCGCGGAATTTGAAATGCACCGGCTCTTGCGGCAGGGCGAGGTTGGTATCGGTGGGAAAATAGACGGCGGTGCCAAACACCTGCCCCGACATTTCAAAGCCGTGCATGGTGCCGGACGGCATGAAGAACGCGTGATGGGGGCCATATCCGCGCGTCACGCCGGATACGATGATCCGGCCCTGACCGCGCGTGAACCAAAGCAAAACCGGCTGCTGATAACTGCGCATCGCCTCGGTTCGCCAGCGCCCGCCAAAGGCCAGCCGGGGCAGGGGAATCACCCTGAAGCGGCGTGCCTGGTCTTGAGCCAAGGTATCTTCGGTCTGTCGCAGGTCTTTCGGCATGATGTTGCTAAAGTGCTATCCTTGGGTGTTTTTCTGAACATTATCCACAGCGGATTGTGGAAAAAGTCCTAGACTTGGGGTGGCGGAATCGCCTCCCATGCCCGCATCTTGGATCGAAACCAGCTACGTTGTCTCTTGGCAAATTGACGTGTCGCGATTTTCCCGGCCTCACTGAGACCTTCGCGCGACAGGTCGCCCGCAAGATGCATCATGATCTCTTTCGCGCCGATCGCTTTCGCCGATGGCTGGGCCGGATCCCATGTAGGCAGGTTCGCGCGCGCCTCGTTCAGTGCCCCGCCATCCAGCATCAGATCGAAGCGACGCGCGATGCGCGCGTTCAGCCAGTCGCGCGGCGCATCAAGCAGAAGGGGATGGGTCCGGTCCAGCGGCAAAAGCGGCGCGGGCGTCTCGTCCTGCCACGCGCTGATGGGCCGTCCGGTGCTTTGCTGCACCTCCCACGCGCGCTGCACGCGCATCGGGTTCATCAGGTCAAGCCGGGCGCGGGTGGCCGCATCAAGCTCTGCCGCCATAACGTCATGCCCCTCTGCCAGCCGCCGCGCATCGGCAAGCGCGCGTATTTCAGGCGGTGTTGCGGGAATCTCGGCCAGACCTTCCGTCAGGGCGGTGAAATAAAGCCCCGTGCCGCCAACGATGATCAGGCGCGCGCCGCCGTCCATCAGCGCCGAGACCTCGCGCAGCCATTCGCCCACCGAATAGGGATGTGTGCCGGGAACATGGCCATACAGCCGATGATCTGCGCGCGCTTCTTCCTCGATCGAAGGCCGCGCGGTCAGGACGCGCCAGTCGGAAAACACCTGCAGCGCATCGGCATTCACGATCACGCCGCCCGAGCGCTCTGCGATCTCGAGCGCCAGCGCGGATTTGCCCGACGCGGTCGCGCCCGCGATCAGAATATGCGCCTCGTGGCCCAGTTTCGCGACAAGGTCCGCCGTCACTGTGATCCCCACTTCATCTCGGGTCCGGTTGGTCGTTGAACCTTTGGCGCTTTTCCGACATTTTCGCGCCCAGTGCAAAACCAGCCACAGGATAGCAATGATGAGCGACGGTGACGGCCCCCAACCGGCCCCCCATGCGGCAACAAAATACAAACGCGTCCTGCTGAAGATTTCCGGAGAGGCGCTGATGGGCGATCAGGGCTTCGGCCTGCATCCGCCGACCGTCTCGCGCATCGCGAACGAGGTGAAATCGGTTCACGACCTCGGCGTCGAGATCTGCATGGTCATCGGCGGCGGCAACATCTTTCGCGGCCTTGCTGGCAGCGCACAGGGGATGGAGCGGACAACAGCCGACTATATGGGCATGCTGGCGACGGTCATGAACGCCCTGGCGATGCAGTCGGCGCTGGAACAGATCAACGTCTATACCCGTGTCGTGTCTGCCATCCCGATGGACCAGGTCTGCGAGCCCTACATCCGCCGCCGCGCCGTGCGGCACCTTGAGAAGAAGCGCGTCTGCATCTTCGCGGCGGGCACCGGGAACCCTTATTTCACAACCGATACAGCGGCAACTTTGCGTGCGAATGAAATGAGTTGTGAGGCGATCTTCAAAGGCACCAAGGTCGACGGGGTCTATGACATGGACCCCAAGAAACACGAGGGTGCCAAGCGCTATGACCGGATCACCTATGACGAGGTGCTTCAGCAGCACCTGGGTGTGATGGACGCTTCGGCGATTGCCCTTGCGCGGGACAATAACCTGCCGATCATCGTGTTTTCCCTCGACGAGCCAGGTGGCTTTCGCGGGATCCTTGCCGGGGAAGGCACCTATACAACCGTGCACGGCTAACGCTATAGACGAATGCAATCAGCGCCACAGAGCGCCCAGTCAATGAGAAGACCAAAGACATGGCAGACGAGACCGAAATCGACATCGACGATCTGAAGCGGCGCATGGACGGCGCGATGAACAACTTGCGCGCTGAATTCGGCTCGCTTCGCACCGGGCGGGCCGCCGCGTCGATGCTGGAGCCTGTGATGGTCGATGCCTACGGTCAGATGACGCCGGTCAACCAGGTCGGCACTGTGAACGTGCCTGAGCCGCGGATGATCACGCTGAACGTCTGGGACAAGTCGATGGTCGGCAAGGTCGAGAAGGCGATCCGCGAGTCGGGTCTGGGAATAAACCCGCAGACGGACGGCACGATCATTCGCCTGCCGATCCCGGAACTCAACGAAGAACGCCGCCGCGAGTTGACCAAGGTCGCCGCGCAATATGCCGAAAGCGCCCGGGTCGCGATCCGCAATGTTCGCCGCGACGGCATGGATCAACTGAAGAAGGCCAAGGCGGCCGGCATGTCCGAAGACGACAACAAGATCTGGTCGCAAGAGGTGCAGGAACTGACCGACAGCTACATCAAGCAGGTCGATGAAGCGCTTGAACACAAACAAGAAGAGATCATGCAGGTCTAAGCTGCAAGGCCTTGAGGGAGAGTGACGATGACGCGTGAGGCCCCTGCCGAATTGCGCCCCGGTCCGCGCCCCGGACCGAAACATGTGGCGATCATCATGGACGGCAACGGCCGTTGGGCGCAGGCGCGAAAGCAGCCGCGCCTGTTTGGCCATCACGCCGGCGGCAAGCGCGTGCGCGAGATCGTCGAGGCCTGCCCGGAAAATGGTGTTGAGTACCTGACGCTCTTCGCCTTCTCGACCGAGAACTGGAAGCGCACGCAAAGCGAAGTGGCCGGGCTCATGTCGCTCTTTCGCCGCTATATCCAGCGCGAGGCGCGCGAGTTGCGCGACAATGGCGTCCGGGTGCGGTTCATCGGTGACCGCGTCAAGCTTGAGCCGAAGCTGGTCCGAATGATGGACGAGCTTGAGTTGATGACCGCCGAAAACACCAAACTGCATCTGACCGTCGCGCTCAACTACGGCGCGCGGGACGAGATCGGCCGCGCCACCAAGCGGCTGGCGCGCGAGGTTGCCGAAGGCCGACTTGATCCCGAAAGCGTCGATGAAACGACGCTAGCGCGCTATCTTGACACCTGTGTTCTACCTGATCCTGATCTCGTGATCCGGACCAGCGGCGAGGCGCGGATTTCCAATTTCCTGCTCTGGCAATCGGCCTATGCGGAATATGACTTCGTCGAAACACTCTGGCCGGATTTCACCGCCAAGGATTTCGCCGAAGTGCTGGCCTCTTACGGAAAGCGCGACCGGCGGTTCGGTGCCGTAACCGCATGAGCGATCACGCCGCGAAGTGGGATGATCTGGCGGTCCGGCTTGCGACGAGCTTTGTTCTCTTGGTCATTGGCGTCCTCGCGATCTGGGCAGGGGGATACGTATTCATCCTGCTCGCCTGCGTCGTTGCCGGGGTGATGGTGTGGGAACTTGTCCGTATGACCTCGCCGTCCAACCCCGAAAAGGCGGTGCGCGTCGGCGTCGGAACCGGCGCGGCGGTGTTCCTCGCCGTCCATGCCCCGGCGCTGATTGCCGTTCTCATCATTTTTGCGACGACCGCCTGGACTGCGTTTCGGATGCCGGAACGGCGCAGGGTCTACGCGGTCTATGCCTTTGGGATTCTTATCGCCAGCTGGGGGCTTGCTCTCTTTCGTGATGTGAACGGCGCGGTCTGGATCATCTGGCTGGTGGCGGTGGTCGCGGCCACAGATGTCTTCGGCTATTTCGGCGGGCGCCTGATCGGCGGGCGCAAGTTCTGGCCCTCGGTCAGCCCAAAGAAGACCTGGGCAGGCATCCTTGCGGGCTGGGTCGCCGCCGCGCTGATGGGCGCGGCCTTCATCGGCGTTGTGGGCACCCATGGAGAGTTGATCCCGTTCTCGATCGCCGTCTCTTTCGCCTCTCAGATGGGCGATATCGCGGAAAGCGCGGTGAAACGGGCGATGAAGGTCAAGGACAGCTCGCGCCTTCTGCCGGGGCATGGCGGGTTGTGGGACCGGTTTGACGGGCTGCTTGGCGGATCGCTTCTTATGCTGATCGCCAGCTTTGCCTATCACGCGCCGTCGGTGAATTTCTGATGGTCAAACGCGTGTCGATCTTTGGCGCGACCGGGTCGATCGGGCAAGCGACGCTTGATCTGATCGGGCGCGAGCCCGAGCGCTTCGAGGTTGTCGCGCTGACCGGCGGGCGCAATATCGCGCAGCTGGCCAAGGACGCGATCCGCTTTCGGGCCGAGATTGCGGTGACCTGCCATGCGGAATTGCTGGCCGATCTCAAGGATGCGCTCGACGGCACGGGTGTCGAGTCAGCAGCAGGGCCAGAGGCCTTGCTCGAAGCCGCAGATCGGCCCGCCGACTGGATCATGTCGGCCATCGTCGGTGCGGCGGGGCTGGCACCCGGCTTTCGCGCGCTGAAGCACGGCTCGACGCTGGCGCTGGCGAACAAGGAAAGCCTTGTGACGGCCGGGCCGCTTCTCTTGGCCGAGGCCAAGACGCATGGCGCGCGCATCCTGCCCGTCGACAGCGAACATTCCGCAGTGTTCCAGGCGCTGACGGGCGAGGATATGGCGGGCGTCGAGCGGATCATCATCACCGCATCCGGCGGCGCGTTCCGCGACTGGCCCATCGAGGATTTGCAGAGCGCCAGCCTCGCCGAGGCCGGAACGCACCCGAACTGGGACATGGGCCAGCGCATCACCATCGACAGCGCGTCCATGTTCAACAAAGCGCTTGAATTGATCGAGACGCGCGAATTTTTCGAGGTCGATCCGAAAGTGATCGAGGTTGTCGTGCACCCCGAAAGCCTGATTCACGCGCTGGTCGGCTTTCGCGATGGCGGGCTGATGGCCCATGTCGGCCCGCATGACATGCGCCATGCCATCGGCTATGCGCTCAACTGGCCGGTGCGGCAGGACCTGCCCGTTGACCGTCTGGACCTTGTGGCGCTGGGGCAACTCAATTTCCGTCACGCGGATGAGGCGCGCTGGCCCGCGCTGCGGCTGGCGCGCGAGGTCATGCAAACCCGCGGGCTGGCAGGGGCTGCCTTCAACGCCGCGAAAGAGGCCGCGCTTGACGCATTCATCGCCGGAACCGTGCGGTTCACGACGATGTCAGACATTGTAGAGGCCACGCTGGATGCGCTTTCGGCGCAGCTTTCGGCGGGGCAAACCGGCTTCGACCTTGAAGCCGTGCACGAGATGGACCATCTCGCAAGGCAAAGGGCCGGGCAAGAGGCGCAGGCCCGCGCCATATAACAGCAGGGACACATCGTGGATATTGTCGGACTGATCCCCTCGTTCGGAGGATTTCTCTACACGCTCGCGGCCTTCGTGATCGCCCTGTCGGTGATCGTCGCGGTGCATGAATACGGCCACTATATCGTTGGCCGCTGGTCCGGCATCCAGCCCGAGGTCTTCTCGCTTGGCTTCGGCCCGGTGATCGCCAGCCGCATGGACAAACGCGGCACGCGCTGGCAACTCGCCGCGCTGCCCTTTGGCGGCTACGTCAAGTTCATGGGCGATGCCAATGCCGCAAGCGCAGGCCCCGGCGAGGATATCGAAGAGCTTTCGCCAGAGGAAAAGCGCAAGACGATGCAGGGCGCGCCGCTTTGGGCGCGCGTGGCCACCGTCGCTGCTGGGCCGGTGTTCAACTTCATCCTGTCGATCCTCGTCTTCGCGACCATCATGTTCTTTCGCGGCACCGCCGCAGAGCCGCTGACCATCGACGTGATAAAGCCGCTGCCCGCCGCCGTGCAA
>CBFIJK010000015.1:0-61829 GCA_965662745.1 uncultured Paracoccaceae bacterium
ATGCTATTGTAGGATGAAAACACCTCGCCGGAAGTCTGTGCCGACAGCCCCCATCGCTAACAAAGCAACGAGACATGGCTAGCGAAACGCCTTCATTCGCAGAGTTCACCGGCGCAAGCCGCATGGCAGGCCGATCTCGAAACGCCCATGGGCAGCCACCTTCGGGCAGTCCACGATCCGCGCCAAGGCGAAAACGACGCTCTCCAATCTTGCTCACAACTTCGACCGTCAGCTCTTTCATGAACGCCGTGCCGTGGGGTGAGCCCGCCCACATACGCCAGTATTGGCAAGACACGGCCCCGACCATCTTGATCAGCGCTGCATGTCATTGCCCATGCGCTGCCGAGGCCGAAGGGCAGAAATCTGGCAGGTTATTTCGGGCGTCCATCTTGGATCTCTGAACATTTTGCGCGCCCGGACCAGCCAAATCGCCAGCCCGATGGGGCGGTCTGTCGATGGGTGCGTCACCTGTGGAGCTGTTCGGGCCCGGCGCACCAAAAATCAGCTTTTATCTGTCAGGAAAACTCGTGGCGCGCTGGGGAGGATTCGAACCCCCGACCCCTTGATTCGTAGTCAAGTACTCTATCCAACTGAGCTACCAGCGCGCGGAGTGCGGTGGAGGTAACGTGCAGGGCAGACCTTTGCAAGGGGCAAAACCGCTATTCTGCCGCAGCGTCGAGAAGTCCCACGGATTTCGGCAGGATGATCGCGAAGACGGTCCCGTCTTCCCCGGTCGATTGCAGTTCCAGTGCGCCGCCATGGCCGCGCACAAGTTCTGATGCGATGGCAAGGCCCAAGCCGATCCCGCCCTTGCGCGCGCCGCCCTGAAACGGCTGGAACAGGAACTCGCGCGCCTTGGCCGGCAGGCCCGGACCGGTATCGGCGACCTGGATCACCCAGTTGCTGTCCGTCTCAAAAGCCTCGACCGTGACGGTGCCTTCGTCGCCAGTCGCGGTGATTGCCTGCCGCGCGTTGCGCACGAGGTTCCACAGGACGCGATGAAGCTGTTCGGCATCCGCGCGCAAGGTCATCGCGGCCGGGATGGAACAGGCCAGCGTGATCTCGGCATCGCCCATGGCCAGCTTTTCGCTTTCGACCACATCCTCGACCACCTTGCGCAATTCGACATGCTGCAACGTGGGGGGAGGTTCTTCCGCCTTGCCGAAGGCGAGGGTCGATTCGCACAGGTTCACCGCGCGGCTGATCGAGCCGACAAGGCGCGGCGTGGCGCGGCGCACGGCAGGATCATCGCTGCGTTCCAGCCGGTCGGTCAGAAGCTGCGCGGTCGTCAGGATGTTGCGCAGGTCGTGGCTGACCTTCGCCACCGCGCCGCCCAGTTGGGCCAGCCGTTCCTTTTGCCGCAAAGCGCCGGTCAGCTGCGTTTGCAGAGATTGCAGCGCGGTTTCCGCCTCGCGCAATTCGCTGACGGCGGCCGATGGCTGGATGATGCGCCGCGAATCTTCGGGGGCTTCGGCATAGCTGGTCATGGCGGTGACGACGCCCCGGATTGGCGTGACAAGGAAACGTCGCACGGCGAGGAACAAGAGCCCGGCAGTCACCATCGAGATGATCGCCGACAGGAACAGGATGCGCGCGCCGTAGTCGAGCATGGCGGTCCTCAAGGGCGCAGCGTCCATCGTGATCTCGATCAGAAGCCCCGCCTCGCGCACCGGATCGCCGATGACCCGGATCACGTCATTGCCGGGGGTCAGCAGCCGCGTTGCCGCGTCCCTCACCAGAACCAGCGCGCCGGGATCGCGCAGATCGAAGGTTTCCGAGATAGGCTCGGGGATCGGCGAGGACAGGATCAGCTGGCGCACCTCGTCCCGGCGCAGGACGACGTTATAGACGCCCGCGTTCTTCAAGAGCTCTGTCTCAAGCTCGGGCGAGATCATCTCGCTCGCCAGAAGCGTCAGCGACGCGATCTGCGCCCGTTCCAAACGCGACAGAAGATAACTTTCCCGGAACCGCGCGATGGACGGCACGAAAATCAATACCTCCGCCAACATGACGAAGATCAGGGTCAGGATGAGGAACCGGCCCGAAAGCGAGTTCAAAAAGTTCTTCATATCGGCGTCGTCTTCCCGTCAGGGGAGCACGCGCTGCACCACTCGCACCACGCGCTTGACCCAAGGGTTATCAAAGAGTTTGGGACTGAAATAGGCGCTTGCGGCCCGTTTGCTAATTTCGCTGCGCGTCGGGTAGGGCAAAACGGTATTCGCGAAGGCGGTCATCTTGAGGTTGTTGGCGATCGCCAGCGCCCAGGGCGCGATCAGATCGCCCGCGCCCTCGCCCACGATCGTGGCCCCGATCGGGCGTCCCTTGCGCACGATGACCTTGATCCCGCCGATGGTTCTGGCCTCGGTCACGGCACGGTCATTGCCGTCGAAATCCGCTGTCACAACGTCGATATCGTTTCCATGACGTTTGCGCGCCTCGGCCTCTGTCAGGCCAACATGCGCAAGTTCGGGGTCTGTGTAAGTCGTCCAGGGCAGGTGATCGGTCTTGGCCTTTGCCGGAAGACCCAGCACGGCTTGGCGCACCACGACACCAGCATGATAGCCCGCGACATGGGTAAACTGCAGCCCCCCTGCGGCGTCGCCGACGGCATAAACCCGCTTGTTGGTGGTGGACCGAAGGCGGTCATCGACCTTCACGGCGCGGTCATGGGCGATATTGCCCTTGTCCAGATCCAGCCCGTCGACATTCACCTTGCGCCCGACCGCGATCAGCAGATGCGATCCGGTATGGCGGGTGCCATCATCGGTCTCGACCGTGATCTGGCCGTCCGCGCCAGAGATAGCTTTGGCTTGCGCGCCTTCGACGATCGTCAGCCCTTCTGCGCGCAGCCGCTTGAGGACGATGGCGGCCATGTCGGGATCGTCCTTGCCCAGTGCCTTGTCGCCCTCGATCACCGTGACCTTGCAGCCCAGACGCAGATGCGCGTGGGCCATTTCCAGCCCGATGGGGCCGCCGCCGATGACCAAGAGATGCTCGGGCTTTTCGCGCAGATCAAAGATCGTTTCGTTGGTGTAGTAGGTGACATCCTCCAGCCCCTCGATAGGCGGCACGAAGGGGCGCGATCCTGTGGCAATGACGAAGCGGCGCGCCTCGACGACCGTCTCACCCGCCTGCACTTCCGTCTCGGACAGGAATTTCGCGCGCTCGCGCAGGACTGTGACACCCATGCCTTCGAACCGTTCCTGGCTGTCATGGGGCGCGATAGTCTCGATCGCGCCATGGACGTGATCCTTGGCGGCGGCGTAATCCACCTTCGGGTCGACCGAGGAGACACCATATTCGCCGGCATGGCGCAGGTGATGCGCGGCCTTGCCTGCCGCGATCAGTGCCTTCGAGGGCACGCAGCCATAGTTCAGGCAATCGCCGCCCATCTTGTGTGCTTCGATCAGGACGACCTTCGCCCCCATCTGCGCCGCGCCCGAGGCAACCGAAAGACCGCCCGAGCCTGCACCGATCACACAGATATCCGTCTTGATGCGCGTCATGGATCAAAGACCTTTCTTGCCGCGCACGGCCTTGAGGATCATGGGAAGCGCGGCCAACACGCAGAGGCCCAAGATCGGCAGCAGCACTTCGGGGGCGAAGATGATCCCGAGGTTCGGCGTCTCGCCGCGTTCGAACACCTCACCAAGGCCTGCGCCGACCGAGGAATAGACCAGCGTGCCGGGCATGATCCCGAAGAAGGTGGTGACCGCAAAGCGCCACAGCGGAACGTTCACAAACGCGGGCAAAAGGTTGGCGACAAAGAAGGGCACGGCCGGGATCAGGCGCATCAGAAACAGCATCGACCACTGGTTCTCATCAAGGCCGGCCTTGATCCGGTGAACCATCCCGTCAGAGGCGTCCATCTTTTCCGAAAGGCGCTTGCCGAACCCGTAGCTGGCCGCAAGGAAGATCACGATGGCCCCCGCCGTCGCCCCGATAAGCGTGAACAGCGCCCCGGCGAAGGTGCCGAACAGGAACCCTCCCGCCAGCGTCGCGATGGTCGCCCCCGGCAGCGAAAACCCGACAATAGCGATATAGGCGCCGATATAGGCCAGCGCCGTCACGACATAATTATCATTGCGAAACATCAGCAGCGAATCGCGATTGTCTGCGAGCGTCTGGAAGCTGAGGTAATCGCGCAGGGTGAACCCGCCAATCAGCGCGACAAGGACGATTCCGATGATGGGCAGCTGCTTCATGATGGCACTCTCGCTTGCCCCGTCCCCTGCGGACTTGCCGCTTTCGCCAATCTTGGCCATGTAGATCACTCCTTTGATGCCGGTGCCATGTGCTTGCGCTAAACATGCGCCGGAACTGTGATCCGCGACACCGCACTCACGCTCGGTTGAAGGGCGGTGATCCTTACCATAGGGAAACCGCAGCGGATGGGGTGGAATGCCCTGCTGTTGAAACATTTGCGGGCCGATAAGGTTGCACCGGGCCGCCAATGTTGCAGTTTTCTGGGGCAAACCGAATTGACAGGGCCCGCCCGACCCCCTAGAGAGCGGGCTTCCAAGCATTCCGACCCTCGAATCCCGCTGATGGGTTCGGGTCACCTGAGACGGAGCGACGCAATGAAGCGCACTTTCCAACCTTCGAACCTGGTCCGCAAGCGGCGCCACGGCTTCCGTGCGCGCATGGCGACCAAGGGCGGCCGCAAGATCCTGAACGCACGCCGCGCTCGTGGTCGCAAGCGCATCAGCGCCTAAGCCACTGACGCAAGGTCCGGACGGAATTATGCCGCCGGTTCCAACGGGTCCTTCAAAAGACAAGGGGCCGTCGGATCCGGCGGCTTCGTCTTGCGCGCTTGTCACCCTGACCGAGCGCGCAGATTTCCTGCGCGCGTCGCGCGCGCGAAAACAGGCGATGCCGGGGTTTATCCTGCAAGCGCGCCGCCGGGCTGACGCCGAAAATGCCGGGAACGGCATCCGCGTCGGGTTCACCTGTTCCAAGAAGGTCGGCAACGCCGTTGCCCGCAACCGCGCCAAGCGCCGCCTGCGCGAGATCGCGCGGAAGATCCTGCCCCAGCGCGGTCGGCCCGGCTGGGATTACGTGCTGATCGGGCGCAAGGACCAGACGGCGGACCGCGATTTCGGCGATCTTCAGTCCGATCTCAACGTAGCGCTTGGCAAGGTCCACGGGACATGAGCCCCGGCGCCTGGGTCCTGTCGCTGCCGGTGCGCGCTTATCGCCTGACCCTGTCACCCTGGGTCGGCATGAACTGCCGCTATCACCCCACCTGTTCGGCCTATGCGCTTGAGGCGCTGGAAAAGCACGGCGCGTTGCGCGGCGGTTGGCTGACCCTACGCCGCATCGGGCGCTGCCATCCCTGGGGCGGGTCCGGGATCGATAACGTTCCTGATTGACAGTACAGGGGCTGGCATCGCTGGCGCGCGTCCCTCAGGATGCGGGCAAAAGCGAAAGGACCCGTCATGACCCATGTGCTTGCCATCGACCAGGGCACCACGTCGAGCCGCGCCATTCTGTTTGACGCCGACCTCAAGGTGACGGCGTCAGCGCAAGAGGAATTCACCCAGCACTACCCGCAAAGCGGCTGGGTCGAACATGACCCGAGCGATCTTTGGGCCAGCACCGCCGCCACCTGCCGCGCGGTGATCGAAAAGGCCAATGTCGACGCCAAGGACATCGCTGCCATCGGCATTACCAACCAGCGTGAGACGGTGGTGGTCTGGGACAAATCCACCGGCCAGCCCATCCACAACGCAATCGTCTGGCAGGACAGGCGCACCGCACGGCTGTGCGACACACTGCGCGCAGCGGGGCATGAGGACCGCGTGCGCGAGATCACAGGGCTGCTGCTTGATCCCTATTTCTCGTCCACGAAACTGAAATGGCTTCTGGACAATGTCGACGGCGCGCGTGCGAAGGCCGAGGCGGGCAATCTGCTGTTCGGCACGGTCGATTGCTTTCTCATATGGAAGCTGACGGGCGGCGCGTCCCATGTCACCGATGCCACCAACGCCGCGCGCACCATGCTGTATGACATCCGCAGGGGCGAATGGTCGGGCGAGATGTGCGAGATGCTCGGCATCCCCATGGCGATGCTGCCCGAGGTTAAGGATTGCGCGGCAGAATTCGGCACAACACGGCCTGACCTCTTCGGTCGCGAAATCCCGATCCTCGGTGTGGCGGGTGATCAGCAGGCGGCGACAGTCGGGCAGGCCTGTTTCAAACCGGGCATGCTGAAATCGACTTATGGCACCGGGTGTTTCGCGCTTCTGAACACCGGCGATGAGGCAGTTGTGTCGAAGAACCGCCTTCTGACGACGATCGCCTATCAGCTGGACGGCAAACCGACCTATGCGCTGGAAGGGTCGATCTTCATCGCGGGCGCGGTGGTGCAATGGCTGCGCGACGGCCTGAGGATCATTCGCGATGCCGCAGAAACCCAGCCCCTCGCCGAGAACGCCGATGCCAGCCAGGACCTTGTGCTTGTGCCCGCCTTCACCGGCCTTGGCGCGCCCTATTGGCAGCCCGATTGCCGTGGCGCGATCTTCGGCCTGACGCGCAATTCCGGACCCGCGGAATTTGCCCGCGCCGCGCTGGAGAGCGTCGGCTTTCAGACCCGCGATCTGCTGGAAGCGATGCAGGCCGACTGGGCGTCCGAGGGCGAGGCGAACGTCCTGCGCGTCGATGGCGGCATGTCGGCCAGCGATTGGGCGATGCAGTTCCTGTCGGACATCCTTGGTGCGTCCGTCGACCGGCCCGAGATGCTGGAGACGACGGCTTTGGGCGCCGCTTGGCTCGCCGGGATGAAGGCGGGCGTCTATGGCGACACGGAAACCTTCGCCAAGGAATGGGCGCTGGAGCAGCGGTTCGAGCCGGAGATGGACACAGATCAGCGCGATGCCCGCTATGCGCGCTGGAAATCCGCAGTGAAGGCGACGATGGCCGTCTAGAATCACTTGCATCAATTCCATAATTCATGAATACACGAATTATGGAATTGAATAGCGCTGCCGACACTCTTACCGCACTTGGCCATCCCGGCCGACTTGCCGCCTTCCGGCTGCTTGCGCGGCGTGCGCCCGAAGGCGTGCGCCCAAGCGAGATTGCCGAAGCGCTCGATCTCAAGCCGAACACTCTGTCGGTCTACCTGTCGAGCCTTGAGAGGGCGGGCCTTGTGCATTCAGAGCGTCAGGGCAAGTCGGTCTTCTACCGGATCGACATGGCCCAAACCGGCGCGCTGGTGGATTTCCTGGCCGTCGATTGCTGCCGGTCCCGCCCTGATCTTTGCGCCACTGGCACGGCCAAGGCGCTTTCGGCCCATATGGAAGGCTCTGCCATGCAAGACAGAAAGTTCAACGCCCTCTTCATCTGCACCGGGAATTCCGCGCGCTCGATCTTTGCCGAGGCGCTGTTGCGCGACATCGCGCCCGACAAGTTCAACGTCTATTCGGCCGGAACGCGCGCCAAGACCGAGCTGAACCCCTATGCGGTCGAGGTGCTTGACCGGAACGGGTTAGACACCTCGGCGCTGCGGGCAAAGACGGTCGAGGAATTCCAGGCCGAAGACGCACCGAAGATGGATTTCGTCTTCACAGTCTGCGACCGCGCCGCGAACGAAGAATGCCCGCCCTGGCAAGGCCAGCCACTAACTGCGCACTGGGGCCTGCCGGACCCGGTAAAAGTCGACGGCACTGACGCTGAGAAGGCGCTGGCCTTCAAGACGACCTTCGGCCAGATGCGGCGCCGTATCCTTGCGTTTGCCGCCCTGCCCTTCGACGCGCTCGACCGGTTGTCGCTTCAGCGTCATCTCGATGAGATAGGCCAGTCTGGCAAGGAGTGACGACATGACGAAAATCGCCCTGAACGGCCTCGGCCGGATCGGTAAACTTGCGCTGCGCGCCCTGATCGACGAAGGCGCTGGCGAGGCCGAGATCGTGCTGCTGAACGACGCGGTCGGCACGCCGGAACAGCACGCGATGCTGCTGGAATTCGACACAGTCCATGGACGCTGGCTGGCCGATATTTCCCATGACGGCGACACGATCACCGTCGATGGCACGGCCATGCGCCTGACGGCCGAGCGCCGGATCGAGGATCTGCCGCTGGCCGAAATGGGGATCGACGTGGTGATCGACTGCACCGGCGTCTTCAAGACCGAGGCTGCGCTGGCGCCCTATTTCGCCGCAGGCGTCAAGAAGGTCGTCGTATCGGCCCCCGTAAAGGATGGCGGCGCGCTGAATGTCGTCTACGGCGTGAACCACGCGCTTTACGACCCGGCAAAGCATAACGTCATCACCGCCGCATCCTGCACGACCAATTGCCTCGCGCCCGTGGTGAAGGTCATCCATGAAGAGCTTGGCATCCGCCATGGATCAATCACGACGATCCACGACGTGACCAACACGCAGACCATGGTGGACCGCCCGGCCAAGGATATGCGGCGCGCGCGCTCTGCGCTGAATTCGCTGATCCCCACGACAACGGGGTCCGCCACCGCGATCACGCTGATCTATCCCGAGCTCAAGGGGCGGCTGAACGGTCATGCCGTGCGCGTGCCGCTCTTGAACGCATCGCTGACCGATTGCGTGTTTGAGGTTGAGCGCGAGACCACCGCCGAAGAGGTGAACACCCTCTTCGAGAAATGGGCAAACGGACCGCTGGACGGCATCCTTGGCTATGAGACCCGCCCATTGGTGTCGGCCGATTATGTCAACGACACCCGGTCCTCGATCATCGACGCGCAAAGCACGATGGTCATCAATGGAACGCAGGTGAAGGTCTACGCCTGGTATGACAACGAATACGGTTATGCTTGGAGATTGGCCGATGTCGCGCGCATGATAGTGGCATCCCTATAGCCAAGGAGACCGCCATGCGCCTCGCTCTCATCGCCCTTTGCCTGTCCACCGCGCCCGCCCATGCGGCGTTGACCTTTTGCAACGAGACGGACACCACCGTCAGCGTCGCCATCGGCTATTCCGAAGACGATGTCTGGACCTCTGAAGGTTGGTGGGTCGCAGCGGCGGGCGACTGCAAGGTTGTAGTCGGCGGCGAACTGTCCAAGCGCTACTATTACTGGCGCGCCACATCGGACGACTACACCTGGGACGACGAACGCTATTTCTTCTGCACATCGCCCGAAGAATTCACCATCGAGGGCGACACGAATTGCGACAGCCGCGGTTATGACCGGGTGCAGTTCAACGAGATCGACCTGGATGGCCGCACCGATTTCACCATGACGCTGACTGCGCAATCCGCAAACCAGCCTGCGCCCGCCCCGGCCCCAGCGCCGCAAACCAGCGGTCCCGCCCCCGGCACCTATGGAGAGCCCTATTCCATCAGCGGCATCCTCAGCTATTGCCAGGTCTTCGATGTCACGATGGAATGCGAGCTTCTGGCCGATGGCTGGCGCTATATCGCCAACAGCGCCGATCCTACCCCGCTTGCCGTCCTCGAAGACCTTGAGCGGCTTGGCGTGAACCGGCCCCTGTCCATCGCGGGCGACATGATCGGATACGAGGGCAACATCGCCCAGGTCACGATCCGCGAGTGGTCGCTCGGCGGCCCCGATCCCTACGCCTCGATCCGTCAGCGCCTTCAGGGCATCTGGCAAAGCCCCGATGACGAAAAATTCGTCACCCTTATCCACGGCGGCATGATCGAGGATTACTACGACGGCAACCCCAGCGCGCAGGCGACCTTCGATGTCGTGCCAACCTGCGACGGCGCGCTTGGCGCGGGCCCCGCGCTGAGCGTTATCTATACCGACATGACCGACGACGACCCGCTCTGCTGGGTGATCGTCGAGTTGAACAGCAGCTATATGGAAATGCATGCCGCCGGCGCGATGAAGCCGTTCCGGATGCTCAAGCAATGACATGACAGACAGCACCGCGCAGAAACCCGAAGGCTTCGCCGCCTATATCGCCGTGACCGCCGCCTACTGGGCGTTCATGCTGACCGACGGCGCACTTCGGATGCTGGTGCTGCTGCATTTCCACACGCTAGGCTTCTCGCCCCTTCAACTGGCTTATCTGTTCCTGCTTTATGAGTTCATGGGCATGGTCACCAACCTGTCGGCGGGCTGGATCGCCGCGCGTTTCGGCCTGACCTCGACGCTCTATGCCGGGCTTGCGCTGCAGATCGTCGCGCTTCTGGCGCTGGCGCGCCTCGACCCCGCTTGGGCCATCGCCGCCTCGGTCGCCTATGTGATGGTGGTTCAGGGCGCGTCGGGCGTGGCCAAGGATTTGGCAAAGATGGCCTCGAAAAGCGCGGTGAAACTGCTCGCGCCGGAAGGGGACGGCGCGCTCTTTCGCTGGGTCGCGGCGCTGACCGGATCAAAGAACGCGGTGAAAGGCCTCGGCTTTCTCCTCGGCGCAACACTGCTGGCAACGCTCGGCTTTATTCCCGCCGTCCTCGCCATGGCCGCCGCGCTGGCCGTGATCCTCATTGCCGTGGCTGTCTTCATGCCCTCGGGCCTGCCCCGCGGACGCAAGGGCACGAAATTCACCGAAGTCTTCTCGAAAGATTCCAAGGTCAACATCCTGTCGGCGGCCCGCCTGTTCCTTTTCGGCGCGCGGGATGTCTGGTTCGTCGTCGGCATCCCGATCTATTTCTACGCCGTCCTGTCTGACGGGTCAGAGGCGGGAAATCGCGCCGCCTTCTTCCAGATCGGGACGTTCATGGCGCTCTGGATCATCGGCTATGGCGCGGTGCAGGGCTTTGCCCCGAAACTCCTGCGCGCCAAGGACAAGGCCATCCCCGAGATTACCCGCATGGGCATCTTCTGGGCTGGCCTTCTGTCGCTGATCCCCCTCGCCCTCGCCGGTGCCTCCGCGCTCAGCCCCGCGCCCGCGCCCTGGCTGACGGCAACGCTTATCATCGGCCTACTGATTTTCGGCGCGGTCTTTGCGCTGAACTCGGCGCTTCATTCCTACCTGATCCTCGCCTTCACCAAGGCAGAGCGCGTCACGATGGATGTGGGGTTCTACTACATGGCCAACGCTGCAGGGCGCCTTGTCGGCACGCTATTCTCGGGCCTCAGCTACCAGTTTGGTGGCCTGCCGCTTTGCCTGGGGACTGCCGGGGCGATGGCCGTCGCCAGTTGGCTTCTGATCGGGCGGCTACCGACGAAATAACCGCCCATATCACTCTGGTGGTGTCCTCGAATTTCCAGGCGGGTCGCCGTCAGGCGAAATCCCTCACTGAATGAGGCGCAGCATCTCGATGGTGCCGATCTCGTCGCTCACCCATTGGCGCGACTGGCGGACCGATCCGCCCTCGTCCACCCAATAGGCATTCTCGAAGGACGCGCCACCGGGGCCGTCGCAATTCTCGACGAGCCGCGTGGTGGAATAGCTCGCCTCTAGGATCATCACATCCTCGTTGCCTGCCGCTTCCATCGCGCAATCGAAATTCGTCACGACGATCTGCTCGGGCGTGTTGTGGTGATAGGACCGGACATAGGTCTGGCCGACCCGTTCCTGCACCGGGGTGCGCGGACGATCAGCCTGCACAAGATCGCTGCCCATGGACGCGGTGCCGACGATCTCGTCATTCTCAAGGATCATGCGCTGCCCGCCGGGGCCATTCCAGACCGCCTGTGCGCCGCCCGTGGACGAGGAAAACGACATCGTGCGCCGATCCTCTGTCTGGGCCAGCATCAGCGGCATGCCGTTCCCGCTGGCGGCGATCTGCTTAAGCTCTTCCGGCGACAAGAGCGTCGAGGAGCGCGGCGCAATGACCGGGGCAGGATCGGCGGTGAAGAGGCGCGCGCGGTTCACTTCAGAGCCGGAACAGGCAGCGAGGGTTGCGGCAAGCGCGGCGAGGCCGGTCAGACGAAGCAGGGGCATGGCATATCTCCCAATCGAGCTGCGCGGGACCCGTTCGGCCCGCACGGCATTACAAAGACGCACTGCTCAATCCTTTGCCGGACAGCGTCGAGGCCGCCCCACACTCAACAATAGGTTAGTCGATGAAAGGTCCGTCTGTCGAACACCGATACCCGCATTGATAGAAACAGTCTGCGCGAACTGTTTCTGATTCGGCCACGAAAATTACGGCAATCCTCCGGTTTTTGGTCGCCATTCCCGGTGTTTGCAGGTTAGCTGTGCCGAAACGGGTGGAGCCATCGCAATGCGCGAGGAACCAAAGGTCGACACGCAGCCCCGGATTTCAGACGAGATCCGCAAGACCACCTGCTACATGTGT
This sequence comes from uncultured Paracoccaceae bacterium, assembly GCA_965662745.1. GTDB lineage: Bacteria > Pseudomonadota > Alphaproteobacteria > Rhodobacterales > Rhodobacteraceae > Anianibacter. Next base: position 12,190 of record CBFIJK010000015.1, read on the forward strand.
GCCTGCCGCTGCGGGATCGACGTACATCTTAACAAGGGCCGCCTTGCCTATATCGAAGGCAACCGCGACCACCCTGTCAACAAGGGTGTTCTGTGTGCGAAGGGCGCTGCCGGGATCATGCAGGCGACCTCTCCGGCGCGTCTGCGCGCGCCGCTGAAACGCACAGGCCCGCGCGGATCGGGCGAGTTCGAGGAAATCACCTGGGATGAGGCGCTGGACCTTGCGACCTCCTGGATGGCGCCCTTGCGCGACACCGCCCCCGAAAAACTCGCCTTTTTTACAGGGCGCGACCAGTCGCAAAGCTTCACCGGCTATTGGGCGCAGGCCTTCGGCACGCCGAACTACGCCGCGCATGGCGGCTTTTGTTCAGTCAACATGGCGGCGGCAGGCATCTACACGATGGGCGGCGCCTTTTGGGAATTCGGCCAACCTGACTGGGAACGCACGAAGCTGATGCTCCTGTTTGGAGTAGCCGAAGATCATGACAGCAACCCGATCAAGATGGGCCTCTCGCGGCTGAAAGAGCGGGGCGTCAAGATCATCGCAGTGAACCCGATCCGCACGGGGTATAACGCCATCGCCGATGAATGGGTGGGGATCACGCCGGGGACGGACGGGCTGTTCGTGCTGTCGCTGATCCACGAGCTTTTGCGCGCAGGCAAGATCGATCTCGACTACCTTGCGCGCTACACCAACGCTGCCGTCCTGATCGACTGCGACCCGAAATCCGAGAGCGAGGGCCTGTTCCTGCGCGACGATCAGGGCCGTCCCTTGTGTATCGACCGCAAGACCGGTGCCCTTGCCCCAATCGAAGGCAAGGACACGCAGCCCGATTTGTCGGGGTCCATCCGCCGCGCGGGCACGACGCATAAATCGGCCTTTCAGCTTCTGGCCGAGACTTACCTGTCCGAGGATTACGCCCCCGCGAAGGTCGCCAAACAATGCGGGATCCCCGCCAACCAGATCCGCCGCATCGCCGCCGATCTTGCGCGCGCGGCCTTTGAAGAGGCGATCACGATCGACCAGCCCTGGACCGATTTCCGGGGCCAGCGGCACGACAAGATGATCGGCCGACCCGTCGCCATGCACGCCATGCGCGGCGTGTCGGCCCATTCCAACGGCTTCCAGACCGCTCGCGCGATCCATGTCCTGCAAATCCTTCTGGGCAGCGTCGAAGTGCCCGGCGGCTTTCGGTTCAAACCACCCTATCCCAAGCCAAGCTGGGCGCATCCCGCCCCGCATTACAAATCCACGCCGGGCGAGGCCCTGGGCGGTCCGCATCTGGGCTATCCGCAGGGGCCAGAGCATCTGGCGCTGACCGAAGACGGCACGCCTGCCCGCATCGACAAGGCGTTTTCCTGGGAGAACCCACTGTCGGCCCACGGGCTGATGCACATGGTCATAGCCAACGCGGAACAGGGCGATCCATACCGTATCGACACGCTGTTTCTCTACATGGCGAACATGGCGTGGAATTCGTCGATGAACACGCGCGCAACGATGGACATGTTGACGGCGAAAGATGAAAGCGGCGACTACAAGATCCCGCATATCATCGTGTCGGATGCGTATTCGTCTGAAACGGTCGCCTTCGCCGATCTGGTCCTGCCCGACACGACTTATCTGGAACGGCACGACTGTATCTCGCTACTCGACCGCCCGATATCAGAGGCAGATGCCGCCGCCGACGCGATCCGCTGGCCGGTGATTACACCCGACCGCGACGTGCGCGCTTTTCAGTCGGTGCTTTGCGATCTGGGCCACCGGCTTGGCCTTCCGGGCTTCGTCGCCGAGGACGGCACGCCTGCCTATGCCGACTATGCCGATTACATCCAGAGCCACGAACGCCGCCCCGGCGTTGGTCCGCTATCCGGCTGGCGCATCGGGGATCGCGGGTATTCCCATGGCCGCGGCGCCCCCAATGGCGCGCAGATCGACAGCTACATCGCCAATGGCGGCTTTCATAAGATCGAGGTCCCCGAAGAGGCACAGTATTTCAAACCCTGGAACGCCGCCTATCAGGATTGGGCGGTGACAACCGGCCTTTACGACCGGCCAGAGCCGTTCCTGTTTCAAATCTACCTCGAACCGCTTGCCAAATTCCGCCTTGCCGCCAAGGGCCATGGAAGCCGCCAGCCCCCCGATGAATTGCGCGCGCCGATCCTTGCCACCTTCCACCCCCTGCCCGTCTGGTATCCGCCCCTTGGCGAGGGTTTTGCCGACCCCTATGAATATCCCGTCCACGCGCTGACGCAGCGGCCCATGGCGATGTATCATTCCTGGGGCTCGCAGAACGCCTGGCTGCGGCAGATCCATGGTGAGAACCCGCTTTTTGTACCAACGGCGATCTGGGAAAAGCACGGCTTCAAGGATGGCGACTGGGCGCGCGTGACCTCTCCCAATGGCGAGATCACGGTGCCAGTCCAGCACATGGCCGCGCTGAACCCGAACACCGTCTGGACGTGGAACGCCATCGGCAAGCGCAAGGGCGCCTGGGCGCTGTCGAAGGACGCGCCGGAGGCGACGAAGGGGTTCCTGCTGAACCACCTCATCCCCGAAACCCTGCCGGATCGCGGCGATGGGCGGCGGTGGTCCAATTCCGACCCGATTACCGGGCAGGCCGCGTGGTTCGACCTGATGGTCAAGATCGAGCGTGTCGCCCCGCAATCGGAAAGCTTCCCGGTGTTCTCGGCACAGACCTCTCCCGTTGGGGAGGGTGCCTCATGACCAGCCTGCCAGAGCGCAGCGAAAAGGCCCTTGGCCTTGTGATCGACCTCGATATCTGTGTCGGCTGTCATGCCTGCGTGATCGCCTGCAAGGGCTGGAACACCGAAGGCTCTGCAGGCCCATTGCACGACAGCGCCCCCTACGGCGCGGCCCCCGAAGGCGCGTTCTTGAACCGCGTCCATTCTTACGAAGTCACGCGCGAAGACGCCCCTGCCGCCATCGTGCATTTCCCCAAGAGTTGCCTGCACTGCGAAGACGCGCCTTGCGTCACCGTCTGCCCCACCGGCGCAAGCTTCAAGCGGGGCGAGGACGGGATTGTTCTGGTGAACGAGGACGATTGCATCGGCTGCGGCCTGTGCGCCTGGGCCTGCCCCTATGGCGCGCGGGAAATGGACCCGGTGGATCAGGTGATGAAGAAATGCACCCTTTGCGTCGACCGGATCTATAACGACGAACTGCCCGAGATTGACCGCGAACCTGCCTGCGTGCGCACCTGCCCCGCCAATGCGCGTCATTTCGGCGATCTGGGCGATCCGGACAGCGATGTGAGCCGCATGGTCGCCGCGCGCGAGGGGATGGACCTGATGCCCGAGATGGGCACACGGCCTGTGAACAAGTACCTGCCGCCGCGCCCCCGCGACGAGCAAACCGACGTGCTCGCCCCATTTCTCGAGCCGGTCGCCGAAGAGCCGCGCGGCTTCCTGCGCTGGCTCGACAAGGCGCTGGACGCCATCTGATGCATCCGGCGCGCTCGCTTATCCTGTTCACTGTGCTTTCCGGTCAGGGCTTTGGGATGATGGTGTTCCTGGGCCTTGGGATGCCGCAGGTCACGGGATGGACCGCGTTCGGGGCCTATGCCGTGGCGTTTGCGCTTGCGGCGGGGGGCCTTGTGTCGTCGGTCTTCCATCTCGGCCACCCTGAACGCGCGATCAAGGCGTTCCGCGAATGGCGCACAAGCTGGCTGTCGCGCGAGGCGTGGCTGGCCAGCGCGGCGCTTGCGCTGAACGGGCTCTTCGCGCTGTGCCTGATTTTCGGTCTGCGGATCGCGCCGCTGGGCTGGCTGGCGGCGTTGATGGCGATCACCACCGTCATCGCCACATCAATGATCTATGCCTCTCTGAAGACTGTGCCGCGCTGGCGCCAGCCCTATACGCCCGTTCTGTTCGCCCTGTTGGCGCTGAGCGGCGGCGCGCTGAACACCGGGGAACGCTGGATTGGCCTGCTGTTGTTGATCACGGGCGGCATCCTGCAAGTCATCGCATGGCTGCGCGGCGACCGGGCGCTGGCGGAATCGGGCACATCGATCCACAGTGCAACGGGTCTTGGCGTGATGGGCGAAACCCGCAGTTTCGAGGCACCGCATACGGGCGAGAATTACCTTACGCGCGAGATGGTCTTCGTTCTGGGGCGCAAGCACTCGACGAAACTGCGGCTGATCGGGGCGGGGCTGGCCTTTGCCGGGCCGATCTTCCTGCTGCTCTGGCCCGGCGGAGCAACGGCATTTCTCGCAGCGCCGTTTCATTTGCTGGGGACCTGCGTGTTGCGCTGGCTATTTTTCGCCGAGGCCGAGCATGTGGTCGGGTTGTATTACGGGCGGCGTTAGGCCTCGACCCAGATCGTCACCGGCCCATCATTGACCAGCGACACTTGCATATCCGCGCCGAACTGGCCCGTTTCGACCGGAACACCAAGCGCCGAAAGCGCCCCTGCAAAATGCTCGTAGAGGCGCCTGCCATCCTCGGGCGCCGCCGCGCTGGAAAAGCCGGGGCGATTGCCGCGCGAAGTGTCAGCAGCGAGCGTGAACTGGCTGACAACCAACGCGCTGCCGCCGATATCCACCAGCGAGCGGTTCATCTTGCCTTCGGCATCCTTGAAGATGCGCAGCTTCGAGACGCGCGCAGCCAGTTTGTCCGCCTCGGCCTCGGTATCGCCCTGCATGGCGCAGACGAGAATGACCAGGCCCGGCCCGGTCCGCCCGATCACCGCGCCATCGACGCTGACGGAGGCCTCTGTCACCCGCTGCAGAAGCGCGCGCATCAGGTGGAGCCCAGGATTTCGCCAGACCGCGCGAGATCGGCGAACAGGCCACCCTTTGCGATCAGGTCGTCATGCTTTCCCTGCTCGACAATGCGGCCCCGGTCGAGCACGACCACACGGTCGACGTCGCGCACCGTGGACAGGCGGTGCGCCACGATGATCGTGGTGCGCGACTGGCTGACTTGTCGGATGGCGTCCGTCACCAGCCGTTCGCTTTCGCTGTCAAGCGCCGAGGTCGGCTCATCCAGCAAAAGGATCGGCGGGTCTTTCAGCAGCACGCGCGCAATGGCGATGCGCTGGCGCTGACCGACCGACAGGTTCGATCCGCCCGGCTCCAGGAGCGTGGCGTAACCATCCGGCAAGGCATCGGCGAACTGATCGACGCGCGCCATCGCAGCGACCTCGCGGATGCGCGCATCGGTGGCGGCCCGCGCGCCGACGGTCAGGTTGTCGCGCAGGGAAGCGCGAAACAGGAACGGCTGTTGCAACACCAGACCGATCTGGCTGCGCAGGTCGCGCAGGGGCATCTGGGCGATGTCATTCCCGTCGACCTCGATCCGCCCGCTCTGGAGTTCGAGGAATCGTGGCAGCATTTCAAGCAGCGTGGATTTCCCCGCGCCAGAGGGTCCAACAACCGCAATCCTCTCGCCGGGCGCGATATCGAGCGTGAAATCTTCGATTACCGGGCCAGAGCCATATCCGAAATGAACATTCTCGAACCGGATGCCGCCCTTGCGCGGCAAAACCTCTGGCCCCTTTTCGACATCGCGTTCGGGCGGCAGGGTCAGCACCGTCTCGATCCGGTCCATGATCGTCGAAAGCTGCACGAGGCGGCTGATGGAATTGGCGAATTCCTGCAAGGGAGCGTAGGCGAGGCCGAGGCAGACGACGAACGCGGTGATCGCGCCAACCTCGACCATGCCGCGCGCAAGAAGCCAAGTGGCGGCGAGGATCAGGATCGAGATGCCCAGTGCAACGGTCAGCGACAACACGAAGGGGTGCATCGTGCCGTGATATTCGCGGCGCACATGCGCCTCGAGCGAGGCGTCGTTCAGCGCGCCGAAGCGGTCCCGCACACGCGGTTCCATCTCGAACAGCTTGATCTCTTTCGCGCCGGTCAGAACCTCGCCCAGCTGGTCCAGAAGATCGGCAAGCCGCGTCTGGCTGTCGGCGGACGCCTGATACATCTTGCGCCCGTAAAAGCCGGTCACCAACACCATCGGGATCGCGATCAGCACCAGCACAAGCGACAGCTGCCACGAATAGTACACCGTCGCGGTGAGGTAGACAGTCGTCAGGATCGCGCTGGGAATGGCGACGGACAGCATCTGGCGGATCGTATCGGTGAACACAGCCAGATCGTTCGAGAAATTCGACATTATCATTCCGCCCTCGGCCTCTTGCAGGCTGCGGGGCGAGACGGTCAGCACGCGTTCAAACAGACGCGCGCGCATGGCGGCAGCCAACTTGTGGCTGATCCGGTCCATCAGGAACTTGCGCAGCGACATCAGCGCAAGCGCCAGTGTCGCGATGAAGAGGATGAGCGCCAGTTCCCCGGCGACGCGGCCCACATCGCCGGACGGGAAGGCGTCGGAGATCAGCACCTGCGCGCGCTGCGGCAACAAGAGCCCCACGACAGAAGACAGAAGCGTCGCCAAGAGACCCCAGAGAAAGTCGGCCTTGCGGGTCCGAAATTCCGACCAGATCAGCGCGAAGTGGCGTCGTGCGATCATTCTGAAAGGGTGTCCTGCCAAGGGCGTGTCCGGCGGGGTGTAGCGGCGCAGCCCTTGCCGCGCAAGGCGCGCAGCCGCCCGCGCTTTGTGCTTGGCAAGCCGCCGCAGACGCCCCTATCGTCGCGCCATGGAAGAACGCCCCATTCATGACAGCGGTTACAGCTGGGCCCGGCTTGCAATATCGCTGCTCATCGGCGTGGTGGCGAATGTCGGCATGTGGTCCTTCATCGTTATCCTGCCCTCGGTGCAGGCCGAATTCGGGATCGACCGGGGCGCGGCGTCTGTTCCCTACACGACGACAATGGTGGGCTTTGCACTGGGCAACCTGCTGATCGGGCGCGCGGTGGACCGGTTCGGCGTCACCATGGCGCTTGCGGGCGCAGCGCTGATCACCGGCGCGGGGTTCGGGCTTGGCGCGGTCTCGCCCAGCCTTGGCGTGCTGGCGGCGGTGCAACTGATGATCGGCTTTGGAACGGCAGCGGCGTTTGGGCCTCTGATCGCCGATATCTCGCACTGGTTCTTGCGCCGCCGGGGCATCGCCGTCGCGATCACGGCCAGCGGCAACTACATGTCCGGCGCGATCGTGCCCCTCGCACTCTCCGGCGTTCTGGCCGAAGATGGTTGGCGCGCGGTCTATTACATTCTCGCCATCGCCGTTCCGGTGATCGTGATCCCGCTGACGCTGCTCTTGCGCCGCCGCCTGCCAGACGAGGCCACGGCGACCGCCGATGCCGCCGCCGCGTTGCGCCGGAAAAGCGTGCCGTTCAACAACCGGACTCTGGTGCTGCTTCTTGGTCTTGCCGGCGTTGCTTGCTGCGTCGCGATGTCGATGCCGCAGGTCCATATCGTGGCCTTCTGCGTCGATCTTGGCTACGGCCCCGCCGTCGGGGCGGAAATGCTGTCGGTGATGCTGATGGGCGGCGTGGTGTCGCGGCTGCTGTCGGGCTACCTTGCCGATTGGCTGGGCGGCGTGCGCACGTTGCTGATCGGATCGGTCGGCCAGTGCATCGCGCTGTTTCTCTACCTGCCGACAGACGGGCTTACCCCGCTTTACATCGTCAGCCTGATCTTCGGCCTCAGCCAGGGCGGCATCGTGCCCAGCTATGCCATTGTCGTTCGCGAATACCTGCCCAGCCGAGAGGCGGGCAGCCGCGTGGGCTTTGTCATCATGGCCACCATCGTCGGCATGGCCCTTGGTGGCTGGATGAGCGGCTGGATCTACGATGCCAGCGGGTCCTATCAGTTGGCCTTCATCAACGGGATCGCCTGGAACTTCCTGAATATCGGGATCATGGTCCTGATCCTTACACGCTCGCGCGCAGGCCGCAGGGCCGTGCCGGCTTAAGCATTAAGGGCCACCCCTGCGGATGGCCCTTTCCCTTACTCCTCAACGAAAACCCTAGTCATCCCGGCCGGACCCGCGCGCGTGCTGGTCGCGATCGGTCTTTTCCAAGGCGTGTGGCTCTTCGGCCCTGCCCTCGACCACATCGCCATTTTCGGTGCTTTCATCAGCCGCGGACGGCTTGCCCTTGGTGATACGGAAGGGCTGCGTGTTGCCCTCTTTCGATTCGCCCATGACGAAGGTCCGATAGGGGAACGGGATCTCGATGTCGCGCTCGTCGAAGATGCGCTTGCAGATCGCGTTATAGGCCCGTCCGACGCCCCATTGGGTGCCAGGTTTCGTCTTGATGCGCGAGCGCAGGACAATGGCGCTGTCACCGAAGCTGTTGAGGCCGAACCATTCCATGTCGGCGATGATGTTGCCCGACTGGGCGGGATCGTTCTTCAACTCTTCGAACGCGTCGAACATCGCGTCTTTCACCTCGGCCACATTCTCACGATAGCCGACGCCCATGTCGCAGACGAAATAGGCAAAATCGCGCATGTAGTTGGTGACCATGTCCACCGACGAGAACGGAATGATGTGGAACGCGCCCTGCAGATCGCGCAGGCTGACAGACCGGATCGTCAGCTTTTCGACCGTGCCGGTCGTGCCGCCCAGACTGACGACATCGCCGACATTCATCGCGTTCTCGAACTGGATGAAAACGCCGGTGATGATGTCCTGCACCATCTTTTGCGCGCCGAAACCGATGGCGAGACCCAGAACACCGGCAGAGGCAAGAAGCGGTCCGATATTCAGCCCGATCTCGGCCAGAACGAACATCAGCGTGATGATGATAAGCGCGATCGTCGCAGCGTTCCGCAGAAGCGACAGCAACGTCGTTTCGCGCGATGATGGGGCAGAGCCGAAATCGGGGTTGAGCCGGTAATCCACCCAGCTCGACAGCGCCAGCCAGATGGCGAAGGATGCCAGAAGGATCAGCGCAACACTGAACGCGGTAGTCGAGACATTCAGGCCGAAATCCGTCTCAAGCCAACCGGAGACATCCACAAGACCAAGCAGATCGACAGTTGCAAGGACGACGACAAGCCCGATCAGGATACGCAGCGCGAAAAGGGCGCGGCGGACGAACTGGTTCAGCCGACGTTCCAAGAGCGGCAGACGCTCGTTGATCGTCTGCGGCAGATCGAAGCCGGATTTTGCCCCGCGCGTCATGGCATTCGATGCGACGATCCCGAGGATCACGACCACGGCGACCTTCAGGCTGTTGAAGAGCGCGGTGAAGACCTGCGGGCCGGGCTGGGTCATGACGATGAAGAACATCACCAGCAGGTAGGCTAGCGCGAAGAGGTGCCAGCTGCGCGCCAGCGTGCGGATCGAACCGCGGCGGCTTTTCTCTTCGTCCTCGCCCAATAGCCATTCGGCCACAGGGCGGCGTTTGCGAAGGACCAGCGTCACCAGATAGACAAGCACCGCCAGCGCGAGGATCGCGGAAATGCTGCGCCCGGCAGCATAGCTGACATTCTGGTTGATGATCGGAATCACCAGAAGCTGGCCGTAGCCCAGAACGCTGATGATCGCCGATAGCCTGCGCGAAATGAATTTCGCCGGGTCATCGCCAAGCGGCAGGATGCGCAGTTTGCCTGTCGCGGGCGACAGCAGAAGCCGCACGCCGACCTTGGCCATTTCGACCAGCAGGAATGCATTGAGATAGAGCGCTTGCCGGATGCCGATCTGCCCGAAATCTCCCAGGGCGAGCGTGGCGATGGCATAGCCCGCAAGCCAGGCGACCACGACGATCAGCACATCCATCAGCGCCGATCCCGCATAGATCAGCACGGTCCGGACCAGTGTCGCATCCTCGGCCCGCACGCCCATGCGGTGATAGATGGGTTTCGCGATGCGGCGCAGGATCATGTAGACGGCGATCGTGCCGACGATGATGGCGGCAAGCTGCCAGAGCGCCTGCAGAAGAACGTCGATCTCGCGCCCGGAGAGCGAGCTTACGATGGTCTCTGACCGCCCAAGCTGCGACCATGTGTCGGCCGCTTTCTCGGTCACAGTAGTCGCCAACCCTTGGGTGAATTGCGCCACGCGGCGCCCGAAGGACACAGCGTCGGACTGCGCCTCGGGCAGCGCGGAATCCACCGTGTCGATCACAGCTTCGCCGGCGCTGGACCCCGCTTCGGCTTCGGCGCCCGACGCTTCCAGCCGTGCGATCAGTGCGTCGCGCGCCTCGGGATTTCGCAAGACATCGAGAAGCGCCTGTGTTTCGGGCGGTAGCGCATCCGCCGCGGCATCCGCTGCGGTGTCAGTGGCGGTTTCGGACCCAGTGGTTTGGGCAGTGAGCGGTGAGAGGCTTAGAAAGACGGCGAAGACACTGGTGAGAAATACGCGGATGGCGAAATTGCCGTACATGAAAGCCTCGTCAATAAATTATTGGCCGCCGACTCGCATCGGCAGCATTCGCGCGTCAACGCCACCCGGAACGGAAAGGTTCAAATAATTCCGGCAGATCTCAGGTTTTTGTCATCTCGGGGAAAAGCCCGGCCAATCCGTCCGGCGTCGCGGGGCACACCCCCCGTTCCGTGATCAGCCCCGTCACCAGCCGTGCGGGCGTGACGTCGAAGGCCGGATTCCGCGCTGTGGTCCCGTCGGGAGAAATTTGGACCTCGCCAATTTTTCCGTCCTCGCGCTTGCCCTGCACATGGGTCACCTCGCGCCCGGCGCGGTCCTCGATCGGGATTTCCGAAAGGCCATCGGCCACGGTCCAGTCGATGGTGGTCGAGGGCAGCGCGACATAGAACGGAACGCCATTGTCCTGTGCCGCAAGCGCCTTGAGATAAGTGCCGATCTTGTTGCACACATCGCCGTTCCGGGTGGTGCGGTCGGTGCCGGTGATGCAAAGGTCGATCTCGCCCCGCTGCATCAGGTGGCCGCCTGCGTTGTCGACGATCAGATCATGGGGCACGCCGTGGCCGCCAAGTTCCCACGCGGTCAAAAGCGCGCCTTGGTTCCGGGGCCGGGTTTCATCCACGAAGACATGGACGGGGATGCCCTCGTCATGGGCCTGATAGATCGGCGAGGTCGCGGTGCCCCAGTCGACGGTCGCGATCCAGCCCGCGTTGCAATGGGTCAGGACGCGCACCGGTTCGCCGTTCTTGCGTCCGGCAATCTCGCGGATCAGATCCAGACCGTGCACCCCGATCATGCGGTTCGTCTCGACATCCTCGTCGCAGATCGCACCCGCCTCGCGTAGCGCGGCCTCTGCCCTGTCGGTCTCTGGCAAGGGCCGAAGCACCCGCGCCATCCGGTCAAGCGCCCAACGCAGGTTGATCGCCGTCGGGCGCGTGTCGTGCAGCGCCTGCCACGCCGCATCAAGCGTGCCGTCGGACGGATCACGCGCCATCTCGCGCGCGATGCCATATGCGGCGGTCGCCCCGATCAACGGAGCGCCGCGCACCCACATATCGCGAATCGCGATGACGAAATCCTCGCGCGACTCAAGCGTCACGACCCGGAATTCATGGGGCAGCCAGCGCTGGTCGATGATGCGCACCGCGTCCTTGTCCGCCTCGTACCAGATCGAGCGATAGTCCTTGCCACCCACTTTCATCCGCGCCTCCGTCGTCCGTTTTTCAAAGGGTCTCTGCGCCGCCGGGGAATGTCAAACAAGGGGAGTCGGCCTTCGTGACCTGAAACACAGACTCGAATCGCCAAGTTCACGCAAGGTAAGGCCATCAAGCCCCAGGGCGGGGTTCCTAAGGTGGAGGGTGACATGAAGGGTATCAAGGCACTGTTGGCATCGGCCGCGATCGGGATTGCGTGTCTTGCCGGACCGGCAAGCGCGCAAACGGATCAGAACGTCATTCTGGTCCTCGATGGATCAGGCAGCATGTGGGGTCAGATCGACGGCGTATCCAAGATCGAGATCGCGCGCGGCGTGATCGGCGACATGCTGGACGACTGGGACGAGGACATCGCGCTGGGACTGATGGCCTACGGGCACCGGCAACGCGGCGTCTGCGAAGACATCGAACTGGTCGTGCCGCCGCAAAAGCTCGACAAGGCGGGCTTTGCCGCCGCCGTGAATGCCGTCTCGCCAGTGGGTAAGACGCCGCTAAGCGACGCCGTGCGCCAGGCCGCCGGCGCGCTACGTTACACCGAGGAGAAGGCGACGGTCATCCTTGTGTCCGACGGGCTGGAGACGTGCAACGCCGATCCCTGCGCCCTTGGCCGAGAGCTGTCGGCCTCTGGCATTGATTTCACCACCCACGTGATCGGCTTCGATCTTGGGTCAGAGGACGCAGCGCAACTGTCCTGCCTCGCCGAGGAAACCGGCGGGCTCTATCTGGCGGCGGCTGACAGCGCGCAGCTCACCGAAACGCTGGCCCAGACGGTCGAGGTCATCAAGGCAGAGGCCCCGGCACCCGAACCCGAGCCGGTCGTCGTCGCGCAGGCCGAGCCGGAGCCGGAACCCGCAGGCCCACAGGGCATGCGTATCCGCGCCAAGCTGTGCGAGGACTGCGAAATCGTCGAAGACGAAATGTTCTACTGGATCACGGTGGATGAGGCGGACATCAACGGCAACTATGCCGAGGTCGATCGCTCTGGCTCTGCCCAGCCGATCATCGAACTGCCCGCCGAAAGCTACCGCATCGTAGCGCGCTATGGCGATGCGTTCCAGACGGTCGAGGCGACGGTCGAGCCGGGGCTTCTGACCGAGGTTGTCATCAACATGAACGCCGGACATGGCCGCATCAGCGCCGAGGCGACCGAGGGCGGCACCGACCTGAATGACGAAATGTTCTACTGGGTCTACGAGAACAAGACCAACCTTGAAGGCAACCGCAAGGAAATCACCCGTTCCGGCAGCGCCAAGCCGCTCTTCCGGCTTCCGGCAGGTGAATACTATGTCGTCGCCCGTCATGGGGATGCCTATCAGAACACGGTGATCGAGATCGGCGCCGGGTCTCTCACGGAATACGTTTTTGACATGGATGTCGGCTATGTCCGCGTATCCGCGATCCCGACAGAGGGCGCGAACCCTCTGGATGACGATATGTTCTACTGGGTCTACGAGGCGAAGAAGGACCTTGAGGGCAACCGCAAGGAAGTCACGCGATCCGGCAGTGCCGTGCCGCTGTTCCGTCTGCCTGCCGGAGATTATCACATGGTCGCCCGCCACGGAGACGCCTTTGCCAACACCGATTTCAGCGTCGAGGCCGACAGCCTGCTGGAGCCGGTGATGGACATGAATGTCGGCTATGTTCGGATGACCTCGGTCCTGACCGAAGGCATGGAGCCGAGCAACGACGGCCTGTTCTACTGGGTCTACGAGGACAAGGTCGACCTTCAGGGCAACCGCAAGGAAATCACCCGCTCGGGTAGTGCTAAGCCGATCTTCAAGTTGCCCGCCGGTGACTATCACTTCGTGGTCCGGCACGGCGTCGCCTTCACCACGCGCGATGTCAGCGTCGATGCTGGGTCTTTGTCGGATATCGAGATCGACCAGAACGCGGCCCACATGAAGCTGACCGCGCTGGTGTCCGAAGGTGGCGAGCCGCTGGGCGGTGATGTGTTCTGGACGATCCTAGCGCCCGAAGAAGACCTTCAGGGCAACCGCAAAGAGATCACGCGCTCTGGCTCTGTTTCGCCGGTCGTCACGCTGACCGCAGGGGACTACATCGTGCGCCTGCGCCATGGAGGAGAGTTCTACGACTTCCCCATCTCGCTGACGGCGGGGGACACGGCGGATACAAAGGTCGCGATCAACTGATCCGACTTGATGATGTCAAAGGGGCCGGCGCCGAACGCGCCGGCCTTTTGCTATTTGACCGTGCAGCACCCGGCATGCAACGCGCCCGGTTCCATCCCCGACAGGTACAGCGAATAGGCATAGTCGAAATCCGACATCCCGTCGCTGCAGCTTTGGGTATGGGCCACGATCGCTGTCATCTCGCGCCCCTCGGCCGGAACGCTCAGGTCATAGCGCCGCACATCGCGCCGCCCGGCGGCGGCAATCCAGTCGGTCGTCTCGATGGACACTGTCGGGCGGTCGATGGCGCCAAGCGTGCCGGTAGCTTCGCCAAAGGAAATATCCCAGAACGGCTCTGTCCCCGCGCAGGAAAATTCCGCCGCATCGGGCCAAAGCGAGGTCTGGCGCAGAAACGCCGCATTCGCCCAAGCCTTGTCGCCCTCGTGATACAGTTCTCTCCAGACTTGCCCGTCCAGCACGTAGCTCCGCCCCGTCGCACGCAGGCCGGTCGCGTCATGCGCCGCATCGCCCATCACGGGCGCGGCGGCGAAATTGTCATGGGCGTACACCTCGGCGCGCAGGTTCAGCGTGTCGTTTTCCGCGACGCCCGTGACCTCGTAGCTTTGGGTCAGCCCCTGCCCCGCGATCGAAGCCGCAAGAAGTGCAATGGCAAGACGCATGACGATCCCTCCGGTCTTTCTACCTACTATATCACAGACTGCTCATTCCCGGCACAAAAGCCGCTTGACGGCGCAAGCCGCTTTCCGTAACTGAGCCGCACTTCGGCGGAGTAGCTCAGTTGGTTAGAGCAGCGGAATCATAATCCGCGTGTCGGGGGTTCAAGTCCCTCCTCCGCTACCAAAATCCTTCACAATGCCAGCTTCAAGCCCCCACCAAAGTGTGGATCGGCTTGCCTTGCGCGGCGCGACGCGCCAGAGCTTGGGCGGACCCAGACCCGGAGCGTGACCCATGGACCCTGTGACCCTCATCCTGACGGCCATCGTCAGTTATCTTCTGGGATCCGTGCCCTTCGGCATCGTCATGGCGAAGGTGTTCGGCCTCGGCGATCTGCGCGCGATCGGATCAGGAAATATCGGCGCAACGAATGTCCTGCGCACGGGCAACAGGCTGGCTGCGCTGCTGACGCTGATCGGGGATGCGGGCAAGGGTGCCGCTGCGGTCCTGATCGCGCGTGAGTTGGGCGGGGAATCGGCGGCCGGGATCGCGGGGCTCTTCGCGATGCTGGGGCATCTTTATCCGGTCTTCCTGCGCTTCAAGGGCGGCAAGGGCGTTGCAACCTTCCTTGGCACGCTTCTGGCGCTGTCCTTTCCCATGGGTCTGGCGACCTGCGCGACGTGGCTGATCGTGGCGGCGCTGTTTCGCTATTCGTCGCTCGCCGCCATTGGCGCCGTCCTTCTGGCGCCTGTCTATGCGGTGATCTTCTACCACTGGCACGGCGCAGTGCTGGTCGAGATCATGGCGCTGATCGTGCTGTGGAAACACCGCGAGAATATCGCGCGCCTGCGGGCTGGTACCGAAACGAAGATCGGTCAGAAGGGCAAATGAGGTTTGCCAGTCGCCTCGCGGCGCTGCCCATGGGCACGTTCCGCGGGCGGTCGCAGGGCAGGGACTGGATCGTCACGCGCACCGTCGTGTCAGGTGGGCGGGGTGAGAAACTGGTCGCCGAGGCACTGGACGGCACAGACTATATCAGCCTGAACCTCTATCATCTCGGGTCGGGCGACCTACTGAAGCCCTGCGAGATGCCAGAGGCGAAAGTGCGCGCCTTCGTGGCCGATCTGATGCCGGTTCAGTAGCTGTATTCGCCGTAGACTTTCGACAGATCGCCGTTCCAGTCGCCGTGATACCGTTCCAGCAGTTCGTCGGCAGGGACTTGTCCCGTCTCGACGCTTTCCTTCAGTGCATTCAGGAAATGTGTCTCGTCCAGCAGCATGCCGCCCGCACCGGGACGGGCGCGCGCCTTGAGGCCCCGTTCGGCGATATCGACGACCTCACGCGCAAGATCATGCATCTTGATGCCCGGCACCTCGGCCTGAAGCCCGTCGACAGAGGCCGCGATCCTGAGCGCCTCGCGCGTTTCAGCGTCCCATCCCTTGGCGAGATCCCAGGCGGCATCGAGCGCGCCCTGATCATAGGTCAGTCCCACCCATAGCGCGGGCAAGGCGCACAGACGCCGCCACGGGCCGCCATCGGCGCCCCGCATCTCGATGAACTTCTTCAGTCGCGCCTCGGGGAATATCGTCGTCAGGTGATCCGCCCAATCGGACAGCGTGGGCGTTTCACCGGGCAACGCGGGCAGTTCGCCCTTCATGAAATCGCGGAAGGACTGGCCCAGCGCGTCGATATACTTGCCGTCACGGTAGACGAAGTACATCGGCACATCGAGCGCATAGTCCACCCACGCCTCGAACCCGAAGCCCTCGTCGAAGACAAAGGGCAGCATCCCGGTGCGCGCGTCATCAAGGCCCCGCCACACCCGCGAGCGCCAGGATTTATGGCCGTTGGGCTTGCCGTCGAAGAAAGGGGAGTTGGCGAAAAGCGCGGTCGCGACAGGCTGCAAAGCGACCGCCACGCGCATCTTTTGAACCATGTCCGCCTCTGTCGCGAAATCGAGATTCACTTGAACCGTGCAGGTGCGATACATCATCTGAGTGCCATGGGTGCCGACGCGGCCCATGTAATCAGTCATCAGCCGGTAGCGCCCCTTGGGCATCATCGGCATCTGGTCATGAGACCATTCAGGCGCCGCGCCCAGACCGATAAAGCCCACGCCGATGCGGTCGGCAACGGTCTTTACCTGTGCCAGATGCTCGTTCACCTCGTCGCAGGTCTGATGGATCGTCTCGAGCGGAGCACCCGACAGCTCCAGCTGCCCGCCGGGTTCCAGAGAGACGTTCGCGCCGTCCTTTTCGAGGCCAATGATGTTCCCGGCCTCTTCCACGGGGGCCCAGCCGAATTCATCACGCAGGCCTTCCAGCATCGCGCGGATCGAGCGCGGGCCGTCATAGGGCAGCGGTTTCAGGCTGTCCTTGCAATAGCCAAATTTCTCATGCTCGGTCCCGATGCGCCAATCCTCGGGAGGTTTGCAGCCCGCCGCCAGGTATTCGGAAAGCTGCTCTTGCCGCTCGATGGGGCCGCCACCGGATTGGGGTATCGACATGTGTTCTGGCCTCGCCGGTGGGTCTTTTGTCCGCGATAGGTGGCGCGCAGGCCACGCGAAGTCAATGCGAAGTCAGCGCGACCGCTTCATCCCGGCTCCAGATCACGACGCGGCGCTTTGGATTGTCGGAAAGCTGGCGCAGCATGTATTCGGTATCGAGCCCGCGCAGGGACGCGAAGACATCGAACAGCGCCTCGGCGTTTTCCGCATTGGTCGGGATCTCCAGCACCGGCACGCCGGGTTCCGTCAGAATCCACGCGCCCGCGGGGCGCACGCCCGGTTCCAGTTCCAGCTTTTGCAGCGCGTCGATGGAAACTACGCCGCCTTCATGAGGCCCGTAGAAAACCACTTGCCGTTCATCGATCTGCACCATGCCCGGCCCCGCGCCCTGTACGCGAAAGCGCGCGCGTTGCAGCCCTGCGAACACAAGCAACGAGGCCACAATAGAGATAGACATACCCGCAGCCGAAAGCACGCCATTGGCCGTAATCGCCCAATACATCCCGACAGCCGCCAGCACGCCGCCGAATACGGTTTCCCGCATCCGCCAGAATTTGGCTTTCAACTCGGGGCGGATAAAGCCCATTTCAATTGCCTGCATGTTCTACGGCTTATCGTTATTGCAGTGTTAACGGACCATTCACGAATGGCCAGAGCGTGTCTGGAATGTGGCTCAAATGTGAAGGCGCCCACCGATTGGGCGTATCTATGCCCAGTCGCCCAGCACCGTTTGCCACAAAGTCATCGCCGCGACCGCCGCCGTATCGGCGCGCAGAATACGGGGCCCGAGGCTGACGGGCATGACGAACTCGAGCGCCTTGAGGCGCGCGCGCTCAGGCTCCGAAAACCCGCCTTCGGGACCGATCAGGATCGCCCAGGGGCCTTTTCCGGCCGCTGTCAGCGTTTCCGCCGCGCCAACAAGCGCCTCGTCGGCAAAGAGGATACGGCGCGTCGGATCCCAGCCATCGAGAAGCTTAGGCAAAGTCAACAGATCGGCCACTTCGGGCACATAGGTTCCGCCACATTGCTCGGCGGCCTCGACAGCATGGGCCTGAAGCCGGTCGCGGCGGATACGTTCCGAATTGGTGAATTCCGTCTGCACCGGAAGAATGCGCGCGGCGCCCATCTCGGCGGCTTTCTCGACGATGAAATCCGTGCGGGCCCTCTTGATCGGCGCGAAGATCAGCCAAAGGTCGGGCGGCATCTGCAAGCGCGCGGTCTGCTCTGTCACCTCAAGCGTGCCACCACGCTTCACGGCCTTGGCAACACGCGCCAGGAATTCCCCGTCGCGCCCGTTGAACAGCTTGACCAGGGCTCCCTCGGACAGGCGCATCACACCAAAGAGGTAATGCGCCTGATCCCGGTCGAGATCGACCATTTGCCCCGACCCCAAGGGGTGGTCTACATAGAGCCTGATTTTCGCGTCAGCCATGAGGGCAGTCTATATGACGACAGAGACCGGCAGACCAGATGGCGCGGGAAGCGTCGCCGACGCGGTCAAGGGCAATTGGGTCGATCGGATCGCCCCAGCGTGGTCACGGCCCTACCTGCGCCTGTCGCGGGCGGACCGGCCCATCGGCACTTGGCTGCTGCTTCTGCCCTGCTGGTGGGCGGTGCTGCTGGCGGCGAACACGACCGGGCTGCGCCTGTTCGATCTGTGGCTGATCGCCGGATCCGCCCTCGGCGCGTGGTTGATGCGCGGTGCGGGCTGCACATGGAACGACATCACCGACCGTGACATCGACGACAAGGTCGCGCGCACAAGGTCACGGCCGATCCCGTCGGGACAGGTCAGCGTCAAACAGGCGATTGCGTGGATGGCGATCCAGTCGCTCATCGCGTTCGCGATCCTTCTTACTTTTCACCCTCTGGCCATCGCGCTTGGTATCGCGTCGCTGGGCCTTGTGTGCATCTACCCCTTTGCCAAACGCTTTACCTGGTGGCCGCAAATCTTCCTGGGCCTCGCGTTCAACTGGGGCGCGCTGCTGCTTTGGGCAGCACAGACCGGGCAGATGGGCTGGCCGCCGTTGCTGTTATATCTCGCCGGGATCGCATGGACGATCTTCTACGACACGATCTACGCCCATCAAGACAAGGAAGACGACGCGCTGATCGGGGTGAAATCCACCGCGCTTCTGTTCGGAAAGAACACGCCGCGCATCCTGATGGCCTTCATGATCGCAAGCGTTCTTCTGATGGCCGGGGCGATCATCCTCGCCATGGCGCCAGAGCGGAACATTCTCGCGCTTGTGATCGCGCTGGGGGCGCCTTGGGCCTTCGGATGGCATATGACATGGCAACTTGGCCAGTTGCGGACGGAGGATGGCGATACCTGTCTGCGGCTGTTCCGGTCAAATCGGGACGCAGGCCTCTTGCCTGCGCTCTTTCTTGCCGTCGCGCTTTTCGTGTGATTGCGAAGCGCGCAGAGGCGGCATAAGCAGACAGCGGCGCACAGCGCCCCAGCAAGACAAGGACGGGCATGCGGCTCATTCGTATCCTTCCAATCCTCGCGGCCTTCGCGATCGGTGCAGTGTTTTCCGTCGGCATGGCCTTCATGGCCAACGGGTCCGTCGAGGTCAGCTCGCATTATGATATCCACCAGCGGCTTGCGGCCGAGAATATCGGCTGGGTCGATCTGAAGACCGACGGGCTTCAGGTGATCCTCGGCGGCGAAGCCCCGGACGAGGCGACGCGCTTTCGCGTCGTGGCGCTTGCCGGGCAAGAGGTTGACCCGACGCGCGTCATCGACCTGATGACGGTGCGCCCCGCGCGTCAGATCGCGGCCCCCGATTTTTCGATCGAGATCCTGCGGAATGACGATGGCGTGTCCCTGATTGGCCTCATCCCTGCGATCATGGACCGCGAAGAAACGCTGGATACGATCCGCGATCTGACAGACGACGCCAAGATCACCGATTTCCTGGAGACAGCAGACTACCCCCTGCCCGAAGGCTGGATCAGTGCCGTCGATTTCGCGCTGACCGCCCTCGAAGAGCTTCCGCGCGCCAAGATTTCGGTCACGCCCGAGGAGGTGACCGTCATGGCGATTTCCAGTTCCATCGACGAAAAGCGACGGCATGAGAGGGTCCTGAACCAGGCCATGCCCGGCAATGTCGAGGTCTCGCTGGAAATCTCGGCCCCGCGCCCGGTGATCACGCCTTTCACATTGCGCTTTCTCATCGATGATCGCGGCCCACGATTCGACGCCTGTTCGGCGCATACTGTCGAGGGCCGCGACCAGATCATCGCAGCCGCTCGCGCTGCCGGTGCCGAAGGGCAGATCACCTGCACGCTGGGCCTTGGCGTGCCGACGCCGCGCTGGCCCGACGCGGTTGCCATCGCCATCGGAAAGCTTGCCGATCTGGGCGGCGGATCAATCACCTTTTCCGATGCCGATGTGACGCTTGTGGCGACTGATACCGCTGAAAGGGCCGCTTTCGACCGCGTCGCCGGAGAACTTGAGGCTGATCTGCCGGATATTTTCTCTCTGACCGCCGTGCTGCCCGAGCCTATCGAGATCGACGGCACCGGCGAAGGCGACGGGCCGCCCGAATTCGTCGCGACGCTCAGCCCCGAAGGCATCCTGCAACTGCGCGGACGCGTGACCGACGAACGCTTGAGATCGGCGGTCGAAGGGTTCGCCCGCGCGCGGTTCCCGACCACGCAGGTCTACGGGGCCATGCGCGTGTCGGACGAGTTGCCCGATGGCTGGCCCGCCCGCGTTCTGGCCAGCCTTGATGCTTTCGCGCAGGTATCGAATGGCAGCGTTGTCGTTCAGCCGGATTTCGTCGAGATCAAGGGCGAGACGGGATCGGCCGAGGCCAACGCCGAAATCGCGCGCATCCTGTCAGAGCAGCTTGAAGGCGAAGGCAATTACGCGATCGACGTCAGCTTCGAGGAAACCCTTGTCGAGGTGCCCGACGCGCCCACGCCCGAGCAATGCGTCGAGCGGATCAACGCGGTGCTGAACACTCGCCAGATCACCTTTGCGCCCGGATCCACCGATATTGAAAGCGGGGCGGGCGAAACGCTCGACCAGGTGGCCGAGATCATGCAGGGCTGTTCCGAGGTGCCCATGGAAATCGGCGGCTATACCGACAGCCAAGGGCGCGAGGAAATGAACCTGCGCCTTAGCCAGGAACGCGCTGAAGCGGTGATCGAAGCGCTTCTCGCGCGGCGTGTGCTGACCTCGAACCTTTATGCGCAAGGGTATGGCGAGGCCGACCCGATTGCCGATAATGAGACCGAAGAGGGCCGCGAAGCGAACCGGCGTATTGCATTCAAGCTCGTCTGGGACGAAGACGATCCCGGCGCGAATACATCCGAGCCCGAAGGCGAGGGTGACACCGCGGCCGAGGATGACGGCGAGAGCACGGACGAGGACGAGGCGACCGATGAACAGAACTGAATTCATCATCGCGACCGCGATCATCCTGTTCGTGGCGTTCTGTCTTGGCTGGTTCGCACATTGGCTCGTCCACCGCTTCGCGCGCGTCAGCCAGTCCGAGATGGGCGAGCTCGACAAGATGGCGCAGGCCCTGCACGAGGCCGAAGAGCAGCGCGATCAGGCGATTGAATATTTCCAGGCTCGCGAGTCCGAGATGACAAACCAGTTGCACCAGACAGAGGCGGAGCTGCGCGCCGCGATGGGCGGTCTGCGCGATGCGCGGCAAGAGGCAGAAGAGCTGCGCGCCTATATCGAGCGGGTAAACCAGGCCTGAGATTTGGTGTCTCGTCCGCTATCGCGGGCGATCTGCTGAGAGGCTCTGCGCCGTCTCCATTGTCTCTCGGACGAATGGGGACCAGCGATAGTATTTGTAGAACCAAATTAGATGGGGCCTGTTACCAGCGCGTGAGCGCCTGTTCGTCTTCATCCTTGGCGGCGACCCAAGCAGCGCCATCGGAGGCGTATTCCTTCTTCCAGAACGGCGCGCGGGATTTGAGGTAATCCATCAGGAATTCCGCCGCCTCAAAGGCTGCCGCGCGGTGGCGGGCGGCGGTGGCAATCATCATGATATGCTCGCCCGGTTTCAGGCTGCCATGGCGGTGAAGGATCAGGCTGGATTCAAGGCCCCAGCGATGCGAGGCCTCGGCCTCGATCTTCGTCAGCGCCTTCTCGGTCATGCCGGGGTAATGCTCGATCTCCATCCGGTCGAGCGTGCCGTCTTCATCCCGTACGATGCCAGTGAACGTGACCACTGCACCGGCTTTGGACACCTGTGCTGTGAAGGCCGAGATTTCTTCGGCGAGAGAAAACGCGCGATCCTCGACTCGGACGACCATCTGTCAGCCCCCTGTCATCGGCGGGAAAAACGCGACCTCGCGTGCGCCGGACAGCGACGCGCCGAAATCAGTGAGATCCTGATCCACCGCAACACGCAGCGCGGCCAGATCCGAGAAGGCGGCAGCATAGCGTTCTTCCCGGGCGCAAAGTTCCTCGACAAGCGCAGAGACGGTCGCGGCGTCGGTGTCGACTGTTTCACGCGGCAGACCGATGCGTTCGCGGACCCATGCGAAATAGAGAACTTCAATCTTCATGTCGCGGGCTCCTTCAGAAACGGCAGGGCCTTGCGAAAGTAATCCCAGCCGGTGACCACCGTAAGAAGCGCGGCGATCCACAGGCAGATGATCCCGCCATAGCTGGTGATCTGCAGGCCGGTATAGATCAGGCCCAGCCCAGCCTCATCGGGGATCGAGCCATCAAGGATGCCGGCAACGGTCGGCTGGTCCATCCCGAAGACGCCCATGCCAAAATAATGCGCAAAGATGCCTTGCGCAAAGAGCAGGCTGATGGCGATCATCTGCACCGTCGTCTTCCATTTCGCGAGGCCCGTGACTTTCAGAAGCCCGGCCGTGGCCCCGAGATATTCGCGCAAGCCGCTGACGAACACCTCTCGGAACACGATCAGCACAGCGGGCAAGATCACCCAGGGGTTCGGCCCGGTAACCATGGCAAGCACCAGAAGCGCGATCAGCACCATTGCCTTGTCCGCGATAGGATCAAGCATCGCGCCAAACGCGCTGACCTGGCCCCAGGCGCGCGCGAGATAGCCGTCGATGTAGTCGGTGACCGACGCGCCGATGAAGATGACAAGCGCCAGCCAGTCCGCCAGAGGGCGCGGCAGGAACAGAAAGGCCAGCCCAAGCGCGGGGGCGGCCAGAAGGCGAATGACGGTCAGGATGTTCGGTATGGTCCATCGCATCAGCGATACTTAGTCCGCCACGGGTGCAGAGGAAAGCATCCCCATCAGCCCTTGTCGTGAAAATAGTCGTAGATCGTCTGCGCAAGCGCGCTGGAGACGCCATCGACGGCCTTGAGATCCGACAGGTTCGCGCGGCTGACGGCCTTGGCCGAGCCGAAATGCGCCAGAAGCGCGCGTTTGCGCGTCGCACCGACACCCGGCACGTCGTCGAGAGGGGTTGCGCCGACAGCCTTGGAGCGTTTCTGCCGATGCGCGCCGATGGCGAAGCGGTGCGCCTCGTCCCGCAGGCGTTGGACAAAATAGAGCACGGGGTCGTTATGTTTCAGCGCGAAGGGGCGTGTGCCGGGGCGGTGAAATTCTTCTTTGCCCGCATCCCGGTCTACGCCCTTGGCCACCCCGATGAAGGGCACATCGTCGATGCCAAGCTCTGCCATGATCCCCGCCACGGCAGAGACCTGCCCGGCGCCGCCGTCGATCAGCAGAAGGTCTGGCCATGCGGGGCTCTTGCGGTCCGGGTCTTCCTTCAGCAGACGCTGGAAGCGGCGGGTCAGCACCTCTTTCATCATGCCGAAATCATCGCCGGGGGTCAGCTTATCGTCCTTGATGTTGAACTTGCGGTATTGTCCCTTCTCGAACCCGTCAGGCCCCGCAACGATCATCCCGCCGACGGCGTTCGTGCCCATGATATGGCTGTTGTCGTAGACCTCGATCCGGCGCGGGGGACCGTCGAGATCGAACGCCTCGGCCAGACCCTTCAACAGCTTTGTCTGTGTCGCGCTTTCGGCCATCTTGCGCGCAAGGCTCTCTCGCGCGTTGCGAGTCGCGCCCGCGATCAGTTCGGCCTTTTCGCCGCGCTGGGGGACGGCGATCTCGACCTTGCGACCGGCCTTGTCGCTGAGAATTTCCTCCAGAAGCTCCTTGTCCTCGACATCATGGCTGAGAAGAACGGAACGCGGCGGCTCTTTCTGGTCGTAGAATTGGCCGAGGAAGGCTTGCATGACTTCGGCCGCATCAGCGCCAGAGCCGGTCCGCGGATAGAAATCCCGGTTGCCCCAGTTCTGGTTCGCCCGGATGAAAAAGACCTGAACGCAGGCCTGCCCCCCGTCCATGTGCAGCGCAACGATATCCGCCTCGGCAACGCCCTGCGGGTTGATGCCTTGGGCCGACTGCACCTGCGTCAGTGCGCGGATCCGGTCGCGCAAAGCCGCCGCGCGTTCGAATTCCATCGCTTCGGAGGCTTCCTGCATCTCGTCGGCCAGCTTGCTTTGGACGTTTGTCGATTTGCCTTGAAGGAATCGCTCGGCATCCTTCACCAACGACGCGTAATCGCTTTCCGAGACATAGCCGACACAGGGCGCGGCGCAGCGCTTGATCTGGTAAAGCAGGCAGGGCCGCGTGCGGCTTTCGAACATCGCGTCGGTGCAATTGCGCAGCAGGAACACCTTTTGCAACTGGTTCAGCGTCCGGTTGACGGCACCGGCGCTGGCGAAGGGGCCATAATAGTCGCCCTTTTCGCGCTTGGCGCCGCGATGTTTCTTGATCTGCGGATAGGCGTGATCCTTTGCAACAAGGATATTCGGGAACGACTTGTCGTCGCGTAACAGCACGTTGTAGCGCGGTTTCAGCTGCTTGATCAGGTTCTGTTCAAGCAGCAGCGCCTCGGTTTCCGTGCGCGTCGTGAGAAACATCATCGACGCGGTTTCGGAAATCATCCGTGCGATGCGGGCGCTGTGGCCGGTCGGACGGGCGTAACTGGACACGCGCGCCTTCAGGTTGCGCGCTTTGCCGACATAAAGAACCGCGCCCTTGTCATCGAGCATCCGGTAGACTCCCGGCGCCCCGCTGAGCGTGCGCAGATAGGACTGGATCAGCATGTATCCCGTCAGCGCCTTGGGCTCGGTGTCAGAGGTCTTGTCGGTCATCGGTCCTATGTCATGATTCCACGCGCCGCCTGCAACAGCCCACCCCCCGCATCAAGGTAAATTCTTTCCACCATTTCTGTGGATAAAGCTGGGGGAAAGATTGCCTGAGCGGGATTTTACCCTTGTTTTTACTGGGCTCCAACACATTGCCCAATTTTTGGGCGCCCGTTCAAGATATTGATTTCAATGTATATTTTTTCACGCACAGGGCAAGTAATTGACAACGTTACGGTTTTTGTAACGGTCTTTTGACAATCTCATGACCGGTGCAAAACTCGGGCGACGTTAATCTTTGTGAACCCTATCCGTCTTCCCCGTTGCCGGAAATATCGCCCGTTTTCCAGTTCAGATGCTGCCCCCCATCGACGCACAAAAGCTGCCCCGTGATGGCAGGTGATTCGAGGAAATATCCAAGCGCGGCGCAGATGTCTTCGGGGTTCGATCCGCGCTTCAGAACGGTCGAGGCGCGCTGCGATGCATAGGCCTCATCCCCCTGCCCTTCGGCCTGCAAGGTCGGCCCAGGGCCGATCGCGTTCACCCGGACGCGCGGCGCAAGGCCCCGCGCGGCGGTCTGGGTCATCGTCCAGAGACCGGTCTTGGCCAGCGTGTAGGTCATGAAGTGCGGTGTCAGCTTGCGCACCCGCTGATCGACCATGTTAAGGACCATGCCCTGCGCGACAGGCTCATCCATATCGTCAAACACAGGATCGGGGACCTGCGCGGCGAATGCCTGCGTCAGGAACAGCGGCGCTTGCAGGTTCGACACGACGTTCTGGTGCCACAGATCGCGTGTGGCCGTCTCGACGGTGTCGTGCTTGAAGATCGAGGCGTTGTTCACGAGCACTGTCAGGGGTGCGCCCAGCGCCTCGGCCGCGCGGTCCACAAGGCTGTCGGTCTCGCCCGCATCCAGAAGATCAGCCTTGACCGTGACCGCCTTGCGCCCCGCGCCCCGGATTGCGGCGGCGGTGTCTTCGGCCCCGTCCGATGAGGTGGAATAATGCACCGCGACATCATAGCCGCGCTCGCCCAGATAGATCGCCATTGCGCGGCCAAGGCGTTTGCCTGCGCCGGTTACCAAAGCTGTCTTTATGGTCATCTCGCCTCTTCGTGCGTCAGATCAGGATCAGCCAGACATAGCCCGCATAAAGCGCGGTCAACAGGACACCCCAGGCACGGGTCATGTCGGTGACGCGGAAGACGAAGGGCGCCAGGATGCCGGAGGCCGCGACCATGACCCACAGGTCGAACCTGAGGATCGTCTCGGACACCGGGATCGGGCCGACAAGGCTTGCGATGCCGATGATGGCCAGCAGGTTGAACATGTTCGACCCGATGACATTGCCCAGCGCCACATCCGCCTGTCGCCGATAGGCCGCAGCGATGGTCGTCGCAAGCTCGGGCAGCGATGTCCCTACGGCGACGAGCGTCAGGCCGATCACCTCTTCCGACATTCCGAAATCCTGCGCGACTTGCGTCGCGCCTTTGACCAGAAGGTCTGCACCCACGGGCAGACCGACAAGCCCGACGATCAGGTACAGCGCGATCTTCCAACCGGCGAGGCTGGGGTCTGCGCCTTCGAGGTCGATGTCGTCATCCTCGCAGGCCTTCTCGGCGCGGCGATGGCGACGCGCCTCGATGAACTGATCGGCGAGGATCGCAACGAGGACCACGAGAAGCAGCAAGCCGTGTATCCAGGTGAAGCCGCCAAGATAGGCCAGCACCACAAACCAAGCGGTCGCGGCCATCATGAAGGAATAGGTCTTGCGCGTCTCGCAATCGGTGGTCTTGAGGCCCGTCAAGAGCGCGGGCAAGCCCAGCACAAGCAGGATATTCGCGATATTCGATCCCACGACATTGCCCAGCGCAAGGCCTGGCACGCCTTCGATCACGGCGTTGACCGAGATCAGAAGCTCTGGCGCAGAGGTGCCGAAGGCCACAATGGTCAGGCTGACGATCAGCGCGGGAATGCCAAGGCGCAAGGCGAGGTTCACCGCGCCTTTGACAAGCGCATCGCCCGCAAGGATTAGGATCACAAGGCCAAGCGCCACGAAGACGTATTCCATGGATCAGGCCTTTCCGCAGGGGCATGGCCCCGTGCCGACGCGCGGCGCGCCGCAGTTCTTGCACTTGCGCGAGGTCAGGCGCGGCATACGCGGCATGCGCAGCTTGCCGAACATTGCCATCACGGCCATGCCGATCAGGAAGAGCGAGACGATCTTGATGATCATGTCAGAGGCCGAACCTGGCAAAAGCGGTGCGTTCATCCAGAGTCGCCAGCGCATCATCGGCAAGGCGCATCCCGAAGCGGGACAACAGGCCCTTCTTCTGGCCATAGACCGCAAAGCTGACCTGGTCGCCGAAGCGGTCTTTCATCTTCGGCACCAGATGGCCGACGCCATCTGCCAGCCCGACCTCGACGGCCTTGCCGCCAACCCAGATTTCCCCGGTAAACAGGTCGTCATTCTCGGCCAGCTTTTCGCCGCGCCGCGATTTGACGTGGGCGATGAAATTCTCGTGGATCTGTTCCATCAGCTTTTTCAGCCGCGCGACGTCCTCTTCCTTTTCGGGGCGGAAGGGGTCGTTCATGCTTTTGGACTGGCCTGCGGTATAGACGCGCCGTTCGATCCCGTAGCGCTCGATGAAATCATGCAGGCCAAAGCCCGCGGAAATCACGCCGATGGACCCGACGACGGAACTGTCATCCACCCAGATCTCATCGGCCGCCGCCGCAAGCCAATAGCCGCCAGAGGCCGCCACATCCTCGACGAAGGCGTAGACAGGCACCTTTTTTTCCTCGGAAAGCCGCCGGATGCGCGCGCCGATCAGCGAGGATTGCACCGGCGATCCGCCGGGCGAGTTGATGACCAGCGCCACCGCTTTCGGCTTGCCGCGCCGGAACGCCTTTTCAATCAGCGGGGCCAGCGAGGCATCCGACAGAGTCGGGCCGCGAGCGCCGCTGGCGATCACGCCGTTGAGGCGCAGGACGGCCACGACGGGCCCGGACTTCATGAAGGGGATAAAGCGTTTCATTCTACGCGATGTAGAGGCGCCCGGTCGGCGGAACAAGGCACCCTGCGTCTTATTCCGCCTCTAGCTGCGCAGGCGCCACCCGGTCTTGAAGATCCACCAGATCACGCCGAGGCACAGCGCCAGGAATGCCGCGATGGCCAGCAGGCTGAGACCCACAGGCACATCCGCCATTCCGAAGAACGACCAGCGAAAGCCCGAGATCAGATAGACCACCGGATTGAACAGCGCGATCGTCTGCCAGAACGGCGGCAGCATCGAAATCGAGTAGAACGACCCGCCCAGAAACACGAGCGGCGTAATGATGAGAAGTGGCACAAGCTGTAGCTGTTCGAAGTTCTTGGCCCAGATGCCGATGATGAAGCCGAACAAGCTGAACGAGACACAGGTCAGGATAAGGAATCCCAGCATGTAGACCGGGTGCGCGATCTGCAGATCGACGAAGAAAAAGGCGGTAACCAATATGATGACACCGATCATGAGCGCCTTGGTGGCCGCCGCCCCGACATAGCCGATCACCACCTCGATGAAGGACAGGGGCGCCGACAGGACCTCAAAGATCGTGCCGATGAATTTCGGGAAATAGATGCCGAAAGAGGCCACGGTGATCGACTGCGTCATGACCGACAGCATGATGAGGCCGGGCACAATGAACGCGCCATAGCTGACCCCTTCGACCTCGTCGATGCGGCTGCCGATGGCCGCGCCGAACACCACGAAATAAAGCGAAGTCGACAGCACCGGCGAGACGATGGATTGCAGGATCGTCCGAAATGTCCGCGACATTTCAAAGCGGTAGATGGCCATGATGGACTGCCAATTCATGCCGCATCCTCCTTCACGAGATCGACGAAGATGTCTTCAAGGCTCGACTGCTTGGTCTCGACATCGCGCAGCGACAGGCCCGCCTTGTTGAGATCGGTCAGAAGCCGGGTAATCCCGGTGCGGTCCGCCTGGCGGTCATAGCTGTAGATCAGCGTCTTGGGATCCTTCAAATCCAGATCATAGGCCGACAAGGACTCGGGCACGCTGTCGATCGCGTCCTGCAATTCGATCTCCAATTGCTTGCGCCCCAACCGCTGCATCAGTGACGCGGTTTCCTCGACCAGCAGGATCTGGCCCTTGCGGATCACCGCGATACGGTCGGCCATCGCCTCGGCCTCTTCGATGTAATGCGTCGTCAGGATGATGGTCGTACCGGCCTGCTGCAGCTTGCGCACCGTGTCCCACATGTCCTTGCGCAGCTCGACATCGACGCCCGCTGTCGGCTCGTCGAGAAAGAGGACATCAGGCTCATGCGACAGCGCCTTGGCGATCAGCACCCGCCGCTTCATTCCGCCAGACAGCTCCACCAACTGGTTGTCGCGCTTGTCCCAGAGCGTGAGCTGCCGCAACACATCTTCGATATACGCGTCGTTCTTCGGTAGGCCGAACAGCCCGCGCGAGAACTTGA
Source organism: uncultured Paracoccaceae bacterium (assembly GCA_965662745.1). Classification (GTDB taxonomy): domain Bacteria; phylum Pseudomonadota; class Alphaproteobacteria; order Rhodobacterales; family Rhodobacteraceae; genus Anianibacter. The sequence continues at coordinate 41,576 of CBFIJK010000015.1, forward strand.
CGGTGTTGAGCACCGTCTCGAAGGGTTCGAGATTGACCTCTTGCGGCACCAGACCGATCAGCTTTCGCGCGGCGCGGAAACCCTTGACCGTGTCATGCCCTCCGACGCTGACCGACCCGGACGTTCCGTTCGAGATCCCGCAAATCACTGAAATCAGGGTCGTTTTTCCAGCGCCGTTCGGCCCGAGCAGCGACAGGATCTCGCCCGGCTCGATCTCTAGAGAGACGCCATCAAGCGCCTTGAAGCCGTTGTCATAGACCTTGCTGAGGTTCTGAACCGATATTCTTGCCGACATGATACGTCCCGCCTTTTCATGGCAGGGACCCTAGCCCCGGATCGCGGGTTTACAACCGAAATGCGCCGCAACGAATGCTCGGCGCGGCGCAATGCTGACAGGGTGTCGGGGAATGTCTTACGCGGCGGCGAGAACGTCCGCCTCATAGCCCAGCAGCATGCGGCGCGCGGACGGGCCGAACGCTGCTGTGGAGGTGCCAAACTCCGGGAAGATCGCCAGAAGCTCGGCCTGCATATCGGTCTCCATCGCTGCGAAGGCTACGTCTGTGACATGCACGCTTTCAGCTTCGATGCCGTTGGCGAACACGATCTCGTGCTGGTCGAACATCAGGTAGATGTAGTCGGCCGATTGGGCGGAATGGTCGATAGTGATCGAGTGATCGTTCAGCAGCGCGGCGATGGGGGCCAGAACCTCGTCCTCGCCAAACAAAAGCTCGCAGCGCCAGTCCGACAGAAGGATCGACATGCTTTGCGAAACGATCAGGTCCAGCTGGGGCTGATCTTCGGCCAGGGCATGGGCGCGCACGCGGACCGGGCGCAGCGACGGGTCACGCTTCATCGCAAGCGCATCGACGGTGCGGCGGCCAACCCAGCGGAGCGGCTGAAACCCGTTGTCGAGCGTCTTGACAAGATCACCGGCGATAAGGTCTTCGGCGCGCTTGTGACCGCCTTTGACCTCGATCAGCGCGCCAGCGGCAAAACCGGCAAATCCAGCGCCCGTGGCAGCGGGCTTGGATGCGGCAGCGCGTGTCGGCGTGCCAGCGTTTCGCGCAGTGGCCTTGAGAAGGTCCATCGCGCTGACGCTTGGAACATCACAGGAATCGCCGCCCGTGACGTCTTCAATCTGCTGGTCGCCGAGTGTGTAGAGCATTTGATCGCCCGTTTCATCTTCTGCGCCGCCACCCAAGGACAGGTATGATGCCGGGGTGTGGTCGGCGCTGGACCGGGCTGGGGCGGAAATGTGGCGAACCAGGTGTCTTTTCGGGACACGACGCTGCATTGGAAACAATCCCCGGAATGCGCGAGATCTGTCAGGTGATTTCGGTAGTTTTTCCCGGCTTTTTCACCCCGGCCTTGTCCATATTGGGGCAGCGCGGATTTTCGCGACTCACAATTCGGTCCAAAGCGGCGGGTGCGCTTCGGCGGCCAGCGCCCAGGCCAGCTTGAACTTGCGTCGGCTGATCCCGTTCCCGGCCTTTTCGCGCATCATCGGTTTGGTGACCATGCGGCCTGCCTTGACCTCGCCAAGGATCATCTTGGCCGTGTCGACCACCTTGGGATCACGCGGGTTCTGATCGGCAAGCTCTTCATCAAGGAAGGTCAACGAGGATTCCACGCCGTTCGTCGGGACCGCCAGCGCGAGATAGAGGAACGCGCCGTAGCGCGACTGCGCCTCTTCAGGCTTGAGATCCGGCGACGATCCGACAACACCGCGCCGGATGTCGATATGTGCGTTATGCGTCTTGCGCGGGTCATGCCATGTCAGCAGCAGCTTCGACGCAGGCACCATAAGGCCCGTCTGCGTCATGACCCCGGCCTTGGTGGCGGCGTCGCAAATCTCCCACACGGAAATCGCGATATCGCTGCGCATTGCGTCCTTGCCTGGCAGCGGCGTGCCGTCCTTCACGCGCCCGGCGTGAAAGCGTTGCACCCGTTCGGTCACCTCATGGGTCACATCGGCGATCGACGTCCAGCCCTCTTCAAAAAACATGCGCTACCCCTGGGCTATCGGGCCGTCTTCCGCGGCCCCGGTTTCCTGATCCTCGACGGACATCGCCAGCGTCTCTGGCGTGCTGGTGCGGGCCATCGGGGTGATCTTGAACTCTGTCCGGTCCTCGGGCGCAACAGCGGCTCGCTGGCGCATTCGCAAGAGCGCGAAGACAACGATCAGCGCATGCGCGATAATAGTTGTCATGAACAGCGCGGTCGCCCCGAAATTCGCCATGGCGAACCCGGCGACAAAGGGTCCGATGATCGAGCCGAGCCCGAAGGTCATGAGAAGGCCGCCGCTGATCTTAAGAAAATTCCCGTCGATTGCGTGGTCCGACGCATGGGCGACGATCACCGGGTACATCGCGAAGATCGCCGAGCCGAAGACCGCCGATAGGATCAGGTTGGTCATCCGGTCTTCGGGCCGGAAGATCAGGAAAGCCAGATCAGCGCAGATCGCCAGCAGCGACAGGCCGATCAGGATAATGCGCCGGTCCATCTTGTCCGACAGGATGCCGACGGGGATTTGCGCAACCGCCCCGGCAAGGACCGGCATGCTGGCGAACAGCGCGATGCCGGTAACCATCAGCCCGACACGGTCTGCATAAACTGGGGCAAGCGTACCGAACGCGCCGTTCGAGATGCCGACCATGAAGACGGCGAAAACCGCGATAGGCGAATTGCGCCAAAGCGCGCCAAGGTCGAGACCCACCGATTGCAGCGGCTGCGGCGTCGCCGTGCTGGTCACCGCCGTCGGCACCAGCGCGAGGCAATACAACATCGCGGGCAGCACGAAGAACAGAAAGCCCAAAGGATCGCCAACGGTCAGCATCAACTGGCCCCCGGTCGAAGCGCCAAGGTTGACCATCGTGTAGGCGCCGAAGATGCGGCCGCGCGTAGATGGCTCTGAACGCTCGTTCAGCCAGCTTTCGACGATCATCGCCGCCCCGGCAAAGCAAAACCCCGACAGCGCACGCAGCACGATCCAGGCGACGGGGTTCATCAGCAAGAGCGAGGCGAGGATAGCGAAAGACGCGAATGCCGCCATAACGCTGAATGCGCGGATATGGCCGACCCGCGCCACAAGGCGCGGCGTGTACAGGCACCCGGACACATAGCCGACCGCCCAGCCGGTGCCCAACAGGCCCAGAGACAGCGCCGAAAACCCCTCGAACGAGCCGCGCACGGGCAGGATCAGCCCGTTGATGCCGCCCGCAAAGAACAGGAAGGCAGAGCCAAGAAGTAGCGCGCCGATGGGAAGGATTTGCCGGATCATGGGGCCAGTTTGACGGGTCTTGAGGCGGTCGAACAGGGCTCAATCGTTTGGGAGCGAAAAAGGGACCGGTCGCCCGGCCCCTCCTCATAAAATCTACCTCGGTTCAGTTCATCTGCGCAGTTTGCAGCAGCGGCGTGATCCGGCGCACAGTGGCCCGGCGGTTTTCACGTTCTGCATCGAGCGTGCGGACCTTCAGATTGGATTCGCCGTAGCCCTGAACGACCATGTTCTCCGGCGGCACATCGAAATATTCCGTCAACGCCAGCGCCACGGATTCCGCGCGGCGGTCCGATAGCGTCAGGTTGTAGGTCGCAGACCCAACAGCATCGGTGTGGCCTTCGACAAGGAACACCTCGCCCGGATTTTCCTCGATGATATTGCGCATGGCGAGACCGAGAGTCCGCAGCTCTTCGGCCTGACCGGCCTTGATGACGGATGATCCGGTGTCGAAGGTGACCGCTTCGATGTCCAGCTCTGGCACCAGCGCGCGAACGGCACGGATGTTGCGAATCTGGCTCAGCGAATAGCTGCGCGTAACCTCTTCAGTCCCGGCGCTGCGCAGGGCATCGCGCAATGCGGCCTCGTCCATATCGCGATCAAGCTCAATCTGGCGCGCTTCGACTTGCGGCAGCTGATCGACCTCGACTGGCTCGAACTGCTGCGTGTCGTCGATCAGAAGGACCTGGCGGCCATCGGGCAGAACACGGGCGCGGCGGATGATCCGGCCATCGGCTGCTCGTATGGTGCGAATCTCGGTCCCGTCGGGACGCGTCGCGATCGTCAGGGTCGACCCATCATCGAAACTGCGCGTCTCGATCTGGGTGCCGGGACGACGCAAGAGCGTGTTGTCATCCTTGAGGATGTAGTATTCCCCGTTGTCGCGGCGCGCCACGACGCGGTCACCGGTATTCGACACGACGCGGTCGCCATTGTTCAAGAGCGCGCCGACGGCGAGCACACCCGCAGCACCCAGCGCGAATTTCTCGAAATTCGACAAGCCTTGCTGACCGGTCTGCGCCTGACCCGACTGTGCGGCGGGATCGACATTCTGGTTTGCCTGCGTCTGGAACTCGTCGCCGCTGGAGCGGGCCTGTTGTTCGGTCACGGTCTCTGTCGTGACTTCGGCCGCCTGGCTTTCTTCGGTGGCCTGAACATCGACCTGTTGGTTCGCGGCTTCGGCAGCGGCGGCGCTGTCTTCCTGAGCGACTTCGGCGCGCGCGGCCTGGGCTTCGGCTTCGGCCTCTGCCGGGGTCTGTTCCGGCGGAACCTCGGTCTCGGCAGTGGTGTCTTCCTCTATGGTCGACACGCCTTCGGGTTCAGCCTCTTCCTCGGCCATCACTTCGGTGGTCTCAGTGGCTTCGCCGGACTCTTCGGCAAGGCTCTCCTCAAGCGATTGCTCGGTCGGGGCATCGTCCGATTGGGCTTCGGCCTCGGCAGCCTCGGCTTCTGCTTCGGCTTGGGCTTCTGCTTCGGTTTGGGCTTCTGCTTCAGCCTGCGCTGCAGCCTCTGCTTCTGCCTCAGCGGCGGCTCGGGCCTCTGCTTCTGCTTGAGCCTCCTGTTCGGCCTGCGCCTGTGCCTCGGCTTGTGCTGCAGCTTCGGCTTCAGCCGCTTCTGCCTCTGCTTCGGCGGCGGCGGCTTCAGCTTCGGCCGCAGCTTCTTCAGCGGCAGCGTCCGCTTCTGCAGCCGCTTCATCGGCGGCAGCGTCGGCTTCTTGGGCAGCCTCATCGGCGGCGGCGTCGACCTCGTCAGCCGTCTCCTCGATGGCTTCACCGGTCTGCTCGACGCCCTCTTCGACAGCTTCAGCGCCCTCGGTCACGGCCTCATCTACCGTCTCGGCAGCATCTTCCACAGCGCCCTCGACGGCCCCTAGGAGACCGTCTTCGGCTTCGGCTTCGCACCCGGCGGCGATGGCTTCTTCGCCGGAAAGCGCCGCGCAATCCACTTCTCCGCCCGACTGGGCCAGCGCCGCGTGCGGCAGGACAAGCGAGATCGCCATGACCATGGATGTGGTCGATTTGAGAATATTCAGTTTCATGATGCCTCCATCGACGGCACAGGCCGCCTTTGGCACATCAACGGTACCCGAAGTGTCCCGGTTCCCCGCCGGGACAATACCCTTACGTCACGCCCGACGCGTGAAGAGGGAAAGCGCGAAAAGCGCACTGGCCGCGCAGACGATGCTGGGGCCGGTCGGCGTGTCGAACGTCCAGCTTGCCCAAAGACCTGCGATGACCGACAGCGCGCCGATGCCGATGGAAAGCGCCGCCATCATCTCGGGCGATCGGCTGAAGGCGCGGGCGGTGGCGGCCGGAATCACCAGCATCGCGGCGATCAGAAGCGCGCCGACAAGCTTGATTGCCACCGCCACGACCGTCGCCATGGCAATGGTCAGGATCAGCTCTTCGCGGCGGGGCGAGATTCCGGCGGACACGGCCAGATCGTCGCTGACTGTCGCCGTCAACAAGGGCGTCCAGCGCCAGACCAAAAGCCCGGCGGACAAGACCGCCCCGACCCAGATCGCGGCAACATCGGCCCAGCCCACGGCAAGGATATCGCCGAACAGAAACGCATTCAGATCGACGCGGACCGTTCCGATCAAAGAAACCGCTACAAGGCCCGCCGCAAGTGCCCCGTGCGACAGGACGCCAAGCGCCGTATCCGCGCCATGCCCGCGCCCCGTGAGCCCCGCCGCCGCAAGCCCCATCGCCAGGGCAGCGACAAGAACGCCCGCGCCGATGGGCAGCGAAAACGCCAGCGCCAGCGCGACACCCAGAACACCGGCATGGGCCGTTGCATCCCCGAAATAGGCCATGCGCCGCCAGACCACGAAGACCCCAAGCGGACCGGCGGCGAGCGCCACGGCGAGACCGGCAAGAAGCGCGCGCAGGAAAAAGACGTCGATCATAAGCGCGGCCTAATGCGTGTGGTCGGCATGGTCATGATCGTGGTCATGATCATGTTGATACAAAGCCAGCGCACCGCCGGTCCCGAGACCGAAGAGCGCGCGGTATTCCGGCGCCTCCGACACGACACGCGGCGCGCCCTCGCAGCAGATATGGCCGTTGAGGCAAATGACCCGGTCAGACGCGCTCATCACGACATGCAGATCGTGGCTGACCATGACGACCGCGCAGCCGATGCGTTGGCGCACGTCTTCGACCAGTTTGTAAAATGCCGCGACACCGGGCTGGTCGAGGCCCTGCGTCGCCTCGTCTAGGATCAACAGCTCTGGCGCCGACAACAGGGCCCGCGCGAGAAGCACGCGCTGCGTCTGCCCGCCCGACAAGCGAGAAACCGGACGATCCGCGATGCCCGGCACGCCCACCTGCTCCAGCGCGACCGCGATCGCCGTGCTAGATTGGCGTTCTGGCAGCGACAGGAAGCGCCCCACGCTCATCGGCAGCATCGCGTCGATGGCCAGCCGTTGAGGCACATAGCCGATGCGCAGACCCGCGCGGCGCGTGACAGTGCCCTTGTCCGGCGCAACCACGCCGATCAACGCCTTCACGAAGGTCGACTTGCCCGATCCGTTCGGCCCGACAATCGTGACGATCTCGCCCGCGTCGATGGCGAAGGACACATCCGACAGCACCGGCGCATCGCCATAGCGCACGGTCAGGTTTTCAGTTCTCACAAGGCTCATGCCGCGTCCCGGCATTGGGGGCAGGTGCCGACGGCTTCTAGATTGGCCCGGCCGAGGGCAAAGCCCAAATCGTCCGCCGTTCCTTCAAGCGCGTCGCGCACCCTGTCCCCCGGCGCCTCTGCGACGAGGTTGCAACCTTCGCAGATGAAGAACACCGGCGCATGAGGCGTGCCGGGATGCATGCAAGGCGCAAAGGCATTGAGCCGGCGGATGCGATGGGCGAGGCCGTTCTCGACCAGGAAATCCAACGCGCGATAGGCAACAGGCGGCTGTGCGCCGAAGCCCTCGGCCGAAAGCCGATCCAGCACATCATACGCGCCCAGCGCGCGATGCTCTTCAAGAAGGATTTCCAGCACGCGGCGGCGCACCGGCGTCAGGCGCAGGCCCTTTTCGGCAACGCGGCGGTCCGCTTCGGCCAACACACCGGTTTCGCAGCGCGCATGGTCATGATCGTGAAAGACGTCGAGGTGTCTGGTCATCGGCTCTTGCGTTTTGTTATAACATTACATATCGGGGATATCGAGTTTCGCACCCAACCGCAAGGGACACCTATGCTTCGCCTCGCTTTCACCCTTTGTCTTCTCGCCGTGCCTGCCCGCGCCGATGGTCCCGTTGTGGCGACGGATATTCCACCCGTCCAGTCGCTTGTGTCCATGGTGATGGGCGAAGTTGGCGCGCCCTCGGTTCTGTCGCCGGGCGATCCGCACAACCGGCAGCTTCGACCCTCTGAGGCGCGCGCGCTTGCCGACGCTGACCTGATTGTTTGGGTGGGTCCGGCGCTGGCGCCTTGGCTGGGTGATGCGACTCAAAGGATTGCGCCCGATGCGGTGTCACTTGAGCTTTTGGAAACAGACGGCACGGCTGAACGGGCACCGATGTTCGGCGAGGATCATGACACGCATGATGATCACGATGATCATGCCGCCGAAGAAGATCACGACAACCACGGCCATGATCACGGCGACGAAGACCCTCACGCCTGGCTCGACCCGATCAACGGGACGGTCTGGCTGGGGCATATCGCGACGGCCCTGGCCGAACTCGACCCCGAGAACGCGGACACCTATCGCGCCAACGCCGTTCAAGGGACCATTGACCTGACTGAGGTCGTGGGCGACGTCGAAACGATGCTCGCCGAACGCGCCCTTCCGTCGATCCTTGTGCAGCACGACGCTTTCGCCCATTTCGCCGCGCGTTTCGACGTGCCCATTGTCGGGACGATCGCCGATAGCGACGCCGCCGCCCCCGGTGGGGCCGAAGTATCGCGCCTTGCCGCGCGGATCGCGGCGGGCGAGATCGGCTGCATTCTGACGGAACGCGGCACGCAGGATGCGCTGGCGGAACGGCTGGGGGCCGAAGGGGCACTGCCGGTCGTTTCGGTGGATCTTCTGGGGCTAGAAGCTGACGATTACGGCAGTTTGATGCGCAATCTCGCGACAGCCATTACCGCCTGCGCAGGCTAGATCACCAGATCGGCCGGGGCGCTGTGTTCAATGACGCGGCGGGCGTTGGGGATATCGTTCTTCATCGCCCGCGCCCTCGCATCGGCATAGTCGAGCCCATGGTCGCGCCAGCGCTGGATCAATCGTTCTTCCAGTGCGTCCAGCGTCACATCAAGCGAAATGCTCAGGTCCCAAAGGCCGCGAAGGTTCGCCCACTGGCCTTCTTTCAGCAGCAGGTAATTCCCCTCGACAACAGCAATCCGGTGGTGTGGCTCAACCACCCGAGCGCCAGCGACAGAGATATCGCGGGCGCGATCGAAGGTCGGAACGATCACCTCATCCTCGACGCCCAGACGACGGACGAGATGTAGAACCCCCTGCGCATCGAAGGTCTCTGGCGCGCCCTTGCGCGGCATCAGACCGCGTGCTTCCAGAATGCCATTGTCGAGGTGAAAGCCGTCCATCGGCACCAGCGCCGCAACCTCGCCATCACTATTCAGCCGCTTGACCAGCGCCTCGGCGAGCGTGGATTTGCCCGCACCTGGCGGGCCGGCGACCGCGACCCGGATGCGCCCCTCGCCCGGAATGGCCAGGATGCGCGTGGCAAGGTCATCGACGACCTCTGGCGCAGGGCCGCCCGCCATCAGGCTGCCAGTGCGCTTTCGGGCGGATCCATCGCACCGGTCATCAGCGCGACGGCGTCCGACATGGTGCAGTTCTTGGGATCGACGACGCATAGGCGGCGGCCAAGGCGATGCACATGGATGCGGTCGGCAACCTCGAACACATGGGGCATATTGTGCGAAATCAGGATGATCGGGATCCCGCGCGACCGGACGTCCTGAATGAGATCAAGCACCCGGCGGCTTTCCTTGACGCCCAGCGCCGCAGTCGGCTCGTCGAGAATGATGACCTTCGACCCGAAGGCAGCAGCGCGGGCCACAGCGACGCCTTGCCGCTGGCCACCCGACAGGGTTTCGACCGGCTGGTGGATGTTCTGGATCGTCATCAGGCCAAGATCGGCCAGCTTCTGACGCGCGAAATCAGCCATCCGTTTCTTGTCGAGCTGGCCAAAGACGCTGCCCATGACACCGGGCTTTTTCAGCTCGCGCCCCATGAACATGTTGTCCGTGATCGACAGCGCAGGCGACATTGCGAGGGTCTGGTAGACCGTCTCGATCCCCACCGATTTGGCGGATGTCGGGTTCGGGAAGGACACTTTCTGGTCTTCCAGAAAGATCTCTCCGGCATCGGGCTGCACCGCGCCGGAAAGCGCCTTGATCAGCGTCGATTTGCCCGCACCGTTATCGCCGATTACCGCCAGGATCTCGCCCCGCCTCAGTTCGAAATCGCAGCGGTCGAGTGCGGTGACCTTGCCGTAGCGCTTGGTCAGGCCAGTGGCCTTGAGGATGTCGTCGGTCATGCCGTGTCCTTTCCAATTGCGTCTGCAGGGCGGTTGGATTGCGCCATCATCCCGTCACCTTGCGGATCCACTGATCCACCGCGACCGCGCCGATGATGAGGAAGCCGATCAAGAGGAAGGTCCATTGCGGGTCGGCCCCGGCCATGCGCAACCCAAGCTCGAACACCCCGACGATCAGTGCGCCGAAGAACGCGCCAAGGATGGACCCGCGCCCACCGAAGAGGGAAATGCCGCCGATCACCACGGCGGTGATGGATTGAATATTGCCGATCACGCCGGTCGTGGCCGAGGGTGATACCGATCCGAAGCGGCCAATCATGACCCAGCCCGCAAGGCCGCAGATGAAGCCGACGAGCATATAGACCGACATCAGCGTCCGGTGGACATTGACGCCTGCCAGCTCCGCCGCCTCGGGGTCATCGCCCGTCGCGTAGACATGCCTGCCCCAGGCCGTGGATCGCAGCACATAGGCAAGCGCGAGGACCAGGACGATCATCAGGACAACACCAAGCGTGAAGGTCGCGCCGGAGAATTGAAGCTTGGTGCCAAGGAATTGCAGGAACGGCGCATCCGCCTCGATATCCTGGCTGCGGATCGTTTCATTCGCGGAATAAAGATAGTTCGCGGCCAGAACGATTTGCCACATGCCCAGCGTCACGATGAAGGGCGGCAGCTTGACCCGGCTGACCAGCCAGCCGTTGACCGCGCCTATGGCAGTACCGCAGGCAAGGCCGATGGCGACGCCCATGGGGGCGGGAATACCGTAGCGAAAGGTGACCTGACCCATGATGACCGAACACAGGACAGCAATCGCGCCGACCGACAGATCGATGCCCGCGGTCAGGATGATCAGCGTCTGCGCGGCGGCGAGAACACCGACGATCTGAACCTGCTGCAGGATCAGCGTCAGCGCGAAGGGCGAGAAAAAGCGCGAGCCCAAGAGCACGCCAAAGATCACAAGCGCTGACAGAAGAACGACAAGGGGAACCAGCGACGGCGTCGTGTGCAGGACGTGCTGCACCTTGTAGAGAAAGCCTTTGCGGCTGTCTTCGAACTCGGCGAATTTTTCCTCGCGGCGCGATTTCACCACGTCTTCGTAGCTGTCAGAGTTGCTCATGTCTTTGGACTCCCCCCGAAAGACAGGGGCGCGCAAGCCGGGTGGCATGTGCGCCCCTTGATGTAGTCACCTTGGGTCAAGGCAGGTGTTTGGATCAAGGGGGCGCTAGGATATTACCCGCGCCCCCGATCAGGGTCTTAGCCCCAGCAGAGGTCCATACCCTCTTCGACCGAGATCGAGTCCACGCCTTCGACAGGCGCATCGGTCACCAACGCAACGCCAGTGTCGAAGAACGCCTTGCCGTCGGTCGCTTCGGGCATCGTGCCGTCGGCTGCGAAGGCTGCGATCGCTTCGATGCCCTTCGACGCCATCAGCAGCGGATACTGCTGCGAAGTCGCGCCGATCACGCCCTCCGCGACGTTCTGAACGCCGGGGCAGCCGCCATCTACGGACACGATGAGAACGTCGTTCTCACGGCCGATATCCTTCAGCGCCTCATAGGCACCAGCGGCTGCGGGCTCGTTGATGGTGTAGACCACGTTGATCTCGGGATCCTGCGCCAGCAGGTTTTCCATCGCGGTGCGGCCGCCTTCTTCGTTACCGGCGGTGACTTCGTTGCCGACGATGCGGGGGTCTTCTTCGTCGCCCCACATGTTGGGATCGCCGAGATCAATGCCAAAGCCCTGCAGGAAGCCCTGGTCACGCAGAACGCCGACCGACGGCTGGCTGATGGCGAGATCAAGCATGCCGATCTTGGCGTCTGCAGCCGCGTCGCCAAGAGTCGCTGCGGCCCACTGGCCGATCAGTTCACCGGCAAGGAAGTTGTCGGTCGCGAAGGTCATGTCGGCCGAATCAATCGGCTCCAGCGGGGTATCGAGGGCGATCACGAGGATGCCTGCATCACGCGCCTGCTGAACCGAGGTCACGATGCCCGAGGTGTCGGACGCGGTCAGAAGAATGCCCTTGGCGCCATTGGCGATGCACGTCTCGATTGCAGCGACCTGGGTTTCGTTGTCGCCGTCGATCTTGCCTGCATAGCTGTTCAGCTCGATGCCAAGCTCTTCGGCCTTTGCGGTCGCACCTTCGCGCATCTTCACGAAGAAGGGGTTGGTGTCGGTCTTGGTGATCAGGCAGGCGCTGACGGAATGGGCCGCGGCGAATGCCGAGCCTGCCATCGCAAAGCTGCCGAGAACAGTTGCGCCCATAAGCGCCGTCTTGAATGTCTTGGTCATGGTAGTCCTCCCATTTTGAACGTGCACGGACGGGCCGAACACAAGAAGCACGACTCGAATTGCCATGCCCTCGACGCTAATAGAAACGCGAAAATTACCCAGCTGTCAATAAATAAATCTCTCTGATTTATTATTGACAGCCCTCTTCTGGCACACCATCCTGATGGAGCTTGTCCGAGGGAGGATCGACCGGATGACCGCCGACAGTTCTGCGGCAAATGCGCTTCAACCTGAGCTTCGCGGCTCGAACCAAAGCGGCATGCGCGCCTATAACGAACGGCTTGTTCTATCTATCCTGCGGCAAAGCGGGCCGTTCTCCAAGTCCGAAATTGCACGCATAACGGGACTGTCAGCGCAGACGGTGTCGGTCATCATGCGGGGGCTGGAAGCCGATGGGCTGCTGTCAAAGCACGACCCGGTGCGCGGTAAGGTGGGCCAACCCTCTGTCCCGATGGGGCTTTCCCCGGACGGGGCGTATTTCTTCGGCCTGAAGATCGGTCGCCGCTCGGCAGAACTGGTGCTGACAAATTTCCTGGGCACCGTCATCGACCGTGTCTTTGCGACCCACCGCTTCCCAACGCCCGAAGCTACCATCGCTTTCGCCCGCGACGGGATCGCGGTTCTCGCAGGAAAACTGCCCCCCGAGGCGCGCTCCCGGATCGCCGGTGTCGGCATCGCCATGCCTTTCCAGATCTGGGACTGGGCGAAGACGATCAATGTCCCGCCCGAAGAGATGGTCGCCTGGCAGCATGTCGATATCCGCGCCGAGATCGCCAAGATCAGCGATTGGCCGGTCTATCTGCAGAACGATGCCTCGGCGGCGTGCGGCGCCGAGACGGTGTTCGGCACCGGCCAGCAAGAGCGTGAGTTCCTCTATTTCTACATCGGCTATTTCATCGGCGGCGGCGTAGTGTTGAACGGCAGCCTTTTCACCGGGCCGACCGGGAATGCAGGCGCGCTCGGCTCGCTACCCGTGCCGGACAAGGCCGGCAAGATCGTCCAACTGATCGACGTCGCCTCGCTATACCTTCTGGAACGCGCGCTGTCCGAACATGGCGGCGATCCCGATACGATCTGGCAGGACCATTCGGACTGGGACATCGACGACGGGATCTTGAACGACTGGCTGGAAAACGCCGCGCGCGGGATGGCCCATGCGATCGTCGCGGCGGCCTCGGTCATCGACTTCCGGGCGGCCTTGATCGACGGCTGGATGCCCGGTGATCTGCGCGCGCGGCTGGTCCAGCGGATCGCGGCGAACATAGAAGACTTCAACCTCGCGGGCCTGACCACGCCGCCCGAAATCCGCGAGGCGACCATCGGCCCCGATGCCCGCGCGCTTGGGGCAGCCAGCCTGCCGCTGTCCGAACGCTTCCTCGTCGATCCCAGCGCAATCCTGAAATCGACCTAAGGTGTCCCGCGTCAGTCGCTTGCGCGCAGCACCCGCGCGGGCCGCGCCGCAAGCGGACGCCAGGCAAACAGCAGCCCCGCGACCAGCGTCATGAGTGCCCCGCCTACGACAATGGCAATCGCCGACATCGGCTCGAACCTGTAGTCCGCCTCCATCACGAAGACGGTCACGCCCCAGCCCGCAGCTGCGCCCGCGATGATGGCCACGATCCCCGCAGCCAACCCGAAAAGGGCCGAACGGATGGCGAAATTGGCCAGCACCGTGGCGCGTGACGCGCCAAGCGTCTTCAGGACCGCTGCTTCATAGGTGCGCGCCCGTTCACCTGCAGCTGCCGCGCCGATCAGAACGATAAGCCCGGTCACAAGCGTCGCCATTGCGCCATAGGTAACGGCGGCGGCCACACCCGCCAGCACCTCGGACACACGGTCAATCGCATCGCGCACGCGGATCATCGTGATGTTCGGATAGGCCGCCCCGATATCGCGGATCAGCGACGCTTCGGACGCATCATCGGCATAAATCGTCGCGATATGGGTGTGGGGCGCCCCGGCAAGGGCATTCGGGCTCATCGACATGACAAAGCTGATTCCGGCGGTGGAAAAATCCACCACGCGAAAGCTCGTGACGGTCGCGTCGATATCGCGTCCAAGGATGTTCACGGTGATCTCGTCGCCCAAGTTCAGCCCGATCTCGGCAGCCTCTTCGGCGGCGAAGCTGACCTGGTTCGGTCCCGTGTAATCCTCGGGCCACCACTCGCCCGCCGTGATGCGGGTATCGCCGGGCGGGGTCGCGGAATAGGTCACGCCCCGGTCGCCGCGCAGGACCCAGTGATCGGCAAACTCGCGCGCCGGGATGTCATTGACCGCGGTGATGACCCCGCGCAGCATGGGCGCGGTTTCGACCTTGTCGACACCCTCGTCGGAATTCACGCGGTCCATGAAGCCGTCAAGCTGGTCGTTCTGGATATCCACAACAAAATAGCTGGGCGCGATATCCGGCAATTCCCGGTCGATCGCACCGCGCAGGTTCGCGTCTATCTGGCCCACGGCGGCCAGCACCGTCAGACCGAGGCCCAGCGACAAGACGACCGAAACCGCCTCGCTGCCAGGCCCGCCGACCGATCCCAGCGCAAGGCGCAAGGCGGACCGACCGCGCACCGATGTGCTGCGCGCCGCGCGGCGCGCGGCCCGGCGTACGGCCCAGGCAGCCAGCACCAGCGTGAAGAATGCGCCGAGGATCCCGGCTGCGGCCCAAAGCGTCAGGCTCGGCACGCCAGACAGGATCGCGGCACTTCCCACCAGCGCGGCGAAGAGGACCGCCGACAAGGCGATGTAGCGGGCACGCGGCCACGCGCGCCCGGCGCCGCCTGCATCGCGAAACAGCGTTGCCGCGCGCACCTGTTCGGTCGCCGCCAGAGGCCAGAGCGTAAACAGCGCAGCGGCAAGCACACCGTAGAGTGCCGCTTCCATCAACGGGCCCGTGTAGATGCCGATGCGCGCGGGTACGGGCAGTTGTTCGGACAGAACCGGTGACAGGGCGATGGGCACCAGAGCGCCCAGAATCAGGCCCAAGACGACGCCGATCAGCGTCAGAACACCGATCTGTATCGCGTAGACGGCGAAGATCGTGCGCGTTTCGGCCCCCAGCGTCTTCAGCGTCGCGATCACGCCCGTCTTGCGGTCGATATAGGACACCACGGCCGAGGAAACGCCAACCCCGCCAACGGCAAGCCCGGCCAGACCGACCAGCACCAAGAACGCGCCCAACCGGTCGACAAAGCGCGCGACGCCGGGCGCGCCGTTCCGGCTATCGCGCCAGCGGATCGCGCCGTCGAACTGCTGCTCGACCTGGCGTTCGGTCGCCGCAAGGCTCGCGCCTTCAGGCAATTCGAGGCGATACTGACTTTCAAACAGCGTTCCGGTGGCCAGAAGCCCCGAACCATCCAAAGCCTCTGTCCGCAGCAAGGTGCGCGGCCCGAGATTCAGACCGCTGACGGTATTGTCCGGCTCGCGCGCCAGAATTGCGCTGAGCGTGAAATCCTTCGATCCAAGGCGAAAGCTGTCACCGGGCGCGATCCCAAGCCGATCGGCCAGCACCCGGTCCATCACCGCGCTGTCGCCTGCCAAAGCCTCATCCAGCGGCATGTCAGGATCAAGCCGCACCTCGCCCAAGAGCGGATAGGCGCTATCGACGCCCTTGATCTGCGTCAGGCCACGCAAGGTCTCGCCGCCAGAAGCGACGGTCGCCATGGACCGGAAATCGACGATCTCGGAGACACGCGTCGCGATACTGTCAAGATAAGCGCGTTCGTCATCGGTGGCGAAGCGATAGGTCAGTTCCACCTCGGCATCGCCGCCCAGCAGCACTGCGCCTTCTGCGGCCAGCCCCTGCTGGATGCTTTCGCGCACCGATCCAACCGCCGCGATTGCGGCCACACCAAGCGTCAGGCAGGCGAGGAATACGCGAAACCCGGCAAGCCCGCCGCGAAGCTCTCGTAGCGCGATGCGGACGGCGACGGGCGCGGTCATTCCGCGGCCTCGGTCGCCTCTGCGGCGTCCTCTGGCGCGATAACGCCATCGCGCAGGCGGATCACCCGGTCACAGCGCGCGGCGAGATCGGGCGCGTGGGTGACCATGACCAGTGTTGATCCGTGCCGGTCGCGCAGACCAAACAGCAAATCCATGATCGTCCCGCCGGTCGCGGCATCAAGATTGCCTGTCGGCTCGTCCGCCAACAGGATCTCGGGGCGCATCGCGGCGGCGCGGGCCAGCGCGACGCGCTGCTGCTCGCCGCCCGACATCTGCGCGGGATAATGATCGCGGCGGCTGCCAAGCCCGACCGAGTCCAGTTCTGCCTCGGCGCGGTCGAACGCGTCCTTCGCACCGGCCAGTTCCAGCGGGGTCGCGACATTTTCAAGCGCCGTCATCGTCGGAATAAGGTGGAAGGACTGGAACACCACCCCCATATGATTTCGGCGAAAGCGGGCCAGCGCGTCCTCGTCCATCGCGGTCAGATCCTGACCCAGGACGGAAACGCTGCCCCCCGTCGCGCGGTCGAGACCGCCCAGAAGCATGAGGAGAGACGACTTGCCAGACCCCGAAGGCCCCACGAGCCCCACCGTTTCCCCGCGCCCGACCTCGAGCGTTATGCCCTTCAGAATATCGACGCGCCCCGCATTTCCATCAAGCGACAGGGCGGCATCGGTCAAAGAGATCACGGCGTCGGTCATGGGGGCGGCCCTTACAGCATTGCGTCAGCTTGCATATGGGCCGCTTCGGCGCGCACGCAACCGCTCTGCGGCGATCTTGCTTGCCGTTACGACGCTTCCGGGGCTTGCCGCCGCCGAAACGATCACGATTGCGGCACTTGGCGACAGTCTGACCCAGGGCTACGGGCTGCCGCAGGAAGACGGGTTCGTCCCGCAGTTGGAGGCTTGGCTTCGGGACCAGGGCGCCGATGTGGCGCTGATCAACGCCGGGGTCTCTGGCGACACGACCGCAGGCGGCCTGTCGCGCGTGGACTGGACGCTGACCGATGAGGTCGACGCGATGATCGTGGCGCTTGGGGGCAATGATTTGCTGCGCGGCATCCCGCCCGAAAACAGCCGCGCGAACCTTGATGGCATCCTCAGCGCGGCGAAGGCGGCTGGTGTTGAAACGATGCTGATCGGCCTGTCTGCGCCGGGCAATTACGGGCCCGAGTACAAGGCCGATTTCGACGGGATGTATCCAGAGCTAGCGGAGACCTACGGCGCGCTTCTGGCCACCAATTTCCTCGGGCCTGTGCAGGACGCCGTTGATGAAGGCGCCGAGATGGGCGAACTGATGCAAGCCGACGGCATTCATCCCAGCGCGACAGGCGTTTCATTGATGGTCGAGGCGCTGGGACCGATGGTGCTGGATCTGATCGAAGAAGCGCGGGCGGACTAACGGGCGAATTGCGACAGGTCGTCCGCCTCCAGTCGACCGTGATCCAGTGCATCGATCACCATCTGCGCGATCCGCTGCGCGCCGCCGGGCGTGCCTAGCCGTCTTGGCCCTTCGACCGCGCAGCGCGCGAGATAATCGTCATCGGCAAGCGTGCGCGAGAGCAACTGCGCCGCCTCGGCCAGTTCCGCCTCGCCCGCAGCCTTTTCACCCACAAGCTGCGCGTTGAGTCCCAAGAGCCGCGTCTGCGCCTCGGCAAATTTCCAGTTGTATTGCGGCCCCTCGCCAGGGATCTGGATGACCGGCTTGCCTGCAACGACAGCCTGCTCGGCGGCAAGCCCGGCCATCGCGACGACAACAACCGAGCGCGTCAGGACGTCGGCGAACGCGTTCTGAGGGCAGGCGACGAAGGCGGCGCCCTTGCGCAGCCCTTTGTCCGTCAGGGTCCACCCATCCACGTCCCCCAGCAATGCGACCTCTTCGCGCAAGCGCGGCACGAGCGCTGCGCAAAACCACAACTGGGGATCCTGCCCATATGACAATTCCACGAAGCGCAGCAGTGTCCGAAGATTGCGCACCGCTTCAGGCGGGCGAGAGCCGGGCAATAGCGCGACCATGCGCGCACCCTCTGGCACGCCAAGGTCCACCCCGCCCGGCCGGATGGAATCCGTCGATGGTAGCCCGCCGAATTTCACCTTGTCGTATCCCTGCGCCGCCAAATTCTCGGCCGTGAACAGATCGCGCGTCACCAGCGCAAGGCAGCGGTCGCGCCGCACCTCCCAGCGCAGGATCGGCTCCAGCGTCAGGTGATCTTCGTAAAGCGCCGAAAGCGAGGTGATGAAGGCGATGAACGGTCGGCCGGTGATCGTTGCAAAGCTTTGCGCCACCCCGTCACCGATACCAAGCACGAGATCGAACTCGGCCCGCCGCCGGCGCACGGCGCGGATCTGGCCGACCGTCAACCCGACAAGGCCCCCAACCGCGTCTCCCAGCAGGCGCAGTCGGTTGGTCTTGGTAAATCCGCCCGAGGGCAGATCGGCGACCGGCCCGATAATTGGCACGCCGCGCCGCCGGTATTCGGCCCCCTGCCCGACAATCGGCAGCGCCGCCAGATCGAGATCCGGGCGCAGATCGCGCAGGGCCTCGACTATGAAGCCCGCGTCATTGTCTTCGCCATGTCCGTTCGAGATCAGAAGAACCTTCGCCATGGTGCTCGCTATTGCAGGTCCGGGGGTCACGCTTCAAGCCTTGGCTTGCCGTCGCAGCCACCCGGCGAAGACCTTGGCGGCGGGGCGCAACACCCCTGGGCGCGTCACGATGAAATAGCCCGCATCCGCACCAGGCTCTTCGAACAGCGAAATCAGACCGCCCGAAGCAAGATCCGCCTCGACCAGCGCGCGCCGTGTGGCTGCGACCCCCTGCCCCGCCCGCGCGCCTGCGAGCATCAGATCGCCGGGCAGCCGCGTGACACCCTTCGGCATCTTGCCCTCAAGCCCATGCCGATGCATCCAGTCGGCCGCGTCTTCGTTCCCGATTTCCAGAAGCCACGGGAAATCCGTCAAATCCGCCGGCTCGGTGATCTCGCGACGCCCCACGAGAGAGGGCGCAGCAACAAGGATGAAATGGGTGGGCAAAAGCGTTTCCGTCTCCATTCCCGGCCAGTCGCCCTTGCCGTAGCGGATCGCCAGATCAATGCCGCCCGGCTGCATCGGCACCAGATCGGTCGTCGGATTGATCATCAGGTCAATCTCGGGATGGCGGTCGCGAAAATCGGCCATGCGCGGCATCAGCCAGCTTGCGGCAAACATCGGCGTCGTTGTCACTTGCACGGGCCGATCCGCGTCCGCACCGGTGATCTCGGCGATATCCTCGGCAATGGCATGAAACGCGCCGCCCACGGTTTCTGCCAGCCGCGCGCCCACCGCCGTCAGTGCAACGCCGCGCCCGTCGCGCATCACAAGTGCGACGCCCAGATGCTTTTCCAATGCGCGCACCTGCTGGCTGATCGCGGCGTGGCTAACGTTCAGCATTGCACCGGCCTCGGTCATGCTGCGCATTTCGGCAAGCGCGGCAAAGGCGCGAAGGCTGGCAAGGGGCGGCAGGTTTTTCAACGCCATGTGTAATCCAAGCTTACAGTTAGGAACTATTCCTGAGTCGCAATAATGGCGGGAAAGGTCAATATGAAGGACATCGGATCACCAGAGTGCAGGAGAAATCAAATGATCAACCCGTATGCCTATTCTTACATCATCGCATCCCGCCTTGAGCGCGAGGTCGTACACCGCCGCCGCGTGAAAGAGGTCAAACCGCGCCTGCGCGTTCCGCCGAAAGACTGACAGCCTGTCCAGCCCCGTGTGTTCCTGCGGGGCTGGCGCCGCTCAGGGATACAGCGAGGACAGGACCGACATCGCTTCGGCCACAAGAACCTCGGTGGGCAACCCGGCCATATGGCGCGCCGCATCGCCAGCATTCAGCGCCAGAAGGATCGGCGCGCCGGTCACGGGTATCTGGTTCATGAAGACGCCAAAGCGTCCATTCCTGTGAGAGGCGTTCACGATCGCCTCGGTGTCGTCCCAGAAATGGGCATCAAATTGCAGGGCAAGCTTGTCGAGCACACCCATTTCCAGCCTACCAATTGCATCGCGGATTCTGGTGGGCAGAGCAGGCGAGATCGCGATAGCGCCTGCCTTCAGCACACCAAGCGGAATGGTCAGGATCACTGCATCGCCCTGCATGACTCTGCAGGCGGCCTGCACCGTCACTCCATTCTTCACAATCTCGATGGCAGAGACGGGGCAGCCAAGGTCAATGGCAATGCCCTCGGTCATCGCAGCGATCAC
>CBFIJK010000016.1:0-61771 GCA_965662745.1 uncultured Paracoccaceae bacterium
CCCGTATCGCCCGGACCATATCCGCGCGGGGCAGGGCACAAAAGGGATAAGCAGGGATGATTTTGTTGAGCAACGGCAGCGGCGTCGCTAAACCGGATAGGCCGCCGAGGGAGAAAACTGATGGTCACACCGCGATTTACCCGTGAAGAAGCCCTGCGCTTTCACATGGAACCGACACCTGGCAAGTTTGAGGTGAACGCCACCGTTCCCATGACCAGCCAGCGCGATCTGTCGCTTGCCTATTCGCCCGGCGTGGCTGTCCCGTGCGAGGAAATCGCGGAAAACCCCGAACTGGCGTATGATTACACGAACAAGGGCAACCTCGTGGCCGTGATCTCGAACGGCACGGCGGTTCTGGGGCTGGGCAACCTTGGCGCGCTTGGGTCGAAACCGGTGATGGAGGGCAAGGCCGTTCTCTTCAAGCGGTTCGCGGACGTGAATTCGGTGGATATCGAGCTCGATACCGAAGATCCGGATGAATTCTGCAACGCGGTGCGGCTGATGGGCCCGACTTTTGGCGGGATTAACCTTGAAGACATCAAGGCGCCGGAATGCTTCATCATCGAACAGCGCCTCAAGGAAGAGATGGATATCCCCGTCTTCCATGACGACCAGCACGGGACCGCCGTGATCTGTGCCGCCGGTCTGATCAACGCGCTGCATCTGTCGAAGAAGAAGATCGAGGATGTGAGGATCGTTCTCAACGGAGCAGGCGCGGCCGGGATCGCCTGTATCGAGCTTCTCAAACGGATGGGCGCTCGGAACGAGAATTGCATCGTCTGCGACACGAAAGGTGTCATCTACCAGGGTCGGACCGAGGGGATGAACCAGTGGAAATCGGCCCATGCGGTCAAGACAGAGCTGCGCACTCTGGAAGAGGCGATGAAGGGCGCGGATGTGTTCCTGGGCGTTTCGGTGAAGGGCGCCGTGACGCAGGATATGGTTGCTGCGATGGCTGAGGATCCGGTGATCTTCGCGATGGCCAACCCCGATCCCGAGATCACACCGGAAGAAGCGCATGAGGTGCGGGCAGATGCCATCGTCGCGACGGGACGATCCGATTATCCTAACCAAGTAAACAATGTTCTTGGTTTTCCGTATTTGTTTCGCGGAGCGCTAGATATTAACGCACGGGCCATCAATGACGAGATGAAAATTGCCTGCGCCGAAGCGCTCGCTGCGCTCGCGCGGGAAGATGTGCCGGACGAGGTTGCGATGGCGTATGGGCGCAAATTGGCTTTTGGGCGCGATTACATCATTCCCGCGCCCTTCGATCCGCGTCTCATCCACCGCATTCCGCCCGCCGTTGCCAGGGCCGGGATGGATACTGCCGTCGCGCGGCGGCCCATCGTGGACATGGACGCGTATGAACAACATCTGAAGGAACGGATGGACCCGACCGCGTCGATCCTGCAATCCATCAACGCTCGGGCGAAACGGGCCCAGGCGCGGATGATCTTTGCCGAGGGTGACGATCCCCGTGTCCTGCGTGCCGCGGTGGCCTATACTCGCGCCGGTCTGGGGCAGGCGCTGGTCGTCGGGCGCGAACAGGACGTTCAGGACAAACTGGCGGGCGCCGGGCTTGCTGATGCCTATCGAGAGATCGAGGTTATCAACGCCGCCACGACAACGCATCTCGAAAGCTATAAGGAGCATCTGTACGAACGGATGCAGCGCAAGGGCTTCGATGCCCGCGATATCCACCGGCTTGCGACCCGCGACCGGCATGTCTTTGCCGCGCTGATGCTTGCGCGTGGGGATGGCGACGCGATGATCACCGGCGCGACGCGGAAATCGGCGCATGTGCTCGATCTTGTGAACCACGTCTTCGATATTCGGCCAGAAGACGGCGCTGTCGGTGTCACGGCCTTGCTGCTGAAGGGACGGATCGTCCTGATCGCCGACACGCTGGTACACGAATGGCCGGATGAAAAGGATCTTGCGACCATTGCGATCCAGTCCGCCGCCACTGCCCGCGAATTGGGGCTGGAGCCGCGCGTCGCTTTCGTTAGCTTTTCGACCTTCGGCTACCCCCGGTCAGAGCGTGCGGAAAAGATGAACCTTGCGCCGCAGGTTCTGGACCGTTTGGGTGTCGATTTCGAATACGAGGGCGAGATGACCGTCGATGTCGCGCTGAACCGCGAAGCGATGGCGAATTATCCGTTCCAGCGCCTGTCGGGTCCTGCGAATGTGCTGGTCGTCCCTGCACGGCATTCCGCGTCGATCTCTGTCAAGCTGATGCAGGAAATGGCGGGGGCCACGATCATCGGGCCGATCCTGTCTGGGGTGAACAAGCCGATCCAGATCTGTTCGACTGGATCGACCGTTGGTGACATCCTCAATATGGCGCGTCTGGCGGCATGTAAGGTGAAATAGAGCCTGTTCAGGCCCCGATATGAGCCGGGGCCATCAGAATCAGGACGCGGGTTTTGCGAATGGCGCATCATCGCCCCAAAGGGACCGAACTCGCGCATCGCGACCACAGGATTCACGATACAGCGTATAGGCCGACTCCTTCGACCGGGGACCAAAGCGGGTCAGGATCAGGTCGTCCTTCTTGTAGTAGTCCTGGTGGTATTCCTCGGCGGGATAGAAGGGCGCGTCGCTCAGGATCGGGGTTACGATTTCTTGCCCCAGTTCTGACGCGGCCTCTGCCTTGGCGGCCTCGGCGATCCGCCGCTCTTCGGGGCCATCGACGAAAATTGCAGTACGATAACTTTCGCCGCGATCACAGAATTGGCCGCCCGCGTCCGTCGGATCGACAGAACGGAAGAACAGGTTCATCAACTGCTCATAGCTGACGACATCAGGGTCATAGCGAATTTCAGCGACCTCGTAATGGCCGGTGCCGCCGCGTACGACCTCTTTGTAGCTGGGGTTGGCGACTTCGCCGCCGGCAAAGCCCGACACGACTTCGGACACGCCTTGGACCTTTTCGAAATCGGCCTCGACGCACCAGAAACAGCCCCCGGCGACCAGCGCGGTTTCAAGCGGCGCAGCGGCGGCGGGCGATGTCATGGACAGGGACGCAGTGGTCATCGCGGTAGCAAGGGCAAGTGTTCTAAGCATGGGTTCCTCCGGGGTTTTACCAAGCATGTGCCCTGCCTTCCCGCACGGCAACGCACCGAAACAGCTTGTCACGGCATGGTGACAGCCAGTTACCAATTGTCGAATGCAAAAAGCGGCTCTAGCGTTCCGCCCATGACAGAAGTTTCCGCCCATCAGGCCGAGGAAGACGCCCGCAACGATAGCGTGCTGATCCATGTCGATGGCCATCTTCGCCCGCGGGCCGAAGCTATGGTCAGCGTGTTCGATTCCGGTTTTATGCTGGGCGATGGGGTGTGGGAAGGCCTGCGCCTTTACAACGGGCGCTGGGCATTTCTGGACGATCACATGGACCGTCTGTTCGAGGCGGCGAAGGCGATCGATCTTGATATCGGGCGCACGCGGGACGAGGTGATAGCAGCGCTGGAAGAGACGCGGATCGCCAACGGGATGACGGATGACGCCCATGCCCGGCTGATGGTGACGCGCGGCGTGAAAGCGCGGCCGTTCCAGCACCCATCACTATCCCGGTCTGGACCGACCTTCGTTATCATCATGGAGCATTCGAAACCGACTTTGCCGCGCCCCATGCGGCTGGCCACGGTGCCGCACCTTCGCGGTCTGCCGATGACGCAGGATCCCAAGCTGAACAGCCATTCCAAGCTGAATTGTATCCTCGCCTGCATCGCGGCGGACAAGGCGGGGGCGGACGAGGCGCTGATGCTGGATATCCATGGCTTCGTGAACACGACGAATAGCTGCAATTTTTTCATCGTTCGGAAGGGCGAGGTTTGGACCTCGACCGGTGATTACTGCATGAACGGCATCACGCGGCAAAAGGTGATCGACGTGTGCCGCGCGGATGGTATCCCGGTCTATGAACGGAACTTTTCGCTGGTCGATACCTACAGCGCGGACGAGGCGTTCATGACCGGCACATTCGGCGCGCAGACGCCCGTGTCCGAGATCGACGGCCGCGTGATCGGAACGGGCCAGCTTGGGCCGGTGACCACCCGCATCCGTGCGCTCTACAAGGCTCTGATCCAGCAGGTTACAGCCTGATGCACATCGCCATGTGGTCCGGGCCACGCAATCTGTCGACCGCGATGATGTATGCGTTCGCGGCGCGCGGCGATACCGCCGTCGTGGATGAACCGTTCTATGCCGCCTATCTCGACCGAACCGGGCTCGACCATCCGATGAGGGGCGAAATTCTTGCGGCCCAACCCCGGGAACCAGAGGATGTGATCTCTGTGCTGAAAGGCCCTGTTCCAGCCGGAAAGGCGCATTTTTATCAAAAGCACATGGCCCAGCACATGCTGCCCGACATCCCTCGCGACTGGATTCTCGAGCTGACGAATGTCTTTCTGATCCGCCATCCTGCGCGGGTTGTCGCGAGCTTTGCCAAGAAGCGCGAGAACCCGACATTTGAAGAGTTGGGGTTTGCTCAACAGGCCGCGCTTTTCGATCTTTGCGTCGCGGCGGGCCAGACCCCGGTGGTGATCGACGCCGCCGATATCCGCGCCGATCCCAGGGCGGCTTTGACACAGCTTTGCGACGGGATTGGGCTGCCGTTTACCGACAGGATGTTGTCCTGGCCTGTGGGCGGTCATGCAGATGACGGGGTCTGGGCGCCGGTCTGGTATGGGCAGGTTCATCAAAGCACCGGATTTGACGGGCGGGAAGGCACATTGCCGCAGGTCACTGGAGATCTGGCGCGCTTTGTCGAGCGCGCGCTGCCGCTTTACGACCGTATGCGGGCAGCCTGCAAAAAAAATTAACCGGACTTGGAACCAACCCGGCCCCGCGCGCTTTGTTACGGTAACCACTTCGTGGTCCGCGCGCTTCTGTCCCGTACCTCATCCCCGCGCGGCGGCCCCGCTTCCCCTCCCCGGAAGCGGGGCCATTTCATTTTGGGGCGGCGTTTTGCAGATATGTCACGGGGCATATGCCCAAGGCGACCTGTGGATAAAGTCCTTTGAGGATGTCCTGGATTCGATTACCCTACGGCAAATAAGCGCCAAAAATAGGCGCATCGAGCAGGTATATTATGGGGTACACCCTAACAGAAGTCTCTGGTGACGCCACCGGAGGGCCGAACGCATGGTCCTTTACGCTGGATTTGAAAGATCCGTCCGCATCCACGGTGTCGGGCGATTTTTCGATGACGAGTGGGTTCTTCGGTCCTCGTGAATCCAGCACGCCTTATGTTTTCAACGTGGATAGCGGTGGTGCGTTCGGGTCGCTGACATCGACAAACACGTCGACAGGCACGTACACTTTTACGGTCGACCGTCGAGCGGTGATCGACAGTGGCACGGACCAGGTCTTTTCGTTCTCCGTCACCGGAACCGATAATGGCAACACATTCACCGATACGGTCAGCGTCAATATCCTGATCTGCGTTGCGCGCGGCACGATGATCGAGACGGACCGTGGTGAAGTGGCTGTCGAACGGCTTCGCGTCGGCGATAGGGTGCGGACGCAGGACGGCGGGTTCACGGAACTGCGCTGGATCGGATCCCGCCGGATTTCTCGGACAGAGCTCAATGCCGATGACAGCCTGCGCCCGATCCGTATCTTGCAGGACGCCTTCGGCCCCAAACAGCCGCGCCGTGATCTTTACGTCTCGCCCAACCATCGCGTCTTCGTCAGTGACTGGCGCGCCGAGCTTTTGTTTGGCGAGGCCGAGGTTCTGGTACCCGCAAAAGCGCTTGTGAACGATCTGACCATCCGCCCCGATGAGGGCGCGGTGACGGTCGAATATTTCCATATCCTCTTCGACAGCCACGAGATCATCTTTACCGAAGGCTTGCCGACCGAAAGCTTCCATCCCGGCGCCTATTCGATGTCGGAACTCGACAACGACGTGCGCGCCGAGCTGCTTCGTCTTTTCCCGCAGCTTCAAGACCCCGAAGGCTATGGCGAGACCGCGCGCATTGCGCTGCGTCCCTGGGAAACCCGGGTGATGATGGCGGATGAAGAGGCCAATGAGCTGATAGAACAAAGGGCTGCTTCATGAATGCACTTGTCGATCAGGCCGGGCTGGCCCTGCCGCCCGTCGAAACGCCCAGCCCCGATCAGCTGCGCGTCATGGGCGACATGCTGTTCCTGGCCTTTCGCAGCGCGCGTCACAGCCGGATGCCTCTAAGCACCCTGCGCGCGCATCTGGAACCGGCGATCCTGTTGGGCCAGTACCGTATCTTCCGCTTCGATGAGGTCCCGCGCGGCATGTATACGTGGGGCTGGCTGTCCGACGATGCCGCGCACAAGCTGGTCAAGGGTATCCCACTGCAGCCCGAGGATTGGCAGTCGGGGAAAAACCTGTGGATCGTTGATCTGATCGCGCCCTATCGCGGGCTTACCGCAAGCATGGTGCGCTGGATCATGGAGCCGGGCAATTTCACCGAAGATTCGTTCTGCTATCGCCGGGTGACGGGTGTGAACCAGACGCGGCGGATCGTCAGCATCGACTTCAAGCGCCGGGAATTGGCGAAGGTGATGACGGGCGAGGAGTTCCTTGCCGGTTAAGATTTACCGAGCAGTTGGCTCAGCTTCAGCGCAACCGACATATCACCTGACACCTTGATCTTGCCCATCGCGAAGGCGGTCATCGGGTTCAGATTACCGGTGATCAGCTTTTCAAGGTTTCCCCGTGAAATACGGATCGTGCAGGCGGCGGGATCATCGGCAAGCCGCGCGGTGTCCCCGTCTACCGTGATCGCGCCGTCTTCGCCGCAATCGAATTTCACGCTGGTATCCAGCGGAGTCTTGTTAAGCCCCCGCTGAAATTTGTCCCGGATGTCTTCAAGCGTCACGGCGTCAGTGACCCAACCGCCGCTTGCGCGCCGCAAGAAGTTTCAGGCGCAGCGCATTCAACTGGATAAAGCCCGCCGCGTCCTTTTGGTCATAGGCGCCGGCGTCATCCTCGAAGGTTACGTGCGCTTCGGAATAGAGTGACGCATCCGACCAGCGGCCCACGGTGCGCGCGAGACCCTTGTAGAGCTTGAGCCGCACGGTGCCGGTCACATGCTCCTGGCTCTTGTCGATCAGGGCCTGCAGCATCTCGCGCTCTGGCGAGAACCAAAAGCCGTTGTAGATCAGTTCGGCGTATTTCGGCATCAACTCGTCCTTGAGATGCGCCGCGCCGCGGTCGAGCGTGATCTGTTCGATCCCGCGATGCGCCTCGAGAAGGATGGTGCCGCCGGGCGTTTCATAGATGCCGCGGGATTTCATGCCGACAAAGCGCCCTTCGACGAGGTCGAGCCGCCCGATGCCGTGTTTGCCGCCAAGCTCATTCAGCTTGGTCAGGATCGTGGCGGGCGACATCGCCTCGCCATTGATCGACACCGCATCCCCTTTTTCGAACCCGACCTCGACATATTCAGGCGTTTCGGGTGCGTTCTCGGGATCGGTCGTGCGCTGGTAGACATATCCGGGCGCGTCCTCTGCCGGGTCTTCCAGCACCTTGCCCTCGGACGAGGTGTGCAGAAGGTTCGCATCGACAGAAAAGGGCGCTTCGCCGCGCTTGTCCTTGGCGATCGGGATTTGGTGTTTCTCAGCAAAGTCGATCAGCTTGGTGCGCGATGTCAGATCCCACAGACGCCAGGGCGCAATGACCTTGATGTCTGGATTAAGCGCATAGGCCGCCAGTTCAAAGCGCACCTGATCGTTGCCCTTGCCGGTGGCGCCATGGGCCACGGCGTCGGCGCCGGTTTCGGCGGCGATCTCGACGAGGCGCTTGGAAATCAGCGGTCGCGCGATCGAGGTGCCCAGAAGGTACAGCCCTTCATAGAGAGCATTGGCGCGGAACATCGGGAACACGAAATCGCGCACGAATTCCTCGCGCAGGTCCTCGATGTAGATTTCCGTGGCGCCCATCATCTCGGCCTTCTTGCGGGCCGGTTCGAGTTCTTCGCCCTGGCCGAGATCTGCGGTAAAGGTCACGACCTCGCAGCCATACTCGGTTTCGAGCCATTTCAGGATGATCGAGGTGTCGAGGCCGCCGGAATAGGCGAGGACGACTTTCTTGGGTGCGGACATGGGACGCTCCGATAATTGTCGCTCGGCGGCATAGCGCCTGCGCGGGCTGGCGGCAAGGTGGGCTTGCGGTTTGCGCGTTTGGCTGTTTGGGTTTTTCAAACGAAAGGGGATGCGATGGCGGAACGGTTGGAATGTTTCAGGGGCGTGGTCCATCCATGGCACCACGATCACTTTGGCCACATGAACGTGCGCCACTACGCGCCCTTCTTCGACGATGCGAGCTACCACATGTGGACGCTACTTGGTCTGCCGTATTCCGTGATGATCCCTGAACATGGCGTGCACACCGTCTCGGCGCAGGCGACGACGAATTTCATTAAGGAACTGATAGCGGGCGATCTGATCCGCATCGACGGCTGCGTCACGCGGCTGGGCACAAAATCGGCGACCCTGCATTTGCGGATGTTCCATGCCGATACCGGCGATCTGCATGCGACCTATGACCTGATCGAGGTGTTTTTCAGCCCTGAGACACGCAAATCCGCTGCGATCCCAGATGCCGTGCGCGAAAAGCTGGCCGCGCATCTGGTCGCATCGGATGGATGACACAGCTGGGATATCGACGCGCATGAGTGATTTTCCCCAAGTCGCCCGCGCCGCCGAAGCGGCCATGCGCGAGGTGTTCGACCGCACGCCCTTGTTGCGCAACGATCATCTGTCGGATCGCTTTGGCGCCGACATATGGCTGAAGCGCGAAGACCTGACACCCGTCAGGTCCTACAAGATCCGCGGCGCCTTCAACGCGATGCGCAAGGTGCTGGCGAAGGCCGACGCGCCGGACGTGTTCGTCTGCGCCAGTGCCGGGAATCACGCACAGGGTGTGGCGTGGAATTGCCGTCATTTCGGAAAGACTGGCGTGATCTTCATGCCGGTGACGACGCCGCAGCAGAAAATCGACAAGACCCGCATTTTCGGCGGCGATCATGTCGAGGTGCGGCTTGTGGGCGACTATTTCGACCAGACCCTCGCCGCCGCGCAGGCCCATTGCACCGAGGTCGACGCGCATTTCCTTGCGCCTTTCGATGATGAGGACGTGATCGAAGGGCAAGCCTCGGTGGCGGTGGAACTCTTGGAACAGATGGGCGGCGCGCCCGACGTGGTAATTCTTCCCGTCGGCGGCGGCGGGCTGTCGGCCGGCATGCGCAGCTATTTCCGGCAGGTCGCGCCCGAAACGCAGTTCTGGTTCGTGGAACCCGTGGGCGGGGCAAGCCTGACAGCGGCGCTCGCCAAAGGTGGCCCGATCAGCCTTGACCGCGTGGATACCTTTGTCGATGGCGCGTCCGTCGCCCGGATCGGCGCGCGCACCTTCGAACGCCTGTCTGATGTGCCTGCAAAGAGCGTTCTTCTCGCGCCCGAGGATCGGATTTGCGTGACGATCCTGTCGATGTTGAATGTCGAGGGCATCGTGCTGGAACCTGCGGGCGCCTTGTCGGTCGATGTTCTTGAAACGCTGCGCCCCCATATCGCGGGAAAGCGCGTGGTGTGCGTAACCTCGGGCGGGAATTTCGATTTCGAGCGCTTGCCAGAGGTAAAGGAACGCGCGCAGCGCTATTCCGGGCTGAAGAAGTACTTCCTGCTTCGTCTACCCCAACGCCCCGGTGCCTTGCGCGATTTTCTGGAAATGCTTGGCCCCGATGACGATATCGCGCGGTTCGAGTATCTGAAGAAATCGGCGCGCAATTTCGGAACGGTCCTGATCGGGATCGAAACGAAGGACCCGAACGCCTTTCCGACGCTCTTTGCCAAGCTCGACGCGCAGGGGTTCGCTTATCGTGACATCACCAACGACGAGACGGTGGCAGAGTTCATCCTCTAGGCTGCCGACATCGTCATGTTCTCGCGAAGCCGGGCGAGAGAAGCGATATAGCAATCGATCAGCGGTCCGGCTTCACCGGCGCTGCTGGCCTCTTGCGCCGCGCAAAGTTCCGCCAGGCCGCTGAAGCCCAGGTTCAGCGCGCAGCCCTTCAGAAAATGCAACTGATCGGCTGAAACAGAGCCTGAATCTCGCAAGGTGGTGACCACTTCATCCACCTCTTCCACAAACAATTCGACGACCTCGGGAAAGGCGTCTTCGCCGATTTCGCCCTTCAAATCCTCGATACGTTGCCAATCAATCATACTGTACCTGCGCGCCGCGACCCATCCGGACGAGTGTCGCGCAAACCGGTCAACGGATCGTTGAGCGCTACGGACGTTTTCGTTCGAATGCGAAGTTTCACGCATTGTTAGGACGCGGCGGGGAATCTGGCGTCATTTAGGTAGTCGTATGAGTCTCCAGGCGCATTCAACAGATGGCGATACCGCGCTGACGGTTCTTGTTGTTGATGACAGCAGGCTGCAACGCCGTCTTCTATCGGACATGCTTCGGCGCGAAGGGTACCGCGTGGTCACCGCTGAAGACGGGCAGGCGGCCTATGCGGTGTTTCAGACCGAACCGGTCGATCTGCTGATCAGCGACTGGATCATGCCCGGGATCACCGGGCCCGACCTGATCGAGAGATGGCGCGAGACACGTGGGGATCGCTACGGCTATTCGCTGCTGCTGACGTCGAAAAGTGCGAAGGCCGACATCGCCGAAGGGCTCGACAAGGGCGCCGATGATTTCCTGACGAAACCGGTGAATGCGGCCGAATTGCGTGCGCGTCTGAGGGCCGGTGAACGCGTGATCCAGATGGAACGGAAGCTTCAGGATCAGAATCGACTGCTGTCGAGCGCGTTGAGCAAGGCGCAGACCTTGCACGACCGGATCGAGAAAGACCTTGTCGAGGCACGCAAGCTGCAACAATCGCTCGTCCGGCAAAGGCATCGGGTAGCGCACGGGTCTGCGATCACGCTGCTCCTTCATCAATCTGGGCATGTTGGCGGCGATCTGGTTGGGATTGTCGAATCCGATGGTCCCGAAATCGCGTTGTTCGCCATCGACGTGTCCGGGCACGGTATAGCCTCTGCCCTCATGACCGCGCGACTTGCCGGGTATCTGTCAGGCAAGTCTGCCGCCCAGAATATCGCCCTCAGGCAGCACAAGGGCGGCGTTCGGTTGCATCCACCGGACGAAGTCGCATGGCGGCTTAATGACCTGATGCTGAACGAGATTGACAGCGATCTGTATTGCACCTTCGCCATGGCGCAGATCAACTTCGAGACGTCGGAACTGACGCTGGCGCAGGCCGGACAACCGCATCCCGTGTTGCAGACGGCGGCCGGTGAGATCAAGCGGCTGGGACAGGGCGGCAACCCGCTTGGATTGTTCGATACACCCAAGATCGACAGCTCGACGACATGCCTCAAGAATGGCGACCGCCTGATCATTGTCTCTGACGGGCTGGTCGAGGCGACCGATGCTGCGGGTGATCTGATCCCCGACGCGGCGTTCGACAAGATGATCCGCCGCCACCGTGCGCTGGGCGGCGAGGCGTTCCTGCAGGCGACCTTGTGGGAATTCGAACGTCTCGCCGGGCGCAAGACGTTTGACGACGATGTGTCCGCGATCCTTCTGGACTACGTGGCGACCAGCCCGGCCAGAAACGCACGATCGCCAGGATTTCCCACCAGATCGACAGCGACCTCTAGCGGGGCCCAAAGCGCGGTATGGCCAGGCTCTGACGGCGGCCCCAGCTGGCGGACGGGCGAGGCAACGTAGATCGCACACAGCTTTTCCGCCCAGCGATCGTATTCAGGCATATAGGCAAAGCGGCGAAACGCCCCGATCCGGCGCGGGGCGGCGATAATCCAACCGGTTTCCTCGAACACTTCACGGTGGAGGGCGGGAATGGGCTGTTCGCCGGGATCAACGCCGCCGCCCGGCAACTGGATCTCGCTGCGCGGCTCTTGCTGATGGGTTAGAAGAACGTCGCGTCCGCGCAGCAGAATGGCGTAGACACCCGGCCTGGGATGGTAGGTCTGGCCGTGGATCGGGGGTTCTCCGTAACGGCGGATCATGACATGACCCCTTTCAGCTTTGGTTGCCGCACATATATGGCTGCGGTAAGCCAATCGACACAACCTGAGAAGTGCCCATGAGCCTGAGTGCCCGTATCGCATGGGACGACACCGTCCTGCCCTTTCAACTTGACCGCTCGGATATCCGCGGCCGCGTCGCGCGGCTGGACGGTGTGCTTGAACGTGTTCTGGAACAGCATGACTATCCGCCCGTCGTCGAGGCGCTGGTCGCGGAAATGGCGCTGCTGACCGCGTTGATTGGCCAGACGATCAAACTGCGCTGGAAACTGTCGCTGCAGGTGCGCGGCAACGGGGCGATCCGTCTGATCGCCACGGATTACTATGCGCCTACCGCTGACGGTGCGCCTGCACGGGTTCGCGCCTATGCAAGCTACGACAAGGACCGGCTTGACGGCGCCGAAGCCCCGTTTGCGCAGATCGGCAAAGGTTATTTCGCCGTGCTGATCGATCAGGGGCAGGGAATGACGCCGTATCAGGGCATCACGCCGATCGCAGGTGGTTCCCTATCTGACTGTGCACAGACCTATTTCGCACAGTCTGAACAGCTGCCGACACGCTTCGCGCTCAGCTATGGGGAATCGCAATCGCCGGGGTCCGCAGTGACGTGGCGTGCAGGCGGCGTGATGCTGCAGCATATGCCGAAAGCGTCCCCTTTCGCGAAAGAGGGCGCATCGGGCGAGGGCGGTCTGCTGGAGGCGACCGATATTCTTGACGGGGATGAAGGCGAGAACTGGGACCGCGCCAATATCCTTCTTGATACGGTCGAAGAGATGGAACTGATCGGTCCGCAGGTGGCGCCGACGGATCTTCTCGTTCGCCTGTTTCACGAGGAACAGCCTCGTGTCTACGATCCGCAACGAGTGGAATTCGGATGCACTTGTTCCGAGGACAAGGTGCGGCAAAGCCTGTCGATCTATTCGGCCAAGGATATCGGCACGATGACCACCGACGAGGGCATCGTGACTGCCGACTGTCAGTTCTGCGGCGCGCATTATGAATTCGACCCCAAGACGCTTGGATTCGAGGCGACCAAAAGCAGCGATGACGATGCCGAATGACCGAAGTCCTGTCGCCCCGGATTGGCCCACGCGGATTCACGCGGCGCTTGACGACGGTGGCGGCGGGTCTTCAGATTTCGATCTGAACCCCGATGTCATCTTGCCCGAGGGCCGCGTCTTGCGGCCCGCCGGCGTGCTGTGCGCGATCATTGGCGAGGATGATCCACGGGTGTTCCTGACCATGCGGTCGTCTGCGCTGAAGCATCACCCGGGCCAGATCGCCTTTCCCGGCGGCAAGGTCGATCCTGGGGATTCAGGGCCGGTTCACGCCGCCCTGCGTGAGGCGGAAGAGGAAATCGGGCTGCCGCGCGACGCGGTCGAAGTGATGGGAACGCTGCCGCCCCATGAGACGGTGACAGGGTTCACCGTGACCCCGGTGATCGGCCGTGTGACGCGGGATTTCACGCCGCGCGCCGAGATCGGCGAGGTGGCCGAGATTTTCACCGTGCCCCTGTCGCACGTGACTGAACCGACCCAGTTCATGATTCAGTCGCGGCGCTGGCGCGGGCAGCGTCGGCACTATTTCACCGTGCCTTACGGCCCCTATTACATCTGGGGCGCCACCGCGCGGATCCTGCGCGCTTTGGCCGAACGGATGACCCCGTGACCCGCCTTGTCGCCGATTGGCTGACCCACCCCGGTACGCGCGCTGTTTGCGCCGCGTTGATGGGGGGCGGGCATGAGGCGCTATTTGTCGGCGGGTGCGTGCGCAACGCGCTGTTGGACGAGCCGGTCAGCGATATCGACATCGCCACCGACGCGCCGCCGGACCGCGTGCTTGCCTTGGCGGAAGACGCGGGGCTGAAGGCCGTGCCGACGGGTATTGACCATGGCACTGTGACGATCATCGCAGATGGCAAACCGTTTGAGGTGACGACCTTTCGCCGCGATGTGGAAACCGACGGACGGCGCGCTGTCGTCGCGTTTTCTACCGATGTGACCGAAGATGCGCGGCGGCGGGATTTCACGATGAACGCGCTTTATGCGCGGCCCGATGGCATGGTGCTCGACCCGCTTGGATCGGGGCTCGAAGACCTGCACGCAAGGCGATTGCGGTTCATCGACGATCCAGCTGCGCGTATTCGCGAGGATTACCTGCGTATCCTTCGGTTCTTTCGATTTCATGCCTTTTACGGCGATCCTCAAGAGGGTCTTGATGCCGAAGGTCTGGCCGCCTGCGCTGCGCTTTCAGCTGGAATAGAGACGCTTTCCAAAGAACGTATCGGGCAGGAGATGAGCAAGTTGCTGTCCGCGTCCGATCCCGCGCCATCCTTGGCCGCGATGGAACAGGCAGGGTGTTTGTTGCCCGTTCTGCCCGGCGCAAGCGCGCGGAACCTGCCGATCCTTGTGCACCTTGAGACCGCGAGTCAGACCGATCCGGACGCCATGCGCCGCCTTGCTGTTCTGGGCGGCGATGATCCAGCCACCAAGCTGCGCTTGTCGAATGCCAACGCCAAACGTCACGACCTGATCCGCACTGCCGCGCTGGGCGTCGCCGGAACGGCAGAGATCGCCTATCGCCATGGCGCAGAAATCGCGCGCGACGCGATGCTTGTCCGATCGGCCCTGATCGAGGCGCCTTTGCCCGCGACGCTTGAAGCGGATATCGAAACCGGTGCGCATCAAACGCTGCCTATCACCGCCGCCGATCTGATGCCCGAATATAGCGGCAAGGCGCTGGGCGATGCGCTGCGCGAGGCTGAGGCGCGGTGGATCGCATCGGGCTTTACGCTGGGTCGGGATGACCTGATCGGGTGAGCGGCCTATATGACCAAGAGCGCCGACCGCGCCGCTAGAGGTTTCATGAACATCAGTAACTTGATCGACGCATTTCGGCCTGCCGACGGGCCGCCGCCTCAAACGCTTGGGGCGTTCTTTCGCTGGGCGCTGCGCGGTGCGATGCCGGTGCTTCTGCTCGCCGCGGTGATTTCTGCTGCCGCCGGGACGCTGGAGGTGATTTCGGCCAAGCTGCTCGGCGTTGTGATCGACGCGGCCGTGAATGCGCCAAGCTCTGCCGACTTCTTCGCCGAGAACTGGGGGCTGGCGCTTGGCGTTGCGGCGTTCTTCCTGTTCCTGCGACCGATCATCTTTGGCCTGTCGTCGACCGCGACGTCGGTCGTTGTCGTTCCGAACCTCAATCCGCTGGTTCTGTCGCGCCTGCATCGCTGGACCTTGGGCCAGGCGGTAACCTTTTTCGACGACGATTTCGCCGGGCGCATCGCGCAAAAGCAGATGCAGACCGCACGTGCGGTCACCGATGTCGCGAATGAGACGATCAACGTGGTCGCCTTTGCGCTTGCCTCTCTGGTCGGGTCCGCCGTGCTGCTGGCGACGATCAACGGCTGGATTGCGCTGTCGCTTGTGGTCTGGCTGGTCGGGTACTTCTTCATGATCCGTTGGTTCATGCCGCGCGTCAGGTCTCGGTCGATGGCCCGGGCCGGGGCGCGGGCGATGGTGTCGGGGCAGGTTGTCGACACCGTGACGAATATCAAGACGGTAAAACTGTTTGCCCACGCCGATCACGAGGATCGCGCGGCGCTGGGCGCGATGGCGGGGTTTCGGGAAAAGGCGCTGGCCTTTGGCAAGCTTGCCGCGTGGTTCCGCGTCGCGCTCATGACGGTGGCGGGGATCCTTCCCGTGCTGCTGATCGGCGGAACGCTGTTTCTTTGGTCGCGCGGGTCCGCCACGCCGGGCGATATCGTGGCCGCGGGGTCCGTCGCGATTCGTATCGCGCAGATGTCGGGCTGGGTCAGTTTCGCGCTGATGGGCATCTATTCCAGCATCGGCGAGGTCGAGGACGGCATGAAGACGCTGACGCCGCCCCATGCACTGACGGACGACCCGGACGCCATCGAGCTGGACACGGCGGGCGAGGTGCAGTTCGACGCGGTCAGTTTTGCCTATGGCCGAGACAAGGGCGGCGTCGACCGGATCAGCCTTACGGTCGGCAAGGGCGAAAAGCTGGGGATCGTGGGCGCGTCTGGCGCGGGCAAGTCGACGCTCGTTGCGCTTTTGTTGCGTCTCTATGACGCCGAAGACGGGGTCATTCGTATTGACGGGCAAGATATTTCCAAGGTCACACAGGAAAGCCTGCGGCGGCAGATCGGGATGGTCACGCAGGAAACCGCGATGTTCAATCGCTCTGCGCGCGACAACATCCTTTATGGTCGCCCTGATGCCACCCAGGCCGAGGTGGTTGCCGCCGCAAAGCGCGCGCGCGCGGATGAATTCATTGCCGATCTTGCCGACTTCAAGGGGCGCACCGGCTATGACGCGCATCTCGGAGAACGGGGCGTGAAGCTGTCCGGCGGGCAGCGCCAACGCATCGCCCTTGCCCGGGCCATTCTGAAGGACGCACCGGTTCTTGTGCTGGACGAGGCGACTAGCGCGCTCGATTCCGAGGTCGAGGCGGATATTCAAGACGCGCTGGATGAGGTGATGACCGGCAAGACTGTGCTCGCCATTGCGCACCGCCTGTCCACCATCGCGCGCATGGACCGGATCGTCGTGCTGGAAGAGGGGCGGATCGTGGAAAGCGGCACCCATGGCGCGCTTCTGGCACAAGGAGGGGTTTACGCCCGCTACTGGAACCGGCAATCGGACGGCTTCATCGGATTGGACGAGGCGGCCGAGTGACGGAACGGACGATTGAACGGCTTGGGCATCTGGGTGACGGCATCGCCGAGGGGCCAATCTTTGCGCCGCTGACCCTGCCCGGAGAGGTTGTCACCGGCGAGATCATGGGCGATCGGCTGACCCAGCCGCGCATCATTACGCCGTCAGCCCATCGCGTTGCGCCGCCTTGTCCGCATTTCCGGTCTTGCGGGGGATGCGCGCTTCAGCATGCCTCTGATGATTTCGTCGAAGGTTGGAAGGCCGATGTCGTGCGCACGGCGCTTTCGGCGCAGGGGATCGAGGCCCCAATCCGCGCGGTCCACACCTCGCCAGAAAACTCGCGGCGGCGGGCGACGCTGTCGGGGCGGCGCACCAAGAAGGGTGCTTTGGTCGGGTTTCACGCCCGCGCCTCGGGCACAATAATCGAAATCCCGTCCTGCACGCTGCTCTTGCCTGAAATCATCGCTCTTCGCCCCGCGCTTGAGGATCTGACGATCCTTGGCGGCAGCCGGAAAGGAGAGATGTCATTCGCCATCACATGGTCCGAGGCAGGCGCAGATGTTGCGGTGTCAGGGGGCAAGCCGCTCGACGGGCCTTTGCGCGCGGTGCTGGGCGCCAAGGTCGGCGAGCACGGATTTGCGCGGCTGTCTTGGGACGGTGAATGGATCGCGGAACGCGAAGCGCCGACGCAGGACATGGACGGCATCGCCGTGACGCCGCCGCCGGGCAGCTTTCTGCAAGCCACCACGCATGGAGAGGCGTCCTTGCGCCGCGCGGTCACTGAGGCCGTGGGCGACGCGGACCGGATCGTCGATCTGTTCGCCGGGTGCGGGACGTTCGCCTTGCCGCTTGCCAAGCGCGCAGAGGTACTGGCGGTCGAGGGCGACGCGGCGCTTCTGGGCGCCTTGGAAAAGGGCTGGCGCCACGCGAAGGGTCTTCGGAAGGTTGTCACCGAAAAGCGCGACCTGTTTCGCAGGCCGCTTCTCCCCGACGAGTTGTCGAAGTTCCAAGCCGCCGTGATCGACCCGCCGCGTGCGGGCGCCGAGGCCCAGATGACCGAGATTGCCGATTCCAGCCTGAACAGGGTCGCGGCGGTGTCCTGCAACCCGGTGACCTTTGCCCGCGATGCGCGGATCCTGATCGACGCGGGCTTCGCGCTGAACTGGGTAGAGGTCGTGGATCAGTTCCGCTGGTCGCCACATGTTGAAATCATAGCCAGCTTCACGCGGGCGTGATGCCACACTGCGCCCAGCGCTACATCAAGCCGCTATCCGTGCCGCATATTTTGCGCTATGAAATCGCCAAAAGAAAATATGGTCCGGGCAACAAAAATGCGGGTTTTCAAAAGCGTTCTGGCGATTCTGCTGCTGGTGGTCGTGGCCGCCTGCGCGCCGTCCAAGTTCAAGACGTATAACGGCCCAGAGGTGACGCGCGTCGTCGTCTTCAAGGACGTGCGGAAGATGTACCTCTTCCACCACAACGAGATCCTCGAGGAATACGATATCGGCCTCGGCTTTGCGCCGACCGGTCACAAGGCTATCGAAGGCGATGGCCGCACGCCCGAGGGCACCTATTACATCGACCGGCGCAATCCGAATTCGAAGTTTCACCTGTCGATCGGTATTTCCTATCCCAACCCGCAGGATGTTCAGGTCGCGCGCGCTGCAGGGATGTCACCCGGCGGCGACATTTTCATCCACGGCGAATCGCGCCGCGGAAAGCCTCGGGACTGGACCTGGGGCTGTATCGCGGTGACGAACAAGGAAATGGAATGGATCTATGCGATGGTGCGTGATGGCACGCCCATCGACATTTATCCGTAATCTTTCCTGAAGGGCGTCAGCCCTGTGCCTGTGTGTCGGCTGGCGTCGCCTCGGACACGGCCTGGGGCGCGAGGTCCGAGCCCATGACCAACGTCCACCAAATCTTGCCGCCGTCTTCCTGGAAATAGTTGAAGCCCATCGACGTCGCCTCGGGGTCAAGGATCACGTCGCGCGTCGCCGACTCTTCCATCCAGGCGCCAAGGGTCTCAAGCTCTGTCTCAAAAGTCTCTGAGATATTCTCGCCCTCAAGCCGTCCGGCATAGCCGACGCGGCGCACCCGATCGACGGGGGAAGAGCCGTCGGAGCCGAAATGCCAGGGCCGGTTCTGAACAGCCATATCACGAGAATGTGTAGCGGCAGCCGCATTCAGGGGGCCGTTCAGCTCGACCTGGGTCAGGCCATTCGACACGCGCAACGCGTTGACCGCGTCAAGCATACGGAATTGAACACGCGATTCGCCACCGATGCCAAGGCGATAGACCTGCGGCAGCGGGCGGCCATCGGGGCCAAGCTGCGGGGGTTCAATCGTTGGGCCACAGGCCGAAACCAGTAGCGCAAGTGCCGAGGCGGCCAGCATTCCACGTGTCATTCTTCAGTTCATCCCCTTGCGAATCTTGCGCACTATACTCACGCTTTGCCCCAGCGAAAGCAGGGGACGCCAATCGGCGAAAGCGCGCTCGTTTGATTTGCGACTGCAGCATTTACGCAATATTATGGAAACAATCAAAACCTTCGGAGATCGTGTGGATATGACACAGGAACGAAATTCCAAGCTCACGCGCCGCGGGTTCCTCGGGACCGGGGCAGCCCTTCTTGCAACGCCTGCCATCGCGCAGACTTCCGGCGTGGACGGCGTGGGTACAATTGAATTTGAAAACGATCTGTCGGCGAGCGCACGGCACAACATTTCA
Organism: uncultured Paracoccaceae bacterium; assembly: GCA_965662745.1. Taxonomy (GTDB): domain Bacteria; phylum Pseudomonadota; class Alphaproteobacteria; order Rhodobacterales; family Rhodobacteraceae; genus Anianibacter. The sequence continues at coordinate 19,456 of CBFIJK010000016.1, forward strand.
AGCTTCCGGTCGCTGGACTGGCAGCCGTATTTCTCGAACCTGCGCAACGGCGCGGTTCTCGTTGATGTGCAAAGCCGGGCGCTGCACTACTGGAACGAGGATCAGACAATCTACAAGCTGTATCCGACCAGCGTTCCGCTGACCGAAGACCTGACGCGCCGTGGGCGCACCTCGGTCATCCAAAAGGTCGATGGCCCGTCCTGGGCACCGACGCCCGCGATGAAGCGGCGCAATCCGGAATGGCCCGACTTTGTCGGCCCCGGCCCGGACAACCCGCTGGGAACGCACGCGCTTTACCTGTCCTGGACGTATTACCGTATCCACGGCACGCATGACACACGCAAGATCGGGCGGAAATCGTCGAACGGTTGCATCGGCCTTTACAACGAACACATCCAAGAGCTGTTCAACCTGACCAAGGTCGGCACTCAAGTGTTGCTTATTTGACGAAACCTGGACGAGAATATTGGCTGGATCTCTAAGTTGGTTTGCATCGCCGGAATCGCGCTATGTATACCCCAGATACGAGGTACAGTCTCTGCCCGCTCGAAATGTGTTCTGCGGGCCTAACCGGAGGTTACTATGAAAAAAGTCGCACTCGCTGCAGCTCTGTCCCTGACCGCATCGACCGCTTTCGCCGGTGGCTACTCTGCCCCCGTCATGGAAGCGACCGTTGCTCCCGCCGTTGTCGTCGAAGAAACTGCTTCGTCGTCCGCACCGGGCCTGGTCGTGGCTCTGCTGGTTCTGGCTGTCGCAGCCGCAGCAATCTCGAACTAATCGTTCCGAGATCGAAAACAATTAACGGCGGTGGAGCGATCCACCGCCGTTTTTCTTTGTGCCCGTCTGTCTAGAGGCCGGATCAGTCGATCCAGCCCTGAAGATTGCGTTCAATCACGGTCGACAGCGCCTCGATATGCGCGTCGTCATCGTTGAGGCAGGGGATATAGGTGAAGGATTCGCCGCCTGCTTCTTCAAAACTTTCGCGGATCTCTTCGTTGATCTCTTCCAGGGTCTCGATGCAGTCGGATGAGAACGCGGGCGCGATCACGGCGATCTTCTTCTTGCCAGATTCGGCCAGCCGCGCGACCTCTTCCACCGTGTAGGGCTGCAGCCATTCCTCGGGGCCGAACCGCGACTGGAACGTTGTGGTGATCTTGTCGTCCGCCCAGCCCAGCCGCTCTTTCAGAAGGCGCGTCGTTTTCTGGCATTGGCAGTGATAGGGATCGCCTTCCATCAGGTACCGTTTTGGCACGCCGTGATAGGATGTCACGAGGATATCGGGCTTTTCGTCCATCATCGCGTAGCCGCGTTCCACCGACTTGGCGAGCGCGTCGATATAGACCGGATCGTCGAAATAGGCCGGAACGGTGCGAACCGGTGGCTGCCATTTTTCATCCATCAACGCGCGGAAGAACTGGTCATTCGCGGTGGCCGATGTCGCACCGGCATATTGCGGATAAAGCGGGAAAAACAGGATCTTGCGGCACCCGGCATCCAGCATCTCGCGGACTTTCGACTTTGTCGACGGATTGCCATAGCGCATGCAGAAATCGACCATGACGTCCTTGCCATAGCGCTTTTCCATGGCGGCGCGGATCTTCACTGTCTGATCCTTGGTGATGGTCATCAGCGGGCTTTCGCCCTGCTCTTCGTTCCAGATCGATTTATAAGCTGCGCCGGACGAGAACGGGCGCTTCGTCAGGATCACAAGCTGCAGAAGCGGCTGCCAAATCCACGCGCTGTAGTCGATGACGCGCTTATCCGACAGGAACTCGTTCAAATAGCGGCGCATGGACCAATAGTCGTAATTGTCCGGCGTGCCGAGATTGGCCAGAAGAACACCGACTTTCTCGGGCTTCAGCTTGGGGTGGCCTTCGGGCGCATGGGCCGGGCATACCGCGCGGGTCGCGTCGGGGGCGTCAGCCCCGGTCTTGGCATCCAGCATCGCTTTGATCCAATTTCTCTGTCGGGTTTTCGTTGGACATAAAGGTTGACGCGGGGGCGTCAATCACGGGGTTCTGCGTCATCTGGCAGCGGGCGTTCTTCGCTGCCCAAGACTTCGGCGAGCCGGGAGGTCGCTGATCCGGGTCGAAGCGGCTTTGGCTGCGTCTCGTCCGGGGCCCATCCGGTCAAGACGATGGTCTCGAATTTCGCGGGGATTCGGCCGTCGGCATCGGCGTGCGCCTGATGGTAAATGCGCGCAGCTTCGGCAAACAGGGCGCGAGGTGGGGGTGACTTGTGCCGATCCGTCAGCGCATTGGTTTCGCCCATCGCACGCAGATCGCGGATGAGGTGGAACAGCGTCTCGTAGGTGACCGTCGTCCTATAGCTATCGGCCACCGGCAGGTTCAGCCCGGCGCGTTGCAACAGAGCGCCGGCATCGCGCAGATCGGCCATGGGCGCAACGCGCGGCGACAGCCCGCCAGTCATCGCGATCTCTGCCGTTGAGAGAGCAGTGCGCAAATCGGAGAGCGTTTCGCCGCCGAAGAAGGCCGCGAGCAGGAGGCCATCGGGCTTCAGCGCGCGGCGGCACTGGATGAGCTGTCCGACAGGGTCATTCGCCCAATGCAGCCCAAGCGCGTGGATCACGAGGTCATGGGATAAAGGCTTTAACTCAAGGGTTTCGGTATCGGGAATGACCGCCGCCTCTTGCAGTCGATCCTGCCACACCCGGGCAAAAGGCGTCACGACGGCGGGCGCCGTGAACCTTCTGTTAACCATCGAGAGCCGATCCTGAAGATCGTCCGCGACCGCCTCGTGCAGGAACAGTTCCGGCGCCCTGGCCGCGCGGGCGCGGTGCAGGTCAAGGGCGGTGCGGTCTGTCAGAGGCGGCTGGGTCATCGCGGGCGTATGTAGGAGAGGCGGATGGGATTGCAAAGGCTCGTGCGGATCGCGTTTCCGCCGCTCTGCCTTTCCTGCGGAGCGATTGTCGAGGATGAAGGCGGCCTATGCGCCACGTGTTGGCGTGCCATGCCCTTCATCACCGGGCTGACCTGCGAGACCTGCGGCGTCCCCCTGCCGGGTGAAAGCGACCGGGCAGAGCGTTGCGACGATTGCCTTGTCATCGCGCGCCCCTGGCAGACTGGTGTCGCGGCATTTCTCTACAAGGATACGGGACGCCGGATGATCCTGTCACTCAAGCATGGCGACCGGGTGGAATTGGCACGGCCTGCGGCAAAATGGCTCTGTGCCCGTTTGCCGAGGATGGACCGCGAAACGCTGATCCTGCCGGTTCCGGTGCATTGGAAGCGCCGGATTTCGCGGCGCTACAACCAGGCGGCGCTGATCGCGTTGGCGCTGGGCCGCGAAAAGGGCCTTGAGGTCGCGCCGCTTGCCCTGCGGCGTCCCAAGGCGACGCCGATCCAGGACGGGCTGTCGCGCGATGAACGGTTCCGCAACCTTCAGGGCGCGATCACGGTGGCCCCCGACTGGCGCGCCAGGATCAAGGATCGCCCGGTTCTGATTGTCGATGATGTCATGACCTCCGGCGCGACGCTGGCGGCTGCAGCTGACACAGCAGTGGGTGCGGGGGCCACGCGCGTGGACATGGCGGTGGTGGCACGCGTTGCGAAGGATGTTTAAATGCCTATAGTTCGCAAAAAAGGGGTTAGAGCGATGCAACCGGTCGAAATCTACACAACGCGCACCTGCGGATTTTGCATGATGGCCAAACGTCTTCTGGACAAGAAGGGTGTCGCCTTTACCGAGCATGACGTGTCTGGCGACGCGAAGCTGCGCGAAGCGATGATGACCCGCGCCAATGGTGGCTACACGGTTCCGCAGATTTTCGTCGGCGAGACGCATGTGGGCGGCTGCGATGAACTTTTTTCGCTTGAGAGGGCAGGAAAGCTCGACCCCCTGCTTAACGCTGCGTGACCAAGGCGGCCTTGCTGCAAATCTCGGCGTCGGATGATCCGGCGGCGAACCTGCCCGTTACGCTTGGCATGGTCGAGGCGGCGCTGTCTTGCGGGGCCGACCTGATTGTCACGCCCGAAGTCACGAACTGCGTTTCCACCAGCCGCACCCAGCAGAACGAGGTTCTGACAACTGAAGACGAAAATCGCACGCTGAAGGCGATGCAAAACGCTGCCGTGAAGGGCGGTGCGCATATCCTGATCGGATCGCTTGCGCTGAAGACCGACGACGCCGACGGGCGCTTTGCCAACCGGTCCTTTCTGATCGGTCCCGATGGCGCGGTGATGGCGCGATACGACAAGATCCACATGTTCGACGTGACGATTTCCGAAGACGAGGCGTATCACGAATCGAAAGGCTATCGGCCGGGCGATACGGCCGTTCTGGCGAAGACCCCCATCGGCGCGATCGGAATGACCGTGTGTTACGACATGCGCTTTCCGCAGCTCTATCGCGATCTGGCACAGGCGGGGGCCGAGATCCTGACTGTGCCGTCCGCCTTTTCGCCTGTCACCGGCGCTGCACATTGGGAACCCTTGCTGCGCGCTCGTGCGATCGAAACGGGTGCCTATGTTCTTGCTCCGGCCCAGACCGGTGCGCACAAGAACAGCCGTGGCAAACAGCGCACGACCTATGGCCACAGCCTTGCCGTCGCCCCTTGGGGCGAGGTGATGGCCGATGCCGGGGACGCGCCCGGCGTCACGCTTGTCGATCTGGATCTCGCCAAGGTCGCCGAGGCGCGCAAACGCGTGCCTTCGCTTGGCAATGCACGCGATTACACCCTCCGCACAGCCGATGAGTGAAGAGACCGATAACCTCAGCGCTGCGTTCTTCAGTGAGCTGTTCACCGTTGATCAGATCGCGCGAAATGCTGTGTCCAAGGCCCTCCCCAAGGGGATGGAGCTGTCGCATTTCGTCGTTCTCAACCTTCTGGCGCGGTCGGGTGGCGAAAAGACCCCGGCGCAGCTTGCACGGGGGTTCAGTGTCACACGCGGGGCGATGACCAACACGCTGTCGCGGCTGGAATGGGCCGGGCATGTACATATTCGCCCTGACTGGGACGATGCACGCCGCAAATTCGTGTCGATCAGCGATTCGGGACGAAAGGCGCGGGACGAGGCGCTCTTGGCGATCGCGCCTGTTCTTGGTGATGCGCTCGACAAGCTGAACTCGGACGATGTGCGCCGCGCGATGCGCGTATTGCGAGACCTTCGCCGGGCGATCAGCGAGCCCTAGGTGGGTTTCGTCGACGCAGTGACGTAGTTCACCGACAGATCGTTGTCCGAGATCGACCAGCGCCAACTGACGGGGTTGAAGACGAAACCCTTGCGATCCACCGGGTCGAGCCCTGCATTGCGCAGCAGTTGGAACAGTTCCTCTGGGGTAATAAATTTCGCCCAGTCATGCGTACCCTTCGGGAGCCAGCGCATGACCCATTCCGCACCGACTATGGCAAGCGCAAAGCTCTTCGCGTTCCGGTTCAGCGTGGAGGCGATCATCAGTCCGCCGGGTTTCAATAGTTGGCGGCAGGCCGTGAGATAGGCGAGCGGGTCGGCGACATGCTCGACCACTTCCATGTTGAGAACGACGTCGAACTGTTCACCGGCAGCGGCCAGATCCTCGGCCGTGGTGTGGCGATAGTCGATCTTCAGGCCCGATTGTTCGGCATGGACCTTTGCGACGGGAATATTCCCTTCGGCCGCATCCGCGCCCACGACAGTCGCGCCAAGCCGCGCCATGGGTTCGGACAACAGCCCGCCGCCGCAGCCAATATCGAGGATGCGCAGACCCTTGAACGGCTGAGCATCGGTCAGGTCGCGGTCGAATTCCGCTTCGATCTGGCGCGTGATGTAATCCAGGCGGCATGGGTTCATCTGGTGAAGCGGGCGAAACTTTCCGTTCGGGTCCCACCACTCGGCTGCCATCGCCTCGAACTTGGCGACTTCGGTCGGGTCGATTGTGGTGGTCGTGTCGGCCATTCGGCGGCTCCTTCGAAAATCGCGATCCTGCCCGTGGCGGACAGGATATGAGCGTTATATAGGAAGGTATGGATCGTCCAGCAGAGCGAAAAACTGCCGCACAGTCACTTTACCCGCCGATCGACCCGTTCGATCAGCGGATGCTTGACGTGGGCGATGGTCATAAGATCTATGTCGAGCAATGCGGCAATCCGAACGGCTTTCCGGTCGTGGTGCTCCATGGCGGGCCCGGCGGCGGCTGTAGCCCCGCGATGCGCCGCTATTTCGACCCGTCGCATTACCGCGTGATCCTGTTCGATCAGCGCGGCTGCGGGCGGTCTCGCCCCCATGCGAGTGTCGAGGCGAACACCACATGGCATCTTGTCCGCGATATCGAGGCGATTCGCACGACGCTGGGCATCGGCCAATGGGCTGTCTTTGGCGGCAGCTGGGGCGCGACGCTGGCACTGATCTACGGCATCAGCCACCCGGAACGAACCGCAGCACTGATCTTGCGCGGCGTGTTCATGATGACGCAGGCAGAACTGAACTGGTTCTACGGCGGCGGCGCGGGGCGGTTCTGGCCCGATGTCTGGGCCCGGTTCACCGATATCGTGCCCGAGGATGAGCGCGGCGATCTGATCGGCGCCTACCACCGGCGGCTGTTTTCCGGCGATCTCGTTCAGGAAACCCGGTTCGCGCGGGCCTGGGCGGCGTGGGAAAATACGCTCGCGTCCATCGAAAGCAACGGGCGTGGCGGCGGCGAAAGCCCGGCGGAATACGCCCGCGCCTTTGCGCGGCTGGAAAACCACTATTTCACGAATGCTGGTTTTCTTGATGAAGACGGCTGGATCCTGAACAACGTGGACCGGCTGAAAGGTATCCCCGGCTATATCGTGCAAGGCCGGTATGACATGATCTGCCCGCCGATCTCTGCCCATGGGCTGCACAAGGCCTGGCCCGGGTCTGACCTGCGGATGATCGGCAAGGCGGGGCACGCCCTGTCAGAGCCTGGTATCAGCGCCGAACTCGTGCGGATCATGGACGGATTCCGCCGCGCAAGCCGCGTGTCGTCGATCACGTGACAGGGGCGTCTTCTCTGTTACTGTGCGTGCGAATCTTGAAACGGTAGGCAGTCACTTGGGCAGCACCATCAGAACCCGGATCAGCAGGCGTGGCCTGATCGGCAGCGGTGTCGCCGCTGGTCTTCTGGCCGCGACGAGCTTTCCGCTGCGCGCGCAGCCGCAGCGGGGCGGAGTCCTGCGGATTGGGCTTACAGGTGCGACTGCGGCAGACAATTTCGACACGCGTCACGGTCAAGGCGAATTCATGCGCGTCGCAGGCGTTGGAGCCGTCTTCGACACGCTGACCGAGATCGCAGCGGATGGTTCGCTGAAGGGTGAGCTTGCGGAAAGCTGGACCTCAGATGGCACGGCCAAGGTCTGGACGATCGATCTGCGCCGCGATGTTCGCTTTCATGACGGCACGCCTTTCGAAGCGGGCGATGTCGTCGCGTCGATGAAGCTGCACTTGGGCAAGTCGCGATCCGTCGCCGCGCCGCTGCTTCGGCAGGTGGCGTCGATTCGGCGGCAGGGCAAGTACCGCGTTGCGTTTGAATTGCATGCACCGAACCCGGATTTTCCCTATCTTCTGTCCGATCCGCATCTCTTGATCTATCCCGCCGCGCGCATGGCCGAAGCGATGGCCCAGGGTATCGGAACGGGTCTTTACCGCATTGTCGATTTCTCACCAGGGCACCGTCTGCGGGCCGAACGTGTGGCTGGGCATTACAAAGACGGGCAGTCGGGCTGGTTCGATGCGCTTGACCTGTGGGCGCTGGACGGCATCGAAGCGCGCCGAAGCGCCCTGCGTGCCGGACAGATTGATGCGATCTCGGGTGGGCCTGCATGCGGTCTGGGATGCGGCGATGGCGGCATCACTGTGCATTCAGTGCAGGGCAACGCGCATGTGGCCTTTACCATGCGCACCGATCGCGGGCCGTTCGCGGATGCAGGGCTTCGGACAGCGTTAAAATACGCCGTGGACCGGGGCGCGATGCAGCGCGATGTCCTTGGCGGCGCTGGGATGATCGGTGCAGATCACCCGGTCGGGCCGCTCAATCCGTACCAGGTGGAACTTGCAGTGCCGGGGTACGACCCCGACTATGCGCGATACCTGATGCAGCGCGTGGGGTTTGATCGTCTCGACCTGCCGCTAGGCGTACCCACCGGACTTACTGGGTTTGCAGAGCATTACGCCGACACCGCCCTTGGCGCCGGAATCACCATTGCGCCGTCGGATACCCGATCCGACTGGCTTGCCGTATCATGGGCCGGGCGTCCGACAGAGGACTGGATGCTGTCGAGCGCGTTCGACGGCGCCGCCCCGCTCAATTCCGGACGCTGGAGCGATCCGCACCTGACAGAAATCATCGGCCATGCCCGCAGCACACTGAACCCGCAGGACCGCGCCGCGCTTTATGCCGAAGCGCAGGCGCTGATCGCTCGGGATGGCAATGTCGTGGTTCCGGTCTTCGTGCCGTTCACGATGGCGTCGCGGGCAAGCATCATTGCGCCAGACACCATCGGCGCGACCCACGCGCTTGATGACGCACGGATCGCGGAACGGTGGTGGCGCGCCTAGAACGTGTTTCGTTCGACTGGACTAAGACACGCTGCCTCTTGCCTACGCTTGAACGCGCGTTTGGGTGCAACTCGTTTCCGATCAAACGCAACACGCTCTAGAAACGGGACGTGGCCTTCTTCATTGCGTTCGCCATGTTGTCCCACGCGTCGTCGACGCCCTTCTTGACATCTTCCCAGGCATCGCCGGATTTCGACTGCATCTCTTTCATCTTCGCTTCCATGTCGTCGCGATGGCTGCGAAGTTCCTTGATCTGCTCTTCGTATTTGGCCTGATTTTCAGCGTTCTGTTCCTTCATCTTGGCCTGAAGCTTGTCGATCTCGGCCTGCCATTCCTGCATCTTGGCTTCGGCCTTTTTTTCATATGCGCTTTTGTCGGTCGCCATGTCATGTCTCCGTATTCAATAATTGCTCAATGGGTAGGCAACGCGCGAAACAACAAAGGCGTTCCACCCCCCTTGCCTAATTGGGGGCCACTGCGTATATCGCATCCAACAGCGGCGGTTTGGCTTCCACCCCCAAGCCCCACCGAATTCGACAACGGGCCGCGCGCCCGTTTTTTTGTGCCTCACCCCAAGGTGACCCCCATGTCCGATCTTATCGCGAAAGCTGCCATCGACCGGCGACTGGCCGAGATCATCACCCCCACCATCGAAGGGATGGGGTTTGAGCTCGTGCGCGTGCGGCTTCTGGGCGGCAAAACGAAGACGGTCCAGATCATGGCCGAGCGTCCCGACGGCGGCATCGAGGTGAACGATTGCGCCGAAATCAGCCAGGCCGTCAGCGCGGTTCTGGATGTCGAGGATCCGATTTCCGAGAACTACACGCTTGAGGTGTCGTCCCCTGGCATCGACCGGCCCTTGACCCGGCTCAAGGACTTCGAGGCTTGGGAGGGCTATGAAGCGAAGATCGAGACGACCGAGATGATCGACGGCCGCCGCCGCTTCAAGGGCATCGTTCAAGGTGTCGAGGGCGGCGAGGTTCTGATCGAGATCGCCGATGCCAAGGGCGAAGACGTGATTATCGGCCTGCAGTTCGACTGGCTGTCGGATGCCAAGTTGGTGCTGACCGAAGAGTTGATCCGCGAGATGCTGCGCCAGAAGAAGGCTGCGGGCATTTTGGACGATACGGAATTTGACGAGATCGAGACCGATGACGGGTCCGAGGAGGAAGCGTAAATGGCTATTACATCTGCAAACCAGCTAGAGCTTTTGCAAACCGCCGAGGCGGTTGCGCGCGAAAAGATGATCGACCCTGGTCTGGTCGTCGAGGCGATGGAAGAATCGCTCGCCCGTGCGGCCAAGTCCCGCTACGGCGCCGAGATGGACATCCGCGTGTCGATCGACCGCAAGACCGGCAAGGCCACGTTCACCCGCGTCCGCACGGTCGTCGAGGAAGAAGAGCTTGAGAATTACCAGGCCGAGTTCACTGTCGAGCAGGCCAAGCAGTATCTCGAGGATCCCAAGGTCGGCGATCAGCTGATCGAAGAGGTCCCGCCCGTCGACATGGGCCGGATCGCCGCACAGTCGGCCAAACAGGTGATCCTGCAGAAGGTCCGCGAAGCCGAACGCGATCGCCAGTACGAGGAATTCAAGGACCGCGCCGGCACGATCATCAACGGTCAGGTCAAGCGCGAAGAATACGGCAACGTCATCGTCGATATCGGGCGGGGCGAGGCTGTTTTGCGCCGAAATGAAAAGATCGGCCGCGAAAGCTATCGCCCGAACGACCGGATCCGCGTTTACATCAAGGATGTGCGCCGCGAACCGCGTGGGCCGCAAATCTTCCTGTCGCGCACCGATCCGCAATTCATGGCAGAGCTTTTCAAGATGGAAGTGCCCGAGATTTACGATGGCATCATCGAGATCAAGGCCGTCGCCCGCGATCCGGGCAGCCGCGCGAAGATCGCCGTGATTTCCTATGACAGCTCGATCGACCCTGTCGGCGCCTGCGTCGGTATGCGCGGCAGCCGGGTTCAGGCCGTCGTGAACGAGCTTCAGGGTGAGAAGATCGACATCATTCCGTGGAATGAAGATCAGGCGACGTTCCTCGTGAACGCGCTTCAGCCTGCCGAAGTGTCCAAGGTCGTCATCGACGAAGAGGCGGGCAAGATCGAGGTCGTCGTTCCCGACGAGCAGCTTTCGCTCGCCATCGGCCGCCGCGGCCAGAATGTGCGTCTGGCATCGCAGCTGACCAATCTCGACATCGACATCATGACCGAGGCGGACGAATCCGAACGTCGTCAGGCGGAATTCGCAGAGCGCACGCAGCTGTTCATGGATACGCTCGATCTGGACGAATTCTTTGCCCAGCTTCTGGTGTCCGAAGGCTTTACCAATCTCGAAGAGGTCGCCTATGTCGAGCTTGACGAACTTTTGGTGATCGACGGTGTCGATGACGCTACGGCAGGTGAATTGCAGGCCCGGGCGCGCGATTTCCTTGAGGAACAGAACCGCAAGGCTCTGGAACATGCGCGTGAGCTTGGCGTCGAGGACAGCCTTGTTGACTTCGAGGGCCTGACGCCCCAAATGATTGAGGCGCTTGCCGAAGACGGCGTGAAAACGCTGGAAGACTTCGCGACATGCGCCGACTGGGAGCTCGCCGGTGGCTGGACCACCGAAGGCGGCCAGCGCGTCAAGGATGACGGCCTGCTCGAGAAATTCGACGTCTCGCTCGAAGAGGCACAGGCGATGGTGATGACCGCGCGTGTGCAACTGGGTTGGGTCGATCCGGCGGATCTTGAGCCGGATGTCGAAGAAGATGGCGAGACCAGCGAAGAGACCGAGGAGGTCGCCGAGTAAGTCGGCCAGATGACACGGGGTGGACGCCAGAAAGAGACGGACGAACCGGAACGCCGCTGCATAGCGACGGGCGAGGTCGAGCCGAAAGCGGGACTGATCCGGTTTGTGGTCGGTCCCGAGAACCAGATCGTCCCCGATGTGCTTGGCAAACTACCGGGTCGGGGCATCTGGGTGTCTGCCGATCGCGCGGCGCTGGAGCTTGCGGTCAAACGCAAGCTTTTCGCCCGCAGCGCAAAGCAGGCGGTCGAAGTGCCGGACGGTCTGGTCGAGACGGTCGAGAAACTGGTCGCGGCCCGGGTGATCGAGTTGATCTCGCTGGCGCGCAAATCAGGCCGGGCGACGGCAGGATACGAAAGGGTGAAGGACTGGCTTCAGAAAGAAGAAGCGCGCGTCCTGATCCAGGCCCATGACGGGTCGCCACGTGGAAAGAGCAAGCTGAGCACACCCTACAAAGGTGTGTTCATCGGGGTGCTGAGCGCCTCGGAATTGGGTTTTGCCTTTGGACGCGATCATGTGATACATGGCGCGCTCTCCTCTGGCGGACTCACCGAACGTGTTGTAGAGGAAGCCGCGCGGCTCAAGGGCTTGCGCGCATCGGATGGGCAGGCGCCCGCCGGGAAGGATACGAAGACGTAATGAGCGATACAGACGGCAAGAAAACTCTCGGCCTGCGTGGTGGCCCTCGTGCGGGTAATGTGAAGCAAAGCTTCAGCCATGGCCGGACCAAGAACGTCGTTGTGGAAACCAAGCGCAAGCGCGTTGTGGTGCCGAAGCCGGGTGCCGGCAAGGGCGGCGCAGGTGGTCCCGCAGCAGGCGGTGATCCGTCGAAGCGCCCCGCCGGGATTTCCGATGCCGAACTCGAGCGCCGCATGAAGGCACTTGCCGCCGCCAAGGCGCGCGAGAGCGAAGACGCTGAAAAGCGCGCGGCCGACGAAAAGGCGCGCGACGAAGAACGTCAGCGCCGCCGCGATGAGATCGAGGCGAAGGAACGCGAAGAGCGCGAGCGCGAGGAAGCCCTCAAGGCGAAAGCCGAAGAGGAAGAGCGCCAGCGCAAGGCCGAAGCCGATGCCAAGGCCCGCAAGGCCGAGCCGAAAGCCGCGGAACAGCCCGCCGAAGCCGCCGATCCGGCTGCCGCGCAGGCCGCTGCCGAGCGTGGCCAGCAGAAGGGCGCACGCAAGCCCGACCGCGAACGTCAGCCGGAACCCAACCGCGACAACAAGGGCAAGGCCAACGCCGGGCGTGACAACCGCCGCTCTGGCAAGCTGACCGTCAATCAGGCGCTTACGGGCGGCGAAGGTGGTCGTCAGCGGTCCATGGCTGCGATGAAGCGCAAGCAGGAACGTCAGCGCCAGAAGGCGATGGGCGGTCAGGTCGAGCGTGAAAAGGTCGTCCGCGACGTTCAGCTTCCCGAAGCGATCGTTGTGTCCGAGCTTGCCAACCGCATGGCCGAACGCTCTGCCGACGTGGTCAAGGCGCTTATGAACAACGGCATGATGGTCACGCAGAACCAGACCATCGACGCCGATACCGCCGAACTCATCATCGAGGAATTCGGCCACAAGGTCGTGCGCGTGTCCGAGTCGGATGTCGAGCAGGTCATCGATTCCATCGAGGATGATGAAGGCGATCTTGTCACGCGTCCCCCGGTCATCACGATCATGGGCCATGTCGACCACGGCAAGACGTCGCTTCTGGATGCGATCCGCAAGACCAGCGTGACCTCTGGCGAAGCGGGCGGCATCACCCAGCATATCGGCGCCTACCAGGTGACCACCGATAGCGGCGCTGTGCTGTCCTTCCTCGACACACCTGGCCACGCGGCCTTTACATCGATGCGTTCGCGCGGTGCTCAGGTGACGGATATCGTTGTGCTGGTTGTTGCAGCGGATGACGCCGTGATGCCGCAGACGATCGAGGCGATCAATCACGCGAAAGCGGCCAAGGTGCCGATGATCGTGGCGATCAACAAGGTCGACAAGCACGATGCCGATCCCGACAAGGTTCGGACCGGTCTGCTTCAGCACGAGATCATCGTCGAGAAGCTGTCGGGCGACGTTCAGGACGTCGAGGTTTCCGCGATCAGCGGTCAGGGCCTTGATGAACTGCTTGAATCCATCGCGCTTCAAGCGGAAATCCTTGAGCTGAAGGCCAACCCGACCCGTTCGGCGCAAGGCGCCGTGATCGAGGCCCAACTTGACGTGGGCCGTGGCCCCGTCGCGACGGTTCTCGTCCAGAACGGCACGCTGCGCCAGGGCGACATCTTTGTCGTCGGCGAACAGTGGGGCAAGGTCCGCGCCATGGAAAACGACCAGGGCGACCGCGTCAAAGAGGCGGGTCCCTCGGTTCCCGTCGAGGTTCTTGGCCTGAATGGCACGCCCGAAGCGGGCGACGTTCTCAACGTGGTCGAGACCGAAGCGCAAGCGCGTGAAATCGCCGAATATCGCCACAAGCAGGCCAAGGACAAGCGCGCTGCCGCTGGTGCCGCGACCTCGCTTGAGCAGCTGATGCAGAAAGCCAAGGACGACGAGACGGTGTCCGAGATGCCGATCCTCGTGAAGGCCGATGTGCAGGGCTCTGCCGAAGCCATTGTTCAGGCGATGGAAAAGATCGGCAACGACGAAGTTCGCGTGCGCGTCCTGCATTCCGGTGTGGGCGCGATCACCGAGACGGATGTCGGCCTTGCCGAAGCCTCCGGTGCGCCGGTCTTTGGCTTCAACGTCCGTGCCAATGCTTCGGCGCGGAACACGGCGAACCAGAAGGGTGTCGAAATTCGCTATTACAGCGTGATTTACGACCTCGTGGACGATGTGAAGGCAGCGGCAAGTGGCCTGCTGTCGGCAGAAGTGCGCGAAAAGTTCATCGGTTACGCGCAGATTCGCGAAGTCTTCAAGGTGTCCGGCGTCGGCAAGGTTGCCGGTTGCCTCGTAACCGAAGGCGTTGCGCGCCGGTCTGCCGGTGTGCGTCTGCTGCGGGACGATGTCGTGATCCACGAAGGCACGCTGAAAACGCTCAAGCGCTTCAAGGATGAAGTGTCCGAGGTTCAGTCGGGTCAGGAATGCGGTATGGCCTTCGAGAACTACGAAGACATTCGCCCGAACGACGTGATCGAGATCTTCGAGCGGGAAGAGGTCGAGCGGACGCTCTGATCCAAGGCCCTTCACGAACAACAAAAAAGGGAGCGCCGGGCGCTCCCTTTTTCATGTCTTGGTGCTGATAGTCCTCAGGCGGCGCGGACAGGTTCTGCCGGGCGACCGACGATTGTCTTGTTGTCGAGCTTGACCTCGATGCGGCCGTCCGGGAACGCGCGCACGAATTGGCCCTGAACCGAAACGCAGCTTCCGATGGTGACTGTACGAAGCATGAAAATCCCCCGATGCGATCTGATGGAATTCTTTATAGTTGAATGGTCGCGTATTTCACCAAATTAATTCGAAATTGGCCACAATTCTGACCAGTTTGAAAAAACTGGCTACAGCCAGTCGCGTAAAATCGGGATCAGGGGGATGTCTGCAGGGGGCATTGGGTAGTCGCGGAGACGGTTCGGCGCGACCCATGCGAGAGTCTGGCCCTCTTGTGCGGTGGCGATTCTCTGCCATTTGCGGCAGACGAACAGCGGCATGAGCAGGTGGAAATCGTCATATCCATGCGAGGCGAACGTCAGCGGCGCCAGGCAGGATGACCATGTGTCGATATCCAGTTCTTCCTTCAACTCGCGGATCAGCGCGATTTCGGGGGTCTCGCCCAGTTCGACCTTGCCGCCGGGAAACTCCCAAAGGCCCGCCATGGACTTGCCCTCAGGGCGCTGGGCCAGAAGCACCCGGCCATCGGGATCGACCAGCGCCACTGCGGCGACAAGGACGATGTTCACGACCGGTAATCCGCGTTGATGTCGATATAGCGGTGGGTCAGATCGCAGGTCCATACAGTGGACTCGGCATTGCCGACGCCCAAGCCCACCGTGATGACAAGGTTCTGGCGGGTCATGTAATCGGCTGCGGCCTCTTCCGAGTAGTTCGTTGATCGCCAACCATTTTCGGCCACGACGATGTCCCCGAAGGAAATCGAAAGCGAATCGCGATCGGCTTTCGCACCCGATTTACCAACCGCTGCGACGATACGGCCCCAGTTGGGATCCTCACCTGCGATGGCGGTCTTCACCAGGGGCGAGTTGGCAATGGACAGGGCGACAGTCTTGGCGTCCTTCGCACTTGCCGCGCCTGTGACCTTGATCTCGACGAATTTCGTCGCGCCTTCGCCATCGCGCACCACCTGATGCGCAAGATCGGTCATCACGCTGTTCAGCGCAGACCGGAACGCCTTGAACGAGGCACTGCGGCCATCGCCGATTTCCGCACCCTTGCCCGTGGCAGCCACCAGAAGCGTGTCAGAGGTCGAGGTATCGCTGTCGACGGTGATCGCGTTGAAGCTGGTTTCTGTCAGGTCCGACACGGCCTTTTGCAGCGCCGCACGTTTCACCTTTGCGTCGGTGAAGATGTAGACGAGCATCGTGCCCATATTCGGCGCGATCATGCCCGATCCCTTTGCGATCCCGGCGATGTTGATGGTCTGGCCGTCTACTTCAAAGCTGGCCATGGCGCCTTTGGGGAAGGTGTCGGTCGTCATGATCGCGCGGGCTGCGGCGTCGATCCCGTTCGGCGACAGAGCGTCTGTCAACTCTGCCAGTTTTGCCGTGATCCGGTCATGGGGCAGCGGTTCGCCGATGACACCGGTGGACGAGGAAAACACGCGGCTTTCCGGCAGGCCGAGCGTTCTGGCGACGGCCCCTGTGACCGCGCGCACGGCATCGGCGCCATTGCTGCCGGTAAAGGCATTCGCGTTGCCGCTATTGACGAGGATCGCGGCGCCCTCGGTGCCGGTTCCGCCGATCTTGGCCTCACAGTCAAGCACAGGCGCGGCGCGGGTGGTAGATTTGGTAAACGTCCCGGCCAGGATCGTGCCAGGGCAAAGTTCGGCAAGCATGACATCGGTGCGACCGGAGTAGCGGACCCCGGCGGCGACGGTGGCAAAGCGCACGCCGTCGATCACCGGCAGATCCGGGAATCGTTCCGGCGCGAGAGGAGAGGTGTTGGACGCCGCGACGGGCTGCGCGGACATGTCGGCCAGCGGCGCGGATGTCACCCCCGCCAAGGCCTTGCGCGCCGTCTTCAGCTTCTTTCGAAGCTTCTTGATGACCTTTTTCTTGCCCATGATCGCGGCGTCCTTAGAGGGTTACTGGTCCAGCAACTCTACGTTGGAGAGGAGCGACCGGTCCAGATCGCTCAGGTCGGGGCGTGTGATCTCTGCCTCGGCGGTCATTTCCTCGATCACCTCGGCGACGGCCTGTTCCTGAAGCGCGGCTTCAAGATCGGGGCGCAGCTCTTCCATCGAGGGCGGCGCGGTTTCGCGCATCTCGTTCAGCTTGATGACGTGCCAGCCGAACTGCGTCTCGACGGGGCCTGCGATCTCGCCGACTTCCATTTCCTGCACGGCGGCATCAAAGGTCGGGACCATCATGCCGGGTCCGAACCAACCAAGCGCGCCGCCATTGGGGCCGGACGGGCCAGTGGAATTCTCGCGGGCCAGTTCACCGAAATCGGCGCCGGACCGGGCCTCTTCGACAAGGGCCTGCGCCTCTTCCTCGGTTTCGACCAGGATATGGGCGGCGTTGAATTCGGTTCCGCCTTCGAAATCGGCGATCGCCTCTTGATAGGCGCTTTCAAGCGCGGCTTCGTCCACCTCGCCGACCGTGTCCTTCACGACCTCTTGCGCGAGAAGCGCGCGGCGTTCGTTGTCGAGGCGCAGTTCGACGGTGCGCGGCGTGTCGTCGATCGTGTCAGCCATGGCCGATTGCCGGATCAACTGTTCCAGCACCAGGTCGAACAGCACCTCGTCGGGTGCTTCGCGGTATTGCTGGGGCAGCTGCGTCTTGAGCGCGATCATGTGGCCGAGGGTGATATCGGTGCCGTTCACGGTTGCAACGACGGTGGATGCGTCCTGTGCGGCGGCGGGAAGGGCCAGGCCAAGCGCAAGGGCTGGGCCAAGGGCGAAGGCGGTGCGTATCGGCATCGTGATTTCCTTATTGGACAGGTCCCGCATGTGCGCGACGTTGACACTGTTTCAGGCGGCCCTTACATCGCGATAACGCTTTAAGGGGCCCGCATTCCGGACTCTAACTAGGGCTCTGCCGGAAGCGCCGCAAGGCGTCGACCGACACGAACCTGTCAAATCGCATCCGCGCGGAGAACACATGCTGGGTATCGGAACGATCGCCAAGAAGGTCTTTGGCACACCGAACGACCGCAAGATCAAATCCACCCGTCCGGTCATCGAGAAGATCAACGCGCTCGAGCCCGAGTTTCAGGCGCTGTCGGACGACGACATCATCGCCAAGACCGAAGAGTTCGTTGGCCGCATCGCGAATGGCGAAAGCCTCGACGCGATCCTGCCCGAAGCCTTCGCCAACTGCCGCGAGGCTGCGCGCCGTGCGCTGGGTCTGCGCGCCTTCGACGTGCAGCTGATGGGCGGGATTTTCCTGCACCAAGGCAATATTGCTGAGATGAAGACGGGCGAAGGCAAGACTCTTGTCGCGACCTTCCCGGCCTATCTGAACGCGCTTACCAAGCGCGGAGTGCATATCGTCACGGTCAACGACTACCTTGCCAAGCGCGACGCGGATTGGATGAGCAACGTGTTCGGCGCTCTTGGCCTGACGACGGGCGTTGTCTATCCCCAGCAGCCCGAGGCCGAGAAGAAAGAGGCCTACGCCTGCGACATCACCTATGCGACCAACAACGAGCTTGGGTTCGACTATCTGCGCGACAACATGCGGTCCAAGCTCGAAGACATGGCGCAGCGTGACCATAACTTTGCCATCGTCGACGAGGTCGATTCGATCCTGATCGACGAAGCGCGGACGCCTCTGATCATCTCGGGTCCCAGCCAGGATCGGTCGGATCTTTATGTCACCATCGACAAGCTGATCCCCGAGTTGACCGAAGAGCATTACAAGCTGGATGAGAAGACGCGGAACGTCACCTATACCGAAGAGGGCAACGAGTTTCTCGAACAGCGCCTGCACTCTATGGATATCCTGCCCGAGGGTCAGTCGCTGTATGAGCCGGAATCGACGACCATCGTTCACCACGTGAACCAGGGCCTGCGCGCCCACAAGATGTTCCAGAAGGACAAGGATTACATCGTCCGCAACAACGAGGTTGTGCTGGTCGATGAATTCACCGGTCGCATGATGGCCGGTCGTCGTCTTTCGGACGGTCTGCACCAGGCGATCGAGGCCAAGGAAGGCTGCGCGATCCAGCCCGAGAACGTCACCATGGCCAGCGTGACGTTCCAGAACTACTTCCGCCTCTACAACAAGCTGTCGGGCATGACCGGCACCGCGTCGACCGAGGCGGATGAGTTCATGGAAATCTACGGCCTTGGCGTCGTTGAGGTTCCCACGAACAAGCCCATCGCGCGTAAGGACGAGAACGATCTTGTCTATCGGACGGCGGACGAGAAATACAAAGCCATCGCTGAACAGATCAAAGAGGCGCATGCCAAGGGCCAGCCGGTTCTTGTCGGCACCACTTCTATCGAGAAATCGGAAATGCTGGCCGCGCTGCTGACCGCAGAAGGCGTGCCGCACAATGTTCTGAACGCGCGCCAGCACGAGAAAGAGGCGCAGATCGTTGCCGACGCGGGCAAGCCCGGCGCAGTGACCATCGCGACCAACATGGCGGGTCGCGGCACAGACATTCAGCTTGGCGGAAACGTCGACATGAAGGTGATGGAGGCGATGGCCGCCGATCCCGATGCGAACCCCGATGAGCTTCGCGCGCGGATCGAGAAGGAACACGCTGCCGACAAGGAAGCCGTCATTGCGGCGGGGGGCCTTTACGTCCTAGCCACCGAACGTCACGAAAGCCGCCGCATCGACAACCAGTTGCGTGGCCGGTCGGGACGTCAGGGTGATCCGGGACGCTCGTCTTTCTACCTGTCGCTCGAAGACGATCTGATGCGGATTTTTGGGTCGGAACGGCTCGACAAGATGCTGACGACGCTTGGCCTCAAGGAAGGCGAGGCGATCGAACATCCATGGGTGAACAAGTCGCTGGAACGCGCGCAGGCGAAAGTCGAGGGGCGGAACTTCGACATCCGCAAGCAGCTCTTGAAGTTCGACGACGTCATGAACGACCAGCGGAAGGTGATCTTTGGCCAACGCCGTGAGATCATGGACGCCGAGGATACGTCGGAAATCGTCGAGGATATGCGCCATCAGGTCATCGAAGACCTTGTGGATTTGCACATGCCGCCGAAATCCTATGCCGACCAGTGGGAAGCAGAGGACCTGCGCGGCGCGATGATCGAGCAGCTCTCGATGGAGGTGCCGGTCGACCAGTGGGCCGATGAAGAAGGCGTCGATCAGGAAGAGATCAAGGAACGCCTCTGCGCCGCCTCGGACGAAATGATGGCCGCCAAGGCCGAGCAGTTCGGCGGCGATAATTTCCGCAATATCGAAAAGCAGATCATCCTGCAGACTATCGACCAGAAGTGGCAGGACCACCTCAAGATGCTTGAACATCTGCGGTCGGTCGTCGGCTTCCGCGGCTATGCGCAGCGCGATCCGCTGAACGAGTACAAGACCGAATCCTTCCAGCTGTTCGAAGGCATGCTTGACGGTCTGCGGACCGAAGTATCGACAAAGCTAAGCCAACTGCGCCCGATGACCGAGGAAGAGCGCGCGCAGGTGATGCAGCAGATCGCCGATCAGCAAAAGCGCGCGCAACAGGCGGCCCAGCCCACGCAAAGCGAGCCGGTGGCGCCGGATGCGCCCAGCGGAGAGGCTGTCGCGGGCTTTGACGAGACCAATCAGGCAACTTGGGGCAATCCGGGTCGGAACGATCCCTGCCCCTGCGGGTCCGGCAAGAAGTTCAAGCACTGCCATGGCCAGCTCGTCTGAGACATTTTCGCAACGCTAAAGATACCACTTTGCCATAAGATCGGCCCAATTCCGGTCCATTGTTTCGGAGAACGGATCCGTTACAAGGCCCGGAGAGTGGTATGAACACGACGAAACTGATCACCGCAGGTGGCACCATCGCTGCATCCATGGCAACCGTCGCGCTGATGGTCTGGCAGGAAGCCCAGGCCTCGCGCTACGATACGCTTGCCGATCCCGAAACGCAGGAAGCCGCGGCGCCGGTCAATGGCGCGTCGATCCTGTCCTTCCCGACAGAAGCTGCATCTGCGCCCGAAGCGCCCGAGGCATCCATTGAACTCGCCTCTTTGGGCTCGGATTTCGAAATTGATACGGCGCCGAGCGCGCCGAAGGCCGAGATGGTGGTTGAGACGCCCGCCCTCGCCGCGCCCGAAGCGCCTGAGCCGAAGATCGTGATGCTGGAAGAGCCCGCGCTGCCCGAGACCGATGCGCCTGCAGAGATGCCCGCGCTTGCCGAGGCACCCGATACCACCTGCGCGCCGATCCTGACGGCCATCGCCAAGCCCGGCGCCCGCGCGATGCTGACTCTCAGCGCGCCCTGCCACACGGCGGCGACGCTTGATGTCAGCCACGCTGGCCTGACGTTTTCCGACCGCACCAGCGACATGGGCACCTACACCGCCGAGATCCCGGTTCTCGAAAGCCCCGCGCGCATGACCGTCACGCTGGACGATGGCACCGAGACGGATGTCTCCGTCGAAGTTCCCGATCTTGAGGCTTATGAGCGCGTTGCGCTGCAATGGACCGGTGAGACAGGCCTTTCGCTGCATGCGTTCGAGCTTGGCGCAAGCTGGGGTGAAAAAGGCCACGTGCACACTGCCAACAGCCGCGATTCGGATTTTGCGGTGGGCGGACGCGGCGGTTTCATGACTGTGCTTGGTGACGGCAAGGGCCTGACGCCGAAGATGGCCGAAATCTACACCTGGCCGCGCGATATCGCCGAGGCCGAAGGCGTCGTGCGCCTGTCGATCGAAGCCGAGGTGAACACCAAGAACTGCGGCCGGGATATTGCCGGGCAAAGCTTTCAGGAAGACGATCGCGGTGAAATCCGGCCCGTGTCGATCACCCTTTCCATGCCAAGTTGTGACGCTCAGGGCGAATATCTCGTCTTGAAAAACCTTCTGCGAGACCTGAAGGTCGCCTCCAACTGATCGGAGGCTAAGGGGCGGAATGAGATGGGTTCGTGCGGCGGTTTTCGCCGCACTCAGTCTGCTTTTCTGGGCAAATGCCGCGTTTGCGAACGATGTGACCCTTACCTCGCGGGACGGGTCGATCACGCTTGAAGGCACCTTGATCAGCTATGACGGCGAATTTTACCGGGTAGAAACCGTCTACGGGGAATTGACCGTGGATGGCAGCGGCGTGATCTGCGACGGCCCCGGGTGCCCGGATCTGACGGCCTATGTGGCGGAGTTCGACATCTCGGGCGCGCGTACCATGGGCGCCGTCCTGATGCCCGCGCTGGTCGAGGCGTTTGCCGCGCGCACCGGGTATCGTGCCGAACGGATCGTCGAAGATGATGCCCATTTTCGTTATCGTCTCTATGATCAACGCAGTGACGCGCTTGCCGCCGATATCGGGTTTCGCGTGTCGAACACAGCCGAAGGGTTTGCCGATCTGCTGGCTGGCGACGCGGACATCGCCTTGTCCGTCCGCACGCCATTGCCCGACGAACTGCAGCGATTGGCGGCCGCTGGTGTCGGCGATCTGTCGGACGCACGTCGCCGCAGGGTCGTGGCGCTGGATGCGCTCGTGCCGCTGGTCTCTCCATCGAGCCCGCTAGCGCGGATATCGCTGGAAGACTTGGCGCTCGCTTTTGCTGGCGAGATCGACAACTGGTCGGCCCTTGGTGGCCCAGAAGCGCCCATTCGATTGCATCTGCGCGACGATCAATCGGGGCTTGCACAGGCCTTCCTGACAGAGGTGATGACCCCGGTGGAGCGCGCGTTGTCGGACAGTGTCACCCGCCACGCATCGAATGATGCCCTGGCTGATGCGGTGGCAAGCGACCCGCTGGCGTTGGGCGTTGTGCCTTTTTCGGAACAGGGGAACGGGAAAATCCTTGGGATCACAGGGGGCTGCGGGATCGAGAACCGCGCGACGGCGACGACACTGCGATCCGAGGATTATCCCCTGACGCTGCCGCTGTTTCTCTATACGCCTGCGCGCCGTCTGCCCCTGCTGGCGCGCGAGTTCATATCCTATATCCGCTCTCCCGCCGCGCAGCCGGTAATCGCACGGGCGGGGTTCGTGAACCTCTTCCTAGAGCGTATGCCGCTGGACCTTCAGGGTGAACGGCTCGCCAATGCTATCGCGCGGATCGACGAGGATGAGGTCACGTTGCGCGACGTGCAGCGGCTTGTGCGCTTCATGCGCGGAAATGCACGCCTTTCGGTGACCTTCCGCTTCGAGGGCGGCTCGACGCAGCTTGATCCGCAATCGGAAAGCAATATCGAGCTGCTCGCCCAGATGTTGGAAAGCGGGCGTTACAACAACACGCGCATCACGTTCACCGGGTTTTCTGACGGCAACGGGCCAGCGGGCGCGAACCTGGCGCTTGCGCGGCGTCGCGCCGACACGGTGCGCGAGGCCGTTCTGGCAGCAGCGCCCACGGCGGAACGCGGGCGGCTCGACCTGCGCGTCGATGCCTTTGGCGAGGCGCTGCCGATGGCCTGCGACGATGTCGAATGGGGCAGGCAGGTGAATCGCCGCGTCGAGGTCTGGATTGCTCAGAAATAGCCATCCGCGCGAAAGCTGACTTCGCAGCCTTTGCCGATGACAAGGTGATCGTGCAGCGTCAGACCAAGGGCGGCGCAGGCCTGTTCGACTTGCCGCGTCATCGTGATGTCGGCCTGTGACGGTGTTGGATCGCCGGATGGGTGGTTGTGCACGAGGATCAGGGCAGAGGCGTTCAGCGCTAGCGCGCGTTTGACGATCTCGCGCGGGTAGACCGGCACGTGATCGACGGTGCCTTCGCCCTGCGCCTCATCCGCGATCAGGACGTTCTTTCTGTCGAGATAGAAGACGCGAAACTGTTCGGTCTCGCGGTGCGCCATCGCAGTCTGACAATAGGTGAGCAGCGCGTCCCACCCCGACAGCACCGGCCTGTTGATAACACGCGCCCGGCCCATCCGCCGGGCGATCGCCTCGATCAGTTTCAGGTTGTGGCAGATGGCGTCGCCGACGCCGTCAACCTCTTTCAGCCGATCGGGCGGCGCAGAGATGACGGCATTCAAGTCCCCAAAGTGTGCCAGAAGGCGATTGGCGAGCGGTTTCACATCACCGCGGCGGACGGATCGGAATAGCAGCAGTTCGAGCAATTCGTAGTCGGGCAGCGCGTCGGCGGTGTGATCGAACCGCTCGCGCAGGCGGCTGCGATGCCCGGCGATATAGGACGGAAGCTTACCCTCCGGCGAAACCGGCGTTGCGGGGACTTCATCAAACAGGGGCAAAGGCCCCTCGGAAAAAGATCGTCGAGACATGATGCCTCGACGCTCTCACATTCAGTCTTAAAGCCGGGTTAAGGCGATCAGCCTTTCATCCCGTCCCAGAAGCTGCGGACCTTCGAAAAGAAGGACGAGGATTCGGGATTGTTGTCTTTCGACAGCTGTTCGAATTCCTCGAGCAGTTCTTTTTGACGCCCTGTCAGGTTCACAGGCGTTTCGACCGCCATTTCGATGAACATGTCACCGGACTGCCCGCCGCGCAGATGCGGCATGCCCTTGCCGCGCAGGCGCATCTGACGGCCTGATTGGCTGCCGCCGGGGATTTTCACGCGGCTGCGACCGCCGTCGATAGTGGGCACCTCGATATCGCCGCCAAGCGCCGCGCGCGCCATGCTGACCGGGACGCGGCAGTGCAGATCCGGCCCGTCGCGCTCGAACAGCTGGTGCGGCTCGACCTCGATGAAGATGTAAAGATCGCCCGACGGCCCGCCGCGCAGACCGGCCTCACCTTCGCCGCCGAGGCGGATGCGAGTGCCGGTTTCAACACCCGGGGGCACGTTCACAGACAAAGCCCGGTTCTTTTCGACACGGCCCGCGCCGCCGCAGTTAGAACAGGGGTTCTTGATGATCTGGCCCATGCCCGAACAGGTGGGGCAGGTGCGTTCGACGGTGAAAAAGCCCTGCTGCGCGCGGACCTTGCCCATGCCGGAACAGGTTGGACAGGTCTGCGGCTCGCTTCCGCCTTCGGAACCGGTGCCGGAACAGACCGAGCAGCCAACGGAGGTGGGCACGTTGATCGTCTTTTGAAGACCCTCATACGCCTCTTCAAGCGTGACGCGCATGTTGTAGCGCAGATCGGACCCGCGCGTGGCGCGTTGACGCCCACCGCCGCCACCGGGACGGCCGCCCATGAAGTCGCCGAAGAGATCGTCGAAGACATCGGAGAAGGCGCTGGCGAAATCGCCATTGCCGCCGCCCATACCGCCGCCGGGACGCGGGCCACCGCCCATGCCGCCGTCAAAGGCCGCGTGACCGAACCGGTCATAGGCAGCTTTTTTCTCGGGGTCCTTCAGTGCGTCATACGCCTCGTTCACTTCTTTGAACTGGCTTTCGGCATCGGGTTTGTCAGAATTTCTGTCGGGGTGAAGCTCTTTCGCCTTGGTGCGATAGGCCTTCTTGATTTCGTCGGCCGAGGCGCCGCGTTGCACGCCCAGAACGTCGTAATAATCGCGTTTTGCCATGGGTTCCAAAAACCTCCGAAAACACGTGGACCGGCCAGCCGATAACTGACCGGTCCATCGCGTTCCTGCGGGCCGTTAACCGGCGCGCTTGTTGTCGTCGAGATCCTCGAAATCGGCATCCACGATGTCGTCATCGACGCTGCGCGGGCCTTCTTCTTCCGATTCGTCGCCTTGGCCGGCTTTCGCCTGCTCTGCCTTGTAGATCGCTTCACCCAGTTTCATGGACGCTTCGGTCACGTTCTGGATGCCGGCCTTGATCTTGCCGGGATCGTCGCTTTCGATCTGCTCTTCAAGGTTGGCGATGGCCAGTTCGATCGCTTCGACCGTGGTCGGATCGACCTTGTCGGAATGCTCGCTCAGCGCTTTCTGGGTCGAGTGAATCAGGCTTTCTGCCTGGTTCTTGGCCTCGACACCCTCGCGGCGCTGCTTGTCCGCCTCGGCATTCGATTCGGCGTCCTTGACCATTTGTTCGATCTCTTCGTCCGACAGACCGCCCGACGCCTGGATCGTGATCTTGTGTTCCTTGTTGGTGCCTTTGTCCTTGGCACCGACATGCACGATGCCGTTGGCATCGATGTCGAAGGTCACTTCGATCTGGGGCAGGCCGCGCGGGGCCGGCGGGATGTCTTCGAGATTGAACTGACCGAGGATCTTGTTGTCCGAGGCCATCTCGCGCTCTCCCTGGAAGACGCGGATCGTGACGGCCGACTGGTTGTCTTCGGCGGTCGAGAAGATCTGCGATTTCTTCGTTGGGATGGTGGTGTTGCGGTCGATGAGGCGGGTGAAGACACCGCCCAGCGTCTCGATTCCCAGCGACAGCGGGGTCACGTCGAGAAGCACGACGTCTTTCACGTCGCCCTGAAGAACACCGGCCTGAATGGCGGCGCCCATGGCGACGACTTCATCGGGGTTCACGCCTTTATGCGGCTCTTTGCCGAAGAAGTTGGTCACCTCTTCCACAACGCGCGGCATACGGGTCATGCCGCCGACCAGGACGACCTCGTCGATATCGCCGGTGGACAGGCCCGCATCCTTGAGAGCGGCCTTGCACGGTTTGATCGAGTTCTTGATGAGATCGCCGACAAGGCTTTCCAGCTTGGCACGGGTCAGTTTCATGACCATGTGCAGCGGCTGCCCATTGGAACCCATCGAGATAAACGGCTGGTTGATTTCCGTCTGGCTGGAGGACGAAAGCTCGATCTTGGCTTTCTCGGCGGCTTCCTTGAGACGCTGAAGCGCCATCTTGTCGTTCGTCAGGTCGACGCCGTGTTCTTTTTTGAACTCGTCGGCGAGGTAGGTGACGATGCGCATGTCAAAGTCTTCACCGCCGAGGAACGTGTCGCCGTTCGTCGACTTGACCTCGAACAGGCCGTCGTCGATTTCCAGGATGGTGATGTCGAATGTACCGCCGCCAAGGTCATAGACCGCGATCGTCTTCGATTCTTTCTTGTCGAGACCATAGGCCAGCGCGGCTGCCGTCGGCTCGTTGATGATACGCAGGACTTCGAGGCCCGCGATCTTGCCGGCGTCTTTGGTGGCCTGACGCTGGGCGTCGTTGAAGTAGGCCGGAACGGTGATCACGGCTTGGGTCACGTCTTCGCCAAGATAGCTTTCGGCGGTTTCCTTCATCTTCTGCAGGATGAAGGCAGAGATCTGGCTGGGCGAATATTTATCGCCCTTCACTTGCACCCACGCGTCGCCGTTGGTGCCGTCGACGATTTCGTAGGGAACGTTTTTCTTGTCCTTCTGGACTTCGGCGTCGCCGGTGCGGCGGCCAATCAGGCGCTTCACGGCGAAAATCGTGCGTTCCGGATTGGTGACGGCCTGCCGTTTGGCGGGCTGGCCCACGAGACGCTCGTCGTCCGTGAATGCGACGATGGACGGCGTCGTGCGCGCGCCTTCCGAGTTCTCGATCACTCGCGGTTGCGCACCATCCATGATGGCAACGCAAGAGTTGGTGGTTCCAAGGTCGATACCGATGACTTTGGCCATGCTCAAATTCCTCTCTTCTTCGGCGATGTTGCGCGGGACTGGCCCATTCAGGCACCCGCCCCGCTATCCCATATGAAAGTGCCCGAGGGGCGCCCTCGGCGCGGCTTCCCGGCGTATATAAGGAGGGGTATGCACCCCTGCAAGCGGAGCACGGAATGGAAAAAGCGGAATCTTCCACAAGTTTTGCCCTCAATCTCGATCAACCGGTCGATGTTCGGGGCGTCAAGGTGTTCAAGGATTGCCTTGGGCCTGAGGTTCAGCGCGCTTTGGTGGACGATATTCGGGATGTCGTGGCCGCAGCGCCTCTGTTTTCGCCCGAGACGCGCTGGGGCAAGAAAATGTCGGTGCGCATGACCTCTGCCGGGCGGGTAGGGTGGGTGTCGGACCGGCGCGGCTATCGGTATGAGGCGCGCCATCCCTCCGGCGCGGACTGGCCTGACATTCCGTCGCGGGTCCTCGGCATCTGGCGCCGCGTGTCGGGTGTGGACCGGCTGCCGGATTGTTGTCTGGTGAATTTCTACGACGAGACGGCGAAGATGGGCCTGCATCAGGACCGGGACGAGGGCGATTTTTCCTGGCCGGTGGTGTCGATTTCATTGGGCGATGACGCCCGGTTTCGCATCGGCGGGACGGAACGTGGCGGACCGACGGAAAGCATCTGGCTGCAATCGGGTGATGTTGCGGTTCTGGGCGGAGATGCGCGGTTGGCCTATCATGGTATCGACAAGCTGCGGCCTCAAAGCTCCACCCTTCTGCCGAAGGGCGGACGCCTGAACCTGACGCTGCGCGTGGTCGCCTAGCTGCCCGCGAGATGCGAGGCCGACGCGTTCTTGCGCGCGTAGAATTCCCCCATCATGCCGATGGCGAACAGAACGCAGGTCACCACGATCGGATAGGTGAGGTTGGTGTTGTGCGGGTTGTAGTTGATGAAGATATACCCGCGCCCTTGGTCGATGGAATGGAACAGGGGATTCCAGCTGAAGAAATGCAGCATGTAGGTGGGCAGGGAATTGGCAACGAACATCTTGCCCGAGAAGATCATGTTCATCCGGCGATAGATCTGCGCGATGATGCTTACAAGGCGGGGAAAGAACGGCTTGATCGCCAGGAACACCAGCCCGACACCGCAACCTGACGCCCAGCCCAGAATCACCATCCCGAAGGCGTAGACCGGTTGTTCGATCGTTATCGGTTCCAGCAGCACATCTGCCGCAAAGAGAATCACGATGATCGACAGCGTCTGCGTATAAAGGCACGACAGCGCCGCCGCGCAGATGGCGATGGCGGGGTTCATTGGCCCGTGCAACATCATCGGGGAAGTCGGCCCCTCGGCCCCCATCACCGACTGAACGGCGGCGTTATGGATCATGAAGACGAAAATGCCCGACATCAGGAACAGGATGAAATTGCCCCGGATCGCGGTGCCCCGCCCGCCGAGGATCGTGAACATCATGTAGAAAACACCGACGAGAACGCAGGTCATCACCACGCTCATCAGAAGACCGATGATCGCGTTGCCGTGTTCTTTACGCAAATCCCGGACGGTCGCATGATAGATAAGTTCCATCGTGCGAAAGGCGGAACCCAGCGTTGAACGTTCTCGAACTGTCGGTTGAAACATCGTGTCGTCTGCCTGCCTAGCGTCTGTCGCGCCACACCCTTGTCGCAGAGTGTTCTTGCCCAACCGTTACATCATACTCATAACAAAATCAGCATTTAACGAACATAATCGTGAATTCGGGCAAGTGTGAGGTACGAAATGGACAAAGCCAAGCTTGTGGCCGTGATGCGGCGGCTTGCGCTGGAAGCGGGCGACGCGATCATGGAGGTCTATGAAAGCGATGATCTTGGCGTCGAGGCGAAATCCGACGAAAGCCCAGTGACCCGCGCCGATCTTGCCGCCGACCATGTGATCTCTGCCGGGCTGCGCGCTGCGTTTCCGGATGTTGCGTTGGTGACAGAGGAACAGGCCGCCACCCACGATGAGACCGCTGCGACCTTTCTGATCGTCGATCCGCTCGACGGAACGAAAGAGTTCGTCAAGCGGCGCGGCGAGTTCACGGTGAATATCGCGTTGGTCGAAGACGGCGTGCCGGTGCGCGGCGTCGTCTATGCGCCCGCAAAAGGGCGTCTGTTCTACACGGATGCGGATGGCCAATCGGTCGAGGAAACCGGCGCGCTGCACAAGGACATGCCAGGCGACATCCGCCCGATTTCCGTGACCGCTCCGGACGGGCCGCTCAAGGTTGTCGCATCGAAATCCCACCGGGATCAGGCGACGGACGACTATATCGCAAAATACGATGTGGCCGATCTGGTCAGCGCCGGTTCGTCCCTGAAATTCTGCCTTGTCGCGGCAGGAGAGGCCGACATCTACCCCCGCCTTGGCCGCACGATGGAATGGGACACGGCGGCGGGCGACGCTGTTCTGCGCGGCGCGGGCGGGCGCATGGTGCGATTCGATGACCACAGCGTGTTCACCTACGGCAAGCCCGGCTTCGCGAACCCGTTCTTCATCGCTACCGCGCCATCGGTCGATCTGAAACCGGCGTAATGCCCGTTCTTCTGGTTATCCCCGCGCGCCACGCCTCGCAGCGCTATCCCGGCAAGCCTCTGGTTCCGTTGAAGGGGGCGGGCGGAACGTCGCGTAGCCTGATCCGCCGGGCCTGGGATGCGGCGATGGCGGCGAAGGGCGTTGATCGTGTGATTGTGGCGACCGACGATGACAGTATCCGCGCCGAGGCCGAAGGGTTTGGGGCCGAGGTGTTGATGACCTCGCCCGACTGTCAGAACGGCACGGAACGCTGCGCAGAGGCGCTTGATCTGCTGGGCGGCAAGTACGACATCGTGGTGAACCTGCAAGGCGATGCGCCGTTGACGCCCCCGTGGTTCGTCGAGGCGCTTGTATCTGCATTGAAGGCCAGCCGCACCGCAGAGGTCGCGACGCCGGTCTTGCGCTGTTCCGGCCGCGCGCTCGAAGGGTTTCTCGAGGACCGGCGCGATGGGCGCGTCGGGGCGACAACGGCGGTCTTCAATTCCGAAAACCGCGCGCTTTACTTCTCGAAAGAGGTGATCCCGTACACCCATAGCCACTTTGCGCCCGACGCCATGACGCCGGTGTTCCATCATGTCGGCGTTTACGCCTATCGTCCCTCGGCGCTGGCCGCCTATCCACGCTGGCCGGTCGGGGCGCTCGAGACGCTGGAGGGGTTGGAACAGCTTCGGTTTCTGGAGCAGGGGCGGCCAGTCCTGTGTGTCGAAGTTGACGGGCAGGGGCGCCCGTTCTGGGAATTGAACAACCCGGAAGACGTCGCGCGAATAGAAACTATTCTGGCCGAATTGGGGATCGAATGACCGGCGCGCCGGTCAGCGTGATCGTCGTTAGTCAGCACCGCCCCCGTCTCTTGCTGCGTACGCTTCTAGGGCTGTCACAGCTCGATCATCTGGATTTCGAAGTGGTTGTCGTGGCCGACAGCGCTGGCATTGCGGCGGTCAAGGCGTCGCGCTTTGCGGGCCGCGCAAAGCTGATCCGGCAGGGCGATGAAGGCATCTCTGCCGCCCGCAACGCAGGGATTTCCGCCGCCGCCGGGCAGGTGGTGGCCTTCGTCGACGATGACGCCGTTCCGGTGTCCGGCTGGCTGACGCATCTCGTCGCGCCGTTTGAAGATGCCAGTGTCACCGCCGCTACGGGGTATGTGCGCGGGCGCAACGGGATCAGCTTTCAAAGCAAAGGGACGCGGGTGGATGGCTGTGGCTGGGAGATACCGGTGCCCGATCAAGGCACTGGCACTTTGATCGTAGGCAGCAGCCCCGGCGACGCGGTGAAGACCGTCGGCACGAATTGTGCGTTTCGCCGCGAAGAGCTTGCCGAGATCGGAGGCTTCGATCCCGCGATCCGCTTTTTTATGGACGAGACGGAGTTGAACCTGCGCCTTGCCGCCAAAGGTGCGAGGGTTGCGCTTGTCCCCCTTGCGGAGGTGTATCACGGCTTTGCCCCCTCGCCCCGCCGCCGCGCCAATCGCCTGCCGCTGAGCCTCTATGAAGAGGCTGCCAGCACCGCGATCCTTTTGCGCCGCCATGGCCAAGAAACTGACCCCGAAGTCCAAAAAAAGCTTCGACGAAATGCGCAGGAGCAAAGGCTCGCGCGCCATTTGATCAAGGGAACGGCCGAGCCGCGCGATCTTGGCCCCCTTCTGTGCAGTTTCGATGCCGGTTGGGCGGAGGGGCTAAGACGGCCCCTGACCGATCCGGTGCCAATCCCCGATGCGGCGCAGCCCTTCCTGCCGTTCGGAACCGCCGCCGGAAAGGACAAGGTCTTTGCCGGTGACTGGCGCCAGCGGGAACCGCTTCGCGCTGCGGCTTGTTCCCATGTCGCAAGCGGCGGACGCGCGCATCTGTTCCTGTTCAGCAAGACAACGCTCTTTCATCATCGGCGCTTTACCGAGGACGGTGTGTGGGAGCAGACCGGAGGGCAATTCGGCAAATCCGACAGAACCGACCCGCCCGTCCGGATCGTGGGCTTCAAGGACCGCCTTCGCCATGAAATCGCCCGGGTTTTTCAGGATGACGGGCTTGCACAAGAATTGTTCATGGATGTGAACAAATAGGCACGATATGAATTAAGTGTCGTCGAACACGAAATTTTCACGGTCTGGTCCGACTATTCCCACCACGAGTGGGTTATCCGCGGGACAGAGGTACAAACGAGGCAAGAGTATGCGACGCAAGGTGACGAAGGCTGTGTTTCCGGTGGCGGGGTTGGGAACGCGGTTCCTGCCAGCGACCAAGGCCGTTCCGAAAGAGATCATGACGCTGGTCGACAGGCCGCTCATTCAATACGCCATCGACGAGGCGCGCGCCGCAGGGATCAAGGAATTCATCTTCGTCACGTCGCGCGGGAAATCCGCGCTCGAGGATTATTTCGACCACGCGCCGGAACTGGAAAACTCGCTGCGCAAAAAGGGCAAGGACGAGCTCTTGAAGACGCTGAAATCCACCAACATGGATTCCGGTGCCATTGCTTATATCCGACAGCACAAGGCGCTGGGCCTCGGGCATGCCGTCTGGTGCGCCCGCCGCCTGATCGCCCCGAACGAACCCTTTGCCGTGATGCTGCCCGACGACGTGATCGCGGGCGAAAAGCCCTGCCTGCAGCAGATGGTCGAGGCGTACGAGGAAACCGGCGGATCCATGGTCGCTGCGATGGAAGTGCCCAAGGACAAGGTCAGCGCCTATGGCGTTCTCGATGTCGCCGAAGACATGGGGAACATGGTGCGCGTCAATGGCATGGTGGAAAAGCCCGCTGCGGATGACGCGCCGTCGAACCTTGCGGTGATCGGGCGCTACATCCTGACCCCGGATGTGCTGAACACGCTCAACAAGAAGAAATCCGGCTCGGGCGGTGAGATTCAGCTGACCGACGCCATCGCCGAAGAAATCGCGCAAGAACGGAACGTGTATGGCTATCGCTTCCAGGGCCAGCGCTTTGATTGTGGATCGAAGGCGGGCTTCCTTCAAGCGACAGTGGCCTTTGGCATGTCGCGCCCCGATTTGAAGGACGAATTCACCCAGTATCTGTATGAGGCCGTCGCCCAATCGCAAAGTGCGGAGTAACCTGCGCCATGGCGGAACGAGTTCTCGTCACCGGCGGCGCAGGCTATATCGGCTCGCACGCGTGCAAGGTGCTGAAGGCGGCGGGCTATGTGCCCGTCACCTATGACAACTTGATCACCGGCTGGCGGGATGCGGTCAAATTTGGCCCGCTGGTCGAGGGCGATCTTTCAGACCGTGCCGCGCTGGATGCTGCTTTCGCAGAACATCAGCCAATCGCCGTGATGCATTTCGCAGCGCTTAGCCAGGTCGGCGAAAGCATGACCGATCCGGGCGGCTATTGGCGCAACAATGTCTGCGGCTCGCTGTCGCTGATTGAGGCGGCAGTGGCGGCAGGGGTGAAGAGCTTTGTTTTTTCATCCACCTGTGCCACCTATGGCGATCATGACAACGTCCTGCTGGACGAAAGCTGCCCCCAGCAGCCGATCAATGCCTATGGTGCGTCGAAACGAGCCATTGAGGACATGCTGGGAAATTTCCGCGAAAGCCATGGGCTTGAGTCGGTGATCTTCCGGTATTTCAACGTAGCCGGCGCCGATCCCGAAGGTGAGGTCGGTGAATTCCACCAGCCCGAGACGCATTTAATCCCCCTGATGCTGGATGCGATCGACGGCAAGCGGAAAGGGCTGACAGTCTTCGGCACCGATTACGACACGCCCGACGGGACCTGCATTCGCGACTATGTCCATGTGATGGACCTGGTCGATGCGCATGTCCTTGGCCTGAAATGGCTGGAGGACGGCAAAGGCAGCCGGGTGTTCAATCTTGGCACCGGGCGCGGCTATTCGGTGAAAGAGGTCATCGCCAATTCCGCCTCGGTCACCAACCGCGACGTTCCGCATGAGATCGGGCCGCGCCGCGCCGGTGACTGCACGAAGCTGGTGTCGGGATCGGTGCGCGCAGGGCAAGAGCTTGGGTGGTCGCCGGACCGCTCGACTCTCAAGACGATGATCGCGGATGCGTGGCGGTGGCACCAGACCGGGCACTATGACCGCTAGCGGAACTCCGCGCTGTCTTGACGTGACGCGGCTGATTTCGCGGACGGGGCGTGGATTGACTGGCGTCGACCGAGTGGAACTGGCCTATTTTCGTGAATTCCTGTCGCGGGGTGATCCGGTCTGGTTCCTCGCGCGGACGGCTGCGGGCTTTGCGATCCTCGACAGGGCGGGCGGACAGGCGATTCTTGATCGCGTGGATGGACGTGTGCCTTGGGGCAGACCCGATCTGACGGCCTTCTTTTCCCGCAAGCTAAGTCCCGAGCGCCGCAGCGCCGAGGCGGATTTGCGTCGCGTTGCGATTGCCGGGGCGTCACGCTGGGGCCTTGGATCGCGCCTGCGTCAATTGATGCCGAGGGGAACGCAGTATTTCAACACGGGCCACAGCAACCTCACGGATCGCGTGTTCACCGCATGGCGGCAGGTGCCGCGTACGCAGGTGTCGGTGCTGATCCACGACACGATCCCGCTGGATTTTCCGCAGTATCAGCGCCCCGAGACCGTTGATCGCTTTCGCGCGATCTTGCAGCGGGTCCCACGCCACGCGGATTGCATCATCGCCAATTCCGACGCCACCGCGAGAGACGTTGCGCGCTGGATCGGCGACGGCACGCCAAGGATCGTTTCAGCGCCTCTTGGCGTCACTTTGGCAGAACCCATGGCTTTGCCTCGATCCCTCTTGCGGGACCGGCCCTATTTCGTCGCACTGGGCACGATCGAACCGCGCAAGAACCACGCTCTGCTCCTTGATATCTGGGATGAATTTCGCCGGGACCTGCCCGAGACGGACATCCCCCGCCTTGTCATCGCGGGTCAGCGCGGATGGCGGAATGACGCGGTTTTCGCCCGGCTGGACAACGAAGCAAACTCCGACGGACTGGTTCAGGAATGGAACGATCTTACCGACGGACAGGTGCGAACGCTTCTCGAACACAGCGCCGGACTTCTTTTTCCGTCCCATGCCGAAGGCTTCGGTTTGCCCGCCGCCGAAGCGATTTTGCTTGGAACGCGCGTACTGGCTTCGAACCTTTCGGTATTTGAAGAGATTTTGGGCGATAATTGCATTTACGCACCTGTGGGCGATGTGTATTTTTGGAAACAAAGAATATTGGTCTGGGCAGATAATTTACAGGTGGATCGGCCAGGTCCCGATGCGGGCCTGCGCAAGCGGCTTTCATGGGACTCGCATTTCAAGGCCGCGTTATCTTCCGACTGATACGGGGAGGCTCCTTTAGACAGGGGCCATTGGGAAGGAAGAGTATTGGGCTTCGCACGCTCATACAGGCTGCGTTTGAAGCGCAAACGCCTGCGCCTTCGTGCGCTGCGCAAGCGGCGTGAGCTTCGGTCGGTTGTCGATCGGACGTCCCAGATCAAGCCTACCGATATTCTATGCTTCTCCACCGTCCGGAATGAACGGATCCGGCTGGAATACTTTCTCGACTACTACCGCAAGCTGGGCGTTCAGCATTTCATTTTCGTCGACAATGGATCCACCGACGGAACATTCGAATACTTGCGCGAGCAGCCCGATGTTTCGGTCTGGCTAAGCAACAAGAGCTACAAGCGCGCCCGGTTCGGGATGGATTGGCTGAACTGGCTGATGCGCAAACACGCCCATGGCCATTGGTGCCTGACGCTCGATGTGGACGAATTCTTCATTTATCCGTTCTGCGATACGCGGCCCCTGCGGGCGCTGACCGATTGGCTCGATGCCTCGTCGATCCGCACCTTCAGCGCGATGCTGCTCGATATGTATCCCAAGGGTCCGGTCGACGGCTTTCAGTATATCGAAGGTCAGGATCCGTTCGAGATCGCAAGCTGGTTCGACAGCGGAAACTACACGTTCCAGAAGAATGCGCGCTTCGGCAATCTGTGGATCCAGGGCGGTCCCCGCGCCCGAGCGTTTTTCCAGAACAAGCCCGAACGTGCGCCGGCGCTTAACAAGATACCGCTGGTCAAATGGCATCGCAGCTATGTCTATCTAAGCTCGACCCATTCGCTTTTGCCGCGCGGTCTTAACCTTGTGTATGACGAATGGGGCGGGGAAAAAGCGTCGGGCACGCTTCTGCACGCGAAATTCCTGCACACCTTCACCGAAAAATCGACAGAAGAGCTGGATCGCAGACAGCACTATGCCAACAGCTATGAATACCGGGCCTATAACCGCGGGCTGGGTGAGCCGCTGAACCTGTGGTGCCGCTGGTCCGAGAAATACATCAACTGGCGCCAGCTTGAGATTCTGGGGATCATGAGCCGGGGGAACTGGGCATGACCGTCGGATTCTGCATGCTCGTCCACGAGGCGCTGCACCGCGCCGAGCAGGTCGCGCGGCACTGGGCCACCCAAGGCTGCCCCGTCGTCATTCACGCGGACAAGCGTGTACCGAAGGACGAGTTCAAGGCTTTCACCGAAAGCTTGTCCGACCTCGACAACGTACTGTTCTGTTCGCGGCGGCGCTGCGACTGGGGGACGTGGTCTCTGGTCGCCGCCTCGCAGACAGCGTCCGAGATGATGCTCGATAAATTTCCTGAGGTTAGTCATGTCTACCTGTCTTCGGGATCGTGTCTGCCCTTGCGGCCGGTGGATGACTTGAAATCCTACCTTGCCGATCGGCCCTATACCGATTTCATCGAAAGTGTGACGACCGAAGACGTGCCGTGGACGGTGGGCGGCCTCGACAGCGAACGTTTTCTTCTGCGGTTTCCGTTCTCGTGGAAAAAACAGCGTTATCTCTTTGATCGCTACGTGCAGCTGCAACGCCTTGTCGGATATCGGCGGCGTATTCCGGACAGTCTTGTTCCGCATCTGGGTAGCCAGTGGTGGTGCCTCACGCGCAAGACGCTGTCCTCGATCCTCGAAAGCGCTGATCGTGGGCGCCATGACGCGTATTTCTCGCGCGTGTGGATCCCCGATGAAAGCTATTATCAGACCCTGTGCCGCCGCTATTCCACGCGGATCGAAAGCCGGTCACTGACGCTGTCCAAGTTCGATTTCCAGGGCAAGCCGCATATCTTCTACGACGATCACCTGCAGCTTTTGCGCCGGTCTGACTGTTTTGTCGCGCGCAAGATCTGGCCGCGTGCGAACCGGCTGTACGATGCGTTCCTGACGCCCGGCACACAGATCATGTCGGGGGCAGAGCCAAGCCCCGGCAAGATCGACCGGATTTTCGCCAAGGCCGTGGAACGCCGAACGCGGGGGCGCGCGGGGCTTTACATGCAAAGCCGTTTTCCAAACGCGGGCTGGGAAAACGGCAAGACCTGCGCACCCTATTCGGTGTTCGAAGGGTTCAGCGATCTCTTCGAGGATTTCGAGGCTTGGTTGACCCGCGTGACAGAGGCGCGGGTGCATGGCCATCTGTATGGCCCCGGCCGGATCGATTTCGTCGGGCGGCAGGCCAGCTATGCCGGCGCATTGTCGAACAGCGCCGCTTTACGCGACTACAACCCCAGTAGTTTCCTGTCGAACCTGATCTGGAACACGCGCGGCGAGCGGCAGTGCTTTCAGTTCGGGCCGCGCGACAATCAGAAAATCTCGCATTTCATCGCGAGTGATACGAACGCGCAGATTTCAGTCATTACCGGGGCGTGGGCGGTGCCGCTGTTCCGGTCCGCCAAGGATTTCCCCGAAATCCGGCGAGAGGCCGCGCGCCTGCAAAAGATCGAATCGCGGCATCTGGATATCCTGCGCTCGACCCACACCAAGGCACGGGTGCGTATCTGGTCGATGGCCGATTTTGTCGAACAACCGATGGAGCCGCTGCAAACCGTGATCGACGAGATCGGATCGCGCAGCCTGCGCCGCCTGAACGAGGCGCCGCGCATGGTCGATCTGACCGGGTTTGGGCAGTTCTTGCAAAAGCTCAAGAACGAGGGGATGCATCCGCATCTCATGGGCGATTTTCCGGCCAATGATGGCGCCGAGCTGCCGCCGAAGCCGACGCCGAAGCCCTATATCGTCCGCCGAAAGGCCAACCGATGACCGACCGTTTCGACAGCTTTGTCCTTCTGGCCGAGATGCGGACCGGGTCGAATTTTCTTGAGGAAAACATAAACGCCTATGACGGGCTTCACTGCTACGGTGAAGTGTTCAATCCGCATTTCATCGGTCACGCGAACCAGTTCGAACTGTTTGATCTCGACACGGCGGCGCGAGAGGAAGACCCGCACAAGCTGTTGAAAGCGATGGATGAAAACACCGAAGGCTTGGCAGGCTTCCGGTTCTTTCACGATCACGACCCACGCGTGCTCGACGATATTCTCACCGATCCGCGCCGCGCCAAGATCATCCTGACGCGAAACCCGCTGGACAGTTATGTCTCGCTGAAAATCGCGGGAGAGACCGGCCAATGGCGGCTGCGTGACATGAAATTCGCGAAAAGCGCGACGGTTGATTTCGACGCGGATGAGTTTCTTCGGCATCTCGATGCGCTTCAGGAGTTTCAGCTGCGGGTCCTGCGCGCGCTTCAAACGACTGGGCAGACCGCGTTCTATATCGGGTATGACGATATGAACGACATGGACGTACTGAACGGCATGGCGGCGTTCCTTGGGATCGAGGATCGCAGAGAGCGGGCGGTGCGCAAGACCAAGGTTCAAAACCCCGGCGGTCTGGAAAGCAAGGTGACAAATTACGGCGAGATGGAGCGTGCGCTTGCCCGGCTTGACCGGTTCGATCTGGGCCGCACCCCGAATTTCGAACCGCGCCGCGCGGCACTGGTTCCAAGCTACGTCGCTGCCGCGAAATCGCCGATCCTGTACCAGCCTGTCCGCTGCGGGGCCGAAGATGTGATCAGCGATTGGCTTGCGGCGCTGGACAAGACGGACACCGACGCGTTGATCCAGGGGTTCAACCAGAAAACCCTGCGCCAGTGGAAGCGGAAAGCTGGCGCGCACCGGTCCTTCACCGTCGTCCGGCACCCGGTCCCGCGTCTTTATCATGCGTTCTGCCGTTATATTCTGGCGAAGAATCCGGAAAGTTACCCTGAAATCCGTGAAATTCTGCGCACGACCTACAAGGTGCCGATTCCCGACCATGCGCCGGGCAAGAATTTCGACCCGGTCGAGATGCGCGCCGCCTTCCTTGGGTTCTTGGGCTTTGTGAAGGGTAATCTTGGCGGACAGACGAGCATCCGGATGGATGCGACGTGGGCGTCACAGGATGTGGTCGTGCAAGGGCTTGGCCAGTTTCGCCTGCCAGACATGATCCTGCGCGCCGAAAATCTGGGCGAGGGTCTGACGCAGCTTTGCGCGCAGATCGGACTCACTGCGCCGAAGGTCGCGGACCTGCCGGATGAATATCCGCTGCCCCTGAGCAAGATCTATGACGGCGATGTCGAAGCGGCGGTCAAGGCTGCGGCGCAGCGCGACTACATGATGTTCGGCTATGGCCCTTGGTCCAAGGACGGTCAGGCGGCCTGAGTGGCGGGGCCTTCGGTCAGGATCGTGTGCAAAACGTTGGAATCGGCGTTCGATCGCAGTTTCGCGCAAACGCCCGGATCGCGCAGCGTGCGTGACACAAGGGCAAGCGCCTTGAGGTGATCGACGCCCGAATCCTCGGGCGCGAGCAGGCAAAAGACCAGATCGACAGGCTGGCGGTCGGCGGAATTGAAATCCAGCGGCCGTTCCAGCAACAGGAATGCGCCGCGCACCTGATCCAGCGTATCGAGACGTGCGTGGGGCAGGGCGACGCCATGGCCGACACCGGTCGGGCCAAGCGCCTCGCGTTCCTGGAGAGCAGCAGAGGTCAGCGAGGCTTTCAGGCCATAGGCGCTTTCGGCGATATCACCCAAAGCCTGAAACAGGCGTTTCTTGCTGGATACAGAACTTGCGACGCGCACGGCGCTCGGGTGCAACAATCCGTCGAGTGTCATGAGTCTCGCTTTAAAGCTGCCGCCCGCCTGGGCGTTTCGATCTATTTTGCCGCGACCGGGT
Organism: uncultured Paracoccaceae bacterium; assembly: GCA_965662745.1. Lineage (GTDB taxonomy): Bacteria > Pseudomonadota > Alphaproteobacteria > Rhodobacterales > Rhodobacteraceae > Anianibacter. The sequence goes on from CBFIJK010000016.1 coordinate 58,987, forward strand.
CAACCCAGCCGATGTTTCCGTCGTCGCGCTTGTAGACAACGTTCAGCGCGTCGTCCCGCTCGTTCCGGAAAATGAGAACAGGTGCACCTGCAAGCTCCATCTGCATCACGGCTTCTCCGACGGAGAGAGAGGGAATCTTGGTTTCCATCTCGGCCACGATGATCGGCTGCAGAGTGTCCGGTTCTGTTTCTGTTCCCTCTTCCGATGAAGCGAGGATATACGAGGACGCTCCGGAAAGTTCAACAGGAGTTGTCCGTTCCTTGTGGTGGTCCTTCAGGCGGCGTTTGTAGCGGCGCAGTTGCTTATCCATCTTCTCGGCGCACGCGTCGAAGGCAGAGTAAATCTCGGTCGCGCGGCCTGTGGCCTGCGCGGTCAAACCAGTGGACAGGTGGACGGTGGCCTCGCAGACATATTCGTGGGCGTGCTTGGAAAAGATGACATTCGCATCGGTCGGTCGGCCTGCATATTTTTCGAGCATGCTGCCAAGCGCATCCGTCACATGTGTCTGGAGCGCCTCGCCGATGTCGATCTGCTTTCCGGTGACCTGATAGTGCATGATGCATCCTCCAATGATTGCTGTATTAGACCTAGGTATGCGCACCGGGCATGGTAAGTGTCCGGGAAAACGAAATTTTCTCTGCTGGAATGGGCAGGCGGTGCATACCTGGAATGAACGGAACAAACCCTCATTCCGTCCATTTGGCGCGATAATCGCCGGTTCTGTCAATGGCGAACGCGCGAAACCGCCGATGGCTCAGTATCTGAAATTGTCGCCAAGATAGACGCGGCGGACATTCTCATTCTCGATCACTTCCTCGGCCGTGCCGCTCATGATCATGGTTCCATCATGCAGAATATAGGCCCTATCGACGATGCCTAGCGTTTCGCGGACGTTGTGATCGGTGATCAGAACGCCGATGCCGCGGGTCTTGAGGTCGGCAACCAGCGCACGGATATCGCCAACGGCAATCGGATCAACGCCCGCGAACGGCTCATCCAAGAGCAGATATTTTGGATTGGATGCAAGGCAGCGCGCGATTTCCACGCGCCGCCGTTCACCACCCGACAGGGCGGGCGCAGGGGATTTGCGCAGATGCTCGACGGAAAACTCGGATAACAGCTTTTCAAGCCGTGCCTGGCGGACGGATTTGTCTTTCTCGACGATTTCGAGGATCGCCATGATGTTCTGCTCGACGGTCAGCCCGCGAAAAATCGACATCTCCTGTGGCAAATAGCCGATGCCAAGCTTGGCGCGCCGATACATGGGCAGGAAGGTGACGTCACGCCCGTCGATCCCGACCTTGCCGGATTCGGGCGTGATCAGGCCCGCAATGGAATAGAAGGTCGTCGTCTTGCCCGATCCGTTTGGTCCCAAGAGAGCGACAACCTCGCCCTGGTTGAGATCCATGCTGACATCGCGGATCACGACGCGTTTGCGATATGCCTTTTGCAGGTTGCGCACGCGCAAACCCTTGTCGGGGTCGCGGCCGGCATCGCCTGCGCCATCCGAAAGCGCCCCATCCATCACTCTTCCTCGGGCACCAGAAGCGTCGTGACCCGGCCTTCCATTAGCCCCTCGCCGCCCGCAAGGTCATAGGTCAGCTTGTCGGATGTCAGGACAGTCTCGCCCTGGATGACGATCACGTCCTCAGTCATGACAATCTGAGAGCTTCCAACGGTGTAAACGGCGCGGCGCGATTGCGCGATATCCTCCCCGTTGACCATCACCACGTCCCCGATTGCGGTGACAATGCGGATCGAATTCGACCCGGTGCCGCCCTCGCCATAGTCCACCTCAAGCCGGTTTGACGTCAGCGTCAGCGCGCCTTGGGTCGCGACGACATTGCCGACGAAAACCGCCTGCTTGCTCGATCGGTCGAGCGATAGTTCGTCCGAGGTAACCTCGATCGGCTGGCTGGAATCATGCTCGCCGAGTTCAACCGATGCCCCTTGAGCCCACGCGAAAACGGGCGCGGCGGTAAGAAGGAGTGCAAGGAAGAAGGCGCGCATGGGCAGTATCCCTTTGGTTTCGCGGGGCATCCTAAGTGCGACGGCCCCCACAATCATCAACTAAGCGCGTTTCATGGGATTTGCACCACAAACGGGGTCAAAAAGCCGTTTCTTCGCGGATCAGTGCGCGAAGATGTCGATCTCGGGCCAGCCTTCAAGGTCAAGCCGGGCGCGCGTCGGCAGGAAATCGAAACAGGATTGCGCCAGGTCCATCCGTCCTTCGCGTTCAAGCCGCGCATTCAGGACGTCGCGCAGCTGGTGAAGGTACAGAACGTCCGACGCCGCGTATTCAAGTTGCGCATCGCTCAGGGTTTCGCTGCCCCAATCGCTCATCTGCTGCTGCTTCGAGATGTCGACATCGACAAGCTCTTGCAACAGTTGCTTCAGCCCGTGCCGATCGGTGTAGGTGCGTATGAGCTTTGACGCGATCTTGGTGCAATAGACCGGGGCGGTGACTGTACCGAACGCATTCAGAAGCGCGGCAATGTCGAACCGTCCGAAATGAAAAAGCTTGAGCACCTTGGGATCGGCCAGCATCCGGCAAAGGTTCGGCGCTTCGGTCTGCCCCTTGGCGACCTGGACAAGATGCGCGTTGCCGTCGCCGCCCGACATCTGCACCACGCACAGACGGTCGCGGTGCGGGTTCAGGCCCATCGTCTCGCAATCGATGGCCACCACGGGTCCAAGGTCAAGCCCGTCGGGAAGGTCGTTCTGATACAGGTGATTGGTCATGTGCCCCATCCGTTTTGAACCGGATACCGGGCGGGCGGGGCCG
>CBFIJK010000017.1:0-61148 GCA_965662745.1 uncultured Paracoccaceae bacterium
CCATACCGCCGCCTGCGATCCGGGCGACACGGCGCTCTACCTCGAGCCCGGCTCTGTCACTTATCCCGGCACGCTCCGCGCCATTGGCGCCCGGCCCCATGCCCTGCCCCTGCGCCCGGAGACCGGGTTCAAGCCGACCGCTGCCGATCTCGAGCCCGCACCAGAGGCGCGATCCTTGCTCATCAACACTCCGAATAATCCGACAGGCGGGGTCTATGGGCGAGGCACGCTGGACGAGATCGCGGATTTCGTCGCGCGGCGCGGTCTTTGGCTGATCTCGGACGAGGTGTATGAAACGCAAGTCTGGGACGGCGCGCATCTCAGCCCGCGCGCCCTGCCCGGTATGGCGGATCGCACGCTGGTCGTCGGGTCGATGTCCAAGGGGCACGCGATGACGGGCAGCCGGATCGGCTGGATCATTGGCCCGGAAGAGGCAATCGACGCCATGACCTCGCTGTCTCTGGCCACCACCTACGGTGTGCCGGGATTCATCCAGAAGGCCGCGCTTTATGCCCTGCGCGAGGGCGCAGCGTTCGAAGCCGCGATCGCCGCCCCCTTCCGCGCGCGGCGCGCCGTGTTGCAAGACGTCCTGAGCGGGCAATCCCTGATCCGCCTGATCCCGCCAGAGGGCGCGATGTATGCAATGCTGGATATACGCGCCACGGGGCTGTCAGGTGTGGACTTCGCCGAATGCCTGCTCGACCAAGAGAAGATCGCCGTCATGCCCGGCGAAAGCTTTGGCGCGGCGGCGGCGGGACACCTGCGGCTTGCCCTGACGCGCCCAGAGGATGAACTCGCGGACGCCCTCACCCGCATGATTGCCTTTGCCAAGGAGATGACGACATGAGCGACGATATCGGCGCGGTCTTTCGCGCGCTTCACAAGCCGGGCGATCCGTTCATCCTCGCCAATGCCTGGGACGTGGGCAGCGCCAAGATGCTGGCCCATATGGGCGCTCGGGCCATCGCGACCTCGTCGGCGGCCCATGCTTTCACGTTGGGGCGCAAAGATGGCGGCACCGTCACGCGGGACGAGGCGCTGGCCCATGCCGAGGCGCTGATCGCGGCGGTTTCGGTGCCCGTGTCCGGGGATTTCGAGAATGGGTTCGGCGATGATCCCGAGACGGTTGCCGAAACGGTGCGGCTTTCGGCGGAAATCGGGCTTGCGGGGATATCCATTGAGGACACGAATTTCGCCGCTGGCGCACCCTACGACCGGGACCTCGCAATTGAACGGATCAAGGCCGCCGCATCTGCCGCCCGCGCGCTGCCGCGCGATTTCGTGCTGGTCGCCCGCGCCGACGGCGTCATGGAAGACAGCTATGGCATGGAAGAGGCGCTGGCGCGCATCACGGCTTTCGACGCGGCAGGCGCCGATTGCCTTTATGTGCCGGTCCCGCCCGGCATGGCCTCGTTGAAAAAGGTGGTCGCAGGGACGGAAAAGCCCGTCAATGCGCTCGCCGTCGGGCGCTTTGCAAAAATCACCCGAGCCGAGTTCGCCGAGGCCGGGATCGCCCGCATTTCGCTTGGCAGCGCCCTTGCGCGGGTGACCCACAGGGTCATACACGATGCAGGAACGTCCATCTTGAAGGATGGCGATTTCTCGATGCTCACCGCCGCGATGCCGGGCGACGATGTCGATGCGATGCTTGAATAAACCGGCATAAGGCATTCCAGATAAAGGCATTTCACAATGAACCATGATGACCTTGCACATTGGTCGAAACATGCCGCCGACTGGGCGCGGGACTATCACTACGGCCTGCGCGACCGCCCTGTCCGCGCGCAAACAGCACCCGGAGAGACCGCCGCCAAGCTGCCCGCCGAGCCTCCGGAAACGGCCGAGGACATGGAAACCATCTTCGCCGATTTCGAACGGATCGTGCCAGACGCAACCACCCATTGGCAGCACCCCCGCTTCTTTGCCTATTTCCCCGCCAATGCCGCGCCCGCCTCGATGCTGGCCGAGCAGCTGGCGAACACGATGGCCGCGCAGGCGATGCTGTGGCAAACCTCGCCCGCCGCGACCGAGATCGAAGAGGTCATGGTATCCTGGCTGCGCAAGTCGCTGGGCTTGCCCGAAGGTTTCACCGGCACGATCCACGACAGCGCGACCACCGCGACCCTGTCTGCCGTCTTGACGATGCGCGAGCGGGCGCTGGGCTGGACAGGTCTGGAAGACGGCCTGTCAGGCCAGCCGCGTATGGCGCTGTTTGCCAGCGGTCAGACCCATTCATCCATCGACAAGGCGGCACGGATCGCAGGGATCGGGCAACGCAATACTATCAAAATTCCAACAGATGATACGCTGTCAATGCGGCCAGAGGCGTTAAACAATGCACTGGAGCAGCACAAATCGAACGGAACGGCGATTGCGGGCATTATTCTGTCTGTCGGCGGAACATCCGTCGGGGCGAGCGACAAGATCCGCGACTGTCTGAAGGTCGCCAAGGCCCATGACGCCTATGTCCATGTTGACGCGGCCTGGGCCGGGTCCGCGATGATCTGCCCCGAATTTCGGGACCTGTGGGACGGCATAGAAGGCGCGGACAGCGTTGTCTTCAACCCGCACAAATGGCTCGGCGCACAGTTTGACTGCGCCGTCCAGTTTCTGGCCGACCCTGTGCCGCAGGTGCGAACGCTGGGGCTGCGCCCGGAATACCTGAACACGCTTGGCCAAGACGAGGTGACGAATTTCAACGAATGGACGGTGCCGCTGGGGCGCCGGTTCCGGGCGCTGAAGATCTGGTTCCTCCTGCGCGCCTACGGATTGGAAGGCCTGCGCACGCGCATTCGCAATCACGTCAAATGGGCCGAGGAACTCTGCGAGGTCATTCGCGCCATGGATGGGTTCGAGATTGTCACCGAACCGCGCCTGTCACTCTTCACCTTTCGTCATGGCAGCGATGTCGAGACAGAAGCGCTGCTGCAGAAGATCAACGATGACGGGCGGGTGTATCTGACGCAAACGCGGTTCGAGGACCGGTTCGTCATTCGCGTTCAGGTCGGACAATTCGACTGCACGCGCGAGGATGTCATGTGCGTTGCCGAGGTGCTGAAAGACCTCACGCAATAGATAAGGTTTGCCGGGTAACCCCCGGCAAACCTTTGAGTATTTAGAAGCGGTAGTTGATCCGCGCGGACACGGTCGTTGCGCCAAGATCGGTCGTGGTACCGGCCACGTTGTCGACCTGGTTGTACAGCGCTTCGACACCTGCGCTCCAACGGTCGGTCAGTGCATAGTCCATGCCGACGCCGACGGCGTAACCGGTGTCGGAAAAGCCGGTCCCGCCGAGGTTCCCGTTCGCGAGCGTCAGACCGCCTGTTGCGTACAGCAGCGCGGGGCCGGTTTCGACACCGGCGCGGGCCTTCACACGCACGAAGTTATCCACCATGCCTGCGCCTGCGCCGAAGGAGGCGCCGGACTGCTGGTATTCGGTCTCGGCACCCAGAACATAGTTGCCGAAGTCGAAGTTATAGCCGATCTGCGCGCCGCCGATGACGCCGTCACCCTGAAGACCGGTATTGGTGTAGGCGTTGCCATAGCCGAGGTTCACACCGCCATAGCTGCCAGACCAGTCATACCCTGCGGGCGAGGCGACCGGTGCGGGGGTCATGACGACCGGGTCTGCGGGTGCGGGGGTCGGATTGCCTGCGAACGCGGTGCTGGCGAGCATCGTTGCCGCGGTGCCGGTGATAAGGAACGTCTTCATGCCTGTCTCCATTCAATTGCTTCGGGCCCGTGTTTCGGGCTCTCGGTTGGTGAACGCCGAATGACAGGGTTCGTTCCGCCCTGTGAGAAGCAATCGCGTGATGACGTGACGTAGAGCGGCGTTTCGCGCAAGACGCCGCTAAGTATCGGCGAAAAAACGCTTTTCACGAAATCGTGTCAGGCACCGGCCTTTTCGGCAAGGGCCAGCCATTCATCCTCGGCCGCTGCCAGTTTCACCTGTCGTTCGGCCAGCGCCTTGGAGGCTTTTTCGAATTTCACCGGCTCTCGGGTGAAAAGATCGGCATCCGAAAGCAGCCCTTCCAGCTTGCCGATTTCCGCTTCGAGGCGCTCGATCTCGGACGGCAGAACCTCCAGCCGGTGGGATTCGGTGAAGGACAGCTTGGGCGTCTGCGCCGCGCGCTCGGCCTTCGAACCGCCCTGGCCCTTGGATTTTGGCTTTGTCGCCTCGGCCGCTGGCCGATCAGCGCCGCGCTGGGCGCGGTAGTCGGTCCAGCCGCCCGCATAGACGGTCGCCTTGCCATCGCCTTCCAGCGCCACGGTGCTTGTGGCCACGCGGTCGAGAAAATCGCGGTCGTGGCTGACCAGCAGCACCGTGCCGTCGAAATCCGTGACCAGTTCCTGCAAAAGATCCAGCGTCTCGACATCGAGATCGTTCGTCGGTTCGTCCAGCACCAGAAGGTTCGATTGCCGCGCCATGATCCGCGCCAGGAGAAGCCGTGCTTTTTCTCCACCCGACAGCGAACGGACCGGCGCGCGCGCCTGCGCCTCGGAGAACAGGAATTCCTTCAGATAGCCGATCACGTGCTTGGGCGTGCCCCGCACCATGACCTGATCGGCCTTGCCCGAGACGCGCATACCTTCGTCACCCGTCAGGCTTTCCCAAAGCGACAGATCGGGGTCAAGCGCGCTGCGGTTCTGGTCGAAGACCGCCATTTCAAGGTTGGTCCCCAGCGTCACCTTGCCTGCATCAGGTTCCACCTGACCGATCAGCATCTTCAGAAGCGTCGTCTTGCCTGCGCCATTGGGGCCGACAAAGGCGACACGTTCACCGCGCTCGATCCGCAGCGAGAAGGGTTTCAGGATCACGCGATCGCCGTAGCTTTTTGCGATATCTTCCGCCTCGATGACACGCTTGCCGGATTTCGGACCGGCCTCGAGTGCCATCTCTGCCGCGCCCTGGCGCTGGATCATGTTCGCCCGCGTCTCGCGTAGCTTGCCAAGCTCGCGCACGCGGCCCTGGTTGCGCTTGCGGCGCGCACTGATGCCTTCGACCGCCCAGCGGGCCTCGGCCTTGATGAGACGGTTCAGCTTGTGGCGCGCCTGATCCTCGTCGTCCCAGACCTTGTCGCGCCACGCCTCGAACGCGTCGAACCCCTTGTCCTGGCGGCGCACGACACTGCGATCCAGCCACAACGTCGCGCGGGTCAGCGCGCGCAGGAAGGCGCGGTCGTGGCTGATCAGGATGAAGGCGGCGCGGGTAGAGGACAGCTGCTCTTCGAGCCACTCGATGGCCTGGATATCAAGGTGGTTCGTCGGTTCGTCGAGCAGCATCAGATCAGGCGCTTCGGCCATCAGCTTTGCCAGCGCCGCGCGCCGCCGTTCCCCGCCCGACGCCGCGCCGGTCTTGGTACTCGGGTCGAATTTCAGCCCCTCGGCGGCCATCTCGACACGGTAATGTTCGGCCGGGTCCAGCGCGCTGGCCGCGAAATCGCCCAAGGTCTCGAAGCCCGACAGATCCGGGTGCTGTTCCATGTAGCCGACCGAGGATCCGGGCGGCACGACACGGGTGCCCCGATCGGATTCCACAAGCCCCGCCATGATCTTCATCAGCGTGGATTTGCCAGATCCGTTGCGTCCCACCAGCGCCAGCCGGTCGCCCGGCTGTACGGTCAGATCGAGACCGTCGAACACGGGATCACCGCCGAAGGTCAGGGCAATATCGGAAAGCTGCAAAAGGGGGGGACGGGCCATGGCGAGGGGCTATCCAAGCCGCGTGCCGCCGTCAACTGGACACGTGCGCCCTAGCCTGCCGTGGCCCGCAAAAGCCGCTGGCGCGCGGGCGGGATCGCCCGGATTTCCAGCCCAGTGAAGACATGCAGAGTGTTGAGGTCGCGGTCCACCACAGCGTGATCGGACACCCAGCCGCCCATCACCAGATAGGTGCGCAAGAGCGGCGGCATGGTGAGCATCGCCCGCTTGGCATCCGGCTTGCGCCGAAGCCTCCGTGCAAAGCGGAACACATTCGGCGCCTTGACCTTCGGCAGCCAGCGTTTCGGCGCAAGGTGACGTTCCTTCAGCATTGCGAAAGCGTCGAGGTATTCATCCGTCTCGGTGCCATGAAAGGACGAGCAGCCGAACAGCATCTCGACCCCTTCACGGTCGACAAAGCGGGTCATCGCGCCCCAGGCCACGCGCAGAATATCGGGATCGCGGTGGTCCGGGTGGATGCAGAACCGGCCCATCTCGACCATCGGGCCATCGAAATCTTCCAGCGCAGACAACTCGTAATACTGCGCCGAATAACTGCGCCCGATCTCGCCACCGCCATTCAGCGGCAAAAGGCGGAAGCAGCAGACAAGCGTGCCGGTCTTCACCTCGTGGACAAGGACATGCTGGCAAATCTCGTCGAAGCGGTCGGTATCGCGCCCGCCCTCGCGCGGCTCGGCGCCCGTCGCGGCGATGAAGGTGAGATAGCGCAATTCCTGCGCCGCGCGGATGTCATCGTCGCCAGTGGCCAGTCGCGCCGCATAGCGGCCTTTTCGCAAGCTCAACATGGCGTGTGCATCCTATACCTTGGAGGGCGCCGTTCTGACCCTAAATATGCTTTCGATGCTTCTAGCATACAAGATGTGACGGAAGCTTGACGGTCAGCCAAGGAGGCAGAGCATGGACAAGATCACGAAAAGCGACGCGGAATGGAAAGAGCAGCTGGGCGATCTGGCCTACAAGGTCACGCGCCAGCACGGCACCGAACGCGCCCATACGCATGATGATTTCCCCAAAGAGGCCGGGGTTTTCACCTGTGTGTGCTGCGGGGCAGAGCTGTTCGATCAGGACCACAAGTTCGAATCCGGGACCGGCTGGCCCAGCTTTTACAAGCCGAAAGATGAGGAAATGGTCGGCGAGAGCGTCGACAAGAGCTGGTTCATGACCCGCACAGAGGTGCACTGCAACCGCTGCGCGGCGCATCTTGGGCATGTGTTCCCGGACGGGCCGCAGCCGACGGGCCTGCGCTATTGCATCAACGGTGTGGCGCTGGAATTCGAGCCAAAGGAAGGGTGAGGGCCGATCGCCAGTCCGCGGGACGGCGATCCGCTGAACTTCAGCTCACTTTCTGTCGGCCACCTTGGGTCACTGAACCTTCGGCGCGCCGACGCTAATCCAATCGGCAGCCCGTCCGTACGGTCTGCCGATGAGCCCTCCACCTTGCTATTCAGGCGTGCGGCAATGAACGGCGTCAGGTACCTGAAAGCTTACTCACCAACCAACTGCGACGCATCCAGGCGGCCGATATTGCCGAACAGCTGGCGCAGGATCCCGATTCCCTCGACATTCGAATCCGTAACGCGGCGCGATAGCGCCACGACACGGCCCTCGCGAAGGCCGAAACGCTCGATATTCGACACGGTGTCGTCGGGACCGAAGGAAATCGCAAGAACCTCGCGGTCGACCTCTTGCTTTGGCAAGGGCCCGCGCGTTTCGAACTCGGACCGGACGTAATACCAGCCCGCGCCATCCAGAACGCCCGCCGCCGAAGGCTGACCGATGACATCTGCCACCGTGGCGCGTGTATCGACGCCGACGAGCACCTCTTGCAGCTGCTCATCCGTCGGCACATAGCCGTGGGACCGCGCGATCGGCGAACAGGCGACGACAAGCGCCACCCCCATTGCCGCGATCCAGCGTGCCTTACGCATCATGCCCTGCCCCCTTGCATGCCGGGTTTCCAATTCGTAGCTCGGCTTACATCATATGGACCGCAAGGTTCAAGAACAGGGGGCCGCCATGACCCGGATCGCAAAGACCAGAATTCGACTGTCGGAACTCGGCGCGCAGGAGCCAGCCGATTTCACGCTGGAGACAGATGCCAACCAGCGCGCCGCGATGGCCGAACGCCTGGGGATACGGGGCATCAAGAAACTGCGCTTTACCGGCTCGCTCAGCCCCGAAGGCCGCCGCGACTGGCGGCTGGACGCACAGCTTGGCGCGACGGTGGTGCAGGACTGTGTGGTGACGCTCGATCCTGTGTCGACGCGGATCGAGGAATCGGTGCTTCGGCGGTATACCGCCAACCCTCCGGTGACCCCTGCAGACGCCGAAGAGGTCGAAATGCCCGAGGACGACACGATCGAACCCTTGCCCGAAACACTCGACCTGGCTGCGGTGATGGAAGAGGCGCTGGCCCTCGCCCTGCCCGCCTTCCCGCGCAAAGAGGGCGTGGAACCGGTCGAGGCGGCCTATACAGAGCCCGGAAAAGAACCGCTGAAAGACGATGATCTGAAACCCTTTGCAGGCCTTGCCGCGCTTCGCGACAGTCTTGAAAAAGAAGGCCCGGACGAGACGTAGAAAAGGGTTGCAGCGCCGAGGAATCCGAGTATGTTCCCGGCTTCGCTCCACAGGGTTGAAACGGTGGCGGCTTTGGCCGCATCTGACCCTGCGGCTGATACAGGATTTGGGGACATGCTTCCCCGGAAGACCGAGGTTGAGACATGGCAGTCCCTCAGAATAAGATCACGCGTTCGCGTCGGAACATGCGCCGGGCTCATGATGCCCTCACCGCGGACAATCCGAACGAATGCAGCAACTGCGGCGAGCTGAAGCGCCCGCACCACGTCTGTGCGGCCTGCGGCCACTACGCCGACCGTGAAGTCGTTGCTCAGGCCGACGAGATCGACCTGGACGAAGACGCGGCCTAAGCCGCCGATCGTGACGCAGACCGGTATGACCGATCCGCCCCAAGCCGATGCGCCTGACGAAGGTGCCTCGCGCGAGGGGCGTTTCGTCATTTCGGTAGACGCAATGGGCGGAGATCGCGGCCCCGAGGCAATCGTCGCCGGGCTGGCGAAATCCGCGCGCAAAAATCCCGACATCGCCTTCATCCTGCACGGCCCTGAAGAGGTGCTGCGCAAACTGGTGAAGAAACGCCGGATCGAGGATCGCTGCGCCATCCGCCATGCGGACGGCGTCGTCACAATGGATGAAAAGCCCAGCTACGTGATGCGTCACGGCAAAGGCACATCCATGTGGTCGGCCATCGAATCGGTCCGGGACGGCGATGCGTCGGTTTGCGTCTCCTGCGGCAACACAGGCGCGCTGATGGCGCTGTCGATGGTGCGCCTGCGCAAACTGCCCGGCGTCAATCGCCCGGCCATCGCCTGCCTCTGGCCCTCGCGCAATCCCGGCGGCTTCAACGTGATGCTCGACGTGGGCGCTGATATCCGCGCCGATGCGGAAGACCTCGTGCAATACGCGCTGATGGGTGCCAGCTATGCGCGCAACGGCCTGGGGCTGGAACGCCCCCGCATCGGGCTGCTGAATGTCGGCACCGAAGAGCATAAGGGCCGCGCCGAGTTGCACGGCGCGCATGAAATGATCGAAGCGTCCGCCGATCGTGGGCAGTTCGACTACAAAGGCTTTGTCGAGGGTGGCGATATACCGTCCGACAAGGTCGATGTGATCGTCACCGATGGCTTTACCGGCAATATCGCGCTGAAGACCGGCGAAGGCACCGCCTCGCTGATCCGCGATTTCCTGAAAGAGGCGTTCAAGGCGACCCCCCTCAGCCGCATCGCCGCGCTTCTGGCGCTGACCTCGCTGCGGCGTCTCAGCAAACGCATCGACCCGCGCCGCGTCAATGGCGGTGTGTTCCTTGGCCTCAACGGCACGGTCGTGAAAAGTCACGGATCGGCGGACGCGACGGGTGTCTCGTCAGCGATCAAGCTGGCCTTCACGCTGGCTCAAACAGGGTTTACCGAACGGCTGGCCGCACGGGTTGCATCTGCCAGCGCGCTCCCTCAATCTGGCGCGACGACGGGGGAAGGTAACCAGGATCCACAATGACGACACGCGCCGTGGTGCGCGGGGTGGGACATTACCTCCCCGACCGCATTGTTCCCAATTCCGAATTCGAAAAGACGCTCGAGACGAGCGATGAATGGATACGTGCGCGCTCGGGCATCGAACGGCGCCATTTCGCCGCCGAAGGCCAGACGACATCCGATCTGGCCCAACGTGCCGGCCGCGCCGCTCTGGCCGATGCCGGCATGGACCCGTCCGAGATCGATGCCGTCATCGTCGCGACCTCTACCGCCGATCTGACCTTTCCTTCTGCGGCCACCATGGTGCAGGCCGAACTTGGCATCCACCAGGGCTTTGCCTTTGACGTGCAGGCCGTCTGCGCGGGCTTTATCTATGCGCTGTCGAACGCCAATGCCCTCATCGTGTCGGGCCAGGCGAACCGCGTCATGGTGATCGGGGCGGAAACCTTCAGCCGGATCATGGACTGGACCGATCGGTCGACCTGCGTTCTCTTCGGCGACGGCGCCGGCGCGCTGATCCTCGAAGGGCAGGAAGGCAAGGGCACCTCGGACGACCGCGGAATTCTGTCGACCGATCTCAATTCCGACGGACGGTTCAAGGATCTTCTCTATGTCGATGGCGGCGTGTCGACCCAGTCGACCGGTTTCCTGCGGATGCAGGGAAAGGAAGTCTTTCGCCATGCCGTCGAAAAGCTGACCAAGACCGCCGAAACCGCGCTGTCCCGCGCGGGCGTCACGGCGGACGAAGTCGACTGGATCGTCCCGCATCAGGCCAATCTGCGCATCATCAAGGGCACCGCCCAGAAGATGGGCGTTTCGATGGACCGCGTGGTCGTCACTGTTCAGGACCACGGCAACACCTCTGCCGCGTCGATCCCGCTGGCCCTGTCGGTCGGCAAGGCGCGCGGCCAGATCAAGACCGGCGATCTTATCATCACCGAAGCCATCGGCGGCGGGCTTGCCTGGGGGGCGGTCGCGCTGCGCTGGTGACGCGCCGGGCGAAATGAAAAGCGCTTTCCAAGTCATTGAGATTGACTCGTAAATTGCCCGGTGCCTATGCTCTTTCAACTTGCTTGGAGGTGCCTATGGCTGAAAAGACCCTGACGCGGATGGATCTGAGCGAGGCCGTGTTTCGCCAGGTTGGCCTTAGCCGCAACGAATCCGCGCAACTTGTCGAAAGCGTTCTGCTGCATGTGTCAGACGCGCTCGTTGCGGGTGAAACCGTCAAGATATCGTCTTTCGGCACGTTTTCCGTGCGCGAGAAAGCCGCCCGGATGGGTCGCAACCCCAAGACCGGCGAAGAGGTTCCGATCAGCCCGCGCCGCGTGCTGACCTTCCGGCCCTCGCACCTGATGAAGGACCGCGTCGCCGCTGGCAACAAAACGCGATAAGGATCTGATATCGCGATGAATAAATCTCCCGATGCGTTTCGGACAATCAGCGAAGTCGCCGACTGGCTGGACACGCCGACCCATGTCCTGCGGTTCTGGGAAAGCCGGTTCACGCAGGTGAAACCGGTCAAGCGTGCGGGGGGTCGGCGCTATTATCGCCCCGCCGACATGGAGCTTCTCGGCGGCATCAAGAAGCTTCTTCACGAGGACGGCATGACCATCCGCGGCGTGCAGAAAATGCTGCGCGAGGAAGGCGTGAAACACGTCTCGTCGCTGGCCCCGCCGCTCGATCTCGACGGCTTGGAAGAAGCGCCATACACCGAGGTCGACAGCAGCCCGGCAAGCGCCGAGGTCGTGTCCTTCGACGAACATCGCCCAGCTGATCGGGCGAAAAAGCCTGAGAAGAAGCCTGAGTCGGCGCCTGTGGACGCCGAAAAGCCTGTTGAAGCGCCTGAACCAGAGGCCTCGACGGAGGTCGTCGGGGAACCGCAGGCCACAGAGACGGTCGAAGAAACCTCACCCGTCACCGAGGAAGCGGCGCCGGAACCCGCGTCCGAATCTGAGCCCGACCCCGAAGAGATCGCAGCCACACCAGAGCCGGGAGCCGAAGTGGAACCGGCAGCCAAGCTTGAACCCAAACCGGAAGCTGCGCCCGAACCGGAACCCGAGCCAGAGAAGGCCAGCGTCCCTGCCCCGCCCCCCTCTGAATCACCCGAAGCGGCGGTTGATCTTCCCGACATCACCGCGCCCTCTGAACCCGCATCGGCGGTCACGCTGGACGATATACTCGCCGGTCTCAAATCGGGCGCAAAGCCAGATCCGGATGACCTTCGGCCGATCTATGAACGGCTGACGAAGCTGTCGGTGCGCATGGCCGCCGACCCCGATTGATCGGCGCAAGAAACATGCCGAATTTCGCTTGCCCCCTCCGGCAAAACCGGTATGAAGGCGCTCACGTCGGGCTATGGCGCAGTCTGGTAGCGCGTCCGTCTGGGGGACGGAAGGTCGTAGGTTCGAGTCCTGCTAGCCCGACCAAATCACAGGGCGCCCCTGCAGTTGCAGCGGGCGCTTTTTCATGCCGGTGGACCAGGGGATGGGGCCGATGACCGGAACTGGCGTTCTGCCCGATCACGCAATCCAGCAGCTTCTGGACACCGGCGCTATCGCCTGTGATGCGCCCCCGGTCGAGGGCCAGGTGCAGCCCGCCTCACTCGATCTGCGCCTCGGTACCACCGCCTATCGCGTGCGCGCCTCGTTTCTGGCCGGATCCGGCCGCGCGGTCGAGGATCGCCTTGGCGATTTCACCATGCACCGGATCGACCTGTCGGACGGCGCGGTGCTGGAAAAGGGCTGCGTTTATCTTATTCCGCTGATGGAAAGCCTTGCGCTGCCAATGGGCCTCAGCGCCGCGGCGAATGCCAAAAGCTCCACCGGGCGGCTTGATCTGCTGACGCGAGTGATCACCGATGGCGGCACAGAGTTCGACCGGATCAGCGAAGGCTATGCCGGCCCGCTTTTTGCAGAGGTCTGCCCGCGATCCTTCTCGGTGCTGGTGCGTCCCGGCCAAAGGCTGAACCAGATCAGGTTCCGGCAGGGTCAGGCGGTTCTTGATGATGCCGCGCTAAGCGCCCTGCATGCCAAGGAAAACCTCGTCTCGGGCGAGGCGGTGATCGGCGACGGCCTTGGCTTTTCGGTCGATCTGGAACCGTCAGAGGGCACGCTGGTCGGCTACCGTGCCAAGCCCCATACCGGCGTGATCGACCTGGACCGGATCGGGGCCTATGACCCGGCCGAGTTCTGGGAAGACATCCGCACGACCGAAGGTCGTATCATCCTCGACCCCGGCGCGTTCTACATCCTTGTCAGCCGCGAGGCGGTGCATATCCCGCCCGACTATGCCGCTGAAATGGCGCCTTTTCTGGCGATGGTCGGCGAATTCCGCGTGCACTACGCAGGCTTTTTCGATCCCGGTTTCGGTCATGGCGCGGCAGGCGGCACGGGATCGCGCGGCGTGCTTGAAGTCCGCTGCCATGAGGCGCCGTTCGTATTGGAACACGGGCAGATCGTGGGGCGGCTCGTCTATGAGAAGATGAGCGCGCGGCCCGATGTGCTGTATGGTGCAGGGCTGAAATCGAACTATCAGGGACAGGGTCTGAAACTGTCTAAGCATTTCAAGACCGCTTAACGGCCTCGCCCCTTACATCCGCATAGAAAGCGATTTCAGAAACGTCCAACGCGGCGTGTCAGGCGTGCGGCCTGCCGTGCACGCTTGGCGGTCTCGCCCGATTGCTGGGCGGCGCGCGCCTTGGCCTCTGGATCGTCGCTTTCAGGGCGGTTCATGCGCTTGGATGCAGCATTGATCCCCGCATTGACGCCCTTGCCGACCACCTGGCGCATCACCATGCGGATCACGAGATTGATTATCTGGTTCAGGTTCATCTGTCTGGCCCTCCGAGCCTTCGGGCGCATGGCCCGTTCATTCCTCGAACATTTCGCCCTGATCTTCATCCTCGGGCGCGTCGTCCTCGTCGTCGTCCCCCTGGTCCTTGCCGGGCAATCCGCGCGCATCCAGAAGCCCGGCAGCGCGCAGTTCTTTCAGCCCCGGCAGATCGCGGGTGTTTTCCAGACCGAAGTGATCCAGAAAGCGTTCCGTCACAACATAGGTTACCGGACGGCCCGGTGTCATCTTTCGGCGGCCAAAACGTATCCATTCCAGCTCCAATAGCTGGTCAACCGTGCCTCTGGATACAGATACGCCCCGGATCTCTTCAATCTCGGCGCGGGTCACAGGTTGGTGATAGGCGATGATCGCCAGCGTCTCGATGGCCGCGCGGCTGAGCTTGCGTTCCTCTTCGATTTCTTTCTGCATGAGAAACCCAAGATCCGGCGCGGTGCGCACGGCCCATTTGTCGCCGACCCGCACGACATTGATCCCGCGCCCCTCATAGCGGCGGCGCAGGTGCTGCACGGCCTCTGCCGCGTCCGATCCGTGGGGCATGCGCGCACCCATCTCGGCAGTCGACAAGGGGTCGGCAGAGGCAAAGAGCATCGCCTCGACCATACGTTCCTGTTCGGCCATGGGCGGCGCGACAAACAGCGACGGATCGCGGGTCTGGTCGTCTTCGTCCATCATTCGCCGTCTCGCTTGCGGATCTGGATGGGATCGAAGGTACCCGATTGGCGCAGCTCGATCCGGCCCGCTTTCGCAAGTTCCAGCGCGGCGGCGAAGGTGGCGGCCGTGGCAGACCGGCGGCGCGCAGGATCCACCTCCCACCCGGCGGGGAGGAAGCGGGCGAGATCGGACCAGTCGCCTGCGAACCCGATCATCTCGCGCAGGCCATCAAGCGCCTGTTCCATTGTCAGCACATGTTCGCGGTCCATGACATATGGGCGGAAATCGTCGCGAGTACGAATGCTGGCATAGGCTTGCATCAGGTCGAGAAGTGTCGCGGTGTAGGTGATCTTGCGCGTGCGCGTGACGTCCTCGGGCACGCCGCGCACGAAAATGTTGCGCCCCAGCCGGTCGCGCCCCATGAGCCGGGCGGCGGCCTCGCGCATGGCTTGCAGCCGCTCAAGCTGGAACGCCAGATGCGCGGCCAACTCTTCGCCCGATGGGCCTTCTTCCTCGGGTTCGGGCGGCAGAAGAAGGCGCGATTTCAGAAAGGCGAGCCAAGCGGCCATGACAAGGTAATCGGCAGCCAGTTCAATCCGGAGGGACCGCGCTTGTTCCACGAAAACAAGATATTGCTCGGCCAGTTGCAGGACCGAAACGCGGCGCAGGTCGACTTTCTGGGTGCGAGACAGGGTTAGGAGCAGATCAAGCGGCCCCTCGAAGCCGTCGACATCGACGATCAGCGCCTCGGCCGCGCGGCGCGCGTCGATCTCGGTCACTGCCTCGAATTCGTCGTCGGTTGTCTCAGCCATGATCCCCAGCCTCAAGAAGCCTTGAGAGTTCGGCGTCAAGGGCGGTCATGTCAATGGGTTCGGGCGCGCGCCGAGCGGCAAGTGCGGCACCCGCGCGCTGCTCTCCGGTGCCGTTCAGTTGGCCCGAAACCTCTGCAACCGTTTCCATCTCGGCCAACTGGCCGTTGCAATGGAGGACCACGTCGCAGCCCGCTGCAAGGCTATCGCGACACCGCTCTGCCATACCGCCCGAAAGCGCCTGCATCGAGATATCGTCGGTCATGATCAGTCCGCCAAAGCCGATCTCGTCGCGGATCAGTGCCATCATTTTCGGCGAGGTCGTTGCGGGCAGATCGTCAAAGGCGGAATAGACAAGATGCGCCGTCATCGCGAGCGGCAGGTCGTTGAGCTGCCGGAACGCTTCGAAGTCGAGCGCGGTCAGCACATCCGCCGGATCATCGAGGCGCGGCAAGTCGTAGTGGCTGTCGATCCGCGCGCGCCCATGGCCGGGGATATGCTTCAGAACCGGCAGCACGCCGCCATCAAGGCAGCCATCCGCAACGGCGCGCGCAATCTGAACAACTGATGCCAAGTCGTTGCCGTAACAGCGGTTTTTCAGAAAGGGGTGCGTGGCCTCATCGGCGATATCGGCCATGGGGGCGCAGTTGGCGTCGATCCCCAGCGCGCGCAGCTCTGCCGCGATGATGCGATAGCGCAGATACATGGACCGCGCGGCGTGGCGCCCCGCAGCCTCCACCTGGTCCAGCGGCGGCATCCAGGCGCGAGCAAGCGGCGGGCGCAGGCGCTGCACACGGCCACCTTCCTGGTCAATCAGGATCGGGGCATCGCGGCCCACCGTCTCGCGCAACTCTGCACACAGCGCGCGGATCTGATCGGGCGTCTCGAGGTTGCGGTCAAAGAGAATAAAGCCCCACGGGTCCGCCTGCCGGAAGAACGCGCTCTCACTGGCGGTCAGGGCTGTGCCGGCGCAGCCAAAGATCGTCGCGCCGGTCATCGCGTGACCACGGGGATGCAGTTCGCGCCGCCCTCTTGCAAAACCGCGCAAAGGCGGCGCGCGTCGGCGGCCTCGTCAAAGCCAAGGGCCCGCAGGCGGTAGAACGCCTTGCCGCCCGATTCCGAACGCTGCACGACGCGCGCGCGATCGCCAAGGAAATCGGGAAAACGGGTCTGCAGGCGCACCCATTCGGATCGCGCCACATCGGTGGAATCGAACGCGCCAAGTTGCACCATATGCGTGCCGGGCTCTAGGCTGTTCGGGTCGATCTCGACCGGATCGGCAGTGACCGCACGCGAGACGGAAGCCGCGATCGCCGCGGCGGCCAGATCGCGCTCGGGGCGCGGGCGCGGCAGGGGCGAACGGGCGATACCAGCAACGCCTTCGGGAACCAGCGTCAGAGCGGCGGCTTGCGGCTGATCCTCGGTGGCGGGCCGGATGCGCAAGGTGGGAGGCGGCTTGACGGCCGTTTCCGTCTCGACGACCGCAATTCGAAGCTCGCCCATTGGCAGGTCTTCGGAGGCAAAGGATACGTTGCGCGGGGCAAGGACGATGCGGCTGGGCGGCGGCGCGGCGCTTCCCGTGGCTGCGATCGCGCTGACGGCCAGGCCATAATGCACCGGCAGCTCGCCGCCCGGCGTCTCGGGGCGGATACGCAGCGGCCCTTCGGGCGCGCGCAGAACCGGAACGCCTGCAACATCGCGCGAGACGGCCTTGTAACCCCAGATGCCCAGCCCAATGACCAGCGCAATGGACAGGATCGCGCCTGCCCAGCTTAAAAACGCAGCAAGCGCAGGACCAAGCCCTGCGCTTTCCGTTTCATTCCGCGCCACGCCCCGCGCCTGAGACATCAGTAGCTCTCCACGACGTCCTTCGGGATGCACACAAGATCAGCAGGCCCGGCATGGGACGCGCTGCTGGCCAGCGCCACCTCTTGGGGAAGCGCACCCGACACGGCAGCATTCACCTCGGCGAGTGCGGGCATGATGCGGAACTCGCCCTCCCTCGCGGTGGATTCGCCGGGTCCGCCCGGCGTGGAATTGGTGAAAGCGATGTTCGAGATCACCAGGTCGCCCTCTTCGGTCATGACGGCGGCCTGTTCATCCAGCCCGAGCGCATCGAGAATGGCGCGGCGGGTCTTTTCCTCAGAGGTCAGCGGCGCGGCGCTGGCCGCAGGGGCTGATGCGCCGCGCGAGGGGCGCAGCACCGGGCGCGGAGAGCTTGCGATGGCCCGCCCCGCGACCGGGGCGGGTTTTGGGTCTGCAGACGCGTCTGGGCCCGTCAGCGAGGCGATCTTGTCGGCCTCTGCCGCGCCAAGCGACAGCGGCGCCGGCGGAACAATGGTCTCGCCCGGGCGGCGCGGAGCGGCATCGCGGGTCACGTCGAGATTGCCAGAGGTAAAGGTCGCGCCGTCCAGCTTTATGTCATCCTCAAGAGCGGCAAGCTGCTGTTCTTCGGCCTCAGCGACCTCGGAGCCAAGCGGCTCGACGGGCTCGACCTCGGCGACCTGAATATCTTGGGGCGGCGGCGCGGCGCCGTTCAGCGCCATGACGACCGGAACGCCCGAGACGTCGCGCGAAATCAGATCGGTGACCCAATAGCCCGATCCGCCGATCATGGTGACGGCGAGCAAAGCGCCAGCAATATGGGTTTTGTCGAAAGAGGCGGCACCTACACGCCAGCCGGATGGCCGCAATGCGGCCCGCAAATTATCATCGTTCATCACTGCCTCGATACCGCTCTGACGGCGGCCTTAATGCCTGCACGAGACCCCGAACACGGTCGAAGCGCGCTTGTTGGTCAGCGCATTTCTTCGACCGGGGTCACCCCCAGAATACCCAAACCGGCTGAAATAACAACGCTCACAGCCCGTGGGAGCGCTATTTTTGCGGCTGATGCATCTGAGTCACCCTCTTGCAGGAAGCGCAGGCCGGGGTGATCGTTGCCCTTGTTCCACAGCGCGTGGAAGTCGGACGCCAGATCATAAAGGTAAAAGGCGATGCGATGCGGCTCGTGACCCTTGGCGGCAATCTCGACGAGGCGCGGCCATTCGGCCAGCTTGCGCGCCACGGCGATTTCCGCCGGATCGTCCAACGCGGGCGTGTCGGTCAGCGCGATGCCCTGCTCTGCCGCCTTGCGCAGTACCGAATGGATCCGGGCATTTGCGTATTGCACGTAGAAGACCGGGTTGTCCTTGGACTGCTCGAGCACCTTGTCAAAGTCGAAATCGAGCGGCGCGTCGTTCTTGCGTGTCAGCATGACGAACCGCGTCACGTCGCGGCCCACCTGGTCGACGACATCGCGCAGCGTCACGAAATTGCCCGCGCGCTTGGACATCTTGAACGGCTCGCCGTTCTTGTAGAGCTTCACAAGCTGGGTCAGCTTGATATCGAGCGGCACGCGCCGGTCCGACAGGGCCGAGACCGCCGCCTTCATCCGTTTGACATAGCCGCCGTGATCCGCGCCAAAGACGTCGATGAGCTGATCGAAACCGCGCGTGACCTTGTCGTAGTGATAGGCGATGTCGGGCGCGAAATAGGTCCAGGCGCCATCCGATTTCATGATCGGGCGATCAACGTCATCGCCGTATTCGGTCGATTTGAACAACGTCTGCTCGCGCGGTTCCCAATCCTCGGGCAGCTTGCCCTTGGGCGGCTCAAGCGTGCCCTTGTAGATCAGGCCCTTGCTGCGCAGATCCTCGATCGCCGCTTCGATCCGGCCAGTGCCGTAAAGCGATTTCTCGGAATAGAACTCGTCCATCTCGACGCCAAGCTGAAGAAGATCGGCGCGGATAAGGTCCATCATCGCCTCGGTTGCGTAGGCGCGGACATCTGCGAGCCAGACATCCTCGCCCTGCCCCACATAGGCATCGCCGACCTTGTCCTTCAGCGCCGCGCCAACCTCGATCAGGTATTCGCCGGGATAGGTGCCGTCGGGAAATTCCACTGCCTTCCCATGGGCTTCGAGGTAGCGAAGATAGACGGACCGTGCCAGCACATCGACCTGCGCACCGCCATCATTGATGTAGTATTCGCGCGTGACGTCAAAGCCAGCGAAATCGAGAAGGCTCGCCAGCGCATCGCCAAAGACGGCGCCGCGCGTATGGCCGACATGCAGCGGGCCGGTCGGGTTGGCCGAGACGTATTCGACATTGACCTTCTGCCCCTGCCCAAGGTCCGAGCGCCCGTAACCCGCGTCGCCCAGGATCCCGGTCACGAGCGTGGTCCAGACATCTCCCGCGAGCCGCAGGTTCAGGAACCCCGGCCCCGCGACATCGGCGCTGTCGATACGCGGATCGGCGACGAGATGCGCAGCAAGCGCCTCGGCGATATCGCGCGGCTTTTTCCCGGCGGGCTTGGCCAGCACCATCGCGGCGTTGGTTGCCATATCGCCATGGGCGGCATCGCGCGGCGGCTCGACCGCGACATTGGTGAAATCCAGATCGCCGGGCAGCGTGCCTTCGGTCTGCATTTCGCCCAGCGAGGAAAGGACGAGCGTGCGGATATCGGTGAAGATGTTCATGGGGCCTTCCTGGTCATCAGGTCATGGCATTACCACCCGCGACCGGGCAGTCAACCGGCCAATGCTGCACCGGGGCCTATGCCGCCCCGGCGACAGCCTCTTCGCTTGGTGGAACAAGCGCCACGATGCGCCCACCTTTGGGCGCTTCGAAGCTTTCGCCATCCAGAACGAAATTCAGCTCGTCGGCCTTGGTGATGGTCGCGACCAGAACGCCTTCGGGATACATCTCGCGCCAGTCGGTCATGGTGAATTCGTCCGACAGCTTGGTGATCTTCATTTCCCAGCGATCCCAGACAAGGCGACGAAGTTCGGTAAAGGTCTTGCCGCCCGCGAAGGGCCGCCCGCCCAGCGTTGCAGGCAAGGAATAGCGCGCGCTGTCCGATTTTTCGCGCCCCACCTGGAAGACCGCGTTGCGCCCGAATTCGGGGGCCAGATCCGTCGCCACGAGAGTGTTGTAGGCGTCGTTGTCCGTCGCCGCGACCGCGAGCGTATAGGTCACCATTTCGATCCGGTCTTCGGCGGCCTTCGACAGCACGTCGCCATAGAAGGATTGCAGCCCGGCCTTCCGCGCCCGGCGCAGATGGGTGGGGTTTGGATCGGCGACGAGGACGGGGATTTCCTCTTTCACCAGCTCCTCGCCCAAGGCGACCGAAAAGGAATTGCCGCCGATCAGCAGGACGCCGGGCTTGTCGCCCCCCGTCAGGCCGAGGAACCCGGCGACGGGTTTCAACGTGAAGCCATGCAGGACGACCGACACGGCCACCAGCACGAAGGCGAGCGGCCCGATCAGCGCACCATCCTCGACCCCCAGCGCGGCCAGACGTTCGCCAAAGAGACCAGCGACCGCGACCAGCACAACACCGCGCGGGCCGGTCGTTGCGACAAGGGCGCGTTCCTTCAAGGGCACGTTCGACCCGATCAGCGAGACCATCACCGTCAGGGGCCGCGCGATCAGGATGACGATGGCGACGAAAAGAACCGCGCGCCAGTCGAGCGCTGTCAAGGCGGTGAAATCAAGAGATGCCGCCAACAGGATGAACACGCCCGACACCAGAAGGATCGTGGCGTGTTCCTTGAAGCGGCGCAGTTCCTCGTAGCTGGGCAGGTTCGCATTCGCGAGCACGATGCCCATGACCGTCACGGCCAGAAGCCCGCTTTCATGAAGGAAGGTGTCAGAGGCCGAGAAGACGACCAGGAGGACCGCGAAGATCACCGGAACCTTCATGTATTCCGGCACTTTGGCCCGGCGGAACGCCTCTGCCGTGCCATAACCGCCTGCATAGCCCAAGGCCCCCGCGATCCCGATGCCAAGTACGAACTCCAAGACCGCTTCGCCAGCCGTGGTGGCGGTGTAAAGAACCTGCACGACTTCGAAGGCCAGAACCGCCGCAAGCGCGCCCACGGGATCGTTCAGGATCGCCTCCCACTGCAACAGCGCCGCGGGGCGTTTCGACAGCCGCGCCTGCCGCAGAAGCGGCGCGATGACCGTGGGACCGGTGACGATCATGATGCCGCCGAAGACGGCAGAGCTTTCCCAGCTGAGCCCCGCGCCATATCGCAGCGCCAGCGCCGAGGTCAGCCAGCCAAGCGGCGCGCCGATGAAGACAAGCCGCCGCACCCCGACAGCGCGGTCCTTCAGCCCGTGAAATTCCAGCGTCAGACCACCCTCGAAGAGAATGATTGCAACGGCGAAGGCGATCATCGGCTGCAACAGCGGCCCGATATCCCGTTCGGGATCGAAGAATCCCAGCGTCGGGCCGACAATGACACCAGCCGCGAGCATCAGCACGATGGCCGGCATCCGCAACCGCCAGGCCAGCCATTGAGAGCCGACACCAAGCGCACCCACCAACGCGATTGCCGTAATCGGGGACAGCGCCCCCGCTGCCGTTTCTATCGCCATATGAGCGCCGCCTCTTCCCGCCCGGTCAGACGGGCATGTTCCTTGATCGCGAAACGATCTGTCATCCCGGCAATATAGTCCGCCACAATTCGCGCCAAGGTCTGCTCATCCCCCGCCTCGGCCACATCCTTGCGCCACTGCTTTGGAAGAAGGTCGGGCTGGGCGAGAAACATCGGGAAAAGATCGTCGATCACCTGCGTGACATGCCCGCGCATCGCGATCACATCGGGCGCGCGATACATGCGGGTGAAGAGGAACTGGCGGATCACCTTCAGCTGCTCCCATATCTCGGGCGAAAAGCGGATGATCGCATGATTGGCCATGCGGATATCAGTCACAGAGGTCGGGTTGAGCGATGTCAACGCCGCCTGCGCTTCGGCGATCACATCCTCGACCAGAAGCCCGAAGAAGCGGCGCAACGCTTCATGACGGCGGCGGTAGTAATTCAGATCGGTGTATTTTGCGTCGACAGCGGCGAAACAGCCCTTGAGAAGGGGCAATTCGGCCAGCTCATCGGTCGAAAACAGTTCTGCCCGAAGGCCATCATGCAGATCGTGGTTGTTATACGCGATATCGTCCGACAGCGCCGCGACCTGCGCCTCGGCGCTGGCATAGGTGTGGAGTTCCAGATCGTGGACGGCGGTGTAATCCGTCAGCGCATAGGGCAGATCGCCGGTCACCGGGCCATTATGCTTGGCGATGCCTTCCAGGCTTTCCCAAGTCAGGTTCAGCCCGTCGAAATCCGCGTAGTGCCGTTCCAGCGAAGTGACGATCCGGATCGCCTGGGCGTTGTGATCAAAGCCGCCATAGGGCGCCATCAGCCGCGACAGCGCATCCTCGCCCGTGTGACCAAAGGGCGTATGGCCCAGATCATGCGCCAGCGCGACCGCCTCGGTCAGTTCGGGATTGAGGCCGAGAACCCCCGCCAGCGTGCGCGCCACCTGCGCCACCTCGATGGAGTGGGTCAGGCGCGTGCGAAAATAATCGCCCTCATGCTCGATGAAGACCTGCGTCTTGTGCTTGAGCCGCCGAAACGCCGAGGCGTGGATGATCCGGTCGCGGTCGCGCTGAAAGCAGGAACGGAAGGCGCTTTCCTCTTCCGGATAAAGCCGCCCGCGGCTGTCTTCGGGATGCGAAGCATAGGGTTGTCGCATGGATATCGCCCCTGTCGTGCTGCCCCGCCTTGAGGCCGTGTCCCCTAGCCCATATATTGCAGGTGAACGCGATGTTAAACGCTGGAAATGTCCCATGGATTTGAACCTGCCTCCCAAAGTGACCGATCGGGCCTTCGCTCGTCTCGCCGAAATTGGCGCGAACGAGGACGGCAAGGCCCTGCGCGTCGCCGTCGAGGGCGGCGGCTGTTCGGGGTTTCAATACGATATCTCGCTCGATGCGCCCTCGGACGGTGATCTCGTGCTTGAAGGCCGGGGCCAGCAAGTCGTGGTCGACGAGGTGTCGCTTCCGTTCCTGTCGAACGCGGTGATCGATTTCACCGAGGAACTGATCGGCGCGCGCTTCGTCATCGAGAATCCGAACGCGTCCTCTTCCTGTGGCTGCGGCGTGTCGTTTTCCATGTAACCCCGCCTTGCGGCGGGGACGAGGGGCGCTGCCCCTCGCGCTCCCCGAGGTATTTTTCGAACCAAAGTAGCAGGGGCGCGGGTCTGGCATGAAAGTCGATACGCTTGTGATCGGCGCGGGCGCGGCCGGCCTTTATTGCGCGGGGTATGCCGCGTCGATGGGCGGGCGTGTTCTGGTTATCGACCACGCGAAAGCACCCGGCGAAAAGATCCGGATTTCCGGCGGGGGGCGGTGCAATTTCACCAATATCCACACGGCGCCCGAGAATTTCCTGTCTGAGAACCCGCATTTCTGCAAATCCGCGCTAGCGCGTCACGGGCCCTGGGACTT
The DNA here is from genome assembly GCA_965662745.1 of uncultured Paracoccaceae bacterium. Lineage (GTDB taxonomy): Bacteria > Pseudomonadota > Alphaproteobacteria > Rhodobacterales > Rhodobacteraceae > Anianibacter. Next base: position 23,413 of record CBFIJK010000017.1, read on the forward strand.
CGTGTCCTTGGTCGAGCGGCATGGCATCGGCTGGCATGAAAAGACGCTTGGACAGCTCTTCTGCGACGGCAGGTCGGCGGCGATTATCGAGATGCTGTTGTCAGAACTTGCCGGGGCCGAGCTGCGCGTCGGGGTAACGGTCGGCGGCGTTGAGCGGTCTGCGAACGGGTTTCGAGTCGCGCTCGATCCCGGCGGTGTAGTGGAGTGTACGGCCTTGGTCGTCGCCACCGGCGGCAAGTCGATCCCCAAGATGGGCGCGAGTGGCTTCGGCTACGATATCGCGCGGCAATTCGGGCTACCGGTGACCGAGACGCGCGCGGGACTGGTGCCCTTCGTCTTCGGCCCCGAGGTGATGGAGGAGTTGCGCCCCCTTGCCGGGATCGCGGCGCCTTCCCGCGTGGCGGCTGGCGACGCTGCCTTTGACGAGGCGCTGCTTTTGACCCATCGCGGGCTGTCCGGACCGGCCTGTTTGCAGGCATCCAACTATTGGCGCGAAGGCGCGCCGGTTTGCGTCGATCTTGACCCCGGCGCCGCACTTGGCGCGCGGCTGCGCGAGGTCCGGCAGACGGCGGGAAAGCGCGGAATTGGCGGCGTCATGGCTGAAATCCTGCCTGAGCGGCTCGCGCGGTATTTCGTAGGACGGCTTGGGCTTTCGGGCAATGTCGCCGATCTGCCGGATCGCCGCATTGATGAGATCGTCGAGGCCGTGCGCGACTGGCGGCTGACGCCGGTCGGAACCGAAGGGTATCGCACTGCTGAGGTGACACTCGGCGGTGTTGACACGGCTGCTATCAACGCGCGCACGATGGAGGCAAAAGACGTGCCCGGGCTTTACTTCATTGGTGAAGTTTTGGACGTAACCGGTTGGCTTGGCGGGTATAATTTCCAATGGGCCTGGGCCTCGGCCCATGCGGCAGGCACCGCGATCGCCGCGGATGGTGGACAAGCGAAACCGCCCCGCCGATAAAGGCAGCGCACGCCCGGAGGACCCCATGAAGATCGCCACCTACAATATCAACGGGATCAAGGCCCGGCTGAACGCCCTGACCGACTGGCTGACCGAGGCGGCGCCCGATGTCGCCGTGCTGCAAGAGATCAAGTCGGTCGACGAGGGCTTCCCCCGCGAGGTCTTCGAAGACATGGGATACAGCATTGAAACTCATGGGCAAAAGTCTTTCAACGGCGTGGCGATCCTGTCGAAACTGCCGCTTGAAGATGTCACGCGCGGGCTGCCGGGCGACGATGAGGACGAACAGGCGCGCTGGATCGAGGCGACTGTTGTGGGCGAGACGGCCTTGCGGATTTGCGGGCTGTATCTGCCCAATGGAAACCCCGTTCCCGGACCAAAATATGAGTACAAACTGGCCTGGATGGAAAGATTAAGAACGCACGCCAAGTCCTTACTAAATAACGAAGAATGCGCGATCATGTTGGGCGACTACAACGTGATCCCGCAAGCAGAGGATGCCGCCAACCCAAAAGCGTGGGAGGGCGATGCGCTGTACCTGCCCGAAAGCCGCGACGCGTTCCGCCGCATCCTGAACCTGGGCTTTACCGACGCCTTCCGCGCGCGTCATTTCGGCGGTGGGCATTATTCGTTCTGGGATTACCAGGCGAATAGCTGGGAACGGAACAACGGAATTCGGATCGACCATATCCTGATGACGCCTCAGGCGGCCGATCTGATGCGCGATTGCGGCATCGACAAGGATATCCGCGCGCGCGAAAAGCCGTCCGATCATGTGCCGGTCTGGGTCGAAATGGCGGTCTAGGCCGCCTCTTCCTCGGACATCTGGCGGTGCCACATGGCGGCATAGCGCCCGCCCTTGGCCAGCAGCGCATCATGGCGCCCCTCTTCCGCGATCACGCCATGTTCCAAGACCACGATCCGGTCGGCATCGACGATGGTCGACAGCCGGTGCGCGATGGTGATGACGGATCGCCCCTGGCTCATCAGGCGCAACTCATTCTGAATATCGCGTTCCGTTTCTGAATCGAGTGCCGATGTCGCCTCGTCCAAGAGCAGGATAGGCGGGTTCTTCAAGAGCGTGCGCGCGATGCCGACGCGCTGTTTTTCGCCGCCTGAAAGTTTCAGGCCGCGTTCCCCCACCGTGGTCTCGTAACCTTCGGGCAGCGAGACGATGAAATCGTGAATCTTGGCGGCGCGCGCGGCCTCTTCGACCTCGGCGCGGCTGGCCTCGGGGCGGCCATAGGCGATGTTGTAGTAGATTGTATCGTTGAAAAGGACGGTGTCCTGCGGGACGACGCCGATCTGCGCGTGGACAGAAGTTTGGGTGACGTCGCGCAGATCCTGCCCGTCGATCAGAACCGAACCCTCGCCCGGATCGTAGAAGCGGAACAGAAGCCGCCCTATGGTCGACTTACCGGATCCGGACGGGCCGACGAGCGCCACGGTTTCGCCCGCGCCAATGCTGATGGTCACGCCTTTCAGGATCGGACGATCCGGTTCATACCCGAAGAGGATGTTGTCAAACTTGACCACACCCCTTGTCACTTTCAGGCTTTTTGCGTCCAGTTTATCCGAAACTTCGGGCGGTCTATCTAACAATTCGAACATCTGACCCATATCGACCAGGGCTTGGCGGATCTCGCGATAGACCGTCCCGAGAAAGTTTAACGGCATGGTAATCTGGATCATGTAGGCGTTGACCATGACGAAATCGCCGACGGTCAACGCGCCCGATTGCACGCCCATCGCAGCCATGACCATGACCGCGACAAGGCCGCTCGTGATGATCAGGGACTGGCCGAAATTCAGGAAGGCGAGCGAGTAGGATGTGCGCACGGCCGCCTCTTCATAGCCTGCCATGGCGCTATCGTAGCGGGACGCCTCGCGCGCTTCGGCGCCGAAGTATTTGACGGTCTCGAAATTCAGAAGGCTGTCGATCGCCTTTTGGTTTGCGTCGGTGTCCTGATCGTTCATCACGCGCCGGATGCGCACACGCCATTCAGTCACGCGGAAGGTGAAGGCGACGTAAAGCAGGATCGTTCCCAGAACGACAATGAAATACCAGATGTCGAATACGACCGCGAGGACGATGCCGATCATCAGAAGCTCGAGGATCAGCGGACCGATGGAAAACAGCAGGAACCGCAGCAGGAATTCGACACCCTTCACGCCGCGCTCGATGATGCGGCTCAGCCCGCCGGTCTTGCGCGTGATATGATAGCGCAGGGACATGCGGTGGATGTGCTGGAACGTTTCCAGCGCGATCTGGCGCAGGGCGCGTTGGCCGACACGGGCGAAGAAGATATCGCGCAGCTGCTGAAAGCCGACATTCATCGCACGTGCCATGCCATAGGCAACGGTCAGCCCGACTGCGCCCGCGCCCAGCGTCCAGGCCGCATCGGCGGCCAGATCGCCCGACAGCGCATCAACGGCAGCCTTGTAGAAGAACGGGGTGCCCACGGCGACGAGCTTGGCGATCACCAGCGCGATCATCGCGAGGACAACGCGGCGCTTTACCCAGGGCTTGTCGTCGGGCCAGAGATAGGGCGCGACGCGGCGGATCACCTTCAGACCGCTTTCGCGTTCTTCCGCCGCGATTTGTGCATCTGTCTCAGTTCTGCGCATGTGCCTGCCCCGTTGCCATCAGGGCAAGCTAGGGTCTCGGGCGGGCAGTTACCAGAGCGGCTAGCCCTCGGGGATCTCGAAGACCTGTCCGGGATAGATAAGATCGGGGTCGCGGATGCGATCGCGGTTCGCGTCGAAGACGCGCACATAGAGCAGTCCGTCACCGAATTGGTCAGACGCGATCCCCCAGAGCGTGTTGCCCGGCTGGACCGTCAGAACGCTCGGCCCGTCGCGCGGGGCAGCGGGGGCGAGTTCTGCCAGAAGCGTGCGTTCCTCGCGGCGGAACGGGGTTTCCGCGCGGCTCGTCACATTGCCAGCGGCGTTCACCTCGTCGACGCGCAGCGTGTAGACGCCGGTGTCGACCTCGGGCAACGCGGCTTCCCATTGGCCATCGGCGGCGATTTCGGTCGTGAGGATCGGCTTGTTGTCAAGGTAGACCCGCACGAACCCGTCGCGCGCGCCGCGGCCGCCCAGTTCCACCTCGCCCGCTGGATCGTAGGAGATTGTGTCGATGACAACGGTTGAGACCTCGGGCGCCGCGCCGCCCGACTGGATGACCTTTATGCCCGTGTCGCTGGCGATCATCACCTGAGGCGCGGTGGGCTCAGCCGGTGGATCGGTGTCCGGCATCGCCCCGGCGGCCGGGGTCGCGGTGGGCACCGCGCCTGGCGTGGGCGCATCGGTGGGCATGGTTTCCGGAGCGGGCGTCGCTGCCGTATCCGGCGCAGCGGTTGCCACCTCGAGTGATGTCTCAAGCCCCGGGCCGCCGACCTCTGGGCGCGTCGGAACATCGCCCACGCTCGCAACCTGATCCGGGGCCGCCATCGGCTCCAGCCCGGTGTCCGTTGCGGCCAAATCGACCGCCTCACCCGCACCGGGCACCTCGGGCGCGCTGCCCGTGTCGGCCGACGCGATACGCGGGCCGGTGGTGACGGTGGGCGCGATGATAACCGACTCTCGGGATCTGGTCTGCTCGCCTTCGTGGTTCATGGACAGCGTTACGAGGCGCGGCTGTTCGGCCCCCGGCATGTCGAACATGGACACGAAATTGCCGTCCGCATCGGCCGTCGCGCGGCCCATCTCCTGTCCATCGACAAGAACGCCGACCTCGGATCCGGGCGCGGCGCGGCCCGCAACCAGCGTGTCGCCCCCGGCCCCGGACCGAACGATGTCGAAGAGCGGAAACGCCTCTTCGACCTCGACGATCGGATCTTCGGCGGGCGAAGTCGTTTCGATCTCGGGCGCAGGTTCTTCCGCGCTTTCCATGACCGCCACCGGCGGCGGGTCGATCTCGGGCGCAGATTTTTGAAGCTGGTAGCCAACGATGCCGCCAACGACGACAACAGCACTGACTGCAGCGCCCGCCGCAGCCGAACCGCTTACTCCCAGTCCTGACCAGATCGCCATTCGAACCTCATATTGCGTCCTGCTCAACCGCGAACGCTTGATACACCATAGCAACCCCCCTATCAGGGGTCAAAAGCCAAGGCTTAAAGGGGTTTGACATGACCGCGAGCATGCCGTCGATCTGTGTCTTTTGCGGCTCACGCACGGGCGTCGATCCCGCCTACAAGGCCGAGGCCGAAGACCTTGGACGCCGTCTGGCCCATGCCGGTTGGCGGCTGGTCTACGGGGCCGGCGATGTCGGGCTGATGGGCGCCGTTGCGAACGCGGCGCAGGCCGAGGGCGGCGAAACCTTCGGCGTGATCCCGATGCACCTGCTGGAATGGGAAGTCGGAAAACGCGACCTGTCGCGCTTCATCGTGACCGAGAACATGCACGAGCGGAAGAAGGTCATGTACATGAATTCCGACGCGATCGTCGTGCTGCCGGGCGGCGCAGGATCTCTGGACGAGTTTTTCGAAGTGCTGACCTGGCGCCAGCTTGGCCTGCATCAGAAGCCGATTATCCTAATGAATACAAACGGGTATTGGGATCCGCTTATGGCGCTGATGGATCATGTCGTGGCCCAAGGCTTCGCTGACGCTTCGATCCTTGACTACATCGACGTGGTGCCGGACAGCGCCGCCGTGGATGCCGCCCTGCGCGCCGCCCTGTCCTGACGCCACGCGTCCAGCGTGTATAGCGCCAGCGCCGCCCAGATCAGCGCGAAGGCGATGGCGTGCCATCCGGTGAAGGGTTCCGCAAAGATCAGCGTGGCGCAGAGGAACTGCAACGTCGGGTTCAGATAGCCCACCAGACCGACCGTGCGCATGGGCACGCGGCGGCTCGCGTAGGAAAACAGGATCAGCGGCGTGGCGGTCAGCGGGCCCGAAAAGGCCAGTAGCGCGCTTGTGATCGCATCCTGCCCGAAAATGCCCTGTCCGGTGCCGCCAAGGCCCGTCCAGCCAGCAAAATGAACGCCCAAGAGCCAGATTATCGCGATGGGAAAGAGAATCGCTACCTCTCCCGTGACCGACACCATCGGACCTGCGTCGAGGCGTTTCTTGACCACGCCATAGAAGGCGAAGCTGACCGCAAGTGTCAGCGCGAACCAGGGCGCAGCGCCGAGGCCGAAGATCAGAACCGCCACCGCAAAGCCCGCCAGCCCCACGGCAAGCGCCTGCGGGCGCGACAGCCGCTCTTTGAACAGCGCGACACCCAGACAGACCGCAATCAACGGGAAGACATAATAGCCCAGGCTCGCCTCCAGCGCGCGGCCGACCTGGATCGCGTAGATGAAGAGGAACCAGTTGATCGAGATGAGGACAGCCGCAATCGCGACCCAGCCAAGGTTGGCCGATCCGAGGAGGCGTGAGAGGACCCTGATCCGGCCTTGCAGCACAAGAATGCCAAGGAAAAACACCAGTGACCAGACGGTGCGGTGGGCCAAAAGCTCCAGCGGGGGGATGGTGTCGAGCACCTTGTAATAGATCGGTGACAGGCCCCAGATCGAGCACGCGCCGATCATCGCCAGTATCCCGCGTTTGATGTCTGTCATTGGGGGGCCTGATGGTTGTGCCGGCAGAATGGACTTGTGGGTTGGGGGACTGCAAGCAGATGTCGTGTCTTCAGTGCCTTAGGCCCGAACAGCAGCGCAGGATGCCGGGCCCTGAAGCTCTTTCGCGCACGGAAAAAGGCCCGCCTAGACAGGCGGGCCCTTCATCAACGGGAAACCGAAATCAGGCCGCTTCGGACAGGTTGTCCTTCACGATGCTCTCGATCTCATCAAGGGGATGGTTCGTAAGCGTCTTCGGGACCTCGCCCACCACCTTTTGCGTCACCTCTTGGTGAAGGTTGTCGCGCAATTCGCCAAGCGTGCCGGGGTCGGCAACGAGGACAAGCTGCTTGAACCGCCCGTTATGGGCCATCTTGTACAGCCGTTCGGACAGATCAGCGGCAAAACGGTCCTTTGCAAGCTGATGCCAGTCCGTGTCCTCGACGGCAGAACGATGCGCGCTCGGCCCGTCGTTGAACCGGCCGGGCCGGTTGGCGGATTGCTCGGCGTCAGGGGGATTGTCCTGTTCGGCCTCGCGCCGCACGACGAAATGCGGGTTCTCGTGGTCGGCGATGTTCTCGAGATAAAGAGCCTTCTCGCCATCCGCGATCAGGATCCAGGTTCCGGTTGCAAGGGTCGCGGCCATCAGCTGTCCTCCTCGTCGTCGGTGCGTTCCAGCGATTTGGTGACGCGGGTCTTGCCCGCCTCGCCTTTCAGGGTCTGCTTCTTCTCGTCGGCGGTCGCGACCTGCTTGGCAGGCTCGCCGCCCACGCGCCCGGCCTTGTCGGGGCGAATATCAGGTTGATTTCCAATGATTTCCTGCGTTTCGCTGCGCCCATCATTCGATCTTTTTCGTTCGGCCATTTCGACTCTCCTCTTCGAGGTGTGTTTGATGGCAAAACGCCCAAGCGGGCATTGGGGTTCCTCTTCACAAAAAAGGGGCCGCCCGAAGGCGACCCCTAGATAACAACACTACTCATACAGGCACTATGCGTTATCCAGCCTGGCCTGCGGGAAGAAGCACGCGGTCGATGACGTGCACGACGCCGTTCGACTGGTCGACATCAGCGGTCGTCACGGTGGCCACGCGGCCATTCTCGTCACGAAGCTTGATCTCGCCGCCTTCCATGTAGGCTTCGAGAGTGCAGCCGCCCACGGTTTCCACGGGGTGCACGCCGCCGTCATCGGCGATCATGCCGCCAATCGCGGTCGAGAAGGCCTCGGCTGCGACCACGTGGCAGGTCAGGATTTGCGACAGCTGGCTCTGGTATTCCGGCTGCAGCAGGGTGTTCAGCGAGTCCTGCGAAATGCGCGCAAACGCGTCATTCGTGGGTGCGAACACGGTGAAGGGGCCGTCGCTGTTCAGCGTTTCGACCAGGTCAGCCGCAGACACGGCCGAGACCAGCGTGGTAAGGTTCGGTGCGTTCGATGCGTTCTGGGCGATGGTCATGTCGGCCATCATCGCCGCGCCGCCAACGGTCGGGTTTTCGGCCATTTGAGCGCTTGCGAAACCTGCGGTGCCGACAAGGGCTGCGGCTGCGATAAGGGTCTTGTTGAACATGAGTCCTCCAAAAAAATTTTCTGCATTGGGCCGCCCCCATCGGGCCACCCTTGCTGAAACTACGTAAAGGGACCGGGCGGAGTTTCGTGATCTCACGGAGCCGTGAAGACTCTTTTTGATGCGCGGGTGCCGAACGCAAAAGGCCCGGCGTTTTCGCCGGGCCTTTCAATCGGTTGGAAGCGTCGTTCGCGATCACATGCGCGAGGCGACATTTTCCCAGTTCACCAACTTGTCGAGGAAATTCGACAGGTAGGCGGGGCGCTTGTTGCGGAAATCGATGTAGTAGGAATGTTCCCATACGTCACAGCCCAGAAGCGCTGTCTGGCCGAAGCAGACCGGGTTCACGCCGTTCTCGGTCTTGGTGACCTTGAGCGATCCGTCGGTGTCCTTCACCAGCCACGCCCAGCCAGAGCCGAACTGACCAGCGCCGGCGGCCGAAAACTCTTCCTTGAACTTGTCGACCGACCCGAAGGCCTCGGTCAAAGCCGTTTCAAGCTCTCCGGGCATCTTCTTGTCTTCGCCGGGACCCATCATTTCCCAGAACTGGTTGTGGTTCCAGTACTGCGAGGCGTTGTTGAAGATGCCGTTCTGGGCGACCGCCTTGGGGTCATAGGTGCCCTTGATGATGTCTTCGACCGACTTGCCTTCCCACTCGGTGCCCGCGACAGCCTTGTTGCCGTTGTCGACATAGGCCTTGTGGTGAATGTCGTGGTGATACTCGAGCGTCTCGCGCGACATGCCAAGATCGGCAAGCGCGTCATGTGCGTAAGGAAGATCGGGAAGTTCAAAAGCCATGTTAAATCCCTCCTAAGGGTCTTCTTTGAAATCTGGTGCCATAGGTGATGCCGCGCGGCGCGGCGTCAAGCAATAGATCAACGCCGCCGCCGGTCGGCTGTTCCGTCAGTATGACACGGAATTCTCCGCTCAGCGAGCGGTGACCGGCCCTCCATCGGCTGCGGTGCTCAAAAGGCCAAACACATAGGCCGCAACAGACCGGAAACAGACGATCCGCGCGCTGGTCTCGCCGGTCATGTGAAAGGCGGCCGCCGACTGCGCAAGGCGGGTGCGGCGCAGCTCGCCAGGTTGAAGCGCGGCAAGGTCGGCGGGCGAGAGTTTCGCCAGCACATCGCGAACAAAGGGGCCGTCCAGTGTAAACACCGCGCGGGCGTCAGACACATCGGCGATGAGGTGGTGGGTCCCGCTCAGCTTGTCCGAAAGCGTCTGCACGGCGGCGGGCACATCTGCGTAGTCCATGAGGATCAGCAGCTCATCCGGCGACATCCAGGCCAGTCCCTTGCCACCCGCCTCGGTGATCTGGCGCGTTTCGGGAAACGCCGCACCGGTCAAATCCGTGCAGGCCTTCTGCAGACCCGCATCGGACAGATCGCCGCGCAAGGTGATCATCCCGACAAGACCCGCATCCCGGACGGTTACGCCCGCTTCATGCGCCGCGCCGTGCAGCGCCGATACAGCCTCAGACATTCTGCTTGTCCCCTGCCTTGTCGTAGAACACCGGGTCCACGATTTTTGCCTTCACGACGGTATTGGTGCCATCGAGCGTCGGAAAATCGATCACTTCGCCCATCCGGTCCGGACCATTCAGCACAAGACCCATCGCGATCCCGCGCCCAAGCGTGGGCGAGTAGTAGGTCGAGGTGACGCGTCCCTGCGTGTTGCGCTGGCCGTTCTCGTTCACGCCTTCAGACACCGCGTATGCGCCATCTGGCAGCACGGTACCGTCCACTGTCTCCAGCCCCACCAGCTTCCACCGCGTGGGATCGGTCATGTGGCTGCGCTCCTGTGCGCGCTTGCCCAGGTAGTCGGTCTTTTTCTTCGAGATCGCCCAGTTCAGCCCAAGATCCTGCGGGATAACGGTGCCGTCGGTTTCGTCCCCGATCATGATGAAGCCCTTTTCGGCGCGCAGGACGTGCAGGGTTTCGGTGCCGTAAGGCGTCGCGTTCCATTCCGCACCAGCGTCGATCAGCTTGTCCCACAGCGCTCGGCCTTCGCCTGCCTTGACGGCGATCTCGTAGCTAAGCTCGCCCGAAAACGAGATGCGGAAAATCCGCACCGTATGGCCAGCCAAAGTGCCATCCGCCCAGGTCATGAAGGGCAGCGTGTCTTTGGACACGTCCATGCCGCCCAGCTTTTCCAAAAGCTTGCGGGCGTTCGGGCCGACGACGGCGATCTGCGCGTATTGCTCGGTCAGGTTGGCGGTATAGACCTTCCAGTCCCACCATTCGGTCTGCAGCCATTCTTCCATATGTGCATGGATATGCTCGGCCCCGCCCGTGGTGGTGTGGCACAGGAAGCTGTCCTCTGACAGGCGCGCGACGACTCCGTCATCCATCAGGAACCCGTTTTCCGAACACATCAGCCCGTAGCGGCATTTTCCGACCGCCAAAGACGACATCATGTTCGTGTAAAGCATATCAAGGAACTTGCCCGCATCCGGCCCTTTGACAAGGATCTTGCCCAACGTAGAGGCGTCGAGCATCCCAAGGCTTTCGCGCGTCGCCGTAATCTCACGGTTCACCGCATCCTCGGTGCTTTCACCGGACTTGCGATAGGCATAGGGACGGCGCCACTGGCCGACAGGCTCCCACACTGCGCCATTGGCCTCGTGCCAGCCATGAAGCGGCGTCTTGCGCAGCGGCTGGAAAATCTCGCCCCGCGCTTCCCCGGCGATAGAGCCCATGGAAATCGGCGTATAAGGCGGGCGGAATGTGGTTGTGCCGACCTGCGGGATCGGCGCGTTCAAGGCGCCCGAAAGGATCGCAAGACCGTTGATGTTGCTGAGTTTGCCCTGATCGGTCGCCATGCCAAGCGTGGTGTAACGCTTGGTATGCTCGACGCTTTCAAAGCCTTCCTGAACGGCAAGCTGAACGTCCGAAACCTTCACATCGTTCTGAAAGTCGAGCCACATCTTCTGCCGCAGCTTCACCGAGGCGCCCTGCGGCATCATCCAGACCGGTGCCATGGGCGCCTCTGGCGTCTCATCGGCCTTGGGCGCGGCCTTGCGGGTCGCGGTGTGGCCAGCGGCCTTTGCAGCGGACTTGCCGGTATCATGGGCGTCCGACAGCGCGTCGGCGGTGGCGAGATGGCCGTTCGCCGTGCCCGCGACGGACACGAAGGGCGCGCCATCTTGGCCGGTGGGCGCGCGGGACGGATCGGGTCGGAAGAAGCTGTGATCCTCGTCCCAGGTCAGCTTGCCGCCGCAATGGGACCACAGATGCACAACCGGAGACCAGCCGCCCGACATCGCGACCGCGTCACAGGCGATCTCGTCCAGCACCGCGCCTTCGCCGACCTGCGCGCAGATGGCAACGCCCTCGACCTTGCGGCGGCCCTTGACCTTGGCGATGCCGCGGCCTGTCAGCACCCTGATGCCCCGCGCGCGCGCCTCTTCGGGCAACGCGCCGGTCGCCTCGGGCCGCGCGTCGATGATCGCGGGCACGCTGAGACCTGCATCCACCAGCGCAAGCGCCGTGCGGTAGGCGTCATCGTTGTTGGTCACAACGACCGTGCGGTCGCCGGGGCTGACGGCAAAGTTCACGACATAGTCGCGCACCGCCGAGGCGAGCATGACGCCCGGCAGATCGTTTGCGGCGAAAGACAGCGGACGTTCGATCGCGCCCGTGGCGGTGACGATCTGGCGCGCGCGGATTTTCCACAGACGATGGCGCGGGCCGGTCTTGTCGGAAAGGTGGTCGGTCAGGCGCTGATAGGCGAGCGCGTAGCCGTGATCATAAACGCCCGATCCCATCGTGCGGGTCAGAAGGCGGACGTTCTCCATCCCCTCCAGCTCGCTCAGTGTCGCGGCGATCCAGGCCTCGGCATCCTGCCCGTCGATCACAGCGCCATCCACCGGCGCGCGCCCGCCCCAATGGGCTGTCTGTTCAACGAGGATCACCGATGCGCCCGAAAGCGCCGCCGCCCGCGCTGCCGCCAGACCCGCGATGCCGCCGCCGACGACGAGAACGTCGACATGGGTGTGGAAGTGTTCGTAGACATCCGCGTCCTTCTCGGTCGGCGCCTTGCCGAGACCGGCGGATTGGCGGATGATCGGCTCGAACACATGCTTCCACGCCGCACGGGGCGCGAGAAAAGTCTTGTAATAAAAGCCTGCGGGCAGGAACTTGCTGACCGCGTTGTTGAGAACGCCGATATCGTATTCGAGGCTCGGCCAGTGATTCTGACTGCCCGAGTCCAACCCGTCAAAGATCTCTTGCGTGGTGGCGCGCTGGTTCGGCTCGAACCTTGCGCCCTGCCCGAGATTCATCAGGGCGTTCGGCTCTTCCGCGCCCGCCGCGACCACACCGCGGGGGCGATGATACTTGAACGAGCGGCCCATCAGCGTGCGGCCATTGGCCAGAAGCGCCGAGGCGAGCGTGTCGCCTTCGTGGCCGGTCATGTTCTGACCGTTGAAGCGGAACGAGACCTTGCGATCCCGGTTCAGAAGGCGCCCGCCCGTGGCAAGTCGCGTGCTCATGCGGTGGGCTCCTTGTTCATGTTTATCGAATTCAATTGCCGCGCCTGCGGCACGAAGAGCATGTTTGGCGCGTCGTTCCGACGCGCGAAGGTATTTAAGGAACCAAAGTGATGGGGCGTGGTCATTTGGCGGCCGCCTTCAGCGCTTTGGGAGGCTCTGTCGTCTGCGCGGTGTAGGTGCCGAAGACCTGCATCGTGATCGTGTCGCGTGCAGCGTGGAACCATTTCCCGCAGCCATGGCTGTGGCGCCAGCGCTCATAATGCACACCGCGAGGGTTTTCGCGCAGGAAGAGATAGCCCTCGAAGGCCTCGTCATCGGTGCCGGGGCCGAACCGGGTGAGATGCGCCTCGCCGCCGGGGCTCAGTTCGGTCTCATCGGCTTCGATGCCGCAATAGGGGCAGGTCAGGATCAGCATGGCGTCCTCAGTTCAAAAATTCGTCGCGGCAGAAGAACATGGCGCGGATGACCTCGTCGCGCATCGCAAGGTCGATGGGAACGCTGTCGCCGATGCCGGGCATGTCGATGCGCAAAGAGCGGTTGGAATCGAGCAAGCGGTAGAATTGCTGCGCCTTGCCGCCAAAGCCGATCTGCGTGCCAAGGACCGACCCGTTGCGCGCCATGTCGAATTCCATCGACCGGCCATCGGGGAAGGTAAAGCGGATCGGCTGGCGGCCCTCGACCTGGCGGTAGGCCGGGTGCTGCGTGACAAGATGCAGCGAGCGGCCCGGACGCCAGTAGACGGTGAAGCCGACATTGGCGCCATTTGCAGACCGCGCGACCTGCTGGGCCTGGCACATCTGCTTGGAAAAGCTGCCGACGATCTTGAAGGGGCCAAAGCTGGTGCGGAACGACTCTCCCATGGACTGGGCCGAGACGGGAGCCGCCAGAAGGCAAAGAGCAAGAGCGAGACGAAGCATCAGTGCGCCACCCCTGCAGCCACGCTTTCGTCGATGAAACGCCCTTCGCGGAAGCGGGTCAGCGAGAACGGGTCGGCGATGGGCGAGGTGCCTTTCGCCATGAGTTCCGCCATCGCCCAGCCCGAGCCGGGGATCGCCTTGAAGCCCCCGGTGCCCCAGCCGCAATTGATAAAGACGCCGTCCACGGGTGTCTTCGACAGGATCGGGGACCGGTCGCCGGTCATGTCGACGATTCCGCCCCATTGGCGCAGCATCTTGAGACGCGAGATCATCGGGAAGGTCTCGACCAGCGCGCGGACCGTTTCCTCGATATGGTGGAAACTGCCGCGCTGGGTGTAGTTGTTGTAGCCATCGGCGCCGCCGCCGATGACCATCTCGCCCTTGTCGGACTGGCTCATGTACCCGTGGACGGTGTTGGCCATCACGACCACGTCCATGCAAGGCTTGATGGGTTCGGACACCAGCGCCTGAAGCGCGACCGATTCCACCGGAAGGCGGAAGCCTGCCATGTCGGCCAGCGCGCCGGAATGGCCCGCAACGACGATGCCCAGCTTGTCACAGCCGATATCGCCCTTGGTCGTGCTGACGCCAGTGACCTTGCCGCCCTCGCGGGTGACGCCGGTCACTTCGCATTTCTGGATGATGTCCATGCCCATGTCAGAGCATGCGCGCGCATAGCCCCAGGCCACCGCATCGTGGCGGGCGGTTCCGCCGCGCGCCTGCCAGAGCCCGCCAAGGACCGGGTAGCGCGGGCCCGAAAGCTCGATGATCGGCACCAGTTCCTTGACGCGGGCGGGCGAGATGAATTCGGTCTTCACGCCTTGCAGCGCGTTGGCATGCGCGGTGCGCTGATAGCCGCGCACCTCGTGTTCGGTCTGGGCCAGCATGATGACGCCGCGCGGGCTGAACATGATGTTGTAGTTCAGGTCCTGGCTGAGCGTTTCATAAAGCGAGCGGGATTTTTCGTAAATCGCCGCAGACGGGTCCTGCAGGTAATTCGAGCGGATGATCGTCGTGTTCCGGCCCGTGTTGCCACCGCCGAGCCAGCCCTTTTCAAGAACCGCCACATTGGTGATCCCGAAATTGCGGCCAAGGTAATAGGCCGTCGCAAGCCCGTGTCCGCCCGCGCCGACGATGATGACGTCATAGCGCTTTTTCGGCTCTGCCGCACGCCAGGCCCGATCCCAGCCGGTATGATTGCGAAGCGCCTCGCGCGCGATGGCAAATGCCGAATAGCGTTTCATGGCCCGATTCCCTTTGCCGCCCGAGTCGCCCCGGAGCAACCCACACCGAATTGCACCCTGACTAGAGCAGTCGCAAGGGTATGGCGGCCGCCAAGCGTCAGGTTTGGCGCAAATCGCGACATCACGTCCAATCACGCCTGAGACAACGCGCCGCGCATGGGGGCTTTTGCCGGGCGCGCGGCCCGGATAGACCCTGCCGTGTCGGTACTTCACGCATTGGGGCGTCATGCTGTTCTGGATCATCGCTTTGCTTCTCGGTCTGGCTGTCACCGCGGCGGTGCTGGTCTCGGTGCTGCGCCCGCGTGCGCCGGATGATGAAGGCGCGTCGGACGTGGCCGTCTACCGCGACCAGCTGGCCGAGGTGGACCGGGACGCGGCGCGCGGCGTTCTGACCGAGGATGAGGCAGAGCGGATGCGCGTCGAGGTCTCTCGGAGGCTGCTGGCGGCCGACAAGATGGAGCGGGACGAAGGCGGTGCGCCTGCCCCGCGCTGGGCGAGCATTGCCGCGATGGGCTTTGGCGTGGTTGCGATCCTTGGCGGCGGGGTCGTGGTTTATGACCAGATCGGCGCTCCGGGCTATCCCGATCTGCCGCTGGCCCGCCGGATCGCCGAGGCGGATGCCGCCCGCGCTGACCGTCCGGCCCAGCAAGAGGCAGAGGCCGAGGCCGCCGCGCGGCGCATGCCCGATCTGCCGCCTGACGAGAATTTCACCCAGTTGATGGAACGCCTGCGCGCCGTCGTCGCCGAGCGTCCCGATGATCTGCAAGGCCTGCGGCTTCTGGCGCAGAACGAGGCGCGGATGGGCAACTACGCCGCTGCGCATGAAGCCGCGCGCCGGATCATCGAGGTGCAAGGCGATGCCGCGACCGCCGACGATTACGTCACCTATGCCGATCTTCTGATCCTCGCGGCGGGCGGCTATGTCTCGCCCGAGGCCGAGGCAGCGCTGAGCGAGGCGCTCGCCCGTGACGGGACCAACGAGACCGCGCGCTATTACATCGGCCTGATGTATGCGCAATCCGGGCGCTATGACCTGTCGTTCCGTGCCTGGGCGCCGCTTCTGGACGAAAGCGCGCCAAGCGATCCCTGGGTGCGCCCGATCCGCGCGCAGATCGAGGATGTCGCGGCCCGCGCCGGGGTGAACTACGACCTGCCCGAGGCCGCGCCCGGCCCCAGCCGCGAACAGATGGAAGCGGCAGAGGACATGACCGCCGAGGAACGCAGCCAGATGATCCGGGGCATGGTCGATGGATTGTCGGAACGGCTCGCCGCGCAGGGCGGCCCGCCCGAAGACTGGGCGCGCCTCATCCGCGCGCTTGGCGTTCTGGGCGAGACGGGCCGCGCCCGCGCGATCTGGGCCGAGGCGCAGACCGTCTTTGCCGGTGCGCCGGACGCTGTCGCGCTGATCGAAGAGGCCGCCATTGCCGCAGGGGTCGCCGAATGATCTTCGACGACCCCGCAGAGTTCCTGACCGCCCTGCCCCCGCGCCGCGCCATCGCGGGTCTGGATCTCGGCGACAAGACCATCGGCGTCGCCGTCTCGGACGGGATGCTGTCTGTGGCGACTCCCCTTCTGACGGTGCGGCGCAAGAAATTCGGACTCGATGCCGATGCGCTGATCGCGGTATTCGACGAGCGCCAGATCGCCGGGATCATCCTGGGGCTGCCGCGCAACATGGACGGCTCGGAAGGGCCGCGTTGCCAGTCGACACGGGCCTTCGCGCGGAACCTGTCGGGCCGCGTTGATTTGCCGATCACATTCTGGGACGAGCGCCTGTCGACCGTCGCCGCCGAACGCGCGCTTCTGGAGGCGGACACCTCGCGGCGACGCCGCGCCGAAGTGATCGACCACGTCGCCGCCGCCGTGATCCTTCAAGGCGCGCTCGACCGTTTTCGCCATATCAGGGCAAACGCATGACCGAGAAACCCTGGACCCGAAACGAGGTCGAAAGCCCCTGCGTGCGCGTCTGCGTCGTTCATCCCGAAGAACGGATCTGCGTCGGATGCCTGCGGAGTCTTGATGAGATCGCTGCCTGGTCGCGCATGGCACCGGACGAGCGTCGCCGGATCATGGAAGAGCTGCCCGGGCGGGCGCCGCGACTGTCCAAGCGTCGGGGTGGGCGCGCTGCTCGATTATCCCGTAATCCCTGACGGGATCCGCCGGGGGCTCTGCCCCCGGACCCCCGAGGTATTTTCCGAACCAAAGTAGCAGGGCGTTCAGCCCAACAGCGAGCGGCGCAGCATGTTCAAGGCGACGAGGGCCAGGAAGAACGCGAAGATGCGTTTGAGCGGCGTAGGGTCCATCGAATGGGCGATCTTCACGCCGATGGGCGTCGTGAGAAGCGTCATGGCGATGATCACGAAGAACGCGGGCAGGTTCACCGCGCCGATCGTGTAGGGCGGCGTGACCTCGGGCGGCAGGGTCAGCAGCAGGAACCCGGCAACGCTTGGGACCGCGATCAGTAGACCAAAGCCCGCCGCCGTTGCGACGGCGCGGTGGATCGGCACCGAATAGAGCGACATGAGCGGCACGCCGAAACTGCCGCCTCCGATCCCCATCAGCACGGACAGGAATCCCACGAGCGGCGAAAGCACCCAGCGCAGCGGTCCCGTGGGCATCGCTTCGCCCAGTGTCCAGCTCTTGCGCCCGAAGGCGAGGTAGGACGCGACGATCAGCGCCAGCACACCGAAGACAATCTGCAGGGTCTGGGTGCGCAAGGCGGCCGCCACGGTCACGCCAAGGATTGCGCCGATGCCGATGCCGATGGCCCAGCCCTTCAGGATTGTCCAGTCGACGGCGCCCTTCTTGGCATGAGACCGCACCGACCGGATCGAGGTCACGATGATCGTCGCCAGCGAGGTCGCAAGGCAGATTTGCATGAGATAGGGGCTGTCATAGCCGAGCCCCGCGAAGGCGTAATAGAAGGCCGGGACCAGAACGATGCCGCCGCCTACGCCAAGGAGCCCGGCCAGAACGCCCGCAAGCGCGCCGATGACAAGCAAAAGCCCCAGCATCTGGAGAAGCAGCATCGTGTCGGGCATGGGCGTGGTTCCTTGATTGGCCTGCGGTGTCGCGGCGGCCACCTTGCGCCGGATTGCCCCCGCGCGGCAAGGCGATACCGCCCATTGCTTTTGCACCTGCCCGCGCCTAGCGTGCCGCCAAATCCGAGGCCGCCGGATCTGCGCGCCCCTTTCGAAAGGACATCCCATGCTGCGGACCGGTGTGGTGCTTGGGCTTCTGGCGCTTGTCGGGCCTGCGGCGATCGACATGTACCTGCCCGCCCTGCCCCGGATCGCCGAGGAATTCGGGCGCTCGGAGACGGCCGTTCAGATGACGCTGACCGGGTATTTCATCGCCTTCGGCGTCGCGCAGCTGGTCTATGGGCCGCTGGCCGATCAGTATGGGCGGCGCCTGCCGATCTTTCTGGGCCTTGCGATCTTCATCGCGGGCGCGCTTGGCTCTGCGCTGGCTGGAACGGTCGAGGCGCTGGTGGCCTGGCGCACCGTGCAGGGGCTTGGCGGCGCGGCGCTGATGGTCGTGCCGCGTGCGATCATCCGCGATCAATACACCGGGGTCGAGGCGACGCGCCTTATGGCGATGATCATGCTGGTGATCGCGATCTCGCCGATGCTTGCCCCGCTCGCGGGCAGCGGGATCATGGCCGTCTCTGGCTGGCGGGCCGTGTTCTTCGTGCTGGCCGCGCTTGGCGTTCTTTCCGCCGTGTTGACCCTGTTTGCGCAGCCCGAAACGCTGCCGAAAGAGGCGCGCGTGAAGATTTCCGTCGCCTCGATGCTGCGCGGCGGCCGACTCCTTTTGACGGATCCCGGCTTCATGGGCGTTACCCTGATCGGCGGCTTCGGCATGGCGAGCTTTTTCGTCTTCGTCGCCTCGGCGCCCTTCGTCTATGTCGAACAGTTCGGCCTTACGCCCACCGGGTTTTCGGTGGCCTTCGCGGTCAATGCCCTCGGGTTCTTCGGCGCCTCGCAGATGGCGTCCTGGCTGGGGGCTAAGATCGGCATCCGCAACCTCGTCTGGTGGGGCGTCGCCGGGTTTGCGTCCTTCACCGTGCTTCTGGTGCTGGTCACCCTTTCCGTGGGCGCGTCGCTGCCGCTGGTGGTCGCGGGTCTTTTCTGCGCGAATGCCTGCCTTGGCCTCGTGATCCCGACCTCAATGGTATTGGCGCTTGACGATCATGGAGAGATCGCCGGCCTCGCATCCTCCCTCGGCGGCACATTGCAGATGGTGGCGGGCGGCGCGATGATCGTCCTTGCCGGCCCGTTCTTCGACGGAACCGCGCTGCCGATGCTGATCGCGATCGCGCTCTGCGGGATGATCGCCATGGCGCTGACCGCGGTGATGTTGCCGCGCGCGCAGCCCGCTTGAGCAGTCAGGCGTCGACCGCAGCGCCGGTAACGGCGCCCAGCGCTTCGTCGAAAAGCTCCAGCCCCGCACCGGGCCGCGTCGCGCCTTCGGATAGAATGCGCCGCCAGCCCCGCGCGCCGGGGCGTCCCGCGAACAGCCCGAGCATGTGGCGCGTGATGTCATGCAGCCGCCCGCCTTCGGCAATATGGCGCGCGATGTAGGGTTTCATCGCCTCCGCAATTTCTTCGGCGGTCTTTGGCGGCGTTTCGGCCCCGAAAATACGCTGGTCCGCTGCCAACAGGATGTCCGCAGGTCGCTGATAGGCCGCTCGCCCGATCATCACGCCGTCCATCCCTTCGGCAAGGTGGTTGACCGCCGCATCTAGCGTGTCGATACCGCCATTGATCGACAAATGCAGGTCCGGGAACGCGGCCTTCATCCGGTAAACAAGTGGATAGTCGAGAGGCGGAATATCGCGGTTCTCCTTTGGGCTCAGCCCCTTCAGCCAGGCCTTGCGCGCATGGACGGTGAAGCGCGTGACGCCGGTGGCCGAGACCCTGGAGATGAAGTCCGGCAGCACGTCCTCTGCGATCTGGTCGTCAACCCCGATCCGGCATTTCACCGTGACTTCGACGGGCTGGCTCGCCTGCATCGCCGCGGCACACTCCGCCACGAGGTCCGGTGACTTCATCAAGACCGCGCCGAACGCCCCCGATTGCACGCGGTCGGACGGGCAGCCGACATTGAGGTTGATCTCGTCATACCCCTCGCCCGCCGCGATCTTCGCCGCCTCCGCCAGCTCCGCCGGATCGGACCCGCCCAGCTGAACCGCGACCGGATGCTCGGCCGCATCAAACCGCAGCAAATGCCGCGCATCCCCCCGCACGAGCGCGGGCGCTGTTACCATCTCGGTATAGAGCAGCGCCTCCGACGACATAAGTCGGTGGAAGTAGCGGCAATGGCGGTCGGTCCAATCCATCATGGGCGCGACGGACAATCTGGCGCTTTGGTTCACTTGCATTTCTTATCTTCAAACTATCGGCTTTGGGGTCCGCGAAGCCGGAAGACTTTGCGACCGTCTCAGTTTTGCAGCCCTGAACCGTCTCATTGCATATATGAGCCTGGGAAGAAAATGATCTGCATCATCAAGCTCCCGTGCGGTCACTAGCCTGCGCAAAGCGCGGCCCGTGCAAAATATTCCGCACAAATTCTGTATCATCCGAGCCTTCGCTCTCTGGAAGCCTCGCCAAGCCCCCCACCAGTTCCTGACCGCGCGGCCTTCAGCACCTCCAGAAACGCCTGCACCTTGGCCGTGCGGTGCAGATCGACATGGGTCACTATCCATAGCGCGGTGGACCACGCCTCGCCCCGGGGGACCACCTCGACGAGGTCGGGGCGGACGCAGGCGTCATGTTCGGCGAGAAACCCGAGGCCCAGCCCCTCGCAGACGGCACTGTGCAGGACCTGCTGGTCGGTCGTGTGAAGGGCCAGCGCTTCGGGCGGGACGTTGGCGGTCATCCAGTCGGAATAGGGCACGGGACTCGGCACGCCGACGGAACCGACAAAGCGGTGCCCGTCGAGCCGATCGAGGTCAGGGAACCCCGCAGCGTCGATATAGCTTTGACTGGCGTAGAGCCCGAAGCGCAGTCGGCGGAAAAGCGTCACGACATAGTCGGGCACCTCGGGTTTCGCCCCGGCACGTATCGCGACATGCGCCTCGCCGTGTTCAAGCCTGGCAAGCTGCGCGCCCGCCACGAATTCCAGAGCGATCTGCGGGTGCGACAGGTGGAAGTCGCGGATCGCAGGCATCACCAGCGGCGCAACACCCGAGAGCGCTGTCACGATCAACGATCCCGACAACTGTCCCGCCTTGCCGCGCGCGCGGCCTGCGAGATCGGCAAACATTTCATCCGCGCGGCCTGCAACCTCGAGCATGTCATGGCCCGCGTCGGTCAGCGTGTAGCCCCGCGCATGGCGCTGGAACAGCGGCGCGCCGAATGCGCCTTCCAGCGTTTCGACATGACGGTTGACCGTCGCACGGTGCACGCCAAGCGCTTCGGCGGCGGCGCTGACCGTTCCGAGACGGGCGAGCGTCAGGGCGGTGCGAAGTTCGGTCCAGTATTCCATGTCGGCTTCTAGCAAGACCCCAATGTCGCATCAACGCGCATATAGCGCGCAATCCGATGTCTGGTGCGCACCAGCTGGCCAAGGCACCCTCTGCTCCAAGACTATATCCTCACACAGGCCACGGCCATGCAAAGATATCATCCCCTTCTCATCGCGCTACACTGGCTGATGGCGCTGATGATCCTGATCGCCCTTGCGGCCGGCGGCATCATCCTTGCCAACATGCCGCCCGACAGCCCGGACAAGGTCGCGGGCCTTGGCGGGCACATGATCTTCGGGATGGCGATTGGCGTTCTTCTGATCCTGCGCCTTGTCACGCGCACCCGCACCAGGCACCCGCCCCATGCCGAAACCGGCAACGCCCTGCTCGACCGGATCGGGCGCTGGACGCATTGGGGCTTCTACGCGCTGATCGCGGGGATGGTGTTGACCGGGCTTGCCACGGCGCTTGGCGGGGGTCTGTTCGCGATCGTCTATGGCGGCGCTGCCGAAACGTTGCCGCCGGGCCTTGCCGAGATGCCGACACGCATCGCGCACGGGTATATCGCAACGCTCCTCGTGGCGCTGATCGTCCTGCATATCGCGGCGGCCATCTATCACCAGGCGGTCCTGAAAGACGGCCTTCTGCGCCGGATGTGGTTCGGCAAACGCTCTGCATGACCCAAGCAAAGGACGCCCCCATGACCATTCTCGCCTTCGCGGCCACGAACAGCCGCCAGTCCATCAACCGCACCCTGATCGAACACGCGACGGCGCGCCTGCAGGAAATCGCCCCTGATGTGCGGATCGAAACGCTGGACCTGAACGACTACGAGATGCCGATCTATTCCATCGACCGCGAACGCGAAGGTGGCATCCCTGCCCTGGCGCAAGAGTTCTTCGACCGGATCGGCGCAGCGGATGCGGTGCTGGTGTCTTTCGCCGAACATAACGGCTTTGTCACCGCCGCCTGGAAGAACGTCTTCGACTGGATGAGCCGGATCGAGATGAAGCTGTGGCAGGGCAAGCCGGTGGCGATGCTGGCTGCAACGCCCGGCCAGCGCGCGGGCGCAAATGTGCTGGCGAGCCAGGAATTGCTTGCGCCCCATTTCGGCGCCGACCTGCGCGGTACGCTGGGCATCGGGACGTGGCGCGAGGTTTGGGATGTCGAGCGCAAGGCGCTGCGACGCCCCGAGGATATCGCCGCGCTCGATAACCTGCTTTGGCAGCTCTTGACCAAGGCCAGACAGGTCGCAGCATGAACGGCGTCGAGAGCCAAAGGTTCGAAGACAGGATGTTCGCCATTGCCGGAGGCACCTCTGGCATCGGTTCGGCGACAGCCCGGCGCGGTGTTCATCCTGTGCGCAAAGCGTGCAATTCCGGCTTCGTCGCGACGGGCCCGGTATGGGCCACCTGCAACGACAGCATCGACGGATTTTTCCTGAACGCCTGCGAGGCGAACGACTTCACGCGATCCGCGTACGTCATCCATGACGGTATGACCGAGATCTGACGGCCCCCACACGCCCGTAAACCCAAAGGACCTTCCCCATGACCAAGACACAGACCACCGCCCTGAAAATCGCCGCTGGCCTGTGGGTCATCTGGGGGCTCGTCCACATGCTCGCGGGCGTCATGACGATCATCCAGGCCCCATCCCAGGGCTTTGCGGCCATCGCCGACGCAGTCGACCCCGCGCTTCTGATGGCCGAGTATCACCCGGCGGTCGGCGGCGTGCTGAACCAGCATGGCTTCAACCTTTTGTGGATCGGACTTGCCACCGTCATCGGCGCCGCCTTCATCTGGCGCGGCAACATGACCGCGATCTGGGTCACGGCCATGGTCGGGGGATTGGCGGATGTCGGCTATTTCCTCTTCGTCGATCTGCCCGGCTATGTGAATGTCGTCCCCGGAACGGTGATGACCCTGATCTCGGCCTCGGCGATCGCGCTCAGCTTCTGGGTCTGGTTGCCGAACCGCCGCACCGCCAATGCGCCGACCTGATGCGCCTGCACCCCGCCCGAAAGGCCTGACCATGACCGAGCTTCCCAAGATTACCCCCGCCGAGAACGGCCCTCTTATCGTCGAGAGCCCGCCCGATCTGACCGGCTCCATCGCGGCAGAGATGTCGGGCAGGCCCAAAGTGGCGCTGTGCCGCTGTGGTGCCTCTGCCAACAAACCCTTCTGCGACGGCTCTCACGGCAAGATCGGGTTCGACAGCACGCCCGATCACAGCCGACTGCGCAACACTGCGATCGACTATTCGGGCGAGGTGAATGGCCTACCCGTTACAATCAGCTACACGCCCGTTCTGTGCACCCACGCCGCCCAATGCCAGGCGCGGGCCGCGTCCGTATTCGATCCGACGCGAAAGCCATGGGTCCAGCCCGAGAACGGCACGTTGGATGCGATCATGGACGTGATCGCCGCCTGCCCCTCGGGCGCGCTGCGCGTGTCGGTCGGCGATCAGCCTGCCCAGCACATGACGACGGGCGAAATCGCCATCACGGTCGAAAAGAACGGCCCGTATCATGTCACGAATGTCGCGCTGGCCGCCGAGTTCAACGGCACTGGCGCGTCGCGGGCCAAGTATTCGCTCTGCCGGTGCGGGCTGTCGAAGAACAAGCCGTTCTGCGATGGCAGCCATCACGATGCGGCCTGGTCAGATGAGAGCAGTGTCGCGGCAGAGTGACGATGGTTTTCCTCGCGGAGCGTCAGATGAACAGAAAGGCGAATGGAAAAAGCCCGAACAGGCCGTAGAGCCCCGCCTGCGCCCGAAGTGAAAACGACCTTCCGCGGGTGAAGATAAAGACGCAGAGGATCCCCAGGGCAGCCTCGAACGCCAAGGCCGCCGGCAGATTCTGGTGATACCAGTCCGTCCCGATGGCAGGGCTATCGGGGCCAAAAACGTGGTGCCCGTAGCCCGACACCAGATCCCCCAGCCAATGCGCCAGCGAGAGGGCCATTGCGACAAGTGCGAAGAGGCGCTGGCGCGTCACGGCAAAGGCGATGGCACCGGCGAGGAGAGTCCAGCCGATCTGGGGGATAAGGTGGTGGCTGAAAGTCATGTCGACCACATTGGTCGCGAAGGATGGCCCGTCCTCTCCGGTCGGGGTCATCGTCTCGATACCCAGGCCGACGAATGCGAACATCGCAATGTCGATGAGAAAGGCGCTGACGATCAGCAGCCACCAGGGCATGGCCGGGACGGTGCGTTTCGCAACCAGCGTCGTTGCTGCGTGTCCAAGGATCATGCGGCCTCGTCAAATGAGAGTTTCTCAACCAACTCTGCCGTCGTCAGGATGGCGTGCGCGTAAGTTGGGCCGTTGATCTCATGCGCAGCGGTCATGGCCTCGGGCGAAAAGCTCGCCGTCGCGTCGCGGACCAGTGTCACGTGATAGCCCAACTCTGATGCGTAGCGGCCCGAAGTTTCCACGCAGGTATTGGCGATCAGGCCGATCAGGATGACATGGGTGATCCCATGCTGGCGCAGTTGCACGTCGAGGTCGGTGTTGGCGAAGCTCGATCCGCTCCAGTGTTCGCGGACGACGATATCGCCGGGTTCGGGGGCGTAGTCAGGATACCATTCGCCGCCCCAGCCTTCAGCGTCGAACAGCTTGGCCTCATGCGCGCCAAGCTGGAACGGCGTCGGGTGGGCCCAACCGTCGAAATCGGTGGGCTTGTGCCGGTGGTGCGGCAGGATGAAGATCGGGATTCGCGCCGCGCGCACAGCCGCGCGGACACGGGCGAGGTTCGCGTGAAGATCGACCGATTTGGCGACTTCGGCGACCATCGGCCACATCTTGCCCTCTTCGGCGAGAAAGTCGTTGTAGGGGTCGATAAACAGCAGCGCGGTGCCGCCTTTTGGGTATGTCATCGCGGTCATGGATCGGTCCTTTTGGATGGGTTAGTCGGGACAGGGCATCCCTGCGGCGGTCCAATCCGCCATGTCTTCAAGATGGGCCTGCAGGCCGCCTGGGGCGGGCACGCGGCCTGCGCCTGGATCGAAACTCCATGTGATGAAACCGATCAGTTCGGCGTCGTGGAGGATGTGCTCGATCAGCCCCGCTTCATCGCGCCCACCGTTGCGGGCGGGATCGCTGAGCTGGGCACAAATCTCGGCGCTGGTTTTGCCCGTCCATTGGAATTCGACCGGCGCCAGCCGCCAGTCCATGCCGGTCTGCGGCGCGGCATGGGGCAGGATGTTGGGCCGGGTCGAGGTCTGGTGGCAGGTACCGCAGGACAGGGCTTCCGCCCCGATCCGGCTGTCCCCGGCATTGACCGCCATACCGTGGATGCGGCCAGGCGCGTCAAGTGTGCCCCAAAGCGGAACGTTATCCGCGCCCACATGGCAGTTGAGGCAGCGGGGATGCGTCAGGACCGTATGGATGCTGTCCCAAGCGGCCAGTCCAGTCTCGGCAGGGACGGTGCCCGCCTCTGGCAACGCGGAAACATCAAGGCCGTGTTCACCCTCGGCAAAGGTCTGGGTTCCAAGCGCAAGTGAGGCGCAAAGGACAAGCGTGATGCGGCCGCTCATGCGAAGGTCACCGATTTTCCGAATGGCAATTCGCGCAGACGCTCGCCTGTCAGGGCAAATAGCGCATTGCCCAAAGCGGGAGCTGTCGCTGGCGTGCCCGGCTCGCCGATGCCGCGAATGTGGCGCTGATTTTCATGGATACGCGTGTGAATGCGCGGTGCCTGGTACATGCGCAGGACCGGATAGTCGTGGTAGTTGGACTGATCGACCGCGCCATCGGTAAGGGTGATTTCCTCGCCAATCGCGGCGCTCAGGCCGTAATTCACACCTGAAATCAGCTGCGCGTCGAGGTTGCGGGGATCCAGCGCCACGCCCACATCGGCGGCGACCCAGACATCGCGGACCATGATGCCATTTGCCGTCTCCTCGATCTCGATGATTTGCGCCACCGGCACACCGAAGGCCAGCGCAAAGGCGACGCCGCGCGCCCGCCCGGCGGGCAAGGCCGCGCCCCAATCGGACATCTCTGCCACCGCCTCCAGCACCTGGCGGCTGGGCGCGTGGGTCATCAAATCGAGCCGCATCTCGACCGGATCGCGACCTGCGGCCACGGCCAGTTCATCCATCATGCTTTCGTGGAAAAAGCTGTTCTGCGACGCCCCGACCGACCGCCAGAAGCCAACCGGCAGCAGCGGCTCTGTCTTGTAGCCGCTCACGCGGTAGTTCTCGATCCCGTAGGGCTGATCCCAAAGCGCTTGGGCCAGCGTGAAGTCGGGCACGAAATCGGGGATCGGGGCGGGCGATCCGCCGCGTTCGTCTATGCCGCTCATGATCGAGGGCGACGCGGTTTCGATATCGACGGCAACCGGCACGCCGTCTGCGATCTTGGCGCGGAATCGGCCGATGGCGGCAGGGCGATAGGGACCGCGCGACATGTCTTCCTCGCGCGGATAGGTCAGAAGGACCGGCGTGCCCTGCATCTGCACGGCGACCTTTGCCGCGATCTGGACGAAGTCCATCTCACCGCGCCGCCCGAATGCACCGCCCAAAAGCGTCGTCGTGATCGTCACGGCATCTTCTTCGATCCCGGCGGCAAGGGCCGCCTCGCGCCGCGATATCGTCGGGCCCTGGGTGCCCGCCCAGATCTGCAAGGCGCCGTCCTGCATGAGGGCGGCAGCGCTCATCGGCTCCATCGTGGCATGGGCCAGATAGGGCGCGCGGTATTCGCCTTCGATGATGGTTGCGCCCGCGAGCGCCGTCTCGACATCGCCGTCGTCACGCTGGCGGCTGTTCAGTTGATCGGGATTGAAGGCGGCGGCGATCGCCTCGAAATGCCCTTCCGTGCTGGCCGGATAAACCGGCTGCGCCCAATCATATGTCACCGCATCCAGCGCGCGCATCGCCGTCCAGGTGTCACTGGCCACGGCCACAACGCCGGTGCCGATATCAAGCACCGCATCGACGCCGGGCATCAAAAGGGCACCGCTGGCATCAAAGCCGTTCAGCGTGCCGCCCAGATACGGACTGCGGCGCAGCGCGCCAAAGCGCATGCCGGGAAGGCGGATATCGCTGGCATAGATCGCAAGGCCCGTGGATTTGTCGACCACGTCGAGCCGGTCCTGCGACTGCCCAAGGATGCGCCACGCGCTTCGGGGCCGCAACTCGGGCGCGTCGGCAAGGCCAATCTCTGCCGCCTCTGCCGCCAGATCGGTGTAGGCGATGCGCGTGCCGTCTGGCAGGATGACTGCGCCGCCTTCGGTGTTCAGTTGCGCAGCGCGCAAACCCGTGCGTTCCGCCGCGGCGGCTTTCAGCGTTTCACGGGCCACGGCCCCCGCGCGGCGCATCTTTTTATATGCGTCATGGGTCGAGGTCGATCCACCGGTGATCTGGTAGCCCAGGAACACCGCCGGAATATTTCTTTGCGAGCGCGCGAATTCGGCGATGGCGCCCTCGTCCGTCGTTGGAAAGGGATAGCCTTCCTCGACCACACCACCGTTGAAATAGGCTGATGAGGGCGGGCCATGCTCGATCCGGATCTGATCAAGTTCGACATCCAGTTCTTCGGCTACAAGAGAGGCGAGCGTCGTGTGAATGCCCTGCCCCATCTCGGCGCGCGGCGTGATCAGAGTGATCCCATCGGACGTGATCTTGACGTAAGGGGTCAGCGCTGCCTCGCCGGGCGCAAGGCCCGCGATCAGTGGGTTCTCAAGCAGCGCGCTATAGGTGCGGGCGGCAAAGACGACGCCGCCTGCGACGGCGACTGACGCGACGAGAAAGCCGCGCCGCGTGTAGGTTCCAAGTCGGCTCATCTTCAGACCTCCCGCATCGCGCCGGCGGCGCTGTGGATCGCAGCGCGGATGCGCGGATAGGTGGCACAGCGGCAGAGGTTGCCGGACATCGCGGTGTCTATGTCATCGTCCGTGGGCGCGGGGTTGCGCGCGAGAAGATCAACCGCCTGCATCATCTGGCCCGACTGGCAATAGCCGCATTGCGCGACTTGATGCGCGATCCAGGCCGATTGCACGGCGTGCAGCGTATCCGGTGTCCCAAGGCCCTCGATCGTCGTGATCTCGCCCCAGACATCGGCCACCGCCACCTGGCAGGACCGTACGGCCTGCCCGTCGATATGGACGGTACAGGCACCGCATTGTGCGATGCCGCAGCCGTATTTCACGCTGGTAATGTTCAGGCCGTCCCGCAGCGCCCAGAGGAGCGGCATGTCCTCTGGAAGGTCCACCGTGTGCGCGGTGCCGTTTATCGTCAGGTCCATGGCGTTCTCCGGTCAGTTCGTCGGCGCGGTATGGCGCTGTGTTAACGTGAGGTTAGGGTCCACCGCACAGGGCGGCGATATGCATATGCGGTCAGACCCATGCAAATTCGGTCAATCGGTCTTCATGATCTGGCAGGAGCCACTCGCGCGTGACATTGATCGATAGGGTCAAAGGGATCAGGCGCATGGACGGATCACAGACATATTCCATCTTCATGGCGACCGACGTGGCCTGCCGCATCCTGGGCGTCGATCCGGAGGTGATGCTGGAAACCGCTGGCCTTGGCGATCTGGCGCGCGGCCGGTCCGATGCGCGGGTGACGGCGGCGCAGTATTTCGACTGCTGGAACACGATGGAGGTTTTGTCGCCGCGTCCCGACTACGTGCTCCACCTTGGCATCGCGATTTCGCGCGGGCCGGTGATCCCGGTCTTCTTCACGCTGTCCTGCGCACCGGATCTCGAAACCGGGATGACGCGGATGGCGCAGTACAAGTCCCTTCTGGGTCCGACCAAGACGCGGGTGTTCCGGGATGGTGCACTGCTGCGCATCGAATTCGACAGTGTCGATCCTCGCGTTCCCATGCCCCCCAGCCTTGGCGCGCTGCAGCTTGTGGTCGCGGTCGAGAATATTCGCGGGGCGGCGGCTCATCTGGTCTGCCCCGTCGCGGCGGGCTTTGATGGACCCGAGGACGAGCGCCGCCTGATCGCCGGACATCTGGGGACCATGCCAGAGCGGTCCAGGACCGCCTATCTGACGTTTTCGGACGAGGATGCCAAACGCCCGTTCATCTCCGAAAATCCTGCCCTCTGGGCCGATATCGAGGCTGATCTCAAGCTTCAGCTTGCGGCGCAGAACGACCGCTCGCCGCTTGCCGAACGGGTACGGGGGACGCTGGTCGATCTGATGCCGTCGGGGCGCACGGGGGCCGAGGACGTCGCGCATGCGCTCGACATCAGCCGCAGCACGCTGCAACGGCGCTTGCGCGAGGAAGGCACGTCCTATCAGGCGGTGCTCGATGCCACGCGGCGCGATATGGCGATCCGGTATCTCACCAAGACAAACCTGCGCGCCGATGAGATCGCAAACGTCCTTGCCTATCGCGATGCCAACAGCTTTTCGCGCAGCTTCCGGCGCTGGACAGGCCAGGCACCGGTTGCCTTCCGCGAGGGCTTGGCGCGCTCGGGATCGCAGGCCGAAAAGGAATAGGCCGCGCGACATCACGGTGCGCCTTGCTCTGTCCGGCGCATGACCGCAAGGAAGGCATAGACAGGCACAGCTGCGGCGATGATCACCCGCAGGACGTGCAGGCCCAGCCAAGTCGCGCGGACCGATGACGCCTCATCGGCGGTGTAATTGTCTGAAATCAAGAGGATGTTCTGCGGGATGAAATAGCCCAGCGTGAACACTGTATTCGCGGCATACAGCCCGAGCGCGATGATCCACAGCCGCCGCACAGGCTGGTCCCGCCAATCAAGCCGCAGCGACAGCACCAGCCCGACCAGCGTGATCATGTTGAGCGGAATGATCGTGATCGCGAAATTCAGGAACTCGGCCCAGAACCCCGCGCGCCAGACCAGCGGATCGGTCCCCAGCCAGCGGATGCCATAGGACAGAAGGATCAGCGTCCCGCCTCCGGCAAAAGCCGCAGAGGCCAGGATGGCAATGGCGTTGACGGTCTTGCGATAGGTGGCATCGGTCATGGGCTTATCCAACGGGTTTGGGGACGACGAATGGATAGGTGCCGTGCAGTGATGCGTCTTGCACCGCGCCGACGTTGAAGGCGCCGAGATCGGCGAAGGTGATGGCGGCGAAACTAGGGTTCAGGCTTGCGATCAGCGCAGCGCTGCGCGGCTTGTCCACGATCTTTCCGGGGCGGGTGATGATGGTGCCGAAGGACACATCGCGATTTTTCGCGATGAACTCCGCCACGGCCGTGTTGTCGCGCAGCATGCCGCCCGCACCGGTGAAATAGGCCGCGACGGGCGCGAGCAGTTTCAGGATCACGGGATTGGACCCATCGGGTTCGGGCGCGAAGAAGACCGACTGGAAGAGGAAGGTTCTGACCGAAGGCTCGGCATCCAGAAGGGGCCAGAGGCGCGCGACAAAGCGGGTCATCATGCCCGAAGTGTAGCCTTTGCCATAGGTCCCGCCCGCGCAGCAGATAACATGGGTCGCGCCATTGACCGTCTCGCGCAGGGCCTCGGTATTATCGAAATCACCCTGGATGACGGTCAGTCTGTCATCTTCGATCCCCAGCTTTCCCGGATCACGCGCCAGCGCCCGCACTCTTAGTCCCTCGCTCAGGGCATGGCGCAGAACATGGCGACCGGTCTGACCGGTCGCTCCGAAAAGGCCGATTGTCACGGCTGCCTTAAGGTCAGTGGTCATGGGGAATTTGTCCTGTGAATGGGCGGATGCGCATCATCCCCGTCCTTGAACTCCGCGATCACGTCGCGGCGAAACAGCAGGCCAAGCGCAACAAGCTGGGCGGACATGAACACGCCGATCCCCCCGAAGACCGTGGCGGCAGAGGCCATTTCCACCGGCATAGGGCTGATCACCTGGGTGATAAGGCCTTGCGAATAATCAAAAGCGCCGACGGCGTTATAGGCGATGAGCGCACCCCAGACCGCGACGCTGCGCCGGGTCCAGAAGAGATACAGCATGACCGGTAGGCAGCATCCGATGATCGTGTCGCTCAGCCAGGGGCCGAACCATCCGTCGGGCGCCGGACCGCCAAACATCTGGACCTTGGGCAAGAACAGGATGGTCTGGATGCGAAAGATCGTGATGCCCATCAGCACGGCGATGGCCCATCGGATGGATGGTGTCATGACGGCTCCTTGAGATATGGGTCACTGGACCGGCGCGAAATCGGCCGGTTCGTCGAAGATCACTACGACCTGGCAAATCTCGGGTCCGAGGCAGTTCTCGGCGTGGGGCACGCCGCCGGGCTGGAACCAGTAGGATCCGGGCAAAAGATCGGGGCCCCGGTCCGGCTCTGACAGTTCCCAATGCTGCATCCGGCCTTTCACGACCATTGCCCAATAGCCGTGGGTATGTGTGTGCGGAAACACCTGGTAGGCCGCCGGATCCAGCCTTGAGGCCATCGCGGTGGGCAGCCCCGTGCCAGTCCCACCATAAAGCGCGAAGCTGCTGGCGCCGGGGATCGGGATGGGCGCGAATTCCACCTGGTTTGCGGGAACACGGACCTGAACGTCCGGTGCTTGTGCCTGTGCGGACAGGCCAAGGCTGGAAGCGATCAGGATGGCTCCGGTCCAGAGCGGCAGAGCGGTGCTGGCTTTGCGGTGTATCATCTTGGGTGTCTCTTGTGTTGCCGCGCGGATCGGTCAGTTTGCCCCAGCACGAAGCGCGCGAAGGGCGTAAACGGGGATGGCAAGGGTAATCAGGACACGCGGGATATGGCCCAGAAGCCAGATCGCGCGGATGGACCCGTCATTGTCTTCCGTGACCGGGCCCGTCACCGCGATGCCCTGGAAAAAGCCCAGAAGGTCAACGGCAGGCGATCCGATCGCCGCCGCAAGCCGCATGTTGAGCGGCATGTGAAAGAAGACCGTGATCACCGAGACGGCAAGGTAAAGCCACAGCGCGATGACCCAGTTGCGCCGCGCCGCGGCATGGTCCCAGTCAAGCCGGGCCGACAAGATAAGGCCGACCAGCATGCCCAGGAAAATCGGCATGATGGTGTAAAGAAAATTACTGAACTGGGGAAAGAACTGCGCGACAAAATCGGCCGGAGGCAGGCTTAGCCAGTAGACCCCCATTGACAGCCCGATGAAGAGATTGGCGCCGAAGAACGCGGCCGCGCTGATAACGGCTAGCGCGTTGACGCGTCCGCGATAGAGATCATCGTTCATTTTGGGTTCTTTCAAGGGCATGGGAGTGGGCGCGAATATTTGAGCGCCATAGAGCGAGTCGGGGCCGCGTCCGCCTTGGGGGACGAACGCGGTCGACTTTGCGTTACTGAACCGGAATGAAATCGGCGCGCTGGTTGAACGTCACAAGCGTGATGCAATGCTCCGGCCCAACGCAAAGGTCCGCATGGGGCACATCGGCGGGCTGATACCAGCTCGAACCCGCCGTGAGGACCGGCCCCTGATCGGGTTCCGACATTTCCCAATGCTGATGGTTGCCCGCAAGGATGAAACCCCAATACCCGTCCGAATGAGTGTGCGGGATTGCCATGGACTGACCAGGGTCGGTTCGGGCGATGAAGGCCGTGGGTACGCCTTGTTCCAGTCCGCCGTAGAGCGCGTAGGCTTCGACCCCCGGAAACAGGGGTTGCCAAGGTATATCATCGGCAGGCGTGCGAACCATTTGATCGGGAAAGCGGTCCTGAGCGGCGACTGGAAGGGTTGCGATTGCAGCGAAGCCAAGACTGGCGAGGATCGTTTTGAAGCGAGACATTTTGGTAACTCCTTTGTTGATGATTGGGGTCAGTGAAACTCGGTCTTGGAGAACTGGCGGAACAGGAAGGTGGGCGCGATCCGGCTCATCCACTTGATCTGGCGAGATTAGCCCAGCAGCATCTCGGTCTGGTTCCGGCGCAACCCTTCAAGAATGTCCCGCACCAGGTCGGCCGGCTTCATTTTCTTGAAGTTGTCGGACTTCAGCACCGATGCCATCTCGGTATCGACCACGGGCGGCAGGGCTTCGAAAACGGTGATGCCGTGGGGCTTCAACTGGTGGCGCAAGGTCTGCGCGCAGTGATGGATCAGCGCCTTGGTCTCGGAATAGACTGGCGTTCCGGGCGATGCGACGAAGGCGATGCCCGAACCGCCGCCGGTGACGAGTATGATCTTCGATGTCAGGTCCAAGCCGGTCTCTCCGAGTGCAGGTTTCATCGCAAGGCTAGGCTTGAAAGACGGTCGTCTGCTACCGCTTGTGCCTTGCAGATCGTATCAATGACTTGCAGATCGGCTCAGGGCTGTTGCACGGAACAGGGCGAGCGGTTCTAGTGCAAGGAGCGGTATCCCCGCACGAAAGGCCCCCTTGCATGCAGAGCCACGAGCGATCCCCGATCTACACCTCCGCCGTCCTGTCCGGCCCGATCTGCGGGATCCTCGGCGTCGACTGGGGCGAGGTCCTGATCCGCGCAGGCATCCCCGCGACGGATCGCTGCGACCGCGCGTTTCTGGTGACCGCAGATGTCTACCTGCGCCTCTGGACCGCGATGATGGACCTGTCGGCTCAGCCGGATGTCTCGCGGCTCTTGGGGCTGCGCATGGCGGGCGGTCCCGCGATCCCGGTTCTCTTCGCGCTGTCGACCGCACCGGATTTCGAGACCGGCATCAACCGCATGGCCGAGTTCAAGAGCCTTTTCGGGCCGATGCAATTCATCATGACGCGCAGCCCCAGCGAGTTTACCGTGCGCGTCGGCCCGGACCTGCCGACCGCGCCCTTGCCCGGCTCGTTCAGCAGCCCGCAGATCATCTATCTGCACGCGCAGGCCAACGCGCTCGCGCGGCACCAGATCCACCCCCTGCGGGTCCGGCTTCCTTTGCCTTTGGACGAACGCGAACGGCTTGAGGATGTATTCGGACAGGTCCCCGGCGAAGGCGAGGCCACGCTAAGCTATGCCCGCAGCGACGCGCGGCTGCCCTTTGTGTCGGACAATCCAGAACTGTGGCAGGCCACCGAGGCGGACCTGAAAAGCCAGGCGCTGATCCAGTCAAAGGGCCTGCCCCTGTCGGACCGGGTCCGGGCGACGATGGTCGAGGCGTTTTCAATCACCGAACCCACCATCGCCCATGTCTGTAGCCGCCTCAGCCTCAGCCGAAGCACGCTCTTGCGGCGCCTGGAAAGGGAAGGCGTGACTTTTCAGGCGTTGCTGGACGACACCCGCAAGAACCTCGCGATCCGCTATCTGATGAAAAGCCACCTGAACAACCAGCAGATCGCGCATCTTGTGGGATACCGCGACCCCAACGCCTTCCAGCGCGCGTTTCGGAAATGGACCGGGATGACCCCGCAGGCGATGCGCGCGGGGCAAGCAGGATAATGCGACCGGCCGCGGAGGTCCCGTGGCGGACACACGCGCGGTATTTCTTAGGGGCAACCTCTTTCGCAGTGTCACGGGGGTGGCACTGAAAGGAACGGGAAATACGTGATGCGCCCCGGCTGAAGGACAGGTCTTAACCACCGACGCGCGCTTGGGAAAACCTGCGCAAGACCCATTCGAAAGGGCCTAGAGAAAAGTAAGATCGCCAGACCAACAGCAGCCCAATCAAGCCTGTTGTCACGCCGAGGGCGATCACAACGGCAGTTAACCGGTCCACCGTGCCCCACAGTCCAAAGCCATAGCCCGAGTAGATCGTCGACAGTACCATCGACTGTCCAAGGTAGATGCTCAGGCTCGACCCTCCCGCAGTCAGTGCCTTCGCCAGCATTGGCCCGGGCGGCTGCGACAGGGCAGCAATCAGGCCAAGATAGCCAAGCGTCGCGACCGGCGCCGAGACGACCGTCAGCACCACGCCCGGCACAGGCGATCCCCATTGCCAGATCGCGGCCCCGGCAAGCCCGAACACCACACCCGGCCCGAGGCACCAGCGCCGCGCTCGCCGCCAGAGTGGATGCCCGGCATCGTCGATCATGCCGGATTTGACCGCCGCCAGCCCGAGGCAGAACCAGCCAAGAGCCGCGGTCCCCTGGATCACGAGAAAGGACGGCAGGATGAACGCGAAACCGACGCTGCGAAACAGGGCAGCGTCGAAGAATCCGCCTTCCGTAAGGATTGCACGCTCGAACGCGAGGATCTCGGGCGGTGTTTCTGGCGCTGCCAAGAGGAGCGGCGCCGCGATGAGAGCTTGAAGACCAAGCAACGCCGCGCTGACCCGGGCAAGGCGCCGCACCGGCCATTCGCGGCACAGGTAGAGGACGGATCCCGTGACCGCATATATGGTCAGGATGTCGCCGGGAAAGAACAGGCAGCCATGGGCGATACCGAGGATCGCAAGACCGATCATCCGGTTGCGGTAGACGCGCCTGAACGGCAGCCCGCGCCGCTCAGCCGAGCGCATCATGAACCCCAGCCCGGCACCGAACATGAAGGAAAAAAGCCCGTAGGTCTTGAGAAGAGCCAATCCGTTCACAAGCCACAGGACGATCGCGTCCAACGCCGTGTCACCGCCCGGATCGGCGATGCTTCCAAGGGCCGAAAAGGCGATGAACTGAACGTTGACCACAGCGATGCCGAACAGCGCGAAGAGGCGCAGGTAGTCGGGCATCAGTGCGCGAGCGGACCCCGTCACCGGCGCCGGAACACCGACAGCGCCAGGGTCATCATCTCGCGGATGCGTGCCGGGTCTTCGCCCGAGGCGCGCTGCGTGATGGCAAGCGCGATCTGCTCGCCAAGGTATTTCGCGCCCGCATCCACCGAAAGGCCTTCCGGCCACTCTCCGGCGTCCCGTGCCGATTGCAAGAATTCCACATAGGCCGCCTGCGCTGCGGCGTCGATCTCTTCCACCCGCGCGCGCGTCATGGGCCCCAGGCGGTGCTTGCCGTTGCGCATCTTGTAGAACAGGCAGCCCGTTTCCATGCGCGGGTCCGCGCTGGCAAAATCGATCAGGCCGTCAAGCGTCGCCTGCAGGCCCTCGCCGCTCTTCACGATCACGAAAACGGCTGAGAGCACCCGCTCGGCATAGCTATCAAGAACGGCCCGGGTCAGCCCGTCCTCGCTGCCGAATTCGCGGTAGAGCGACGGCTTCGAGATCCCCGCCATCTGGCAGATCGAATTGACCGACACATCCGCCGGATCGCTTTCCCAATAGGCCGTCATCGCGACATCGAGCACCTTGCCCGAGTCCATCGTCCGCGGCCTGCCCCGTGCGGGTTTCCTGTTTTCATCACTCATTTTGTTACCATTTGGTATTTTATGCCTTGACGGCTTATCGCATATATTCGTACCACTTGGTAACACGATAGGCAAGCAGGAGCGAACACCATGTCAGAGACGACAAGAACAATCGTCATCACGGGGGCCAGCAGCGGCTTTGGTGCGGCGGCAGTGCGCGCTTTCGCAGACCGCGGCGACCGCGTCTGGGGCACGATGCGCGATGCCGAAGGGCGCAATGCGGCGAAGAAGGCGGAACTGGAGGCCTACTCTCCCCACATCGCCATCGCCGAGATGGACGTCACCAGCGACACATCGGTGGCGGACGGCTTCGACCGCATCCTCGCCGAGGGGCCCGTCGACATCCTGATCAACAACGCAGGCATCATGTATATCGGCATGACCGAGGCCTACAGCGTCGCGCAGGCGCAGGAACAGATGGACACCAACTATTTCGGCGCGATCCGTACGATGCAGGCGGTGTTGCCGTCGATGCGCGCGGCGGGCGCGGGGCTGATCATCAACACAAGCTCCATCGCTGGTCGGGTGTCGGTTCCCTTCTTCGGCACCTATTGCGCGACAAAACACGCGCTCGAAGCCTATAGCCAGAGCCTGCGCTACGAGGTTTCGCCCTTTGGCATCGACGTGGCGCTGGTCGAGCCGGGGCCATTCCCATCTAATCTGCTCGCCGCCGGAAAGCCGCCCGCACGCGAGGATGTGCTGGCCTCTTATGGCGAGCTAGGCACCGTGCCTGCCACCATGATCGCGGGCTTCGCAGAGATGCTGGACAGCGATCAAGCCCCCGACCCGCAACTCGTCGTCGATGCCTATCTCGCGCTGGCAAGTGCGGCGCCCGGCAAGCGCCCGACGCGCACCGTCGTCGGCATCACATGGGGCGTCGACGAGGTGAACGCCTTCACCCAACCCCGCCAGGACGCGCTGCTCAAGGAAATGCAACTCGACACCGTTTTGCTCGGTGCAGACGCCTGACGTCGCCCTTTTCAGAAATCCAATACGACCACGACCACCCCGCAAACCAAAGGACTAGCACAATGATGAAGACCCTGATCGCCGCCGCTGCGGCCACCCTTCTTACGGCAAGCGCCTTCGCCGAAAGCCACGCGCATGGCGAGAACCATGTCTCCCTCGAAAACGTGGAATGGGTCGATGCGCCCATCCCGGGCGTGCAACTGGCGCTCGCCTGGGGCGACGACGCGACCGGCGCGGCGTGGCTTTTCAAGATGGACCCGGGCGTCGCCCTGCCGATGCACACACACACCAATGATTACTGGGGCCTCAGCATCTCGGGCAACTGGGTGCATATCGAAGAGGACGGCACCGAAGTTCCGACCGTTCCGGGCGACTATTCCCTTGTCGAAGGCGGCGCGGTGCATGCGGACCGCTGCGACAGCGACGTGCC
>CBFIJK010000018.1:0-59323 GCA_965662745.1 uncultured Paracoccaceae bacterium
TCACGCGCCCATTGCGCTGCCGACCCGCAAGAATTTTCGGTTGCTGATGGTCAGGTATCCAACACCTCCCGAACCTTCGCGGCGAGTTCGGACCGGCGGTAGGGCTTGCCCAGAAAGTTGACGTCTGACGCCAGCCGTCCGTTGTGCATAAGCGCGTTTTCCGAATAGCCCGAGGTAAAAAGCACCTTGAGGTCGGGATGGATCACCAGTGCGGCGTCGGCAATCTGACGTCCGTTCATGCCGCCAGGCAGGATCACATCGGTCAAGAGCAGGTCAATACCCGATCTCGCACGCAGGATGTCCAGCGCCGGGGAGCCGGCCGACGCCGTGACGACCCGGTAACCCAGCCCGGTCAGTTGCGCCATCAACTGTTGCAAGATCAGGACGTCGTCCTCGATCACCAGAATGGTCTCCTGACCACGTTGCAAGGACCTGTCTGGCGATGTGTTGCCCTTCTCGTCTTGGTCCCCGACATGCCGGGGAAAATACAGCTTGACGGTCGTGCCTTCGTTTAGTTCGGAATAGATCCGGATATGACCGCCCGTCTGCTTGACGAAGCCGTGCACCATGCTCAAGCCAAGCCCCGTTCCCTGCCCAACAGCTTTGGTGGTGAAGAACGGCTGGAAGACCTGGGTGATCTGGTCCTTGGGAATGCCGTGCCCGGTGTCGCTGACGGCGATGACCACGTATTCCCCGGCAGCCAAGTCAGGTTCGCTCGAGACATAGGCGTCGTCGAGAACCACATTCGCTGTCTCAATGGTCAATGACCCGCCACCCTGCATCGCATCGCGCGCATTGATCGCAAGGTTCAGAATGGCGGCTTCGGCCTGAGCAAGATCGATCTCTGACCGCCATATGTCATTGGCGAGGTCGATCTTGAAGTCGATATTCTCACCCAGCGTGCGACTCAGCATATCCTCGAAGTCGATAATCAGGGCGTTGACGTCCAGCACCTCGGGGCGAAGCATCTGTTTGCGCGAGAATGCCAACAGCCGACTGGTCAGTTCAGCCGCGCGATCCGCCGCAACGGCGCTCGCGTCGGCAAACCGCCGCAGCGGGCTGGCTTCGTCAAGACTGTCCTGAAGCATCTCGGTATTGCCCATGATGATCGTGAGCAGGTTGCTGAAGTCATGGGCAACGCCGCCAGTCAGCTGGCCCACGGCTTCCAGTTTTTGCGATTGGCGCAGGCGCTCCTCCATATCCAGGCGATCCGAGATATCCTCCATGCTTCCGATTATCCGAACGATGCGACCTGCGTCATCGCGGATCGGATAGGCATGGTCTTCCACATCAGTCCAGGTGCCGTCGGCCCGTCGAAACCGATACTGCTCGTGGGATGCGTCAATCTCACCCAGAAGCAGCTTTTCGAAGTTTTCGTCGAGACGCGCCTGATCGTCCTCGTGAACGTGTTCGCGCCAGAAGGTGGGATCCGTAGCTTCGCGCTCTGGATGATGACCGAATGTCTGAGCCATTCCGTCGCTCCACCACCACCGCCCTTCAGCGATATCCCAGTCCCAAACGGTGTTTCCAGTTGCCTCGGCGATCAGACGAAACCGTGCCTCTGAGACGCGCAATGCGTCCTCGGCACGCTTCCGATCAGTTATGTCGCGCTGCACAGCGACAAAATGCGTGACCTCTCCTCCACCATTTTCAAGCGGCACGATGTCGAGTTCCAGCCAGTATTCCTCGCCGGACTTCTTGTAGTTGATCAACTCGGCGCGCACCGGTGAATGGGTCTCAAAGGCTTTTTGAATCCGGTGCAGTTCGGATCGCTGGGTCCTTGGCCCTTGCAGAATGCTCGGTGTTTGACCGATGGCTTCGTCGCGGGTGAACCCGGTCATGCGTTCGAAAGCATCATTGACGTAGATGATTTTGGCGTTGCCCAACGCGTCTTGTGTGACGGTTTCCGTGATGATGACGATATCGCTGATCTGATCCACGGCAGCCTCAAGAAGCCGCAGCTGTTCTGTTTGACGTCTCTCTTCGGTGATGTTCGAAAAATAGACGGCTAATCCGTCTGGTGTCGGATGGGCACTGATCCGAAACGTGCGGCCATAGGGAGCGTAGGATTCTTCGAACCGAACAGTCTTCCCGCTATCAAGGGCGTGGGTATATTCGGTTTCTGCAATGCTGCCTTTAAGCTCGGGAAAGACGTCAGTGACTTTGCGGCCTATCAACTCACTCCGTGAGTGCCTCATAAGGTCTTCAGCCTTGGAATTGACATAGGTATACCGCCACTCATGGTCGATTGTGAAAAAGGCATCACCTATGTTTTCCAAGGTCTCGGCCAGGCGATGACTCAGTTCGTCGACCTTGCGCTCCGCTGCGTTCAGCTCGGTGATATCCTGCATCGCGCCCTGCACGGCAACGATCCGGCCTGTGCTATCTTTCACGGGCACACCAATTGAGCGGACTTGGATGCGGTTTCCTTTTGCGGTGATCAGATCGCGGACGTTGTCAAAAGGCGTGCCGTGTTCGACGCAATCCCGAAAGGCCTTCCGCGCCGAGTCCTGTTCTTCGGGTGCAAAATAATCGACACCCCCTTTAAGCGTCGGGGCCGTCCCAGGCGGAAGTTCGTGAATGGCTGCTGTTCCATCCGTCCACGTTACCTTTTCGCTGGGCAAATCAACGCGCCACCCGCCCAGCTTGACCGCCTCGCCGGCAATCGCCAGCAGTCTTTCCGCGTCCTCGGCGCGTTCGCGCACCGTCACCAGTTCGGAAATATCCTGAAAAGAGCCCTGGATGACTGCGACCCTGCCGGACTCGTCGCGCTCCGCCTCCCCGGTCGCTCGCACCCAAAGCCTGCGCCCCTTGGCGGTGATGATCTGGAAGGTTTCGCTCCACGGTGTGCCATCGTTCAGGCAGGCGTGGAAAAGCGCCGTAACACGCTCGCGGTGTTCCGGGACGTAATAGGCAATGCCGTCAGCAACCGTCGGCGAGAACCCGTCCGGTTCATCGTGGATGCGGGCCGTTTCGGTAGACCATTCCAACCGGTCTCGCGCCACGCAATAGCGCCAGGCTCCGAACTTCGCCGAATGACCCGCCGTCTCGAGCATCCGTTTCGCCCGAGCAAGGGCCCTTTCCGCCTCGATCCTTTCCGTCACATCCCGTGCCGTGATCAGCCTGGCAGGACGCCCTTCATGATCGATGGCATGGCTGGTGATATCGACATGGATGATCTCTCCAGATTTCAACTGGTGCCGCCAGACCCCGGCATTGTTTCGACCTTCGGTGAGCGCTTCTACTGTGGCAACCAGAACCTGCCTGTCTTCATTCGGGCGGATGTCGGCGATGGTCATTGTCAGAAATTCGTCGTCGGAATATCCGTAGTTTGCGACCGCAGCGTTGTTGACAGCCAGAAAACGCAGCGTTTCCAGATCATAAATCCACATTGGATCTGGGTGGGACAGGAAGATGCTGTCAGTCACTGTATTCAATTCTTCACCCTTGCGCGAAACGGAGCCTCCAGAGGCAGTTGAGCCCCGACGAGGTCCCGGAGTTTTGGAGTATTCATGCGAAACCGACCGATCCGTCCGGCAGATTGCGAACTCATCCCGAGTTCTTGTGCTCAATAACGCGTCGATGCGCCGAACGATACACCCTGCACGCGGCCTGCCATACGCACGTGTCTTACAGTCATAGATCTACCTTGAGCCAGCCCTCGTTCGTCTTTCCGTAGTTCAACATATCTCAAGGTGCCATTGGTTACCGCAAATGTTAACCCTGAAATTTGCGCTGGAATTGCCGACGACCCGTAAGGAGGGTCATGGCTGTGCTGCGCCGCCGCACCCTGCCGGCATCCAAAGTCCGGTTCGGGCCGGTCATGTAATGAGATCAAACCCATGAACGCACAGACCCCCGTGACATGCCGCCCAAAGGACCCGCAGGCCGTGTTCGGTATCTCGCGCCCCACCCTCTATCGCTGGATGAAGGCGGGGCACATACGCCGCTTCAAGCGAGGGCGCATGACTTTCGGGATGGTGGCCGATGTGCAGGCCTATATTCAGTCGGCGTCGGAGTGTGGGACTCAATGTGGGGCTGAAAACCGGAAACGCGGAATTTCTCAATGAAATCAGTGTTTGTTGGTGCCGGTCGAGGGACTCGAACCCCCGACCCCCTGATTACAAATCAGACGCTCTACCAGCTGAGCTAGACCGGCCCCGCGCGTTCCCTAATCAAAGGCACAGGTTAGCGCAAGAGGGTGTGACTAGAGCATCTCTGATCGGTTTGCGCGCGCCAGAAGAAGGACGGCGAGGAGGCCGACGCCGATCACCAGAACGGCGGCGGGCGCGGCTTGGCCGATCTGCTCTAGCGAAGCTTTTTCATGGACCCGCGTGGCCAGCGTGTTGTAGCCGAAGGGCCTTAACAAAAGCGTCGCGGGAAGTTCCTTCACACAATCGACGAAGACCAAGAGCAGCGCCGTTCCGACCGATCCCCGCATGAGCGGGACGTAGATCGTCCGCAGCGTCGCGCCCGAGGACCGGCCCAATGACCGCGCCGCCATGGCTAGCGAGGGCGACACGCGCCCCATCGCCGCATCCGCTGCCCCTTGCGCGATGGCGAAGAACCGCACGGCATAGGCGTAGACGATGGCAAAGGCCGATCCCGTCATGACGAGACCGATGTCGTACCCTGTCAGCGCGAGGATTTGGTCGGCGACCCAGTTGTCCGCCGCCGCCATGGGGATCAGTAGGCCCACGCCCAGCACTGCCCCCGGCGCGGCATAGCCAATGGTCGTCAGCGGCAGCAGCGCGCGCGGCAGGCCCCTTCCCGTCTGGCGGACGCCCCAGACCATGAACAGCGCCGCCGTGACGGTGATGGCTGCCGCAAGCCCGCCCACCGACAGCGTGTGCCATAGCGCGCGCAAAAGCCCCGGATCGACCCAGTAGCCGGGATTGGCGAGCGCATGGTCAAGGATCACCGCTGCGGGCAGGACAAAGCCGAACGCGAAAGGCACGGCGCAGGCCAGCGTTGCCAGCCACCCCCGCACACCCGTCAGCGGAATCCGCGAGACGGGGCGCGGGTGACGCGCGGTCTGAAAATGGCGCAAGTGGCGGCGCGAGGTCTTTTCCATCGCGACGAGCACGAAGATCAGGATCAGCACGACCGAGGCCAGCTGCGCCGCACCGCCCGCATTGGCCGATTGCAGCCAGACCGAAAAAATGCCCGTCGTCAGCGTCTGGACCGCAAAATAATCGACTGTGCCGAAATCAGACAGCGCTTCCATCATCACGATCGCGGTGCCTGCGGCGATGGCCGGGCGCGCCAGTGGCAGGCCGACGGAGAAGAACCGCCGCCACGGGCCTGCGCCCAGCGTGCGCGCGACCTCATAGGCAGCCCCTGATTGTTCGCGGAACGCGGTGCGGGCCAGCAGGTAGGTATAGGGGAAAAGCGCGGATGAGATCACGAGGATTGCCGCACCCATGGACCGGATCTCGGGGAACCAGTAGTCGCGCGCGGTCTCCCACCCGAAGAGGCCGCGCAGCGCCGTTTGCACCGGCCCCGCGTATTCCAGGAAATCGACCAGCGCATAAGCGCCCACATAGGCGGGGATGGCGAGTGGCAATAACAGCAGCCATTCGAGAAGCTTGGCCCCCGGAAACCGGTAGACCGCCACAAGCCAGGCCGCGCCGCTGCCGATGGCCGCCGTGATCGCGCCAACCGACAGCGCGAGGATCAGCGAATTGCCCAGGTAGCGCGGCAGGGTCGTGGACAGCAGATGCGGCCAGATGTTTTCTGTTGGGTTCAGGGCGATCCAGCCGACGCTGACGATGGGCATCAGCACCAGCGCCGCGATAATCACCGCGCCCAGCGTCCAGGCAGAAAGACGCAGGCGCGGCAGGGCGGATCTTACTTGAGCGTTTTGGTCGGCCATGGCGGATCAGCTAGGACGAAACCCGCCTTAAGTAAAGCGCCCCCGCATCAGACGGGGGATGCACGTTACATGCCAAGCGCTTCTTTATACATCTCGAGCACCGCTTCTTCCTCGGCGATGTCGTCCTTGTCGCGCTTGCGCAGCGCGATGACCTTGCGCATCACCTTGGTGTCGTAGCCGCGCGCTTTCGCCTCGGCCATCACCTCTTTCTGGCTTTCGGCAATGTCCTTTTTCTCTTGCTCCAGCCGCTCGAAGCGTTCGATGAACTGGCGCAATTCGTCTGCGGTGACGCGGTAGCTGTCGGGATTGGTCGCGGTGTCGCTCATCTGCCTTGCCTCAATGTTCGGGGTCCGAAAGCCGTGGGATAGCGCCCCCCTGCCCGGCCCGCAAGATGGGGCGCGCGGCTTGTGGACAGATGCGCTTCGCGGTAGCCGGGGAACGGCAACAGGAGATGCGACATGGAATGGCTGGTCTGGATCGGAAGCGGGATTTCGGCGCTTGGGCTGGCCGGGCTCGTCTGGTGCATCATTGACGTGGCGCGCGCCAAGCGCGCGAACCTTTCGGACGAGGCGATGCGCGCGCGCCTGCAACGCGTCGTGCCGGTAAACCTTGCGGCGCTGGCGGTGTCGGCGATCGGGCTGATGTGTGTCGTGATGGGGATCGTACTGGCGTAAGGCTTTAGTCCGCGCATTGACGACACGCCGGTGCATAGATCTGCCATTTCGCGGGCTCTAACGCTTTGTCACCTTCAGCCGAATCCCGTCTTTCGACCGAACCGTC
Organism: uncultured Paracoccaceae bacterium; assembly: GCA_965662745.1. Classification (GTDB taxonomy): domain Bacteria; phylum Pseudomonadota; class Alphaproteobacteria; order Rhodobacterales; family Rhodobacteraceae; genus Anianibacter. The sequence goes on from CBFIJK010000018.1 coordinate 6,656, forward strand.
AGATATGCCACAGGGACCGGTACGTCCCCGTCGACAACCGCGAACCGGAAGGCCCGGATCATCAGCGCCAGCAAGAGCGTGCCCTCGGCCATCGCGAACCCAGCGCCGGTGCAGACGCGCTTGCCGGCGGAAAACGGCATGTAGGCGTCCCGCTGACTTTGCTTTCCGGCCTCTGTCGCAAAGCGGTCGGGGTCGAACTCATCCGGCCGGTCCCAAAGCCGTTCGTGGCGATGCAGGTGCCAGGGGCTCAGCACAACCTGCGCGCCGCGTTTGATCCGGCGGCCACGGAATTCTTCGGGCCGGACCGTCTCGCGCACCATCATCGGGACGGGCGGGTATAGCCTCAGCGCCTCGCGAAAGACGTCGCGGGTCAGGCGCAGTTTCGAGAAATCCGAAAACGCCGGGGTGTCTGGCAATGCGGCCACCTCTTCGGCCACCCGCGCCTGCACATCCGGGTAAAGCGCCAGAAGATACAGCGCCCAGCCAAGGGCCGAGGCGCTGGTTTCATGTCCGGCCAGAAAGAAGATCGCCACCTGATCGACCATCTCCTCGGCGCTGAAGGTCTCGCCCGTTTCGGGATCGGCAGTCGTCATGATCTTGGTCGCCAGATCGTCGGGTGCGGTGCCAGCCGCGATCTCGTCCTGACGGGCACGCGTCAGGTCGGTGATCAGCCCCCGGATGATGGCGGCAGAGCGGCGCGTCTCGCGCCGATGTCCACGCGGCAGCCAGCGGGGCAGCGGCAGGAAGGCCGCAAGGTTCAGGATCGGCTGGCTGCGCTGATAGTCGCGGAAACGGTGAAACACCTCAGAGGCGATGTGATGGTCGATGGGGATGGAAAACAGGGTGCGGAAGATGACATCGGCCGCGGCATGGCTCGCCTCTTCCTCAATCTCGACAATGCCGGGCGACGCGGCAAGGCGCGCAACAGCCGCCTGCCCCGCCGCCAGCATCGCAGGAAATGTATCGCGCAGGCGACCACCTTCGAACGCGGGATCGATGATGCGGCGCTGGCGCAGCCATGTCTCGCCATTCGTCAGGAAGACGGACTGGCCCAGAAGCGGGCGCAGCCCCTCGCCCACGCGATCCGATTTCGGGAAATCCATCGGACGTTCTTGCAAGACCTCGTCCAGAAGCTCGGGCTGGTTGATAAGGTAGGACCGAAAGAACGGCGTTTTGAATTCCGCCATCCACGCCCGATAGAGCCGCGCGGGCTGCGCCGACAGGATGTCCTGCCGGAACAGCTTGAAATACCGCCACAGCGACACGCGCGCCGGGCGAGAGGCAGGCTTGGGCGGGATCATGCGGTCATCGAGGTATAGCGCGAGGCGGCCGCCGTGATCCGACTTTTCGACGGCATCCGCCCGGCATAGCGTGCGCCCAGCGTCTGGGGGCCCGCGGTGATGCGGAAATAATCGTAGTCACGAGGCCGGTCGAAGGCGCAAAGATACTGAAAATGCAGCCGGAAAAAGCGCCAGCGCAGGGCCTTCCACGTCTCAGGCGCAAGCGTCTGGGTGAAGGCCGCCGACAGGATTAATGGCCACTTTTGATCCTCGGGCGCCACGCCGCTGACCGCCACAGGATCACAGAGCGCGAAGGCGCAGCCGTCCCCCGGCGCAGTGACATCGACCCAGGCAAGCTCTTCGCGGTTGGACAGGTAATTGAGATCGGCGCGCAGACGGTGCGCGGCAGGCAGGAAGGACATCATCGGCACGACCTGCCCGAGCGACAGGAAGGACAGGATCGGCCCGTCATCCGGCACCCGGCCTGCGCGGATGAGATCGGCCAGGATCGACACCGCCAGATGCGCGCCCGAGGAATGGCCGACGATCAGAACTTCGTCCGTGTCAGAGGTCAGCGCGGCCTCGATCGCGTCGCCGAACTCTGCCATGCGCCGTTCCAGCGCCTCGGGGTTGGCCCCGTTCCAGCGCGCGGAAAAGGCGTAGTCGTGCATCAGGTAATGGGCGAAAAAGACCCCGTCGCGTTTCTTGAACCAGCGCAGCATCGCGTAAGCCGCCGTGATCCCGCAGACCCCGCCAAGCGCCATGCAGGCCGCTGATAGCGCGGTGACCAGCTTTTCACCAGCTAGAAGGCCCGCGAGCGCGCCGCCCGCCGCCGTGACGCCCCAGAAGACCGCCGCGCCGATCAGTAGTGACAGGACGGCCTGGCAGATCAACATGAAGACCGGGTAGAGCGCCGCAATCACCGGCCCCTTCCGCAGCCGCATCAACCGAAACAGCGTGCCGGTGGCGATATAGGTCCACGCGGTGCGGGCCATCTGCACATAGGTCGCGGCGATCCCCGCCTCCATCGACTCGCGCACGATGTCGGACCAGACGAGCACCTCGATATCGGTCTCGACCGCCTCGCCTTCGATCCGTGCCGAAACATGCCAGCCATAGCGCCCGCCGACAGATTTCGGGGCAAGCGTGATCTCATGCCCTGAGATCTTGGCCTGACGCGCCGCTTCGGTGCGATAGAGTTCTCTGTAGCGGCGGGGATGAATCGGATCGTAGCCCGGGATGTAGAACACCCGGCGCTTTCGCACCTGCCTTGGTGCCTCGTTGCGCATCTGACCGCTTCCGTCCATGACCTCAGGATAGCCGAAAATTCTGGCAAGAATATGCCCGCGCGGGGTCGTCCGGCGCTAAAGGGGCCACGGGGCGACGTATTTTCGGATCAACGCGCGCCCGAGCGATCCAATTTTCGCCATAATTCAATCCCAATCGCGACACAGTGCGTCTGTAGCCGGAATGGAAACAAATGGGGAGCCAACCGCATGCCGACGACCTTCAACTGGATCTATCTCGGGAACAACCCGACGACACTCGATCCGACCGAGGGCAACAGCAACGCGGAGAACGCCTCGCTGTTCGAAAACCAGAGCTTCGGCACCTCGGGCGACCCGCTCTACGACCACATCACAAGCGTCACCACCATCGACAACGGCGGTGCGTCCGGCGCGCTGGACATGAACAATGACGCGACGAACGACCAGTTCACGACCGACATCGGCAGCGGCGCGCAAACCTTCACCTTCGACGGCCTGAGCGTCTTCAGCGCCACGATTACCTACGTCAACGGCACGACGGCCACGGTGACAGCCGTCGTTGCGCAATCGACCACGGGCGAATTGTTCCTCGCGCCCGAGATCAGCTCGAACGGCGATGTCACGATCTTCGAGGCGTTTCCGATCCAGTCGATCACGCTCGACACCGTCACCAACAGCACCAACACGAACCTGGGCGCCGACCGCGTCGCACAGGGCTGGGACGACGGCGAGATTACGGGCACGGGCGGCGCGGACGTCATCGACGGCAGCTATATCGAGCCTGTCTCGGAAGGTTCGGACCGGGTGGACAACGGCGACGGCCTGACCGGCGCCGGGTTCAACGACGACGTGATCTACGCGCTCGGCGGCAACGATACCGTAAGCGCGGGCCTTGGCGACGACATCGTCTATGGCGGCACCGGAAACGACACGATCGACGGCGGCTCCGGCAGTGACGAGCTATATGGCGAAGGCGGGGCGGACACACTGACCGGCGGGGACGGCGCGGACACGCTTGACGGCGGCGGCGGCTCTGACCAGCTCGAAGGCGGCAGCGGAAACGACGAGCTTCTGGGACAAGGCGGCACCGACACGCTGATCGGCGGTGTCGGCGACGATACGTTAGACGGCGGCGCCGACGATGACGTGCTCTATGGTGACGGCGGCCCGGCCGAGCGCTGGACCTACGAGGTCTATACCTACAATTTCAGCTCGGCCAACGGCCAGGCCTTCGACATCGAAAGCGGCACGCTTTCCGCCTCGGGCACGACCGACGAGTTCGACGTCGCGACCCAGGGCCAAGAGGCGCGCGGACCGGGCGACCCGAACGACTTCGGCGTCATCTACAGCTCGAATCTGGTCGCAGACCAGGACGGGGTCTACCGGTTCGAGACCACCTCGGACGATGGCTCGACCATCCAGATCTTCGACAGCCAGGGCAACGCACTCACCTTCACGAACCAGGGCGGCGGAACCGCCCAGTTCATGAACAACGACTTCCACCAGGCGCCCGCCACACGCTTCGGCGACGTGACGCTCGAAGAGGGCGAGACCTACACGATCGAGGTCCGCTACTGGGAAAACGGCGGCGGCAACGTCCTGTCTGGACAGGTCACGCGGCCCGGCGGATCACCCGAGGATCTGGCGACAAGCTCGCTCATCATCGGGGACGACAGCATCGCGGGCGACGACACCCTCGACGGCGGCGCCGGAGCGGACACGCTTTACGGCGAGGGCGGCGACGACCAGATCCTTGTGGGCGAGAACGACACAGCCTATGGCGGCGACGGCGATGACGTCTTCCGCGTTCAGACCCCGACCGAGACCGGTGTCGGCACCATCTCGATCATCGGCGGCGAAGGCGACGAGACGGGCGGCGACACGCTGTACCTGTCCGAGGGGTTCACCCAGGACGACATCACCTTCACCAACACCGACGACGCGGCGGGCGGTCTTTCTGGCTCTTACACGCTGGGCGACGGGACGCTCGTCACCTTCTCGGAAATCGAGAACATCATCTGCTTTACCTCAGGCGCGCGGATTCTGACGCCGATGGGTCCGCGCCCGGTGGAAAGCCTGCGGGCGGGCGACATGGTCGTGACCCGCGACAACGGACCCCAACCGGTGCGCTGGATCGGGCAAAGCACCGTGCCGGGAACCGACCGCTTTGCCCCGGTCCGGGTCGCGGCGCATGTGCTCGACGGGGCCGATGATGCACTTCTTGTATCGCCGCAGCACCGGTTCCTCTTCACCGGCTACAAGGCCGAGATTCTCTTCGGGTGCGACGAGGTTCTGGTCGCTGCAAAACACCTGATCGACGGGCGCGACGTGCTGGCCGTTCCGCAGCCGCTTGTCAGCTACATCCATCTGATGTTCGACCGGCATGAGGTGATCTACGCCAACGGCGCCGCAACCGAGAGCTTTCACGCACGCCATGTGGGACTTGATGGGATGGCCGAGGATGCCCGCGAAGAGCTTTTCGCGATCTTCCCGGACCTGCGCAGCCATCCGAATGCCCATGGGCCGTCCGCCCGCCCCTGCCTGAAACAGTACGAAGCGCAGCTTCTGCACATGGCCGCCTGAGCCCCGGCTTTCAGCCAAGCGTCGCAAGCGCCGGGAACTGCTCCAATAGCCACCAGGAAAACGCGGTGAACTGGCCGGTCAGCATCATCAGGCCGACGGTCCACAGCAAAAGGCCCATGATCCGCTCGATCCGCTCCATATGGCGTTTCATCCAGCCCATAAGCCCCTGAAGGCGCGGGAAGAAAGCGGCGACCAGCAGGAACGGCACGCCGAGGCCAAGCGCGTAGACGCCCAACAGAAAAGTGCCCTTGGCGAGAGAGGCCTCGGACGCGGCAATCGACAGGATAGCGCCCAGTTGCGGGCCGATGCAGGGCGTCCAGCCAAACGCGAAGGCGAGGCCAAGCACATAGGCGCCGACAGCCGATCCGCCCCGGTCGCCCGCATCCATGCGCATCTCTCGGTCAAGGAACCCGATCCGGTAGACGCCCACAAAATGCGCGCCGAAGACCATCACGATGATCCCCGCGATGGTGACGAACCAGTCCTGATTTTGCAGAAAGAACGTCCCGATGGCCGAGGCGGTGAAGCCAAGAAACAGGAACACCGTCGACAGGCCAAGGACGAAGAAGGATGCGGCCAGCATCACCGGCCCGCGCCGCGCGCGTTCCTCGCCCATCTCGGTCATGGAAATTCCGCCCATATAAGCAAGGTACGGCGGCACGATAGGCAACACGCAAGGGCTGAGGAAACTGAGAAGACCGCCCAGAAGCGCCACGATCATGGCCGGGACAAGGCTCGCGTCGATGATTTCAATGCCGAACATGGGCCCTCGCAGGTCTTTCGTCCTGCGATATACGAGGTTGCGGCGAACGTCACCTCAAAGCCGGTGATCCTTTGGTGATCAGGTCGAAATAATTACGCCGGGCTGGCGGACCTGCAGGCGCAAAACGGAAATGGCCGCGCCCGGTTCAGGGCGCGGCCATTTCGTTGTTGTGAGGTGCGGCAAGGCTTAGCGGCCCAGCGACCACCAGCCCCGACGCTTGGGCTTTTTCGAGTCCTCTGCCGACGCTTCTGCCATTTCAGGCTCGGGCTCGGGTTCCGGCGCGGGGCTCGGCTCTGCCGACTTTTCAGGCTCGGGCGCTGGTTCCGGTTCAGGCGCGGGCTCTGCAGCCTTTTCAGGCTCGGGGGCAGGCTCAGGTTCCGGCGCAGGTTCTTGCGCGGTGGCCTGTTCCGGCTCTGGCGCGGCTTCGGGTGCAGGTGCCTCCTCGACGGGCGCTTCGGCCTCGGCTGGCGCGGCCTTTGCACGGCTGCGGCGGCGCTTGGGCTTTTCGGGCGCAGGCTCTGCCTCGGCTTCAGGCGCGGCTTCGGCGGCGGGGGCGCCTTCAGCCGCAGCATCCTCGGACGCTGTCTCAGCCTCCGGCTCGGGCTTGCGGCGCGACCGGCGGCGGCGTTTGGGCTTTTCGTCCTGGGCCTCGCCTTCAGGCGCATCGGCCGCCGCTTCCACCGGCTGCTGTGCCGGTTCGTCAGAACCGTTCTGATCGTCAGAGCTGTCCTGATCGCCATTGCTCTGGCCGTTATTCTGGCCATTGTCCTGACCGTCACCGTCCTGGTTGCCACCCCGGCGACGACGCCGACGACGACGCTTCTTCTTGGGACGATCCTCGGCCTCTTCGGTCTCGGGGGTCTCCTGAACCGCCTCTTCCTCGACCGTGGTATCCTCGTCTTCGTCCTCGACCTCTGGCATCAGCGCGGCATCTGCGGACACGACATGCGTGACCTCGGGCACCGGGCGCGTCGCGGTCTTGAACTTCTCCATCGAGAAATCCGGCGGCACCAGCATCGGGTCCGCCTCGACCCGCACGGCCATGCCGTAACGCGCCTCGATCTGCGCAAGATGTTCGCGCTTCATGTTCATCAGATAGTTGACGATGCCCACGGGCGCGGTGACCAGCACCTCGCGCGAGCGGCGGCGCACACCCTCTTCCTCAAGCTGGCGCAGGATGTTCAGCGCAAGGCTGTCATCCGACCGGATAAGGCCGGTGCCATGGCAATGGGTGCAAGGCTGGGTCGTCGCCTCGAGCATGCCGGGACGCAGACGCTGACGCGACATTTCCATCAGGCCGAAGCCGGAAATGCGGCCCACCTGGATGCGCGCGCGATCGACCTTCAGCTTGTCCTTGAAACGCTTCTCGACGGCGGCATTGTTCTTGCGCTCTTCCATGTCGATGAAGTCGATCACGATAAGACCCGCAAGGTCACGCAGACGCAATTGGCGTGCGACTTCCTCGGCCGCCTCAAGGTTGGTCTTGAGCGCGGTATCCTCGATCGAGCCTTCCTTGGTAGACCGGCCAGAGTTCACGTCGATCGCCACCAGCGCCTCGGTCACGCCGATGACGATGTAGCCGCCCGATTTCAGCTGCACGGTCGGGTTGAACATGCCACCGAGATAGGTCTCGACCTGGTAGCGCGCGAAAAGCGGCATCGCGTCGTTGTAGTTCTTCACGTTCTTGGCGTGGGACGGCATGATCATCTTCATGAAGTCCTTGGCCGTGCGATAGCCGGCCTCGCCTTCGACCCAGACCTCGTCGATCTCGCGGTTATAAAGATCGCGGATCGAGCGTTTGATGAGGTCGCCCTCTTCATAGATCTTCGCCGGCGCGATGGATTTCAGCGTCAGTTCGCGGATCTGTTCCCACATGCGCTGCAGGTATTCGTAGTCGCGCTTGATCTCGGTCTTGGTGCGCTGCGATCCTGCGGTGCGGATGATGAGGCCCGCGCCTTGCGGCACCGACAGTTCATTCGCGATCTCTTTCAGCTTCTTGCGGTCAGCGGCGTTGGTGATCTTGCGGCTGATGCCGCCGCCGCGCGCAGTGTTGGGCATCAGGACGCAATAGCGGCCCGCAAGAGAGAGATACGTGGTCAGCGCGGCGCCCTTGTTGCCACGCTCTTCCTTGACGACCTGCACGAGCAGGATCTGGCGGACCTTGATGACTTCCTGGATTTTGTACTTGCGCGGGCGCGGCTTGCGCGGCTGGCGGATTTCCTCGGAGACATCATCGTCGGCGACGGATTCGATATCGCCGTCCTTGTCGGACGCCGACTGAGCCTCGTCTTCGTCTTCATCGTCAGAGGCTTCGGTCTGATCGTCCGGCGTTCCATCTTCGTTCGGGTGCGTTTCCGCCTCGGCCCCGCCGGTGCCACCGGGGGACGCATCAACGATGTCGCTGGGCGTGGCGATTTCGGTTTCGTCCTCTTCGCCCTCGTCCAGATCGACAACGCCCATGCCGGGGATGTCGTCACTGGAGACGTCCCTAGTCTCGACCGCATCGTCAGAGTCGGTCTCGGCAGCCTTGGGACGCGAGCGGCGGCGGCGACGGGGCTTTTGCTTTTCCTCGTCCTCGTCGCGGCTCATCGCTTCGGCGTAAGCGCGTTCCTCGGCCAGCAGTGCCTCGCGGTCGGCCACGGGGATCTGGTAATAATCGGGGTGGATTTCCGAGAAGGCGAGAAAGCCGTGGCGATTGCCGCCGTAATCGATGAACGCCGCCTGCAGCGACGGTTCGACCCGCGTGACTTTCGCTAGATAGATATTCCCGGCGAGCTGCCGCTTGTTTTCGGACTCAAAGTCGAAATCCTCGACCTTGTTGTTGTCGACGACCACGACGCGGGTTTCTTCCGCGTGGGTGGCGTCAATGAGCATTTTCTTGGCCATGTTTTCCTTGACCTCGACGCACTTGTCCTGTCGCCCGGGGGCGCAATCCAGTCGCTGAGGTATCTTGTTCGAGCGTGGGCGTGAGGTCGAATGAGCGCGGGCCGCAGTACGGCCAGCTTGCCCATTCTGATGTCGCCTCTCAGCCTCATCGCGTTTCTTCTCCGGCGGGTCCGCAAAGGGAAATCCCGCCCGTTATGGGGTCCGCGTCGGCCTGGGCCTGCGGACATGATGTCGGCCTTGGGGGCCGCTTTCCGGTCTGATCCGAGGTCACGGCGATCATCTTGTCTGCCGCGATGGCCCTGCAAATCAGGGAAACTTTCCGGGCGCGCGCCTGTCTTGAGACACGCCGCCGTAAGGGGGACCTTATGCCCCATGAGGGTTCCAATACAATGCTGAAAATGAACGCGAGGTCAGCGGAGTCGTGAAAAAGCGCTTCAATCGCGCTGTTCGGCCCGTTTCGATCACTGTTTCCGGATGCGCACCAATGGCGCATTGTGACGGTTATTTTCGACGAAGAACCTGTCGATTTGGGTCTCTTATCAGCGATCGTCCACGGAATTCACCGACCGTGGGCCGGTGTTCCCCTCGCCGCCGAATTCTGTCGGTGCGTCGCAGGCATGGCGCGCGCATTCCAGTTCCAGCGTGCTGTGCCGGATATCGAACCGGCCCCGAAGCGCGGCCTTGATCCGGTCTTTGATCGCATCCGCCTCGGTCCAGCGGCCTGCCGCGATCACGACATGCGCATCAAGCGCGGCACGGTGTTCGTCCATCTGCCAGAAATGCGCATGGTGAATGCCGGTCACGCCGTCAATGCCGCGCACCGTATCCAGCACCGCCCGCGTCTCGATCTCGGGCGGCGCGCCGAGCATCAGAATGCGAATGACCGGCCCGATCTCACGCGCCGATTGCCAGAGGATATATCCGGCGATCATCACCGTCACTACGGGGTCGATCAGCCGCCAGTCAAAGAGAAGGATAAGCGTTCCGGCGAGGATGACGGCGACCGATCCCAGTGCATCGGCCACGTTGTGCAGAAAGGCCGCGCGAATGTTCACGCTGGATTTGGACATGGCATAGGTCAGCGCAGCCGTGGCCAGATCGACGACCAGCGCGATGCCTGCGATCACCACGACAATCCAGCCTTCGACCGGGTGCGGATCGGCGAAACGCAAGGCAGCCTCGTAGAGCAGGTAGAGTCCGATAACAATCAAAGTGGTGTAGTTGATCAGCGCCGCCACGACCTCGATCCGGCCATAGCCGAAGGTCATTTCGGCATCGCGCGGCTTTCGGGAGATCTTGCGCGCACCGAACGCGATGATCAGCGAAATCGCGTCCGAGAAATTGTGCAGCGCGTCCGCGATCAGGGACAGCGAGCCAGACACCAGCCCCCCGATCACCTGGGCGACCGTAAGCCCCATATTGACCGCGATTGCAGCGATGACCCTGCGGTCGCCTGCGTCCGGGTCGACGTGATGGTGATGGCCGTGGCCCATGGCGTGTCCTTAACTGGCCGGGCCGCATCACGTCCAGCGGCCGGCCCCTGCTGTTACACGGCGGCGAAATTCGGCTGTCCGTTCGACGCCGCACCATTCGAGATACAGTAGCCGGACATTTCCCAATCGCCGCCGATCCCCGAGACGGAAGAGGTGTTCAGGAGGCCAATGCAAAGCGTTCGCCTCTTGTTCCGCGGGCCTCAGCCCAACCGGAGGGACAGGATCAGGGGCCGGTGGTCGGACACTTCTGGCGTTGCGGGCGCGTCGAAGAATGTTGCACGGTCAAGGTCCGAGACCAGCATGTAATTCGCGTGACGCTCGGGCTTGCTGTAAAGCGCCGTTCTGGTGCTTTCGAACCCGCGCGTGGTGACAAGATCGGTCAGGCCGATCCCGCCAAGGATATCGAACATCTCGCTGCCGGGGCGCACGTTCATGTCGCCGCAGGCCACGACCGGATCACCGGGGCCGCGCACCTCTTCGATGGCCGCAGCGAACCGTTCCCATTGCGCGCGGCGCAGATCAGTGTCGCCTTTGCCCGACGGGTCGCGCAGCCCGTGGGTATGGGCCACAACGAAGGTCTCATTCGCTGCCGTCGCCAGCCGCGTGACCTGCGCGCTGCGAGGCACAGGCTCCGGCCCCCAGCCACCGGTGCGAAAGCTGCCATGGACAAAGCCTTGCCACTGCCCGACCACCGTCAGGCCGGGTGCGATCCACTGGGCAACACCATGTTCCGAAGGGTGATCGCTGCCCTGCCCGTCCTGCAAACTGCCGCGCGTGGCCGGCGCAAATCGCATATGGTGATCCGGCAAGGCGCCCGAGATATCGTTCAGCAGGTCGGACCGCTGGTCGAGCGCGCGGAACGCATCGCCATAGTGCAGCCAGTCCGGGCACTCATCCAGCGCATGGGTGACCTCTTGCGCGCAGAACACATCTGCCTTCAGCCCAGCAAGCCAAGGCTGCATCGCGTCCCAGCACTGCCCCCCCAGGCGTTCAGGCTGACGATCCTGACCTCTGTCAAAGATAGTCGGACCGCTGCAGCCCGTATTTCGCCATCTTTTCGTTAAGCGTACGGCGCGGCAGACACAGCTCGTCCATGACGGCGACGATAGAGCCCTTGTGGCGGCGCATCGTGTTGTCGATCAACATCCGCTCAAACGCTTCGACATATTCCTTCAACGGCTTGCCTTCGGTCGTCATGACAGGCTGCACCTCTTCCCCGCCATCCATCAGAAGCGATGCGATGGTGCCTGTGCCGCGCCGGTTCTGCAGCACCGCCCGTTCGGCCACGTTGATGAGCTGGCGGATATTGCCGGGCCACGGCGCCTGCAGAAGCTGCGCGGCTTCCTGCGCGGTGACCTTCGGCGCGTCACAACCATATTCCTCGGCGAAAAGATCGCCAAAATGGGTGAACAGCGTCAGCGTATCCTCGCCGCGCACGCGCAGCGGGGGCACGGTGATCTTCATCGCGGCAAGGCGATAGTAGAGGTCGGGGCGCAGGCGATCCTCGCAGGTCTTGCCCTGCTCCTGCAGGTTGGAAATCGCCACGATCCGCGTTTCGGGCGGTGTGCCCTGATCGTTGATCCAGGTCAGCAGCTTGCCTTGCAGCGCCTCAGGCAGCGCCTCGATCCCGTCCAGAACCAGCGTTCCGCCCCGCGCCTCTTCCAGCGCGTGAAGGCCGTCTTCTTGCGGGCCGAAGAGGCGCTTGGACAACGCGTCTTCCTCGAGGGCGGCACAGGAAACCAGAACGAACTTGCGCCCCGCCTTTGCCCCCACGGCGTGCAGCGCATGGGCGACGAGGGTCTTGCCGGTGCCCGTCTCGCCGTCGATCAGCACATGACCGTCGGCCTGTCCGAGATCGAGAATATCCTCGCGCAGGCGTTCCATGACCGGCGAGGTGCCGATCAGCTTTTTCATCAGGGTCGAGCCATCCGAAAGCTCACGCCGCAGCGCCCGGTTGTCGAGCGCCACGCGTCGGCGCTGCGTGGCCTTCTTGACCATTTCGGTCATCTTGTCGGGATTGAACGGCTTTTCGAGGAAATCGTAGGCCCCTACCCGCATCGCCTCGACCGCCATGGGCACATCGCCATGGCCGGTGATCATGATGACGGGAAGCGAGCTGTCCTGGCTCATGAGCCGTTTCAGGAATGCCATGCCGTCCATGCCCGGCATCTTGATATCGGAAATGACGATCCCCGGATAATCCGAGCCGATGGATTTCAGCGCCTCTTCGGCGCCGCCATAGGTTTCGGTCTCGAACCCCGACAGACCCAGCCACTGGCCGATGGATTGCCGCATGTCCTTTTCGTCGTCCACGATCGCGATTTTCATGGCCTGTGCCATCGGGCCTCCATTGGGGTTAAGGGCGTCATTCGGCGGCTTCCAGTCCCTGCTTCACGCGGGGCAATTCGATTTCGAACACGGCGCCGCCTGCGCGCGCATTCCGGGCAATCAATCGACCACCTAGATCGCTGACGATCCCAGACGATATCGCAAGGCCAAGCCCCACGCCATCGCCGGGCTGTTTGGTCGTGTAGAACGGCTCGAAGAGTTGGTCGAGGTCATCAATGCCCGCGCCGTTGTCCCGTACGGTCACGACCGCGCGGTCGCCCGCGGCAAGGATCACGTCGATCTGCGCGTCCTCGACATCGCGGGTGGCGTCGATCGCGTTGCGGAATAGGTTGATGAGCACCTGTTCCAACCGCAGCCGGTCGGCAAGGACCATCACAGGCTCGCGCGGGATGGATCGGTTGATGCGCACCTTGCGATGGCGCAATTGCGGTTCCATCATCGACAGCGCGGTCGAGACGCAATCGCGCACATCGACCGCCTCGAACGCATCCCCGCCTTTGCGCGCATAGGATTTCAGCTGGCGAGTGATCGCGCCCATCCGCTCGATCAGGCCGTCGATGCGCTGGAAGGACGACAGCGCCTCGTCCGGGCGCTTGCGTTGCAAGAGCAGCTTGGCGCCCGCGAGATAGGTCTTCATCGCGGCAAGGGGCTGATTCAGCTCGTGACTGACCGCCGCCGACATCTCGCCCAGCGCGGCCAGTTTCGACGATTGTTCCAGCGTCTGTTCAGCGACTTCGAGGTTTTTCTCAACCCGCTCGCGTTCCGCAATCTCGCGCTGCAGGGCCACGTTCAGCTTGCGCAGTTCCGCAGATTCTCGCTGGAAAAAGCTCAGCCGCGTCAGCGCCCGGCGCGAGGTGAGGAAGAACCACAGCGACAGCAGGATCGCGAAGCCCATGATTTCCAGCGCCAGAACGCTGTTCACCCGTTCGCGCACGCTGGCATATGTGGTGAAGGACATCATCCGCCAGCCCTGGAACGGCACACGGCTTTCAAGGCGCATCAGCGCCTCGCCGGTGAAGAACGCATCGGCGGGAAGCGCCGTCCAGTCGGCGGTGGATTGCAGCGCACGCAGGATCGCCGACGGGGCCGAGCGCGCCGCCAGAGCCTCGTCCACTGTCAGCCCACGCCAGCGCGGTTCGGTCGCAAGGATGATCTGGCCCTCGCTGTTGGTCACCAGAACCGCGTCGGCGATCCCCGCCCAGCTTTGTTCCAGCTTGCGCAGGTCGACCTTCACGAGGATCACACCCAGCACCTGCCCCGAATCCTGAACGCGGCGGGAATAGGCGAATTCATAGCCGCCGCTTTCATTCTGGTAGGTGGTGAACACGGTATCAGAGGACCGCAGCGCCGAAACAAAGAACGGCGCCTGTCGCTGCGACGTCCCCAGTTGCGCGCGGTCCGTGGCCGCGACGGTGCGGCCTTCGAGATCAAAGAGCATGATCGAGGCCGCGCCGATCTCTTCGAGATACTGGATCAGGCGCTGCGAAGTCTGGACGAAATCCTGCGAATTGAGCGCGTTGATCAGCGCCGGGTCGCGCGACAGAAGAAGCGGCACGACCGAATTGCGCTGCAGTTCGCTTAGAAGGTTGCCGACATAAAGCGCCTGACGCACCTCGGCGCGGGTCTTGGTCGAGACGGTATAGCGCTCTGTCAGGATGGTGTTCGTGACCCAGACCACCGCGATGGCCAGTCCGACAAACAGAGCCACGCCGACGCGGGCGCGCCAGCTTAGCCCCTCTCGGGGGGCCTCGGGGCCTTGGGTGTCTGACTCTGACATGCGCCCTAAGGTAGGCGCATCGCGGCTTGCGCTCAAGCTGGGGCGGACTCCAGCGCGGTGCTGACCGCGCGGAAAAGCGCCGAGCCGTCGGTCATCCGGTGCTGATCGTCCACCGCCCGTTCGGGATGCGGCATCAGGCCAAGGACCCGGCGATTGGCGCTGAGGATGCCCGCAATATCGCCCGCAGACCCGTTCGGGTTTTCGGCATATCGAAAGGCGATGCGGTCTTCATCTGCGAGACGCTCCAGCACATCCGCATCCGCCTGATAGTTCCCGTCGTGATGGGCGACCGGGTATGTCACCGTCTGTCCCACCTCGTAGCCCGAGGTATAGGCGCTGTCCGCCGTACCGACGATCAGCCCCACGGGTTTGCAAATGAATTTCAGTTGCGCATTGCGCATCAGCGCGCCGGGCAAGAGGCCCGATTCAAGAAGCACCTGAAAGCCGTTGCAGATGCCGATCACATGCCCGCCGCCTTCGGCAAAGCGGCGCACCGCGCCGAAGATCGGCGCACGGGCTGCGATGGCCCCGCAGCGCAGGTAGTCGCCAAACGAGAACCCGCCGGGGATGGCAACAAGGTCAAGCCCTTGCGGCAGGTCGGTGTCCTTGTGCCAGACCATCGTGACCTCGGCGCCCGCCTGTTTCAGCGCAACGGCAAGGTCGCGGTCGCAATTCGATCCGGGAAAGACAAGTACGGCGGCGCGCATGGGCTATGGTCCCTTTCAGCGGGTAAAATCGGTGATGACGGCCACGCCGGGCGGAGTCGGCCCATTGAAGGCGCGAAGTTCTGCAGAGGTGTCCGACAGCGCCACCTCGCGCGCGATGAGAGGCGAGACATCGACGCGCCCAGCGGTGATCATCGACAAGAGAGACGGATAGCGCCAGGCGGGCATGCCGCGCGTGCCGTATAGGGCAAGGTTGCCCATGTAGACAGCGTTCATATTGATTTCCATATGCGCGGTATGGCCGATGGGCATGCCGACCTGCACATGCCGACCCAGCGGGCGGAGGCATTCGATGGATGCGTTCGTCGTCGCCGCGATGCCCAGCGCCTCGACCGACACATGCGCACCGCCGCCAGTGATCTCTTTGATCCTCGCGGCAACGTCTCCGTCACTGGCGTTCACGGCCGCCTCGGCCCCAAGGCCCAGCGCATGGTCGAGCTTTTCCTGGACAATATCCACGACGACGACCCGCGCGCCAAGGGCACGCCCGAGGATCAGCGTGGAAAGGCCAATGCCCCCCGTCCCGTGCACCGCCAGCCATTCGCCCCCCGCCAGCGCCGCGCGTCCCGTCAAAGCGTGCCACGCGGTCGTCACGCGGCAGCCAAGGCCCGCCGCCGTCGCGGGCGACATACCTTCAGGCAGACGCGCGAGGTTGTGATCGCGCGGCACGGCGACGTATTCGGCAAAGGCGCCCGGCTCGATAAAGCCGGGAAGGCGTTGGTCAGTGCAGGTGTTCTGCGCGCCGGACTGGCAGTTGGGGCAGGATCCGCAGGCGAGAATGAAGGGCGCGATCAGCGTATCGCCGACCTTGAAGCGCGCATCGGGGCCGGCCTCGACAACCTCGCCGCAATATTCATGCCCGCCGATTTGGCCCGGCTTGATGCGCGGGTGCTCTCCGACCCAGCCATGCCAGTCGGACCGGCAGACGCCGCAGCCAAGGACCTTCAGCACCACGCCATCGGCCGGGCATTCGGGATCGGCGACGTCTTCGATCGAGAGGTCCTCGTTGTATGTTCTGAGAACGGCGGCGCGCATGGGCTGTCCTTTCGGTGTCTTTGGCTGGCATGCCAAGGCCCGGGGGGGACGTCAAGCGCGCTGCGTGTCGAGTTCCCTACGAGAGTGACCAAGACGCCAATTGCCTGACCGTGGGATGGCGGTAGGCCCGGCACCTACGGTGCTGTCCGGACCCAAGGCGACGAGCACGCGGATACACGTTCATTCAACCTGCAAGAGCCCCCGCAAATACCCCGCCGCGTCGCGGGCATCGACGCTCGCCTCTCGCACCAGCCAGTCGAAATGGGCGGTCATGGACCGCACCCGCTCGCTTTCGCGGAACGCCAGGTAGAACTGCCCCACATAGATCACCGCAAGGCGCGGGCCGAAGACCGTGACCGGCGCGCTGAAGACGCGGTGGGCATCATAGAGGAAAAGGCGCAGGCGGGGATACATCTCGTCGCAGATATCGGCGAGGTGGCGCAGCTGTTCGTGCCGCTCGGCGACCCCGAGACCTGCGTAATAAGCCGTCCCTTCCGCCAGGGCGACGAATTCATGGAGCGGCGCGGCGATTTCCATGTCCGACACGCCCGAACGCAGCCATTCGACCTGATCGTGCAACGCGGCGATGGCCCGTTCGCTATGGGCGTCCCCGATGGACCGGTATTCCCAGGCCACCATCGCATCGGTCTTCAGCATATCCGGCAGCGTCGCCGGAACATGTCGCAGCTTGTAGCCTGCCGCCTCGCGGTGCCAGTCGAGAAGCTGAGCATCGGCCGAACTGCGCTCTGCCGGGCTGACGGCCATGGCGGCGGCGACGATATCGCCGGGGCGTTCTGGACGGTCCGTAAGGCCCAAGAGCCAGTCGGTCGACACCCCCAGCGCAGCCGCCGCATCGGCGGCAAGCCCGGCATTTGGAAGGCGCGCCGAATCCTCGGCCAGAAGCTGCGCGATGGTCGAGCGGTCGACGCCCGCTTCACGCGACAGCGCGCTGCGCGACAGGCCCGCCCGGTCCATCGCAACGGTCAGGCGGTCGCGAAACACCGCAGCGCGGTCCCGTTTGTCCATTTTCCGGATCATCGGTGATTAATATCTCGTTTTCGGATTTAATGCAGTGCATTCGCAGAATAGCCGACAATCCGCGAAGTTGCTACGGCTGCGTCATGGCCGCCGCAGAGGCAGCCCTTGAGGCTTCAGTCAAAACGAAAGGGATACACGTGGAAACGCCGTCGCGCACGCTATTGAAAGCCCTGTCCTGGCAAGGGCTTGGACTGATCATGATGACAATCGTCGGCTATCTCTTCACCGGCTCGATCAGCGCAGGCGGCGGCATCGCAGCCGTGGGCGCCGCAGCGGGCTTTCTAAGCTATATCGTGCACGAACGGCTCTGGGCCCGCGTCACATGGGGCCAGCGGCGGCTCGAGATTGACCAGCGCAGCCGCCTCGATCAGAGCATCTCGACCCGGTAGCTTTCGATCACCGTGTTGGCGAGCAGCTTTTCGCACATCGCGGTAACCTCGTCCTCGGTCGTACCCTCGGCCAGTTCCAGCTCGATCACCTTGCCCTGGCGTACGCCCTGGACGCTATCAAACCCCAAGGCGCCAAGCGCATGGCGCACGGCCTCGCCCTGCGGATCGAGAACGCCGGTCTTCAGCATGACGGTGACACGGGCTTTCATGGTCGGGCGCTCCTTGCCGGGCAGGCGCTCCCTGCCCTTTTCCGGGATAGTCTTTTTGTCCGGCCCACGAACGGGCCGGACGGCTTAGTTGATCAGCGTGGGTTTCGTGTGGTGCGTCACGTTGGACGGCATCACGCCCAGGCGCTTGGCCACCTCGGTATAGGCATCGACAAGATCGCCCAGATCGCGGCGGAACACGTCCTTGTCCAGCTTTTGGCCGGTCTCGATATCCCACAGGCGGCAGCTGTCGGGACTGATCTCGTCGGCTATGATGAGGCGCTGGAAATCATTGTCCCAGACACGGCCGATCTCGATCTTGAAATCCACCAGCTTGATGCCGACCGCCATCATGACGCCGGACATGAAATCATTCACGCGCAGAGCAAGCGCGACCATGTCATCCAGATCGCGTTGTTCGGCCCAGCCGAAGGCGACGATATGTTCCTCGGTCACAAGCGGATCGCCCAGCTTGTCGTCCTTGTAGTAGAACTCGATGATCGGGCGCGGCAGCTGCGTGCCTTCGGCGATGCCGAGACGCTTGGACATGGAGCCTGCCGCGACATTGCGCACGACGACTTCAAGCGGGATGATCTCGACCTGGCGGATCAGCTGCTCGCGCATGTTGAGGCGCTTGATGAAATGGGTCGGCACGCCGATGGCGTTGAGCCCGTTCATGAAGAATTCGGACAGGCGGTTGTTCAGAACGCCCTTGCCGTCGATCACGTCCTTCTTTTCCGCGTTGAAGGCGGTGGCGTCGTCCTTGAAATACTGGACGAAGGTGCCCGGCTCGGGGCCTTCGTAAAGGATCTTCGCCTTGCCTTCGTAAATCTTCTTGCGACGGGCCATGGGATCTCCGGTCTGATGGCGCACGCAACACCGGCGACGCCTTTGGCGTTGCTATAGGTCAAGGCGCGCGCGCTCGCAAGAACCACGCCATGCCGCGCCCCCTTGTCAGAGCTTTCCCTTGCGGCGCTGCCTGCGGGCCGCCATATCTGGACCCCGAGAATTGCACAGACCAGCAGGGAGCAGCCCGATGTCGACCTTCAAGGACCGCGAGAACGCCTTCGAGAACAAGTTCGCCCATGATGCAGAAATGCAGTTCAAGGCCGAAGCGCGCCGCAACAAGCTTTTGGGCCTCTGGGCCGCTGAAAAACTGGGCAAGACCGACGGCGAGGCCGAGGCCTATGCCCGCGAAGTGATCAAGGCCGATTTCGAAGAGGCCGGCGACGAGGATGTGTATCGCAAGGTTGCGGGCGATCTTGGCGACAAGGCGACCGAGGCGGAAATCCGCGCCAAGATGGCGGAACTGTCGACAACGGCCAAGGCGCAGCTTCTCGACGAGAACACCTGATCGGTAAAATGCGCCGCATCGCTTAACGGGCTGTAAAGCCGCGCGCCCCATCCTCGCCCTCGTGGGAAGTGGAAGGGGGCGCAAATGCATCGTGCGCAGGGCCGTGATTCGGCCATCTGGATGTTATTGCTGTGGCGGCAGGGTTTGCCCGTCGCCATCGGCATTCTGGCGATCTGGCTGATCTCGGGGCATTTCGCCGCGTTCGAAATGCAGCCCATTGCCGAACGCCTGACCCGGATCGAGGGGCCCCAATGGACCATCGCGATCCTGGCAAGCGCCGTCTCGCTGGCTGCGGCGGCGCGCTATGACCTTCTGATCCATCGATGGCTTGGAACGGGCGTGCGCGGGCGATCCGCCATCCGCGCCGGGTTCACCGCCGTGGCGCTGTCGCAGCTGCTGGGCTTTGGCCTTGTGACCGGGACGCTGGTGCGGGCGCGCTGTTTGCCGGGGCTTGGCCTGTGGCGCGCGGCGCGGGTGACGCTGACGGTCGGGCTGACCTTCGTGATCGGCTGGGGCTTTCTGGCCGCCTTGTTCTGGGCCGGACAGTCGGCGCCCTGGATCGGACGCGGGCTTCTCGGGGCCTTTATCGTGGCGGCGGGCTATATCGCCTGGTCCGCCCCGCCGCGCCTGCCGGGCCTAGCGCTGATGGCGCGGCTTTTCGTCTTGGTCTCTGCCGATCTGGCCGCCGCCTGCGTGGCCTTCGCGGTGCTTTTTCCCGGTCACGGCCCTGCCCTGACCGAAGCGCTGGCCCCCTTCGTTCTGGCGCTTGGCAGCGGGATCGCAAGCGCGGTGCCTGGCGGCGTCGGCCCGTTCGAGACGATCCTCAGTCAGACCTTGAACGCTGACATGGAAACGCTGCTGACCGCAGTCGTCGCCTTTCGCCTTGTCTATTTCGCGGGCCCCGGCCTTCTGGCCGCGATGATCCTTCTATCGCGGCAGCGCGCGCATGTTTTTGAAAATGCTGGGCCTCATGTCCGAACTCTGCCGCCCGGCGCAGCGCCGTTGAAAGGGGCGCTCCGGGCCGAAAGCGGACTTGGCGCGCCCGTGCTGCATCTGGGACAAACTCCGTTGATGGCGACGGGGCGTGCGGGACAGGTGCGCGCGGGGCTTTTCGATCCGCTTTGCGCCCGCCTGCCGGTCGGTCTTGCGCGCAAGGCTCTGACGGCGCAGGCAGGGCGCGAGGGGCTGGTACCGGCGCTTTACAAATGCGGGCCGCGGGCCGCGTCCGAGGCGCGCGCGGCGGGATGGTCTGTCCGGCGCATCGCGTCCGAGGCGGTGATCCGCCCGGCAAGCTTCGACCCCGAGGATCCGGGCTATGGTCAGCTCCGCCGCAAACTGCGCAAGGCGAAGGCCGAAGGGCTGACCATAACGCGCGCGCCGCGCCCCTTGCCGCTGGAGATAATGGAAGAGGTCGCGCGAGATTGGTCCGGCACGCGGCAAGGCGCGATGGGGTTCTCGATGGGCGCCTTCTGCCCCCATCTTCTGTACCATCAACGTGTCTATCTTGCCCATTTGGGCAATCGCCTCGTCGGGTTCGTCAGCGTCCACGATGGCAGCAACGAACGGACGCTGGACCTTGTTCGCCACACCGGCGATGCGCCGGATGGCACCGTGCAGGCGCTGGTGGCCGAGGCCATCGCCGAGGCGCGCGCGAACGGAATTCCGCGCCTGTCGCTCGCCGCGATTCCCGATCACAGTGCGCCGCCAATCTGGCTGGCCACTGGGCTGTCAGACTGGTGTCCGGGCACGGGGCTGCGCCGCTTCAAGCAGGCGTTCCGCCCCGCGTGGGAACCGCGCTATCTTGCGGCCCCCGGCCCCTTTCGGCTCGCCATCGCGGGGCTGGAAATCGCGCGCGCCATCGCCCCGCATAAGAGACGGACTTGAGCCACGCCTCAGCAAGATTATGACGTTTATGAATTTGCGTCATGCCGCGCCGCGTGACACATGGGGGTCAACCTGGCCGGGGCGCGCGTTCCGGCCCCCTTCCTGTTGCGGATAGCCCAATGACCGATGCCCTGACCGATCTTCTGAAATCCCGCGACTGGCTTTTGGCCGATGGTGCGACGGGGACAAACCTGTTCAACATGGGCCTGCAATCGGGCGATGCGCCCGAGATGTGGAACGAGGAGCATCCAGACCGCATCAAGAAGCTTTATGAAGGCGCGGTGAATGCCGGCAGCGATCTGTTTCTGACGAACAGCTTTGGCGGCAACGCCTCGCGCCTCAAGCTTCACGGCGCGGAAAAGCGCGCGCGCGAATTGTCCCGCATGGCCGCCGAAATCGGGCGCGAGGTCGCAGATGCCGCCGGGCGCAAGGTGATCGTCGCCGGTTCCATCGGTCCGACGGGCGAAATCATGGCCCCCATGGGCCCCATGACGCATGAACTGGCGGTCGAGATCTTCCACGAACAGGCCGAGGGCCTGAAAGAGGGCGGCGCCGACGTGCTTTGGGTCGAGACCATCAGCGCGCCCGAGGAATACAAGGCCGCTGCGGAAGCTGCGGGTCTTGCCGGGATGCCCTGGTGCGGCACGATGAGCTTTGACACCGCGGGCCGCACGATGATGGGCATGACCTCGTCCGACATGGTGACGATGGTCGGCAAGCTGACCCCCGCGCCGCTGGGCTTTGGCGCCAATTGCGGCGTCGGCGCGTCGGACCTGTTGCGCACCGTCTTGGGCTTTGCCGCCGAAGGGCCGGAAACGCCGATCATTGCCAAAGGGAACGCCGGGATCCCGAAATATGTCGACGGGCATATCCATTATGACGGCACGCCGGAACTGATGGCGGAATACGCCATCATGGCGCGCGATGCGGGCGCGACGATCATCGGCGGCTGCTGCGGCACCATGCCGGAACATCTTGAAAAGATGCGCGAAGCGCTGGAAACGCGCCCGCGCGGCGAGCGGCCGACGCTGGACGAGATTGCCGAGAAGATGGGCGGATTTTCGTCGGCCAGTGACGGCACCGGCGATGATGCCGGACCGCCCGAGCGCACGCGCCGCCGTCGCCGCGGGTAACGCGCGGCCCATGCGCCGGTCAGAACAGCGACAGCTGATCGCCGACGCGCGGCGGCACCTTGAAGAGATCCGTTCTGAGGGGCGGGAGATGCTGAACCAAACCAAGTCTAAGAAGGGCCACGTCGAAACGGCGGCGCAAGAGGTTGGCGAACGCCCCCTCGCCCGTCATGCGCTTGCCCCATTCGGGATCGTAGTCACGCCCGCCATGGACAGCGCGCACCCGGTTCATCACCTTCTCGGCCTGGCCTGGGACAGCCTCGGCCAGCCAGTCGCGGAAAAGGCCAGAGACCTCGCGCGGCAGGCGCAGCATGATGTAGCTGGCCGCGATCGCGCCCGCGTCCTTGCCTGCCTCGAGGATTGCCTCAAGCTCGTGATCCGTCAGCCCCGGGATCATCGGAGAAGCCATGACACGCACCGGGATGCCCGCCTCGGTCAGCCGCTTGATTGTCGCGAGACGGCGGGCGGGGCCCGGCACACGCGGTTCCATCTGACGCGCCAGCGTTCGGTCAAGCGTGGTGACGGAAATACCGACGCGCGCCAGACCCTTGGCAGCCATGTCCGACAGAATGTCGATGTCCCGCTCGATCAGGGTGCCTTTGGTCACAACGGCAACCGGGTGATTGTGGGCCTGCAGCACTTCGAGGATGCCGCGCATGATGCCGCGATCGCCCTCGATGGGCTGGTAGGGGTCGGTATTGGTACCGATGGCGATCGTCGCGGGGCGGTATTTTCTGGCGCGCAACTCATCCGCCAGAACCTGCGGCGCATCGGGGCGCGCGATCAGGCGGGTTTCGAAATCGAGACCCGGCGACAGGCCAAGATAGGCGTGGCTGGGCCGCGCGAAGCAATAGACGCAGCCGTGTTCGCACCCGCGATAGGGATTGATCGACCGGTCAAAGCCGATATCGGGCGAGGTATTGCGCGTGATGACGCTGCGCGGCACCTCGTCGGTGACCTCGGTGCGCAGAGGCGGCAGATCCTCGTCAATGTCCCAGCCGTCATCCACCGCGACGCGGGTCGTCGTCTCGAACCGGTTGGTGCGGTTCGACGCGACACCCCGCCCCTTGCGGCGGTCTTTCGGCAGGATATGCGACTCGGGTTCCGACATGGCCCCGAACGTGAACGAAATGAGAACATTTGTCACGATCTCACATGTGCGAAATCGCGCTTGGTCGTGGAAACGCGCGGTGATGTCGCAAATGCTCGCGTTTCGACATTCAAATGCCCACATGAACAAGCAACAACAGGGCCCATGGCGGCCCAAGTCGGAGAATTCTGATGGCTGACGAAGACGACGATCTGATCCTGAGCGACCTGCCCGACGAGGAACTCGTTCCGCAGATGCATGACGATCTTTATGACGGCATGAAGGAAGAGGTTCAGGAAGGCGTGAACATCCTTCTGGAACGCGGATGGGCGCCCTACCGGGTCCTGACCGAGGCGCTGGTTGCAGGCATGAAGGTTGTCGGCGACGACTTCCGCGACGGGATCCTGTTCGTCCCCGAGGTGCTTTTGGCCGCAAACTCGATGAAGGCCGGGATGTCGATCCTCAAGCCGCTTCTGGCAGAGACCGGCGCGCCCAAGATGGGCAAGATGGTCATCGGCACCGTGAAAGGCGACATCCACGACATCGGCAAGAACCTTGTCTCGATGATGATGGAAGGCGCGGGCTTTGAAGTGGTCGATCTGGGGATCAACAACCCCGTCGAGAGCTATATCGAGGCGATCCAGCGCGAAGAGGCCGACATCCTCGGCATGTCCGCCCTGCTGACCACCACGATGCCCTATATGAAGGTCGTGATCGACACGATGACCGAACAGGGCATCCGCGACGATTACATTGTTCTGGTGGGCGGCGCGCCGCTGAACGAGGAATTCGGCCGGGCCATCGGTGCGGATGCCTATTGCCGGGATGCCGCCGTCGCGGTGGAAACGGCCAAGGAATACATCGCGCGCAAGCACAATCAACTCGCGGCAGGCTAGGGCTTTCGCCCCGGCCTCCGCGCCCCCATATTCAGGGGAGCAGGAGGTGCCGCAATGCCGCTCGACCGTTTCGTTCTGATCCTTGTGCTGGTGGTGATCGCCGCCGGCGTGACCGTCTGGCTGGGCGTCATGGCCGCTGGCGTGTTCCAGATAGGCCCGATGGGCGCGTTCATTTTCGTGCCCGTCCTCTTGATCGGGTACGTCATCTGGCGCGTGATCGCCCAGCGCATCGGCAATTCCGAGGACGACCATTATGACCGTATCGAGAAGTGACCTGATCGCCGTCAGCATCGAAAGCGTCCCGGGCCGCGAGATCACCGCCGCGCTTGGCCTCGTGCGCGGATCGACGGTGCGCGCCAAGCATCTTGGGTCCGACATCGTGGCGAGCCTGCGCAACCTCGTTGGCGGCGAAGTTCGTGAATACGCCGCGCTTCTTGCGGGCGCGCGGGAACAGGCGCTGGACCGGATGCTGGCCGAAGCGAATGCCCTTGGCGCAGATGCCGTGATCGGCGTGCGGTTCGAGACATCCACAATCCAGAACGGCGCGTCAGAGGTTCTGGCCTACGGTACCGCCGTGCGCCTTGCCCCTTGAGCCTTGCGCCATGAGCTTACCGGGCGATGACACGCTGACGCAAACCGGCCTCGCGCCGGAGGGTCAGGGCCGTATCCTGCTGCTGGCTTGCGGGGCGCTGGCCCGTGAAATCCTCGCGCTGATCCGGCTGAATGCATGGGATCACTTCGACCTCGCCTGCCTGCCCGCGATCCTGCACAACAGCCCCGACAAGATCCCCACCGCCGTGGAAGAGGCGGTTGCCAAGCACCGCGCCCGCTATGACACGATCCGCGTCGTCTATGCCGATTGCGGCACCGGCGGGCAGTTGCAGGCGCTTTGCGATCGGCTGGGCGTCGAGATGATCGAAGGCCCGCATTGCTATTCCTTCTTCGAGGGCAACGCCGCTTTCGCCGCCCGCGCCGAAGATGAATTCCGCGCCTTCTACCTGACCGATTTCCTCGCCCGGCAATTCGATGCTTTCGTCTGGAAACCCCTCGGCCTTGATCGGCACCCAGAACTGCGGGACATGTATTTCGGTAACTACGAGAAGCTGGTCTACCTCGCACAGACAGACGACGCGGCGCTGGACGCAATCGCGCAGGACTGCGCCGCTCGGCTGGGTCTCACCTACCAGCGCCGCGAGACGGGCTATGGCGATCTTGACACCGCAATGACCGATTGGGCCAAGCGGGCATAAGCGGGCTTGCTTGCACACGTCGCTTCGGCCTTCATGCCCCTCAAGCAAACGGGGGATGACATGGGCCGCACATTGACACTTGATGAGATCGAAACGCTTGCGCGCGAGACGCTTGTCGCCGCTGGCGCAAGCGCGGTCGCCGCCACATCCGTCGCGCGCTCGACCCGGCTGGCCGAGAGGGACGGCATCCGCAGCCACGGTCTTCTCTACCTGCCGATCTATGCCGAGCATCTGCGCTGCGGCAAGGTCCTGCCCGATGCCGAGCCGGTCGTCACCCGCCCCGCCGCCGCCGCGATCCGTGTGGATGCGGCGAGCGGCTTTGCCCACACCGCCATTGATGCGGGCTGGACAGCGTTCACCGACGCCGCGCGCGCCTGCGGGATCGCAGCGATGAGCCTTTCCAATTCCTACAACTGCGGCGTTCTGGGCCACCACGCAGAGCGCTTGGCGACCGAAGGCCTCATCGGCCTCTGCTTCACCCACGCCCCCGCGTCCATCGCGCCGCCCGGCGGCAAGGTGCCGGTCGTGGGCACCAACCCCTTCGCTCTCGCGGTGCCGGATGGGACCGGAGACGCGCTTCTCGTCATCGACCAATCCGCCAGCGCCATCGCGAAATCGGAAATCCTTCTGCGCAGCCGCGAAGGCCGCGCAATCGAACCGGGCTGGGCGCTTGATGCGGACGGGGTCGAGACGACCGATGCCGATGCCGCGCTCGCCGGATCAATGATGCCCGCGGGTGGCTACAAGGGATTCGGCATTGGCCTGATGGTCGAAATCCTCGCTGCCGCCGTCTCGGGTGCGAAGCTCAGCACCGAAGCTAGCCCCTTCTCCGGCCCCAAAGGCGGCCCACCCGGCACCGGCCAGTTCTTTATTGCCATCGCACCGGACGCCTTCGGAGGAGACGCCGTTGCCCCTGCCCTTCAGCGCCTTGCAGCCTCTATCACCAGCCAGCCCGGCACCCGCCTTCCTGGCAGCCGCCGCGCCGCGAACCGCGCACGGATCGAGGCCGAGGGCGTCGAAGTGGACGAGAGCTTGCTGGAGAGGATCAAGGCGGCTGTTGCATAGAACGCCGCCCTATTTGCGCTCTTCCAGCCAGCGGCGCAGCCTTGCCTCGCCCAGCGACAGGCCCTCGTAGTTGAGAAGGCCGCGCGACAAGGCGATGGCGACTGCCCGCGCACGCGAGTTGAAGATCGGCCCCTCTTCGTCCTGCGCCACCTGATCGGTACCCAACTTTTCATAGAGCTGTTTCAGTCGGCTCTGCACCGAACGGGTCGAGATCCCGCGCCGCGCGGCGATGGCCTTGTCCGTCAGGCCAAGGGCGATATCGGACAGCACCTCGAATTCGGTATTCGACAAACCTTGGTGAATATCCATCGCACGCTGCTGGATGCCGCGCACTTCGCGGTCGATAATGCATTGGTCTTCAAGAAAAATCCCCGTCATCGCCCGGCTGAGGCTTTGGGCCGAGGCGGTCTTCAGAAGATAGCCGTAGACCGCTTCCTTCGGCACAATCCGCGAGACGTTGCGTACATAGGCCTCATCGGAATAGTTCGACCAGAACAGGATCGGCATGTCCGGCCGATGCTCCCAGATCTTCGAGGCGGCGGTGATGCCGCTGATATTCGGCATCTGCAGATCCATCACGACCCCGTCCAGCGCGTTGGCAAGCGCGATGTCGATCGCCTCTTGCCCGCCGCTTGCCTCGAAAAGCACATCGCAATCGGGAAGCGCGCCGCGCACGGTGCCCGCCAGAAACGAGCGGTGGAAGGGATCGTCTTCGGCGATGAGGATCTTCATTCGCCTGGTCCTGCGGCTGAAAAGGCAGGAACGGTTCGCCCCGCGTCCCCTGCTCTGCGCGCTTCCTCGACGGTCGCGGCCTGCACGATTTCATATGGGATGTTCAGGATCGTGCTGCTGCCGCATCCGCTTGGGTCGCGGGTAAAGGCCACCTTGGCCCCGATCAAGGCCGCCCGCGTGCGGATATTGTCTACGCCGCGCCCCGACCGGCGCCAGCCTTCGGGCGGTACACGCCCGTCATTCCGCACGACGATGCTTACGCACTCTTCCGCGATGGAAAGGTGCACATCGATGGCGCTGCATTCGGAATGCTTGACCGCATTGGTGACCGCCTCTTGCACGATGCGGAACACCGCAAGCTGCAATCGGTATTCCGAGCGGTCGAGCAGGCTGCCCGTCTCATCGGTGACCGTCGTGGCAACGGGGCGTTCAAGCCCCTGGGTAGCGCGTTCAAGTTGCGCTTCGATGGCCTGCGAGACACCAAACAGATCCAGCACGCCGGGCTTTGTGTTCTCGATGATCCGGCGCAGTTCGACGGTGCAGCGCGACACCGCCTTTGCGATCGCCTTGAGTTCGGACTGGTCTGCGCCGGGCTGCGCCGCAAGCCGCGACACCCGGCGATAGACCGAAGACAGATCAGCCAAGGTCTGGTCGTGAAGCTCCATCCCGAGGCGCAGACGCTCGGCCTCCATCGCTTCGGTCAACCGCTGTGCGCCGTGCCGCAGGGTATGTTCACGCCCACGGGCCGCGCCTTCGGCCCGCACCGAGGACTTGGCCTGGTCGGACATGATGACCGCGTAGAAATAGGGCGCGATCAGATCCGCCACGTTCTGGGCCTTGCGCACGTCGTCGGCGCCATAAGCATCGCGGCGGGGCGACGAGAAGCTGAGCACACCGATCACGTCGCCATGCACGGTCAGCGGAACATGGATGCGGCTGCGCAGGTTGGCCTCGAAGATCGGCGCATCGTCTGCCCCGTCGAAGTGAAAGCGCGGATCGGTCCAGGCGTCTCCGGTCACGAGGTTCCCGACCTCGCCGCTTAGAACCTGGCGCACGGGGGCAAGATCGTTCGGCCGCCCCTCGCCATCCCTGTTCCAGACGGTTTCGACCCCCGTCTCAAGCGCGAAATGCTTGGACCGGTCGCCCGGCAGGACGACCGCCACGTCAAGGTGGTGATAATCCAGCAGCTTCGCCTTGACCGCCCCGGCTATGCCGTTGAGAACATTCTGCAAATCCATTTCTCCGGCCACCGCGCGGGAAATCGCAAGATAGTGGTCAAGTTCGCTTTTATCGGTGCGGTCCATCGGTCGTCTCCTCCACCCCGGCGCGATACTAGGCCCTTGGCCGGACCCCGCCAAGATGCCGCCCTGCGGTCCTGCGCACCATTGACTGCGGATTCCCGCAATGTGCCTTTCGCGTTGACGCGAGCAATTTGCGCATCCTGCCGTTCCGCACTCTGCGCCGACAGGTAGCGTGGCAAACGGGAGGAGCCGTTTTGGACAACATCACGGACAGCATCACACGGGCGAGACCGGCCCAGGATGAGGATGAGGCGCGCCTCGTTCTGACCTATGGCACACCGGAACCGCCGGTGCCGTGGCGGCGTGTGTCGCTGGGCCCTCTGTCGTTTCTTCTGTCCGACCAGTCGATCCGCCGGATCGCGTGGCACAGCACGGAACTGGTGCGCGCAATCTGCTGGCCGATCCGGGATGACAGCTGGGGCACCTTTCCCGCGACCACTCTAGATCAAAGCACCGTCCGGTCCGAGGGGCGAGTCACGGGCAGGATTGAGCAGTCGGTCGACGGCGGACGTCTTGGCCTCAGCGTGGAATTTTCGGCCAGCGAAGAGGGCGCGCTAAGCGTTTCGGTGACGATGAGACCCAAGGACGGGGACTTTGCCACGAACCGCGCCGGTCTGACGGTGCTGCACCCGATCAAGGGCCTGACCGGGGCGCCGGTGATCCTGTCGCATCCGGACGGATCGCGCGAGGACAGCCAATTTCCGGAACTGGTCATGCCATCGCAGCCGATGAAAGAGATTTCCGGCCTTGCTTACGAGGTCGGGCCTGCGCGCGTCGAGATAAGTTTCGAAGGCGAGGTTTTCGAGATGGAGGATCAGCGCAACTGGTCTGACGCCTCTTACAAGACGTACTGCGTGCCTTTGGAAGAACCCTTCACCTACAAGATCAACAGCCCGTTGACCCAGACGGTTCTGTTGTCCTTTTCCGGCGATCTCCCCGCCGGTTCCCAGCCCGGGGGGGACCCGCCGCCGCGCCTTGAACGGCTTGGCCACGCCGCCCCGGAGCTGGGCCTCGCGCTTGAGGACGGCTGGGAAGGCGATGCGGCGGCTCAGGCTTTGACAGAACATTGCGGGGCATCGCATCTCCTGGTGCGGATCGACGCCGCGACCAGCCCAAAGTTTCTCACGGCTGCCGCGACCTTGGCGCGCAGACTATCGGCACCAATCGAGGCCGAGTTGCTGCTTGACGATGCCGGGACTGAGGCCGACCTTGAACGCCTCGCCCAGACCCTTGCCAAAGCCGGGATCGCGCCGCGCCATGTGATCGCCCTGCCCGCCGCCTATCTCAAAAGCTACCAGCCCACCGCTGTCTGGCCCGAAGGTCCGAAGCCCTCGGCGCTGATCGAGGCCATGCGCCGCTTGTTCCCGGATGCACGGATCGGCGGCGGAATGCTGACCAACTTCACCGAATTCAACCGCTGCCCGCCGGACGCCGCGCGCTGCGATTTCATCTTTCACGGAAACTCGGCCACGGTGCATGCCAGCGACGACCTGTCCGTGATCGAGACGATCGAGACGCTGCCGCATATCTTCCGCAGCGCCAAAGCCTTGTCCGAAGGCGCCGCGTATCGGCTGGGCCTCGTATCCATCGGGATGCGGACCAACCCGTATGGCAGCGCCATTTCGGAGAACCGCGCGCAGGTCCGCGAAACAATGGCCCGCCCCGACCCGCGCCACCGGGGCCTCTTTGCCGCGGCGTGGGCGGTGGGCGTTCTGACCGCGACGGGTGACGAAGTCGAGGCGCTGTGCCTCGCGGCGCCGACCGGACCCTTCGGCGTGATCTACGCGCCCCAGCCCTACAGCCAGCCGGGGTTCGACGATGGCGATGGCGTTGTCACGCCTCTGTTTCACGTCCTTCGCCGGGCGCAGACCTTCGCCGGACAACCCCGCGTCACGCTTTCTGGCCTGCCCGAGGATATCATGGCCTATGGCGCCGAGGTTGAGGGCGAAACCCGCCTCATCATTGCGAATCTCTCGCAGGTACGGCGCAGGGTTGCGCTGCCGGACACGGCCCGTGTGAAGATTCTCGACACCGCTAGCGCGCGCGCGGCGATGGCGGATCCGAACTGGCTGGACACCACGCCGGAACAGCCGATGACGTCGCTCGATCTGGCCCCGTTTGCCGTGGCGTTCCTGACATCAGAGCGCCCGTCATGACGCAGCAGGGAGCCATTGCGGAAACCCGCAGTCGACAGGCGGAAAGCCCCGTTCATGGCGCGGCGATACAGGCCTACGCTGCAAGCAAATGTGCACCCGCGCGCAACGGGGACACGGAGGAGGACACATGCTGAGGGGGGCGATCATAGGGACCGGATTTTTCGCCGGAAACCACCTGAATGGCTGGACGATGGCCAAGGGCGCCGAAATCGTGGCGCTGTGCGATCTCGACGCGGCCAAGGCGCGGGAGGCGGCCGACAGGTTTGGCATCGCGCAGGTCTACACCGACGCCGATGAGATGCTGCGCGCGCAGGATCTCGATTTTGTCGATATCATCACCACCGCGCCGACGCACAGACCGCTCGTGGAGTTGGCGCTGCGCCACAACGCCCATGTGATCTGCCAAAAACCGTTCGCGGAAACCATGACCGACGCACGCGCCATGGTCGAGGCAGCCGAGGCAGCGGGTAAAGCCCTGATGATTCACGAAAATTTCCGCTGGCAGTCTGCCATTCGACGGGTCATCGACCTTGTGCGCGCGGGCCGGATCGGACAGCCTTTCTTTTGCCGCGCGTCGTTCCGGTCGGGCTATGACGTGTTCTCGGGACAGCCGTACCTCGCGACAGGCGAGCGGTTCATCATCGAAGATCTCGGCATCCATGTGCTCGACATAGCGCGGGCGATCATGGGCGATGCCATCCGCGTCTCGGCGGTCACGACGCGGATCAACCCCGCGATCAAAGGCGAGGATGTGGCGACGATCCTGCTGACCCATGAAAGCGGCATGGCGAGCGTGGTGGATTGTTCCTATGCCACCCGCCGCAGCCCCGAGACCTTCCCCGAAACCCTTCTGGAAATCGACGGGCCAGAGGGAACGATCCGTCTGGATGCGGGGTATCGCCTGACGGTGCAGGCAGGCGGACAGGACGAACAGATCGACGCCGCGCCGCCGCTTCTCGATTGGGCCGAACGCCCTTGGCACAACATCCAGGAAAGCGTGGTCACCATCCAGCAGCATTTCATCGACTGTCTGGCCAGCGGAACCGCCCCGGAAACATCTGGGGCCGACAATCTCAAGACATTGGCACTCGTCGAAGCCGCCTATCTGTCGGCGGCCGAAGGGAGGAGCGTGCAGACCGACAGCCTTGGCTGAGGTGTACGCACTACACGATCCCGGCACCCGGACACCCGGGACGCCGGACAACACGGAGGAGAGAAAGACATGACGTTCAAGATCAAACTGCTGGCCGCCGCAACGGCCCTCATGACGCTGCCGGTGATGGTATCGGCAGAGACCATCGCGATCATCACGCCCAGCCACGACAACCCGTTCTTCAAGGCCGAAGCCGATGGCGCCGCCGCGAAGGCCGAAGAGCTGGGCTACGACACCATCGTGCTGGTGCATGACGACGATCCCAACAAGCAGTCCGAGCTGTTCGACAGCGCCATCGCAAGCGGTGTGTCTGCGATCATCCTCGACAATGCTGGCGCCGATGCCTCTGTTGCCGCCGTGCAGAAGGCCAAGGACGCGGGCATCCCGTCTTTCCTGATCGACCGCGAGATCACCGCGACCGGCGTCGCCGTCAGCCAGATCGTTTCGAACAACTACCAGGGCGCCCAGCTTGGGGCCGAAGAATTCGTCAGCCTGATGGGCGAAGAAGGCAAGTATGCCGAGCTTCTGGGCAAGGAAAGCGACACCAATGCGGGGATCCGCAGCCAAGGCTATCATGACGTGATCGACCAGTATCCCGATCTTGAAATGGTCGCGCAGCAGACCGCCAACTGGTCCCAGACCGAGGCCTTCACGGTGATGGAATCAATCCTTCAGGCGAACCCTGAGATCAAGGGCGTGATCTCGGGCAACGACACCATGGCCATGGGCGCCTGGGCCGCTCTCGAGGCGGCAGGCCGCACCGATGTGATCGTGGTGGGCTTTGACGGGTCGAACGACGTGCGCGATTCCATCATGGCGGGCGGCATCAAGGCGACCGTGCTGCAACCCGCCTATGCACAGGCGCAGATGGCCGTGATGCAGGCCGATCAGTATCTCAAGACCGGATCGACCGGGCTTGACGAGAAGCAGCTGATGGACTGCGTGCTGATCACCGAAGAGAACGCCGGCCAGCTTGAGACCTTCGCTCTGAACTAAGCGGCGAACACGACGATATCCGCGCGTGCCAGACACGTGCGGATATCTTTCTGCAGGCATCAAGGAACACCCCAATGACCAGGGCACTCCTGCTCGCACTGATGGCGATTGCGGTCACTTCGGTGTCGGGCTGCAAGATCGTCTTCGATTCCGACAAGGACGAGACCGAAATCCCCGCAGGTCCCGAAGGCGATGACGCGCGCAACGCCCAGCGGCTGGAAGACACGTTCGAGCCGCAGCTTTTGCCACATGTGCGCAGCGCGGCGGTGGACATCACCGACCTGCGCGCCGGGATCGCGGCCGATATCGAAGCGATTGGCGCGGCGCGCGCACAGCGCGGGTCCGGCGCAGGGGCCGCCTGGAATTTCCCCGTAAGCGGGAACGGCGTGGTGATCGAGGCCGATCTCGACACGCGCGCCCGGACGCTTTCGCTGGACACCGACGCCGATGGCACCGCCGATACGACCCTTCAGATCGGTCCGGTCATTCGCGGCACGGCGTTGCGCGACGGCGCGCCGTTCTACAATTTCGACAATTTCCGCGATCAGATCGAATACGCCAAGCTGGCGCGCGCTCTCAACGACGAGATCACCGCGCGCATTACCCTGCCCGAGGGCGAGCTTGCGGGCCGAACCGTGAGCTTTGCGGGCATCACGGCCCTGAGGTCCGCCGACGAGGATATCGTCGTCACGCCGACAGAGGTGACGTTCGAGCCATGAGCGAGAAACACCCCATCGGTCTGTCCATAAGGGACGCGGTCAAGGTCTATCCCGGGACGCGCGCCCTGAAAGGCGTGGATTTCGACATCCGCATGGGCGCAGTGAACGTTCTGGTGGGTGAAAACGGCGCCGGGAAATCGACCCTGATGAAAGTCATTTCCGGGGTGGAACCGCTCACCGAGGGCGAGATCACGATGGAGGGCGCGCCGGTCCGGTTCCAGAACAAGGACGACGCCGTGCGCGCGGGCATCGGGATCGTGTTTCAGGAACTCAACCTCTTTCCCGAGATGACCGTGGCCGAGAACATCTTCATCGGGAACGAACTGACCCGCGGCGGCATCCATCTCGATACCCGCGCCCAGCGAGCGCGCAGCGCCGAGATCCTGCAGCGGTTGGAACAGAAGATCGACCCCGACACCCCGCTTGGGCATCTGCGGATCGGCCAGCAGCAGATCATCGAGATCGCCAAGGCGCTGGCCCAGGATGCCCGCATTCTCATTCTGGACGAACCGACATCGGCGCTGTCGGCCGTCGAAGTCGAGGTGCTGTTCCGGCTGATCGCCGAACTGAAGGCCCACGGCGTGGGCATCGTGTATATCTCTCACCGTCTCGAGGAACTGATCCGGATCGGCGACTACATCACCGTTCTGCGCGACGGCGAGATCACCGGCGCGCGCAGCATGGAGGGCGTCGATCTGCGCTGGATCGTCGAGGCGATGATCGGCGGCAAATCCAAGGATTTCGCCGAAGCGATCACCCACAATCCGGGCGACGAGGTGTTCCGGGCCGAGAACGTCGCGCTGCCGAAGATGGGCGGTGGGTTTCATGTCGATCATGTCTCGCTGTCGGTCCGGGCGGGCGAGATCGTCGGGATTTACGGGCTTATGGGCGCCGGACGGACAGAGCTGATGGAATGCATCATCGGCCGTCATCCCGGCACCTCGCTTGGTCACTATTTTATCGACGGCACCGAAATTCGCAGCGGTGCGATCGCGGACCGCATCGCCAGCGGCATCGCCCTTGTGCCTGAAGACCGCAAGCGCGACGGCCTCGTCCAGATCATGGCGATCCGCGAGAACCTGACGCTGTCGTCCTTGGGACAGATGGCGCGCGGCGTTCACCTCGATCTCAGGCGTGAGGCCGCCAAGGCCCTCGATTTCATCCGGCGGCTGACCATCAAGGTCTCCAGCCAGGAAAACCCGGTTTCGTCCCTGTCCGGGGGCAACCAGCAAAAGGTCGTCATCGGCAAGGCCCTGATGACCGAGCCGAAGATCCTTCTGATGGACGAGCCGACACGCGGCGTGGACGTGGGTGCCAAGGCCGAGATCTACCGCGTCATGCGCCAACTGGCTGCCGACGGTCTGGCGGTGCTGTTCTGCACCTCCGAGATCGAGGAATGCATGGCGCTCAGCGACCGCATCCTCGTGATGGCGGACGGACAGGTTACCGGCACATTCGACAAGACCGCAGAAGCGGCCGCGGTCATCGCTGCCGCCACGCCAAGAGCAAATCTCAAGGAGAGCGCAGCATGAGCGTCACGGCAGACACGCGAACCGGGGGCGGGACGAACTGGCTCTTGCTGTTGCTGAAGGCGCGGACCTTCGTTGCGCTGATCCTGGTGTTCACTTATTTCGCCATCGCCGCGCCGAATTTTCTAAGCGTGGCCAATGCCGTCCTCATCTCCAAGCATGTAGCAATCAACGCCTTTCTCGCAATCGGCATGACCTATGTGATCATCACCGGGGGGATCGACCTGTCTGTGGGCTCTGTCGTCGGCCTGACGTCGATGATCGCAGGCTACCTGATCCTCAACGGGATCGATCTTGGTCTCGGCTGGTCGATCCAGTTCAATACGCTCGAAATCGTGCTTATCGTATGCCTCATCGGGGTCTTCGTCGGCTGGGTGAACGGGCTGTTGATAACGCGGCTCAACGTGGCCCCGTTCATCGCCACGCTCGGGATGCTCTACATGGCGCGTGGCGCGGCGCTGCTGATGTCGGGCGGGCGCACCTTTCCCAACCTGAACGGCAACCCGGACTACGGATCAGACACCTTCCCACTGATCGGCGCGGGCAGCTTTCTTGGCGTACCGGTCATGATCTGGATGCTGATCGTCGTCGCGCTGGCAGCCACCTATATTGCGCAGCGCACGCCGCTGGGCCGACACATCTACGCCACGGGCGGCAACGAGAGCGGGGCCGAGCTGTCGGGCGTCCGCGTGCGCCGGGTGAAGACTTTCGTCTACATGTTCTCGGGTCTCATGGCCGCGCTGGTCGGGATCATCATCGCCTCGCAGCTCAAGGCAGCGCATCCGGCAACGGGCGAATTCTTCGAGTTGAACGCCATCGCCGCGGCGGTGCTTGGCGGCACCTCCATGTCAGGCGGACGCGGCCGGATCTGGGGCACGATCATCGGCGCCTTCGTGATCGGCATCCTGTCGGACGGACTGATCATGATGGGGGTCTCGTCGTTCTGGCAAATGGTGATCAAGGGCCTCGTGATCGTCGCAGCCGTGGTTGTCGATCAGGCGCAAAGCCGTCTCCAGTCGCGCGTCGCGCTCACGCAAGAGGCTGCCGGGTAAGCGGGGGGCTTTGCGCCCGACCCGGTGGATGGCGCGCAACGGCGGTGGGCCGTTCTTGACCTTCGACGTTCCGCGCGACGGGCCGGATTGCGATGACTGCTGGACGTAAGCTCTAGGGCGGGGTCAGCCGCCTTGTCGCAATGCCGAGGCGCATGGCGGCTTGGCTTGCCAAGCCCGGAACCAATCGCTGTTCGAGTTCGTTTCGACCACAGCGGTTGCAGTCGACACATATTGCGGCCGCCAAAGCTCTGAACATTTTGGGAGGACACATGCGACTTAATCCCCGTATCCGATCCACAACTGCGATTTGCGCCGTTTTCGCTGCCGCTGCGACGACCGCAGCCCCGGCGGCGGCACAGACCAGCATGAATACCACACGCTTGCAGGACGAGGTGGTCCTGTCCGGCCAGGACCAGCTTTGGGACATGGCGTTCCTTGAGGATGGCACGATGTTCTTCACCGAACAGTGCCACGGGCTTTCGGTGCGCTTGCCCTCGGGCGAGGTGAATGCCCTTCTCGGCATGGGCGCAACCGAAGAGGACGTGTCCGAATACCAAAGCGTGGCGGACGATCTCTTTTGCCAAGGACAGGCAGGCATGAACGGCGTCACCGTCGACCCGGAGTTCGACGACAATCGGCGTCTCTACGTCTATTCCGCCTCTCAGAAATCCGACCCGCAGACCAACCGGGTGCTGCGCATGACCGTGAACGAGGACTTCACGGGCGTCTCTGACCGGACGGATATTGTCACCGACATCCCCTACAAGACTGCGCCGACCGATCACCCCTTCGGCGAAGCAGGCGCTCATAATGGGGGGCGCATCCGGTTCAATCCGGACGATGGCTTTCTCTATGTGACCACAGGCGACAACCACAATCCCGAGATCCCCCAAAGCCCCACGCTGATGGGCAGCAAGGTTCTGCGCATCACGACCGATGGCGATGCTGCACCCGACAATGAGCCGCCCGAGGGGTTCGATCCGCGCACCTACACGTATGGCCATCGCAACGTTCAGGCCATCACCTTCCACCCCGAAACCGGGCAGGCCATCATCGGGGAACACGGTCCTTGGCATTCCGACGAGATCACCGTTCTCGAGAATGGTGGCAACGGTGGCTGGGACCCACGCGACAACATGGCCGGACGCGGCGATTGTCCGGATGGCTACTGCGGATACATGCCTAACCAGATGGAAGGCATGAACCGCTATGAGCGCGCCTCCTTCATGCCGATGACCGATTTCGAGACCTATCCCGACGCGATGCCGCCGATCTGGTCGAACAATGGCTGGTCACAGGGCCTCTCGGCGATCGAGTTCGTGACGGGCGACCAATGGGGCGACTGGGATGGCAACATGGTCGTCAGCTACATGGGCATCGGCTTTGGCGGCACACCACTGGGCGAGCGGATCGACGTGATCGAGCTTCAGACGGTCGAGGGCGCGTTGGCCGTTCGGGACGTCACCGAAATGACGCTCCCGATGGAGGCCGGGCGGTTCCGCGCACTGGTGCAGGGCCCTGATGGCGATCTCTACGTCGCGATCAGCCAGGGCGAAATCCACCGGTTTTCGCCGAACTGATTGATATTTCGCCACTGTTGGGCGCTGTGCAGGCCCCGCTTCGCCCGCGCGAGGCGGGCCCTGCCTTGCCCGGTGCGGGCGTAACCTGCTGTCCCAAGCCCCGGAACGACCGGTCTGTCCCCCACTTCTCAGGCGGCACCCGGATGACGCCGTACCGCATTGGGATATCGTCTTTCCGCATTGGAATTTCGACTTTTCACGGAACTTTTTCAACGCTGAAACGTCGGTAGAGGGACAGCCTTTTTGAAGGAAAAGACTAGAAAGGAGACGTTCCATGAAACGTTTGATTATTGCAACGACCGCACTCACCTTCGCTCTTCCGGCCTACGCGCAGGTTGAAGACCCATGCGAGCACTTCAATGAAAGCCGTGACTCCGGTGAGGAAGTGAACTGCGATCTCGAGGACACCGGTATCAGCGCCGAGGCTGCGGGGGAACTCGCAGATATCGAAGAAAACGACCCGGAAAACCCTGATCCTACGGTGCAGCAGATCCGAGACGACGATCGCGGTATCGTCAATGAAGAGGCCGCAGAGCAGCTGAGAGAGATCGAGGCGGAAGAAGAAGAAGGCGATATCTAATCGCTGCCTCATCCAAGCTATGCCACAGCAAGGTCTGCGATCTTGCCCGGCCTTCGCGCCCCTGCCACCAACCCCTTGACGTTGGTGGCAGGGGTGCCAACACCCGCTCCGCGCTGTCGTAGAGCGGCTTTTTTTTGCACACCTGTCAAAGCGTGAGTAGATTAAGCGTACGCGCGCAGGAGACGTCGTCCGGCAGAGGACAAAAACGCATTCCTTCGCGTCAGGCCTTGAGCACAAGCATCTCCGCGTCGAGATCGCCCTTTTTCCAGCATGTCCAGTAGCCATCCCACCGCTTGACCAGCGCCTTGCTGCGCTCTGCGACCACTATGCGGGTAAGGTCAAAGGACTGCGTCTCTAGCGCGTCCTTGCGCTTATGCAGAAGTGCGCGGAATGCGTCGAGACTGGTTGCCGATCCGAAATCCTCGGGCGACTGCATCAGGCGATCGTCCAGCTCGGCCAGATCGTGATGATCGCCCAAAAGATCGGACAATTCGCTCATGGCGTTGATATGCGGGTCCATCATCGCTGGATTGATCTCGCCAAGAAGCCGGGCGTGATACCAGTGATACTTCACGCGCTTGCGCCATTCATGCAAGGAGTTGGCGGTCGGCTTGGCCCAAGATTCCTCCATGCGTTTTCGGACCCGTTTGTAGGTCTTGCGCAGGCCGCCTTCGACGGCGTCAAAGCCATCCTTATCGATCTCCCAGTTTGCCGCCCGGCCTTGTGCTTCGATCAGCGTACGGCGCACCGTTTCCATCCGGACCGCTGAGTCAGCCTCTTGCCGGATCGCGTTGGCGTCGCGCGTCAGCCGCGCCCGGATCTGAGCAAAACCGCGCCGGTCGATCTGATCGGCGAAATGATCCATCAGCACGTCATATGTCTCGATCAGCGCATGGGCGTCGCGGATGTCCGACAGCAGCCGGGCTGCATCGCGGAACGTCTTGTTCTCATCGCTGTAGTCGTCAAAGGCGGGGCGAACCAGCCGGACAAGGCCGCGTAGTTTCTTGCAGCGCTTGCGAACCTGGTGAACGGTCTTTTCGAAGGACAGGTCATCGTCGGCGATCTCGTTCAGCGCGCGGTCGATCTGCTCGTCCGCGATGCGCCGAACGGCAGCCTGAACTTCGTCATCGTCGTTCTTGATCCGGTAGGGCATGCAGTCTCGCTCTCTTTTCGGTCATTGCACCGACAAACGTCGCGGCGCGCGCGACGGTTCCGCGGCAGCGCCAGCACGCCTGCCAAGGCCGCGAAATCGACCGGCTCTGCGGTCGGCTGCGCTGAAGGCGGCGTGCGCCGACTACCCTACACTCCGAAAGGATAGATATCTGGCAGCCCGTCGCGGCGATGCTGGGTGGTGAGCGGTGTAAGGGCCTCGGTCTCGTCGAACCACACCCAGCCGTCGAATTGGCCTGGCAGCGACGTGTCTGCGTAATGGCTCATCAGCTCGGTTTCGGGCCGGTAGATCACGCCGATGAAACGTTCCAGCCGTTGATCCTCGAGCCGCCGCCGCAGGGCCGGGTCGCCGTGCAGGTCCAGCAGAAAGCGCGGCTTGCCGCTGTCGTGGCACAGCCTCTCATAACTGTCCTCGCGCGAGGGGCGGACGCGTTTGACCTCCATCTCTCCGCCCCAGTCGCTGGCGGCGGCAACGGTGCCGGTGTGGGTGCCAAAGCCGA
Source organism: uncultured Paracoccaceae bacterium (assembly GCA_965662745.1). Classification (GTDB taxonomy): domain Bacteria; phylum Pseudomonadota; class Alphaproteobacteria; order Rhodobacterales; family Rhodobacteraceae; genus Anianibacter. Next base: position 46,585 of record CBFIJK010000018.1, read on the forward strand.
TCAGCGCGGCCTCGTCCCCGAAGCGTTCGCGCGCGAGCTGGCCGATATTATGCTCTCCACGGACATTGCCCATCTCGGTCGCGCGTGCATCGCCGATGTGGGAATTATGCGCCCAGACAACGGCTTTTGCGTCCGGGCCGCGCGCCTCTAGCACATGCTCCAGCGTCTCGAACATGTGGCTGTCGCGCAGGTTCCAGCTTTCGGCGCCGCCATAGTACATCACCTTGTAGTATTGCTCTGCCGACCGGATCAGCCGCGCGTTCTGCGTGGCATCAAGGAAGCTTTCACCATCCTCCTGCGCGTAGTCGAGCCGTCTTTCCAGAAGCTCGCGCAACTGCGTGACGACCTCGGTCTCGCAGTCGCGGTAGCGCTGGCTCAGGACCGCGCGGCCATAGGTGGCCGGGTCGCTCTGCCATGGCGTCAGGCATCCATAGCGCTCGCGCGCCGTCTGCGCGGCCTCGGGGTCGACCTCGTCGAGATAGTCGAGGACCGCAGCGATCGAGCCCTGCATGTTGTAGATGTCGAGCCCGTAAAACCCCACGCGCCGGGTGGGATCGGTGATCTGCCCGTTGTGCGACCGCAGCCAGTGGCTGAATTCCTCGATGACCGTGTTGCGCCACATCCAGGTGGGAAAGCGGGAAAAGGCCCGGCCTTCCATCGGGCGCGCCGCCTGATGCGTTACGTAGCGATTGACCGCAGCGGCGTCGGGCCAATCGGCCTCGACCGCGACCATGTTGAAGCCGTGGTTCTCGATCAGGTGCCGGGTGATGGCGGCCCGGGCGCGGTAGAATTCCGAGGTGCCATGGCTGGCTTCGCCCAAAAGGACCACGCGGCGGTCGCCGTATCGGTCGAACGCCGCGCCGAAGGCTGGATCGTCGATGTCGGGCAGCGTTTCCGAGGCGTCCGAGATCAGCTGCGGCAGAGACTTTTCGCGGGCGGGAGCGTGGTTCGTCGCGGCGCGGGTTCCGTTCTCGGCCCAGCCTTCAGAACCGATCAACGGCACGAAGCGCACGGCACCCAATTCATCCTCTTCCCATTCGTCCTCTGCGGTGCGCCGAATTCGGGTCAGGACCTGATGCGCCCCGTCGGTCTGCACCGGGATCACCAGCGCCCCGCCGACCGAAAGTTGCCGCTTGAGGGACTCTGGCGCCGTGGGGGCACCAGCGGCGACCAGTATCGCATCGAAGGGCGCCCTGTCGGCCCATCCTCGCGTTCCGTCGCCTGTGCGCAGGGTCACGTTGTCATACCCAAGCTTGTCAAAGCGCGCCTGGGCCTTCTTGGTCAGACCTTCATGGCGCTCGATGGCATGGACGCTGTCGGCGATGCGGCTGAGGATGGCGGCGGCGTAGCCGGACCCCGCCCCGATCTCGAGCACCCGGTTGCCGGGGCGCACCTCGGCGGCCTCGACCATCAAGGCTACGATGTAAGGTTGAGAAATCGTCTGCCCGTCCCCGATCGGCAGAGGACCGTCCTCGTAGGCGAACTCCTCCATGCCGGGGTCCACGAATACCTCTCGGGGGACAGCACGGAACGCGTCCAGAACGTGCGTGTCGCGCACGCCTCGACGTTCGATCTGGCGTTCGACCATACGTTCGCGTTGCTCATTCATCCCTGACATGACTCGTGTCCTTCACGCCGCGGCTGGGTTGACGACCGTCTCTGCCAGACCCGAAAGTGTCTCGTCGGCGGCCTTTTCCTCGTCGAGGATCGCAGACAAGGTGTCCCCATCCGGATCAAGCCCAAGCCGCATGGCCCATGTTTTCAGGGTGCCAAACACCGCGATCTCAGAGTGCAGGATCCGTTGAACCGAGGCGACGAGCGCCGCGTCACGGCAAGCAGAATCGTTGATCGTGCCGATCCAACTGGTTGCCTCGGCAATGAGCGTCTGCATCGACTGGTCGCGGTGCCTGCGGGTCTCGACACCGTGGCCGTGCAAGAGGGCATCCAGCCTTTGGTGTTGCGAGCGTGTGACTTCCAGATGTCGTGCGACGGCCGTGTTCAGATCGGTCGCGGTGGTTGCGTCGACCAGCTGCGGCAGAGCTTCGGAAAGCTGCGCTTCGACCGAGATCGCTTCCTGAAGTTCCGAAAGGTACAGGTCACGGAGCGTTTCGATATTCATGGTCTCTCTCGCCTTTGGAAATTACGGGGCGGTCACGATGTGCGGGTGCCCGCCATGCGGGGGCACCGGCGCTACTGAACCACGACCGGCGGCGCTGCGGCCCACGGCAGGACGATCACGAGAAGTCCAAGCCAGAAGAGCAGAACGATCAGGATCGCCGCGCCGGCAGCCGCCCCCGAGGGTGCATAGCGCCAGCGTTCGTGACGATAGAGTCCGCGATCTCGTGTGTAGGGCCATGTGGGCCAAGCGAACACGGCTGTGAACAGCAGGATCACCAGTAGCCAGAACCAGAACACTTCCATTTTCTCCTCCATTTTGCAGAGGCGGAAGCGGGCACGATGCGGGGCTTCCGCCGGTCTTCACAGTCTCAGGAGGAAAACGGTACCGGCACCGCGAGGTTCCTTTTGAACGCCAAAAATGATGGCGAGTAGATCGACGACGGACGCGGGTCTTTGGCCCGCTGACGGACGGCAGATGGAAACGCGCACATCAGGACGACCGGCGCACATCGAGGTCCATCAGGTCGGCGATACGCTCGTGCAGGCTGATCAGAGCGGGCATCACAAGCAGCACGAAAATCGCGCCCACAAGGATGCCGAACCCCAACGAAACCGCGGTCGGGATAAGGAATTGCGCCTGGAGGCTTTGCTCCAGGACCAGCGGCGTAATGCCAAGCGCGGTTGTCAGGGTGGTCAGGAAGATCGGGCGGGTGCGGCTGACCACGGCATCGGCAATGGCATCCGCCCGGCTCTTGTCGGGATCGTCGCGGCGCCGCGTCTCGTATTCGTTCAGGATCAGCACGGACGTGTTGATGAGGATGCCCGAAAGGCCGATGATCCCGAACATCGACAGAAGCGTCAGGTTCAGCCCCAGAAGAGCATGTCCGCCCAGTGCGCCGATCAGTCCGAAGGGGATCGTGGCCAGCATCAGGATCGGCTTGGTGAAGGACTGGAACGCAAGCGCCAGGATCGCGAACATCCAGAACAGCGCCAACGCAAAGTTCTGGCCAAGCGCCGCGCCAAAGCGCCGTTGCTCTTCCTGTTCGCCGCCCACGCCGATCCGCACGCTGGGAACCTCGGTCTCAAGGTCCGGCAGAACGTTCTGCATGATATGGGTCGTCTCGGCGCCGCCAGAGGTGACGGCAACGTCGACATCCGCTTCCAGTGTGGTGATCTCGCGCCCGTCGATCCGCGTCAGGGTCGTGGGTGCGGGGGCAAGGGTCAGGTCAGCCAGAACCGACAGAGGCACCCTGTCCTCGCCCACCGGAATCCGCAGATCAGCGATGTCGGCCAGCATCTCGCGCTGGTCATCCGGCAAGCGGACGCGCACCTCGACTTCTTCGCGGTCACGGACGAATTCCGTGGCGACCGCACCGAAGATCGCAGCGCGCACTTCCGACGCGATGGTTGACAGCGGCACGCCCAGGGACTCTGCCACGGCCGAGGGCCGGATCTGCACCTCTTGCGCTGCGGTGACCGCGCTCGACCGGATGGCGAAGACGCCGTCGCGTTCCGACAGGGCCGACCGCACGCGGTCGACGGCGGCGGCGCGGGCCTCTTCGCCCGCCGCCGAAATCTGCAAAGAGATCGGCGCGCCCACCCCCACCAGCGACGCCGAGAATGTCAGCTCGCGCGCGCCGGGGATCGCACCGACTTCCTCGCGCCACAGGCGTTCCATATCGGCGGCGGGGAAGGTCCGGGTTTCGGCGTCCTCGATCCGCAGGTCGATGGTGGCCCGATTGGGTTGCCCGCTGTTGCCGCTGCCGCCCGGATCGCCGCCCCCTGCTGAAAAGCCGACGGATATGGCCTTGGCCTGCAGGACGTTGCCCGCCTCGAGACCCTGTTCCTCGGCCAGACGGTCCGCCGCACGATCAGCGGCGTCCGCAATCTGCTGGGCGATGGCAAGGGTGCGGTCCTCGCTGGTGCCTGCCGGCAATTCGACGGTCGAGCCGATGAAATTCCCCTCGATCTCGGGAAAGAAGACAAAGCGGATCGTTCCGCTGGTCATCAGCGCGGTCGAGGCGGCAAGCGCCCCGCACAGGGCAAGAATCATGAACAGCGGTTGCAGGGCGGCGAAGCGCGCGACGCTGCGAACAGTCCCCTTGCTGAAGCGGTCGAGCGCGCCGCCCACGCGGTTGCGCGCCCAGTCCGTCACGCGGCGCGGCGACCAACGCCGCGGCGCGCCGACCGAAAGATGCGCAAGATGCTGGGGCAGGACAAAGAAGCTTTCCACCAGCGATAGCGCCAGCACCATGATGACCACCGCGGCGACCGGCCCGATGAACGACCCCGACGTGCCCGGCAGGAACAAGAGCGGCACGAAGGCCGTGATGCTTGTCAGCACGGCAAAGAGCACCGGTCGTGCCATGCGCGCCGCGCCGTCCTGCGCGGCCTTCATCCCGTCCGTGCCCTCTGTTCGCTCGTCATACACCGCCTCGCCCACGACGATCGCGTCGTCGACCACGATGCCGAGGGCCAGGATGAAGCCAAACAGCGAGAGCTGGTTGATTGATATGCCAAAGGCGAGCATCAGGCCGAAAGCCCCGATGAAGCTGACCGCAATGCCCACCGACACCCAGAACGCGATCCTCAGGTCGAGAAACAGCGTCAGCAACAGAAGGATCAGCCCTGCCCCGATGGCGGCGTTCTTGGCCAGAAGATTGATGCGCCCTCGCAGACTGTCGGCCTCGTTGCGCCACTCGGTCAGCGTGACCGTGTCGGGCAGCGTTGCGGCGAAATCGGTCTGCAGGATGTTGCGCGTTGTCTCGACCACGTCGAGGACTTGTTCGTTCCCGGTGCGATTGACCGAGATGAAGACCGCCGTCTGCCCGTCCAGCCGGGCCGTGACCGGGTCTTCGGACAGGGCATCCTCAATCTGGGCGATGTCGCCCAATCGGACGGTCGCGCCGCTTTCGCCTGTGCGGACCGGAATGTCGGCAAGCGCGGCGCCCTGCACCTCTTCCCCCAGCGCACGCACCTGCAGACGCGCCGTGTCAGAGCGCAGCACGCCCCCCGAAACGTCGAGGTTTTCGGCGGCGATGAGGTCGGCGATCTCGTTCAACCCAAGCCCGTAGGCCCGAAGCATGCGGCGGTCGATCTCGACGCTTATCTCGTCGCCGGGAACGCCCGTCACGTCCACAGAGGAAATCCCGTCCTGCGCTTGAAGCCGCTCTTGTGCCGTGCGGGCAATGTCGCGCAGCGCCGCAGGCGCAATGTCGCCGGACAGAAGGTACTGGATCGCAAGTTCCTGCGGGTCCACCTCGATCACCGTGGGCTCTTCGGCGTCTTGGGGAAAGACGGTGATCCCGGCGACCGCCGTCTCGACGTCGTCGCGCACGCTGCCGATATCGGCACCGCGCAGGATATCGACCGTAATGGTGCCCACACTCTGGCGGGCGATCCCGGTGATCTGCCGCACGCCTTCGAGGGCGCGTATCTCGTTCTCGATCGGCTCGATCACGCCATCGGCCACCTCCTGCGGCGAGGCGCCCGGAAAATTCACGGTGATCGAAACCGCGCCGGTCGAGATTTCGGGAAAGTTCTTGATCGTCAGGTTCGACAGCCCGAATACCCCCGCGATGATCGCAGCGATCATGAGCAGGTTGGGCAGCACCCGGTTGGCGAGGGCGGCATGGATCGCTGGGATCATCGGCTCAGTCTTCCCCGCCTTGTGTCTGCACACGGACCGCGACGCCTTCGGCGAGGGTCTGAAGCGGCGTCAACAGAAGTCGGCTGTCAGATGACAGCACGTCCGAGCGAACGACCAGACGGGTTCCGGTGCGCCGTTCGATGGTGAACGGCACTGGCACAAGGGTGTCGTCGTCGCGGACCACCCATAGCTCTTGGCCAGGCAACAAGGCGTCGTTCGAGATCGCGAACAGGGTGCCGGACGGCTCTGGCAGGGGAATCTCGACATCGACCAACTGGTTCAGCACCAGCGGCGTCTCGCCGGTGAACGGGTCATCGACCCGCGCCTTCAGCGACACCAGGCGGGTGCGGTCTTCCAGCGCAGGCGAGACCGCGAAGATCTCTGCCGTCCGGGTTGCCTCGTCGCGCGGCACGCTCAGCATCGCTTTGGTCCCCAAAAGGCTTTCCGCCGTGCCGAAGCGCCGGAAATCGGCCTCGGTGATCGCGGTTGTCAGTTCGGCGCGGTCGGCGCGCACCACACGGCCCAACACCTGGCCCGGCTGGACCACCGTGCCGGGCGAGACGTCGACTGCCACCACCACCGCGTCGAACGGCACCGAGATTTCGGTGTCGGCCATGCGCTCTTCCGCGACCTGCAGCGATGCCTCTGCCGAGGCGATTTCGGCCTCGGCGCCCGCGACGGCGGCCTCAAGCTGTTCGAGGGTGGTTTGCGCGGCAAAGTCGTCCTCTGCCAGCTGCTGCTGCCGGTCGAGATCGTTCTGCGCCTCCATGCGTGAGACCTTTGCGCTGGACAGGGCGCTTTCGGCACGCATGCGCTCGGCCTCGAACCTGGCCTTGTCCAGCATGACGACGGGCTGCCGTGCGGGCACGCGCTGTCCCAGCTCGAAGGCCCCGTGGACCTGCGCGACCCTGCCAGAGACTTCCGCGGTGACGGCAAGGGGGTCGGCTGCGCGCACGAAACCGGTCGTCACGAGCGCAGGCCGCTGGTCCAGCGGTTCGGGCCGACTGATCGCGACAACCGGCGGCGGGGGCGGTCCGGACGACTCCGTCTCGCCCTGTCCCGCGTAGTAAGACAAGGCGATGCCGCCTCCGAGGGCCGCAAGGCCGACAAGGCCCAGTAGGATCGATTTAACCTTCACGAAGGCTCCTTGAATTGAACTGGGGGAAGCGTTGCGGGCCGATGCAAGGCCAACCCGCGCTTTGCGGCGCGGACCTGCTTTCGGGGCCGTCCCTTCGGCCGCTCGGGGCGATGGTCCTCACTGGCTGTCCCCATCCTTAACTTCGCCGAAGGCGGTTGCGACATCGGACATGTCCCGATAGCGGCGGTCCGGCAGGTTCGAGACGATCTTGATCTCGTCCTCGCTGGCCTGCTGCGCGCGGGCATGGCGCTCAAGGTCATCGGCAGAGCCTGGGAATTCCATGCCTTCGAACAGGCTTGCGATACGGGCGGCTGAAATCGCGTCGGTCTCCATCGCAGCCGCGCCGCCCCGGACGCTTGGCTGATAGGTGGGCTTGTCCTCGTGCGCGCGAATTTCGCCGAAGGCCCGCGCGACATCGGCGGCGTCGCGGTACTCGCGGTCATCCAGATCGTTCAGGATGTCGGCGATTTGCGCCTCGCCCTCGTCACGGGCGTGCCGGGCCAACGTATGCGGGTGCGCCGGAAACTCGATACCCGAAAGGGCGGATTCCAGGTCGGCAGCCGACGGGGCGCGTTCCGGATGCGAGGTCTTCATGTGCCGCAGGAATTCCGAGCGCGTGTCGAAGGTCGCGCCACATTGATCGCATCGATACTGGGCCATCTCAGCGCACCTTTCCGACGGCTTGCGTTACATCCGCCATGTTTTCGAAAGTCTGGTCAGGGATGGAGCCGATCAGGTCGATCACCTCCGACGGGGCGTCGTTGTCATCGGCGTGATCGACGAGGCCGGACCGATCACAGGGAAACGACACACCTTTCAGCGCAGAGGCAACCCCGGCGGCCGAGTCGGTCTCTGCCGCCTCGCGCCCTCCGCGCTTGCCGCCCTTGCTGCGGTCGGCGTCGGTCTCGACAGGGTCGGCGGCGCGTCGCGGCGCTGCGAACTCACCATCGCGGAGTGCCTCTTGGGGCCATGCTCCGGCATCGAGATTGAAAGTGGCGAACGGGTCGGCCTTGCCTTCGAGGTCGATATCGAGAGACGAGATATCCTCGCTCGCACCGATCAGGACAAGCTGCGCGTCCTCGTGTTCAAGAAGGCGCGGATCGGAAATGTCGATCCAGCGTTCGTCGGCGAACCTGCCTTTCAGATCGTCGGGATAGTCGGGCGAGGCGTCTGGAAAGCCCGGCACGTCCACCGAAGGGTTCCGCACCGAGATGACATAGCGCGCCTCGCTCTTTATTTTCAGGGCGTCCTGTGCCGCGCCTGGGGCTTTCGGCGCGGCAAGGCGATAGGCCAGCTGAGTGGAATCGTCGTCCGGAACGATGGCATAGCGCCCCGATCCGACCGGGATCGCCTCGGACGTCACGCGTTCCCCGCGCGTCTCGGTCTCGTAGCGTTCGGGATGCAGCGCCTTGCCCACCGCGTCCGTTCGGTCGACCAACGTCAGCAGCATCCAGTTGCGCTCGGTCGGGTCGGATTCGCCGGGGATGATCTCGGGCAGTTGCTTGCGCCCGATGACGAACAGCCGCGCGTTGTCGCGGTCGTCGGGCACGAGGGCAAGGTACACACGTTGCAGATCGTCCAGACCAGACGGACGGTCCACGTCCATCTTCGTCCGATAGAGAAAATGAATTTCACCGCGCTCGACAGGCTTCATCGGTACTACCCTCCTGCCGCCTAACGTCAGAATTCGTGCGGTGGTTCCGAACCCTGTGCGGGGACCGGCGCCGCGACGTGTTCCGTCAGATCAGAAAAAACCGATCCTGGCCGGGAACGGGCCGCCGGGCGCGTCCGCGACTTTCACCTGCCGGTGACCGTCTGCCCGTGCCTTCCAAAACCGGTTGTGGATAGGGCCCCAGCCGCCTTGTCGGGCGGCGTTGCCAATACGAAAACGGAACCATTGCATCTGGCTGCCGTTGGTTTGTCGAGCGGGCAGAAACTTTGGGATCGTCAAAGCAATTCAGAAAGGAGCAAACCATGACTATGCGTATACACCTTTCGGCCAGCCTTTTGGCCCTGACTGCAGCAACGCCGACCATCGCGCAGGACAACGTCGAAGTTATTTCGGGTTGGAACTACGACACGATGTATGAAAGCGGCTGGAGCGTCGAGAACATGTTCGACACCACCGAGGTGGTGGATGCAAACGGTGAAGTCATCGGGGATGTCGAGAACCTGATCTTCAGCGACGAAGGCGATCTTCTGGGCCTCATTGCCGAGGTCGGAGGGTTCTGGGACATCGGCGACCGTCACGTTCACGTTCCGTGGGACGAGGTCGAGGTCGGGTCCACCGTATCCCAAGTCTCGGTTCCTGTGACGGAAGAGACGGTCGATGACTACGACGTGTTCGCCGATTACTGGATGGACGAAAACATGATCACGGAATCCCAGACGGAATCCACGGGCCTTGTGAACGATGATCTCACTTCGGGCCCCGGCGTTTTCAAGGCGACCGACCTGATGGGCGACTACGCCTTTCTGTCCGACGGCGTGCCTTACGGCTATGTCGCGGACCTGATCGTCGAGGACGGTTCGCTCGCGGGTCTCGTGGCGGATGCCTCGTCCTACGGTCGCAGCGGGTACTACGCCTATCCCTACAGCCCGCGCACCTCGCCGGCCGTGAACACCCGGTATCAGTTGCCGTATGATGCCGTGCAGCTCGATACGATCCAGAATTTCGACTACGATCAGCTGCAAAGCATGGCGAGCGAATAGCCCTGCCTGTCGGCATCCTTTTGAAGGGTAAGCCGTAGTCAGCTTTCGCACCTCTATTGAGGACGCGTTGGTCCCGATCATCCCAACGCGTCCTCATCGCTGCGAAAGATGAGCAATGGCGTCTTCCGCAACACGTGGAAAACCCGTCCATCTTGATTTTTTCATATCATATTTTTCGGATCGCGCCGTGCTGACAAATGATCAATTCCTGATAATTTTCATATTCTTGGGCTTCTTCGTCGCCCTTGTCTGGGGGCGGGTTCGCTATGATCTTGTCGCTTTCTGCGCCCTTGTCATCGGCACCGTTCTGGGGCTCGTTCCCTCCGAGGACGTGTTCTCGGGCTTCGGGCATCCTGCCGTGGCGATCATCGCTTTGGTCCTGATCGTAAGCCGGGGTCTTTCATCCTCGGGGGCGGTGGAACTGGTGTCGTCATGGCTGATCGACACGGACCGACCGTTGCCATGGCACATTTCGATCATTGCCGCCTTCGGAGGCGCGCTTTCGGCGATCATCAACAACGTGGCGGCGCTGGCGCTCTTGATGCCCCTCGACATCGAGGCGGCCCAGAAGGCTGATCGCGACGTGGCGCAAAGCCTGATGCCGCTGTCTTTCGCCACGATCCTGGGCGGCATGGTCACCCTTATCGGAACGCCGCCCAACATCGTGATTTCCGAATACCGGTCCGAAAAGCTTGGCGAACCCTTTGCGATGTTCGATTTCGCACCCGTCGGATTGTCCGTCGCGGTCTGCGGCATCGTGTTCGTGTCCCTCATCGGCTGGCGGCTCATGGCGGTCCGAGAGGGACGAACGCAGCTGGAGCAGGATATCGAGAATGGTCGCTACGTCGCGGAACTGCGCGTGGCAAAGCAGGACGAGGACGACGAGTTTCATGTTCAGGATCTTTATCCGCAGGCGGACGAACAGGATGTCCATATCGTGGGCGTGGTCCGCGAAGGAACACGGCGCCCCGGGTTCGGAAGCCAAGAGAAGCTGCAGGAAAGCGACCTGCTGATCGTCGAGGGCTCGCCGAGATCGATAGAGGCCTTCATGGGGAATACCTCACTCGATTTCGAAGGCTCGGAGCAGATCGCAGAGGACATCACCTCGGGCGGGCTGGTCATGGTGGAAGCGATCGTTCCCGAAGGCTCGCCGATCGAGGATCGGTCGGCAGCCGACATGGCCTTGCTGGAAAGAAACTCGGTCAGACTTCTGGGCATATCGCGCGAGGGCAAGAGCCTGAGCAAGCGCGTCCAGTTCGTGAAGATACGCGCAGGGGACGTGCTGCTGTTTCTCGGCACGCCAGAGCGGGTTTCATCCACCATGGAGTGGCTTGGCGTCCTGCCTATCGAGGGCCGCCGCACCAAGGTCATTCAGCGCAACAAGGCGGGGGCATCCATCGCAATATTCCTGCTGGCGGTGATCGCCGCGGTTTCGGGATTCATTTCCCTGAGCGTGGCGCTCGCGGGTGCGGTGATCGGTTTCGTGGCCTTGGGCCTTTTGTCCGGGCGCGAAGTCTACCAGGCGATCGAATGGAAGGTCATCGTGCTGCTGGCCTGCCTGATCCCCCTGGCGGATGCCTTCGAAAGCTCTGGCACCGCGAAACTGATCGCGCAGCAGATCGTCACCGTGACCAGCGACAGGCCGGATTGGGTCGCGATTGCGCTGCTGATGGTGGCGACGATGTCGATGTCCGACTTCCTGAACAACGTGGCCACGACCCTCATCGCGGCCCCGATTGCGGCCTCTATCGCCTCTGCCACGGGCGGGAATCTGGACACCTACCTGATGGCCGTGGCCGTGGCCGCCTCTTGCGCGTTCCTCACGCCAATCGGGCACAAGAACAACACCATCATCCTTGGCCCCGGGGGATATCGATTTTCCGACTACTGGCGCATCGGCTTGCCGCTGGAGATACTTGTGCTGGTAGTCGCAATCCCTGCCCTGCTGACCTTCTGGCCCCTGTAACACCGCTTCTGGCACAGAGGGGCGCGGAACCCGGATTTTCGACGTCGTGGACCCTGTTGCGCCTGCGGCACATGGACCGCGAACTAAAGGCTCGGATGAAGGTATCACGGACGGAACACGAACAGCCGAACTGCCACATTCCAACTGAGGTGATCCACGAAGCGTGGAATGCAAAGTTCCAGCAACGTTGGGATAGCGAAACTGATGCCTACGACATGGAGCAAAGAGTTCTGAATGCTCTCGAACACCACCGAACAGAGGGTTAGCGAGTAAGCTGCTCCGAGGAAGAGCTTTGGTCTGCTTGGCTGAAATGCACTGGAGCTTAGGTGGGCATGACATTTGATGCTGTCAGATTTTCACGAGACGCAATCAGACGGAAAATACTGTGTCTATGCTGTACTCGGAAATAAAAAGGACCTAGCGGGTGAGCGCTAAGTCCTTGAAATCTTTGGCTCCGGCGGTAGGGAACGGACCTAACTTTTCCGGTTCCACGTAAGCCATTGAAAAGGAATAACTGTGTTCGTGCTGCTCGGAGGTCGGAACCGCCAGTTTGTGAAATCATTGTGAAAGAAGGTTGTAAGAAACTGGGCCATGCGGCGCAAGGCCTGCATCACAATAATGTCGAAAATCAAATTCGCTGCACCACCAGCTATGGTCCTGTCGGGATAACTCGATCGGGCATGCGCGGGTTGGGTTCAGGTTCGTGGCCTCGCCTTCACTAGGCGAGCTGGAAACGGTCATGCTGGACTTAGCCGCTCCAGGAGGACCTTGCCCGAGCGGGGAACTGCGCCCCGGAAACGCTGGGCCTGAAGTATGTCATTAATCCTGGTCGGCTGTTAGTAGGCAAGGTTCGCCCCATCTGGTTGCCGCACGCTGCCATAAACAATCCCGTCATGCGTGCCGCCCAGGTGGAGCGGCCGAAGAGCGGGGGGCCGAATAGGCCGCAGGGCCTGGGCCGTGCAGGTCGTGGCGTTCGCCGCGGTTGTCGACGAACACCCCTTCAAGGTGGGCGGTATACTCGCGTGGGAACGCGGCCATCATCATGCTGCCGTTGGGGGCGACCGCACATCCAGCTTAAGCGCGCGGGCCGCCCAAGGCGGGGCGCCACACGGCGGCCATTTTTCTACTCCTCCAAGCTCGAAGGCCGCGCCGAGAT
>CBFIJK010000019.1:0-52451 GCA_965662745.1 uncultured Paracoccaceae bacterium
TCCAGACCGCCCAGTCGCGACTTGAAAGCGCGCGGGCCGGTGTCGCCTCTGCCGAGGCGGGACTGCAAAACGCCAAGGCCGGCATCCAATCGGCAGAGGCCGCCGTCGCGGGCGCCGAGGCCGAGATCGAGGATCTGCGCATCACGGCGCCCTTCAGCGGCCTTCTGGAATCAGATGCCGCCGAGACCGGAGAACTGCTTCAGCCCGGATCGCTTTGCGCGACGGTCATCCAACTGTCGCCGATCAAACTTGTGGGCTTTGTCCCCGAGACCGAGGTCGACCGCGTGATGGTCGGCGCGGATGCGGGCGCACGGCTGGCCAGCGGGACCGAGGTGATTGGCAAGGTCACTTTCCTGTCCCGCTCCGCCGATCCCCAGACTCGCACGTTCCGCGTGGAAGTCACCGTCCCCAACGACGATCTGACCATCCGCGACGGGCAGACTGTCGAAATCGTTATTCGATCCGCCGGGCAGAACGCCCACCTTCTTCCTCAGTCCTCTTTGACGCTTGATGACGAAGGAAACCTTGGTGTGCGAACCGTCAATGCCGACAAGCTTGTCGAGTTCATGCCCGTCGAGGTTCTGCGCGATGCCACGGATGGCATCTATGTCGCCGGGCTGCCGGACAGCGTCGACGTGATTGTCGTCGGACAGGAATATGTCAGCGCGGGTGTCGCTGTGGAACCGACCTATAGAGAGGCGTCCGAATGACCGGCATCGTCAAATGGGCGGGCGACAGCGCCCGCATGATCGTCGCGTTCATCGTGCTTTCCATCGCGGTTGGCACGTTTGCGTATGTCAGCCTTCCGAAAGAAGGCGAGCCGGATATCGAAATCCCCGCGCTGTTCGTATCGGTTCCCTTCCCTGGCATTTCGGCCGAGGATTCCGAGACGCTGCTGGTCCAGCCGATGGAAACGGAACTCAGCGATCTCGACGGTCTGAAAAAGATGACCGCCACAGCCGCCGAAGGCTATGCCGGCGTCGCGCTGGAATTCGAATTCGGCTGGGACAAGACCAAGATCATGGCCGACGTTCGCGACGCCATGAGCAACGCCGAGGCCAATTTCCCGGACGGCGCAGAACAGTATTCGATCAACGAGATCAACTTTTCAGAATTTCCCATCGTCATCGTGAACCTGTCTGGTCCCGTGCCCGAACGCACGCTTTTGCGTGTGGCGAAAGACCTGCAGGACCGCCTCGAAGGGCTGGAGCCTGTGCTCGAGGCCGCATTGTCAGGATCGCGGGACGAGATGCTGGAGGTCCTGATCGACCCCCTGCGGCTTGAGGCCTACAACGTTACGGCGGGCGAGCTGATCAACGTCGTGCGCAACAACAATCAGTTGATCGCCGCGGGCGAGGTCGAGACCGACAGCGGCGCATTCAGTGTGAAGATCCCGTCGTCCTTCGATGAACAGCAGGACATCTATGAGCTTCCCGTAAAGGTGAATGGCGACCGCGTGGTCACCTTGGGCGAGCTTGCGGAAATCCAGCTGACATTCGAAGACCGTGTCGGAACGGCCCGTTTCAACGGCGAGTCAACGGTCGCGCTGCAGGTCGTCAAGCGCAAGGGCTTCAACCTGATCGACACCGCCCAGCTTGTCCGGGACGAGGTCGATGCCGCGCAAGAGGATTGGCCTGACGAATTGCGGGCCGTCATCAATGTCGGCACCTCGAACGACCAGAGCTTTACGGTCGCCTCGATGGTCAGCCAGCTTGAAGGGTCGGTCCTGACGGCCATTGCGCTGGTGATGATCGTGGTCCTTGCTGCGCTTGGCACACGCTCGGCCTTGCTGGTGGGTTTTGCGATCCCGACATCGTTCCTTTTGTGCTTTGTGTTCCTCGCCATCATGGGCGTCACCGTGTCCAATATCGTCATGTTCGGCCTGATCCTGGCGGTGGGGATGCTGGTGGACGGCGCCATTGTCGTTGTCGAATACGCCGACAAGCGCATCCAGGACGGCGCGGGGCCAATGACCGCCTATGTAGAGGCCGCGCAGCGGATGTTCTGGCCCATCGTGTCGTCCACAGCGACGACGCTTTGCGCCTTCCTGCCGATGCTTTTCTGGCCGGGCGTTCCGGGTGAATTCATGGGAATGCTGCCCGTCACGTTGATCTTCGTGCTGTCGGCCTCGCTGATCGTCGCGCTGATCTACCTGCCGGTCATGGGCGGCGTTGCGGGCCGTCTCAGCCGCAGCTTCGAAGGCCTTTCGAGCGGTCTCAAGCGCGCCGTTCCCTTCTGGATCGTCCGCGCCGCGCTGGTGATCCCGGCGGCCTATCTGACATTCGTCGGCGCGATGCAGCTTCTCAATCCGGGCTATGTGTTCGGCGGCACGCAATCGCCCTTCATGGGCCTTGCGGCCTATCTGCCGGGCATTGTCATGTTCCTTGCCGGGGCGATCCTGACCTCCATCACTCTTGGCGCCGCCGCGATTGAACGGCGGCCCCGCCGCATCAGGGCCGGGCACCGGCGCACGCCGTTCGGCATGTTCATCAAGCTGATCGCCGGCAACCCGATCATGCCCATCGTCACGATCGGCGCCGTGATCGGCTTTGTGATCGCGACCTTCGGTTATTTTGGCCAGAACAATAACGGCGTGGAATTCTTCGTCGACAGCGAGCCGGAACAGGCCATCGTCTACGTCCTTGCGCGGGGCAACCTGTCGCTTGCGGAAAAGGACGCGCTGGTCCGCGAAGTCGAGGAAGAAGTGCTGGGCACTACGGGGGTAGAAACCGCCTTTGCCTTCGCGGGCGACGGCGGGCTTGATTCCAACACCGGCGGCGCGGAAAGCCCGAAAGACACCATCGGGCAGGTCCAGCTCGAACTCGTGCGCTGGGAAGATCGCCCGCGCGTCAGCTCGGAAACCACGCTGTTTGGCATCATTCCCTTCACCACAACCGAGATCGACCCGGCCTATGCGGGCAACACGGTGCTGGAAACGCTCGAGACGAAACTGGCCGATATTCCCGGCATCCAGACCGAGATTCTCAATCTCAGCCGGGGCCCTGCGTCTCCGAAGCCCGTGGCGCTGCGCCTCAAGGGCGACAACTGGCAGGACCTGCAGGCGGCGACCGCCATCGCGCGCGAACGGTTCGAGATCACGACCGGCCTTGCCGATATCGAAGACACCCGTCCCCTGCCCGGCATCGACTGGCAGATCGACGTGGATGTCGAGGCAGCAGGCCGCTACGGGGCCGATGTGGCCACGGTCGGTGGCATGGTCCAGCTTGTGACGCGGGGCCTCCTGCTCGACACCATGCGGGTCGACACCTCTGACGAGGAAATCGACATCCGCGTGCGCTTTCCCGAAGACGACCGGCTGCTGTCGACGCTCGACAGCCTGAAATTGCGCACCGCCGACGGGCTGGTGCCGCTGTCGAACTTCGTCACGCGCACCCCGGTTCGCAAACTGGGCGAGATCAACCGCGTCGACCAGGCTCGCTATTTCGACGTGAAGGCGGGCGTGGCCGAAGGGCTGTCCATCGTCTCGCAAAATGGCTCCCAGGTCGGCGTCGTGCGCGCAGTGGATACCGAGGCGGGTGAGACCGCCCAGGTCACCGGGCCGAACGGCACCGGCTATCGGATCGTGACCACGGATGACCGGCCCGCGCTGATCGACGCGGTCGAGGCGAACGCGGCCAATGTCGCACCGCTTAACGCCAACGAACGCATCGCAGCTCTCACCGAGTGGCTTGAGACCGACACCCCCCTGCCGGACGGCATCAACTGGGAATGGACGGGCGATCAGGCCGATCAGCAGGAAAGCCAGGAATTCCTGACGACGGCCTTCGCGGGCGCGCTTGGCCTGATGTTCATCATCCTCTTGGCGCAGTTCAACTCGGTCTATAATGCCGTGCTGGTGCTGTTGGCGGTGGTCCTGTCGACCACCGGGGTCCTGATCGGGATGCTGGTCATGGACCAGCCCTTTTCGATCATCATGACCGGAACGGGGATCGTTGCGCTTGCGGGGATCGTGGTGAACAACAACATTGTCCTGATCGACACCTATCAGGAATATTCCAGCTACATGCCCCGGATCGAGGCGATCGTGCGCACCGCCGAGGATCGCATCCGCCCGGTTCTGCTGACCACGATCACCACCATGGCAGGCCTTGCGCCGATGATGTTCGGCCTCTCGCTCGACTTCATCGGGGGCGGCTATTCCATCGACTCGCCAACCTCGCTCTGGTGGAAGCAGCTTGCGACAGCGGTTGTCTTCGGCCTTGGCATCGCGACCGTGCTGACGCTGGTCTTCACCCCGTCGATGCTGGCGCTGCGGGTCTGGTTCACGACCTACGTGCTGGCCTTTGCCCGGCTCTTGGGCCGCCTGTCCTTGGGACGCAGCAGCCGTGCGGCCGAGGATTGGGCACTGCGCCGCGCGGCCCGCAAAGTCAAATCGCCAACGATCCTGTGGGATACCGAGCACGACCCGGCCCCGCCGCGGACCGAGCCGGTTCAGCCCACTCTAAGGGCCGCCGAGTAACAAAAAGCCCCGAAGCAGCGCTTCGGGGCTTTTTCGTTTCAGACGTGCGACCGCCTTACTGGACGCGGGTCCAGGTCTGGTCCGAGCAGATCAGGCCACCGGCCACGCAACCCGACAGCGTCAGCGTCGCGCCATTCAGGTTCATCTTGCCCGTGTAGATCTTGTCGTTCGACGGGCGCCACACCTTTCCAGCGTACTTGCCGCCACCCTGCGGGACCATGTTGATGACGAGAACCTTGCCCTTGTTATCGGAATCGAATTCGCCAGAGGCTTTGAAAGTGCGGTGAATGGTGCCGCAGATCTTGTCGCCGCAGGGCGTCATAGCGATGTGCGCATAGGCACCGTCATCGACCTCGGTCTTCCAGATACCCTCGACCGGATCAGCCGCGAAAGCCGGGCCTGCCAGCGCAAGGCCAAGCGCGAAAATGGATGCAAATCTTTTCATGGGTTCCTCCCTTGGATGCGCCCATCATCCCGGAGCCTTTCCCCATTTCAAGCGCGACCTTGCGTCATGGCCCCCGCGGTCTGCGCCTCAATTTGGTCAAGTTTCTGGTGAAAACGGGATCAAAAGCGTCTCAACCGGCGCAATTGTGCATTGAGGCGCGACAATCATGGCCATTGGCGAAGCGGGAAGTATCTTCACCAATTCGGTCGGGACCAATACCCCGATCCGCATCGACTTTACCGATGAGATTACCAACCCGGTCATCGCCCTTCTGTCGAGCGGCAATGGCGCGGACCAGTTCACGCTGCGGATCACCGATAGCGACGATACCGGATTCACCTTCATCATCGAGGAATGGGAATACCTCGACGGCCCGCACCCGGCCTTCGAGACGATCAACTGGGTCGCCATCAAGGAAGGCGTCCACACCCTGCCCGATGGCCGCATCATCGAAGCGGGCACATCATCGGCAACGCATAACTCCGGCTCGGTTTCCCTGTCGGGTGGGTTCACGGATGCGCCCGTCGTTCTGACCTCGGTCATGAGCGAGAATGATACGACCACCATCGACAGCGATCCGCGCAACATCACCGCCTCGGGCTTCAACCTGCGCCTTCAGGAAGAAGAGGCCGAGGACGGCATCCACGCCGCCGAAACGGTCGGCTGGATCGCGATCGAACCGGGCGGCGATGCGGCCAGTGGCACAGCTGGAACGGGCGGCGGTCTGGACGAGGGCATCGACACCTACGGGCTGGGCGATACCTTCACGAACCCCATCGTTCTGGCCGAGACGCAAACAATCAACGGCCCTGACCCGGCGACGGTCATCCTGGAAGGCGTCACCGGGTCGACCGTCGATCTCACGCTAGCCGAAGAGCAATCGCGGGACACGGAGACAGGCCATATCAACGAGACGGTCGGCATCGCGGCCTTCGAGGAAGGCGTCATCCCCTGCTTCACTGCAGGCGCGCTGATCGACACCGTGCGCGGCCGCCGACCGGTCGAGACGCTGGTTCCGGGCGATCTGATCCTGACCCGAGATCACGGCCCGCAGCCCTTGCGATGGCTCTGCCGTACCGATCTGGGCCCCGCGCGCCTTGATCACTGCCCTCACCTGCGCCCGGTGATCCTGCGCAAGGACGCGCTTGGTCTCGGCCTGCCGGATCGCGATATGGCCGTGTCGCCGCAGCACCGCATCCTTGTGACCGGTTGGCGGTCGGAACTCTTCTTCGGTTGTGACGAGATTCTTGTCGCTGCCAAGGCCTTCCTCAACGACAGCGCGGTGCTGCGCGACACGCAGGCCAAGACCGTCGGCTATTATCACCTTCTGCTTGACCGGCATGAGGTCGTGACCGCGAACGGTCTGCAGACCGAAAGTCTTCACGCCGGGCAGATTGACAAGGCCGAACTGACCCAAGCTGCACGCGGCGAATTGATCGCGCTGTTTCCTGATCTCAGCTGGACGAATGGCGCCTTCGGCCGCACCGCGCGCCCGGTCGCCCGCGTGCATGACGCGCGCATTCTGGCGTAAAGCACCCTAGCCCCCTGCCCGCGTCCGTGGCATGACGCCTCTGTGACAAGACAGGAGAGCGCCATGATCCTCTACCCCGCCATCGACCTCAAGGACGGTCAATGCGTGCGCCTTTTGAAGGGCGACATGGACAAGGCCACCGTCTTCGGCGACGACCCAGCGGCCCAGGCGCTGACATTTCAGAAGGCCGGCTGCGAATGGGTGCATCTTGTAGACCTGAACGGCGCTTTCGCGGGAACGCCCGTCAACGGCGCAGCGGTCGAGGATATCCTGAAGACCGTTTCGGTCCCCTGCCAGCTTGGCGGCGGTATCCGCGATATCGACACCATCGGCATGTGGATCGAAAAGGGCCTGTCGCGCGTCATCCTCGGCACTGTTGCCGTCGAAGACCCGGATCTCGTGCACGAGGCCGCCAAGGCTTTTCCCGGCAAGATCGCCGTCGGACTTGATGCGCGCCAAGGCTATGTCGCCACACGCGGCTGGGCCGAAGAAACTGATATGCGCGTCACGGATCTGGCGAAACGGTTCGAAGACGCCGGGATCGCAGCGATCATCTACACAGATATCGACCGCGACGGCGCGATGGGCGGCCCAAATATCCACGCGACCGAAGAACTGGCGCGCGCCGTATCGGTGCCGGTGATCGCCTCGGGCGGCGTGTCCAGCATGGACGATCTGATCGCGCTGAAACAGACCGGCGTGATCTCGGGCGCGATTTCGGGCCGCGCGCTTTATGACGGGGCGATCGACCTTAAGGCTGCCATCGCCGCGCTTGCTGTGGGCGCCTAATCGGACGCGGCGGCGCTTGAGAAATTTGCCAAGGCGCCCTCGATCTTGCCGATGACCTCCAGGCCTTCGTCGACGTCGAAATCGCCCAGCACATCCTCGACCTCACGATAGGCGACCCAGACCTGCCCGTTTGCATCGGCGTAGACGAGCATCTTCAGCGGCAAGACGAGCCCCGCCGTGATATCCTCTTGCATGACAGGCGTGCCCAGCATCGGGTTGCCGAAGATCAGCAACTGGCTGTCGGCAAGCTCCATACCTACTCCTGCGGCCCCTGCCCCGTGATCGACCCGCGCGAACTCGGTCACGCCTGCGTCCGACACCGCGCTTTCCAGGCGGTCCATCACTTCGGTGACGGATCCCTCTGCCTCTGTCCTGATAGTATCGGCAAAGGCTGGAAGGGCGGGCAACACGGCGGCAAGCGCAAGAGCAGAAAATCTCATCTCGGGTTCTCCGGGGGCTGATGGTGTTACCACCTCAACCCGGCCCCCTGCAGTCCGGTTCCCCTTCCAATGCGCGCGGCGATGGCGTAATCCGCCCCCATGCTGAAGACCCGGATCATCCCCTGCCTCGATGTCGCCGAGGGCCGCACCGTCAAGGGCGTCAACTTCGTCGACCTGATCGACGCCGGCGATCCCGTCGAGCAGGCCCGCGCCTATGACGCGGCTGGCGCGGATGAGCTGTGTTTTCTCGACATCGCCGCCACCCACGAAAATCGCGGCACGATGTATGACCTGGCAACCCGCACGGCCGAACAGTGCTTCATGCCGCTGACCATCGGCGGCGGCGTGCGCACGGTCGATGACGTGCGCAATCTGCTGCTCGCAGGCGCCGACAAGGTCAGCTTCAATTCCGCCGCCGTGGCGGACCCGGACGTCATCGCCCGCGCCGCCGACCGCTTCGGAAGCCAGTGCATCGTGGTGGCCATCGACGCGAAAACCGTCGCGCCGGGGAAATGGGAAATCTTCACCCATGGCGGGCGCCGCGCCACCGGCATCGACGCGGTCGACTTCGCGAAAACGGTCGCGGAAAAGGGCGCCGGAGAGATCCTGCTCACCTCAATGGACCACGACGGCACGCGCGCAGGTTTCAACATCCCGCTGACCCAGGCGATATCAGACGCTGTCAAGGTTCCGGTCATCGCCTCGGGTGGTGTCGGCACACTCGATCACCTCGTCGAAGGCGTGACGGAAGGCGGCGCCAGTGCGGTCCTCGCCGCCTCAATCTTCCATTTCGGCGATTACACCATCCGCGAGGCCAAGCTGCACATGGCCGATGCGGGCATCCCGATGAGGCTTTGACCATGCACACGCTCGACCGGCTGGCCCAGACCATCGAGGCCCGCAAATCTGCCGATCCCGACACAAGCTGGACCGCGAAGCTGCTGTCGAAAGGCCCCGAAAAAGCGGCCGAGAAATTTGGCGAAGAAGCGATAGAGGCGATCATCGCCGCCGCCAAAGGCGACCGCGAGAACCTTACCGCCGAGGCCGCCGATGTTCTCTATCATCTCCTCGTGATGCTCGCCGCCCGCGATGTCTCCCTCGCGAAGGTCCTTGAGGAACTCGACCGCCGCGAAGCGCAATCGGGTCTCGCGGAAAAAGCCAGCCGCAAGGACTGACCCACCCTCACTTTGGGTCTTCAAATACCTTGGGGGAGCGGCAAAGCCGCGGGGGCGAAGCCCCACACCGCGACGGCGTAGCCGGCGCAAGACATCGCGTCCGCGCGCAGCGCGGGCCTTTACCGCAGCTTTGACGAAATGACGCCCGTGTTGAACCCGCCCATGCGCAATTCCCCGAACAGGCGCTGATACTCAATCTTCGGGCAGCGATTCTCGATCACGCCCACGCCTCTGGCTTCGGCCATCGCGGCGGCCTCGGCATTCTCGACACCGATCTGCATCCAGACTGTCTTGAGGTTCACAAACACCTTCAGTGCCTCTTCGACGATGGGCGGCACGTGTTCGGACCGGCGGAAAATATCCAGCATGTCCACCGTCTCGGGGCTGGGCACATCGGCAAGCCCCGCGACAACCGTCCGCCCGAACAGCACCTGTCCCGCATGGCCCGGATTGATCGGGTGCACGGTGAACCCCTTCAGCGTCAAATACCGCGCCACGTAATAGCTGGGTCGCACGGGGTTCATCGACACGCCGACACAGGCGATCACCTTGGTGCCGGTCAGCGTCTTTTTCAGGAAGGCGTCGGAATAGGTCATGGCCTTTGATAGCAGGCCTGCTCACAGAAAAAAGCGCCCAAGGTAAACCTTGGGCGCAAGTGCGGAACGAGGGACAGTGATTTGAAGCGCGGGTGTTCCGAACCCGCGTCCATGTGTAGGAAATGGGTAACTCTGCCCGACTTTAAAGAGCGAATCATAAAATAGTGATTGAATCGCCGCAAAATTTCCAAACTGCGCCCTAGTCGAAGATATCCTCGATCATATCGAAGGCTTCGGAAAACAGCCTTTGCAGTGGCGATTTGCGCTTTTTCTTCGATTTCCTTGGCTTTCGCGGACGCGTCTTGTCATCGCGCACACGGCTGGGGCGGACCAGCTTATGATCGTCGGCACGTTTCGAGACGGGACGCAGGGCCTTGAGATCATGCAGAGGCGCGCCGCAGCCGGAACAGGCCAGCTCGTGCCGCGTGGTCCCGCTCAGAACCAGCGCGGCCCGCGTGCCGCAATAACAGCATGTCGCGATCTTGGTATTCTGCCCCATCCGGCGTGCCCCTTATCTGACTGAGGCAGCATATAAGGATACCGCGGCCGCATTCGAGACGTTGAGCGATCCGAATTCGCCCGCAAACGGGATTTTGACCAAAGCGTCGCAGGTGTCGCGCGTGCGTTCGCGCAATCCCGGCCCTTCCGCGCCCAGAACCAGCCCGATCGGCACGTCCCGGCGCGTCTCTAGCGCATCGGCCAGATCCTCCTCGGCCTCACCGGCCAGACCCAGAAGATGAAACCCCATGTCGTGCAGACTTTGCATTGCGTTGGCAAGGTTCGGCACGCGCAGATAAGGCTGGCGTTCCAGCGCGCCGGATGCGGTTTTCGCCAAGGCGCCCGTCTCGGGCGCCGAATGGCGGCGCGGCGCGATGACGGCGGCGGCGCCGAACACCTCGGCCGAGCGCAGGATCGCGCCTACATTATGCGGATCGGTCACGCGGTCGAGCAGGACAACCGTCGCGGACGGCCCTGCCCCTGCAAGGCTGTCGATCCCGCCCCAATCCAGCGCACGCACTTCGACCGCGGCGCCCTGGTGCACCGATCCCGGATCGAGCGGCGCGGGGAATTTGCGTGGATCGGCCATCTCGGGTTCCAAGCCCGCGACCGACAAAGCCTCGCCCAGTTTGTCGGCGGCGTTCTTGGTCACCACGAGCCGCAGTTTTTCACGGCTCGGATTGACCAGTGCGTCGCGCACCGCGTGCAGCCCGAACAGCCAGACCGTCTCTGACGCGTCGGCCCGCTTGGCGCGTTCCTTTTCGATGACCCATTGCGGTTTTTTCATTTCTTCGGCTTGCCCGTTCGCTCTCGGCAGAGCAAGGAATTTTCCACTGATTTTCCGGTTGACGGGCCAAGGGGGCGGCTTTAATCACCCCTTCACGTCAAAGGGCGACGAGCTGCAAGGTGCGGCAGCGGACTGTAACTCCGCCGGGGAGACCCACGCCTGGTTCGATTCCAGGGTCGCCCACCATTCCCCCAAAACCGATTGCTTAAGCTGCACTAACCACCGGTGGGCTACATCACTAGAACCGTTCCTTCGCACATCTCCCCTGCGCCGACGGACTTATCCCGTGAAGATGTGCTGTCTCGGTACTTCGCAGACATCGTCCGTGCAGGCGCACTTGCAGAGAAGCCCGAAGGCGAAAAACGGGACGCGCTTTCGCTTATGGCGGAACTCACCGGAGAAAAGCCACCCGCCACTGTGGCGAAGGCAGATGCGCAGGAGGTTATGGCCACTCTGTTTAGGCTTCCAAAGAACCGCAGCAAGACGCCGAAGACAAAAGACCAGCCACTACGGGATGCACCTTGATTTGACCAGCGTTGAGCGAATTTCAGCGCGCGCCATGTCGGCTGCAGTATCGAAATGAGAAACAGACAAGAAAAGGTCGGAACGGCCCCAAGTATGCAATGGTGCACGCGGATATGATTTTTTGGGCTATGCGCGAAAGCCAGACTAGCTGCCTAGAAAATCCAAACCTGTACGTCAACTCCCGCAGTTCTCGAAAACTCCGACAACCGGCTGGAACGGCCCGCAGATGATCCCGCCCCACTGAAACCCGGTATCACCGTTCATCTCTTCGATCCGGAACCACGGATAGCCATTCATCACGACCCCGGTATTTTCGAGAAGCCGGATCTCGCTGCCCTCGGCGATCGACCCGATATCGGTAAATTGCATCCCCGGACCCGAGCGCACATTGCCGCCCAGAGAAATCGCGCGCACCGGAAAACCGCCCTGTGGGGTCGCAGGGGCCGAGGCCTCTTTCCGGAAAACGTCGCAAGCAATCTCATCGCCGCCGGTCGCAAGACGCACATCGCTGCCCTTGCCGTAGACTTCGATCCCGTCCCCGAAATAACGAAACCCCGATCCCGTGGGCGCCGCTTGGAGGCCCGAAACCGTTCCCGTGCCCCCGAAATCCGCGCCCAGCACATAGATCGCCTCGGCATAGTCGGTATTGGGTGACTGGATCGTCACGATAAAGCGCCCGTCCCCGATCCCGTCACAGACGAATACGGCCTGAACGGCCTGCGCCTCGCCCACGCCAAGCGCGATCCCTGCGCCAAGACCGTATGCCAAAACCGGCGCCATTCGAATTGCCATGACTGAAATCCTCGAAAAACCCACCCTCAATTCCGAAAGCCTACCCGCCACGTCGCGCTCCTGCGAAGCTTTTTCCGCCAAGGCGAGCCAAGGGCTATCAGGACCGGGGCGCACCGCCTATACTCGTACAAAAGACGGCAAATCAGGCAGGCCTCATGGCAAGAGAAACGTTCAACGTCGCCCTCGTCGCGCAAGCGGGGCGCCTGACCTACGAGGCCGTGCTCTTCGCGGCCTCTCTTCGTCATTCCGATCCGGATTTCGCCGGTCGGCTGATCGTTCTCGAACCCCAGCCGGGCCCGTGTTGGAACGGCGATCCACGCATCGCCGACCCTGAGGCGCGCAAACTTCTGACAGACGAATTTGGCGCCGAGATCATCCCTTTCGAGTCCCGCGCCTTCGGCAGCAGCTATCCCAACGGCAACAAGATCGAGGGGCTTCTCGCCCTGCCCGAAGACGAGCCCTTCATCTTCTTCGACAGCGATACGCTGATCACCGGAAAGCTTTCGGATATCCCGTTCGATTTCACCCGCCCCAGCGCCTCGATGCGCCGCGAAGGCACCTGGCCGCAGATCGAGCTTTATGGCCCCGGCTACCACGAGACCTGGAAAGCGCTCTACGACCGCTTCGGCCTCGACATCGCGCCAACCATCGACACCGACCAGCCCGAGGAATACTGGGCGCGTTTCATGTATTTCAACGCGGGCTGGTTCTTTCACGAAGACCCCAAAGCCTTCGGCGAGCGGTTCCTGCACTACGCCAAGACGATCCGCGACGATCCGCCCGACGAAATCATCTGCCAGGAAATCTACCCTTGGCTCGACCAGATCGCCCTGCCGCTTGTCATCCACTCCTTCGGCGGCGGCCGGAATACCGTTCCCGAAGGCCTGCTCGACGGCGATGTCAGCTGCCATTACCGGATGTTCCCTCTCCTTTTCGCGCGTGAGGCGGACCATGTCATCGACACGGTTCAGGCCATCGCGCAACCGAACAAGGTCAAGAAGGTCGTCAAGCAGCACGAAGCGATCAAACGCTTCGTCTACCAGAACAAGGGCGAACGGGTGCGCGCACTGTTTGACCGCGACAACCTTCCGACGCGCGAACAGGTGATCCGCAACCGTATCAAGAAGGAAAACCTCTGGATGCGCTGACCTTCTTTGGTGTTGGCAAATATCCGCGGGGGAGTCCGCGCGGCAGCGCGGCGGGGGCAAGGCCCCCTTCGCCGGGTGCAAAGCGAAGCGGCGCACACGGCATATATCATGCGCGCGTCAGCGCGCTCCACTCACGCAGAAAACACGCCCGCCAGATCGCGAAACCCCTTTATCTCGATCGGGTTGCCGGACGGATCGCGAAAGAACATTGTCCATTGCTCACCAGGCTCGCCTTCGAACCGGACGCTGGGCGCGAGGACCCAGGTCGTGCCCGCCGCCTCCAGCCGGTCCCGCACCTCCGTCCAGTCCGCCAGCGGCAGCACAAGCCCGAGATGGGGCATCGGCACCATGTGATCGCCGACCTTGCCGGTCTCGGCGGTCGCAAATGGCGCGCCGACATGCAGCGAAAGCTGGTGGCCGAAAAAGTCGAAATCGACCCAGGTCTCGGTCGACCTGCCTTCGGCGCAGCCCAGAACGCCGCCATAAAAGGCGCGCGCGGCTTCAAGATCGGTGACGTGGTAGGCAAGGTGAAAGGGATGGGGCATCGGTGCGTCCTGTCTTATCCGCCAAGCAGCGCGCGTGCCGCGCCGCGGGCCTCTTCGGTGATCGTGTCGCCCGCAACCATGCGCGCGATCTCGTCCACACGCGCGTCCTCGCCAAGCGGCACGACCATGGATGTGGTCATCCCGTTCTCGATCCGCTTTTCTACGCGCCAATGATGCGCGCCGCGGGCTGCGACCTGCGGCGAATGGGTCACGACCAGAACCTGGCCCTTTCCGGCCAGCCCCTGAAGCCGCCTGCCAACCGCATCGGCGGTCGCGCCGCCGACGCCGCGGTCGATCTCGTCGAAGATCATCGTCAGGCCCCGCACCCCTTCGGTCAGGCAGACCTTCAGGGCCAACAGGAAGCGCGACAGCTCCCCGCCCGAGGCGATCTTGTTCAAGGGTCCGGCTGGCGCGCCGGGGTTCGTGGCAACGGTAAAGGCAACTGCATCGAGGCCGTCCGGGCCCGGCTCTGCCTCTTCGATCACCGTTGCGAAAACCGCGCGCTCCATCTTCAGCGGCGCCAGTTCCTCTGCCATCGCGCCGTCAAGGCGGCCTGCTGCCGTCTTGCGCCTGGCGCTCAGCGCTTCGGCCGCCGCGCGGTAGCGCACTTCGCAATCGCCGACCACGCGGGCAAGATCGCGCAGGTTACCCTCGCCGCCTTCGACATTCTGAAGGCGCGCCGACAGGTCTTCGGCCAGAGCTGGCAGTTCATCGGGCGCGACACTGTGCTTGCGAGCCAGCCCCCGGATCGCGAAGAGCCGCTCTTCCGTCGCCTCTAGGTCAGCGGGGTTGAAATCGAGCGCCTCGACGGCATTCGAAACGCCTTGTTCCGCCGATCCCAGTTCCTCCAGCGCGCGACCTAGCGCGGCGATGGGCGCGTCGAGCCTGCCATCGGCCTGATCGGCCACGCCTTCCAGCCAGCGCATCGCGTCGGCCAAGAGCGATTCCGCTCCGTCGCCGCCAAGGGCCTTGTGCGCGCGGGCGATATCCTCGCCGATCTTTTCAGCCGATTGCATCATCCGGCGCTTGGCGTCGAGCGTGTCTTCCTCGCCGACCTCTGGCGACAGGCGTTCCAGTTCGGCGACGGAATGGCGCAGGAATTCCTCGTCCGCGCGTTCCTTTTCCAGTGCCTCTTCTGCGGCGGACAAACGGCGACGGGCGGCGTGCAGTTCTTTCCACGCCGCGCGGGTATCGGCCACAAGCGCCCCGGCCTCGGCATATTCGTCCAGAAGCGTCCGGTGACCACGCGGGTTTAGAAGGCCGCGATCATCCTGCTGGCCGTGCAGTTCCACCAGCACATCCGACAAAAGGCGCAGCACCTCGCCGGTCGTGCGGCGGTCATTGACCCAAGCCGTCTTGCGACCATCCGGCGTGTTGACGCGGCGCAGGATCACCTCGCCGCCTTCGTCCGGCAGGCCCGCTTCGGTCAGCACGTCATGGGCGGGGTGGTCTGGCGTCAGATCGAAGACCGCCGTCACCTCGCCCTGATCCGCGCCAGCGCGCACGAGTTCAGCGCGCCCGCGCCAGCCCAGCACGAACCCGAGCGAATCAAGTAAGATGGATTTGCCTGCGCCGGTTTCGCCGGTCAGCACGTTCAGACCCGGCCGAAACTCTAGGTTCAGCCGGTCGATAATCAGCATGTCACGGATGTCGAGCGAACGCAGCATGGTGCGGGTCTATCTCAGGGGCGCGGCGGGCGCATCCCCGTCAGAGCCATTCACCTTGTACCGTTTGACGATAGAGCCCGCGCAACCAGCCCTCGCCCGCCACTTCGGCCCGAAGCCCGCGGCCCGTCAGCAGCGCATAGCCGTCCTCGTACCATTCGGTTGACTGGAAATTGTAGCCCAGGATCGCACCGGCGGTCTGCGCCTCGTTCGTCAGGCCGAGCGACAGGTACGCCTCGATCAGGCGATAGAGCGCCTCTGGCGTCTGAGTTGTTGTCTGGAACTCCTCGACCACCACGCGGAAACGGCTGATGGCTGACGTGTAGTGCTGGCGCTTGAGGTAATATCGCCCGATTTCCATCTCCTTGGCCGCCAGATGGTCGAAGGCCAGATCGAACTTCAGAATCGAGGACTTGGCATACTGGCTGTCCGGATAGCGCTCGATCACCGTGCGCAGCGCCTGCAGCGCCTGGAACGTCACGCCCTGGTCGCGGCCGACCTCATCCACCTGATCGTAGTAGCTGAGCGCGAGAAGATACTGAGCATATGCTGCATCCTCATCCGCCGGATAAAAGTCGATATAGCGCTGCGCGGCGGCGCGGCTTGCCTCATAATTCTTGTCTTCGTGATAGGAAAACGCCTGCATGATCAGCGCACGCTTTGCGAGTTCCGAATAGGGGTACAGTCGCTCGACCTCGGCGAAATACGCGGCGGCGTCTTCGGGATCGTCGCGGCTTTCAAGCTCGTATTCGCCAAGCTGGTAAATCTGTTCGGCTGACAGGTTTTCGACGTCCTTGCTGACATCCGCCCCGCCGCCATCGCCGCAAGCCGCAAGCCCAAAGAGAGCCGCGCAGGCGAGACCCGTTTTACCAGAGAGTGTAATCGACATCCGCTCAGACCCCTGCCCTACTGCCTGGCCGTACCCGGCCAGTCACCTTGTCCGATGATCTAGCATGAAATGCGCACCGGCAAAAAGCCCCAACGCGCCGTTCCGTGCAGGTCGCGGCGTCAGGCGGCGCGCACGAGGTCGGGCACATCGGCCAGCTTGACGCCAGCCCCCGGCAAACGCTTGGCCAGAAGCGCCGAACACTCTTCCATCCGGGTCGCACCATGTGAGGCAAAGACCTTGTGAAGAAGGGTGTTGGTCAAAGAATGACCCGCCTTGTGGCCGACATAGCGGCCCAGAATCGGAGCGCCCGCAAGGGCGATATCGCCCAGCGCGTCGAGCATCTTGTGCCGCACCGGTTCGTCCACATGGCGCAGGCCACCCGGGTTCAGCACGCGGCCGCCATCAACCACGATCGCGTTATCGAGAGAGCCGCCCAGCGCAAGGCCGTTGGCGCGCAGCATTTCGACATCCGACAGGCGGCCGAAGGTGCGGCAGGCGCAAAGCTCGCGCACGAAAGCGCCGTTGGCCATGTCGAGCCGTTTGGTCTGGATGCCGATCGCGGCGTCGGGGAAATCGATGTGGAATTCGATCTCGAACCCGTCTGCCGGTTCCAGGCGCGCAAAGGCGTCGCCTTCGCGGACTTCGATGGTGTCGGTGATGCGCAGGATGCGGACGGGCGCGCCTAGCTTGCGCACGCCCTTGTCAACGATGCCTTGCACGAAAGGCGCGGAGGACCCATCGAGGATCGGCATCTCGGGGCCGTCGACGTCGATCAACGCATTGTGAATGCCGCAGCCCGCAATGGCTGCCATGATATGCTCAATGGTCGAGACGCTGACACCGGCACCGTTGACGATGCGCGTGCACCGTTCGGTCTGCCGCACGGCATCCCACTTGGCCGGAATGTAGCTGTCTTCGAGTGCAAGATCGGTGCGGCGAAACCAGATTCCGGTTTCGGCGGCGGCGGGACGGATTGTCGCGCTGACGGGCTTCCCTGAGTGTAGCCCGGTGCCCTTGAAGCTCACCGGAGATTTTATGGTCGTCTGCAAAACTGTCCCCTTCGCGGGTGTCCTCCCGCCGGTGCTACTCCCCAGTCTGCACCGTTGAACACGATTAAATGACGATATGCCTTTGCTTTTGCAATCCCGCAGGTCCCATGCGTCAACCATGCGCGGGTTTTTGCCGAGTGTGGCAGGTTCACCGCGCTAAGCGCTGATATGTAATGAAAAAGCCCGCCTTCAAGCGGGCTTTCCATGGGGTCAGCGACAGATTGCAGAAACAGGCCGTTTCCGGCGTCAGTTCGCCTGTCTGCGCAGGAAAGCCGGGATTTCGATCTTGTCGGGATCGGCTTCGGCCTCGTCGTCGTAAGCCTGATGCTGCGGTGCCTGCTGCGCCGGACGGCGCATTTGCGGCTGATCAAGACGCGCGACGGTCCGCTCTGCCGGGGCCTCTGCCTGTCCGCCGGTCATGCGGCCGATGAGCGAATTGATCCCGAAGCGCGGCTTGTCGGCCTGCGGTTCGGGCTGCGGCGCGGGCCCCCCGGAGCGGAGCGGTCGGCGCGGGTTTTTCTGGACGGCGGCCTGCAGACGGGCCAGCGCCTCGGGCGTCGGGGCACCGGGCTTGGGGGCGACGAAGCCGCCCAGATCGTCCTGCGGCGCGCTTGGCGATGCGGCATAGGCCTGCATTTCAGGCTCACGCTCGACCCGGGTTTCCGGGGCCGGGCGATAGGCCGGTGGCGGCAGATCGTCCTGCGCCTCTTGCACATGGCGGCGTTGTGGTTCCGGCGCGGGTTGCGCAGGCTCGTAGCTGTCGAAAAGCGTTGGCTCTTCCATCGCCAGCTCTTCCTCGAACGTATTGTCCTGATAGGCGGCGGTCTGATGCGCGGGCTCGCGATAGGAAGGCTCTTCCATCACCGGCTGATGATATTCGGGCTCCGGCTCTTCAAAGGTCGCCTGAGGTTCGTGCTGGGATTGCAGCGGCTCTGCCAGACGGCGGCGCGGCACCGGCAGATCGCCAGTCGATTCAGCCGCATCGATGCCCGTGGCGACGACGCTGACGCGCATCCGCCCTTCGAGAGAGGTATCGAGGGTCGAGCCGACGATGATATTCGCGTCGGGATCAACCTCTTCGCGGATCCGGTTCGCAGCCTCGTCCAGTTCAAACAGCGTCAGGTCGTGGCCGCCGGTGATGTTGATCAGAACACCCTTGGCGCCCTTGAGGCTGATTTCATCCAGAAGCGGGTTCGCGATCGCCTTTTCGGCGGCCTGGACCGCGCGGCTGTCGCCATCAGCCTCGCCGGTGCCCATCATCGCCTTGCCCATCTCATCCATGACAGCGCGCACATCGGCGAAGTCGAGGTTGATAAGGCCCGGACGGACCATCAAGTCGGTCACACCCTTGACGCCTTGGTAAAGTACGTCATCCGCAAGGCTGAATGCCTCGGTGAAGGTGGTCTTTTCATTGGCGAGCCGGAACAGGTTCTGGTTCGGAATGATGATCAGCGTGTCGACCATCTTTTGCAGGTTCTCGACACCCTCTTCCGCCTGGCGCATCCGCTTGGCGCCTTCGAACTGAAAGGGTTTGGTCACGACACCGACGGTCAGAACGCCAAGCTCTCGTGCGGCCTGTGCGATGATCGGCGCGGCGCCGGTTCCGGTGCCCCCGCCCATTCCTGCGGTGATGAAGCACATGTGCGCGCCTGCAAGCTGGTCGACGATTTCTTCGATCGTCTCTTCAGCAGCGGCGGCCCCGACAGAGGCCCGCGCGCCAGCGCCCAGACCCTCGGTCACCTTCACACCCATCTGGATGCGCGCCTGGGCCAGCGATTGCTGAAGCGCCTGGGCGTCGGTGTTGGCGACGACGAAGTCGACCCCATCGAGTTCCTTCTGGATCATGTTGTTGACGGCATTGCCGCCTGCTCCGCCGACACCGAACACGGTGATCCGCGGCTTGAGCTCATCCCGCTCGGGCATCATGAGATTCAGTGTCATGGTCGTCCGCCTGCTTTTTTGGTTTTTGTTCAGCCGCTTTGGGCCGTTCTGCTCTGGTGTTTTGCCGGTAGCGTAACCCGGACAAGGCCATCCGTCACGCCCAAATCACAAACTTGCCACAAAATCTGTTGCATGAACTCACCGTTTCTGCGGGATTTTGCCGAATCGCGCATATCTGGGGGTCACCAGTTGTCCTTGAACCACCGCAACGCGCGCTTCAGCGACCGTGCCGGGTAGCGATCGGATGGGGTTTCGAAATCCCACCATTCGTCTTGCGGGTGCGCCGCGAAGAGGCACAGACCTACGGCGGCGGCGAACGCCGCGCCGGTCGTCGCCTGCGGCAATCCCTGCACGCGCATGGGCCGTCCGATGCGCACGCGCTGGCCCAGGATTTTCGGCGCAAGGCCATCAAGCCCGGGGATCAGGCTCGCGCCGCCCGTCAACACGATCTGCTGCGACGGCAGATGGTCGAACCCTGCCGCATCGAGACGCGCGCGCACCTCTTCGAGGATTTCCTCGACCCGCGGGCGCATGATGCCGATCAGTTCGGCGCGGGTGACGGTGCGGCGATCATGTTCCCAATCGCCCGTCTCGCCGCCGACCTCGATCACCTCGCGGTCATCCATGCCTGTCGCGATGACGCCTCCGTAGAAGGTCTTGATCCGCTCGGCGGTTGCCAGCGGCACCTGAAGCCCCTTTGAGATGTCGGATGTCACGTGATCGCCGCCCATGCGCACGCTGTCGGCATAGATCATATGCTTCTTGATGAAGATCGACAGCCCAGTAGACCCGCCGCCCATGTCGATACAGGCCGCGCCAAGTTCCTGCTCATCCTCCACAAGGCTCGCGATGCCGGCGACATAGGCCGAAGACGCAATCCCGGCGAGTTCGATATCGCAGCGCTTGATGGAATAGAGAAGGTGCTGAATCGCGGGCGTATCCACGGTCAACATATGCATGTCGCAGGCCAGCTTTGCCCCAACCTGCCCGCGCGGATCATCAAGGCCCGAGCGGTGGTCGAGTGCGAAATTCACCGGCTGGGCGTGCAGGACCTCCCGCTCGTCGCCATAATCCGGCACTTCGCAGGCGGCCAGAACGCGGCCCACGTCCTGATCCTGGACCAGCCCGTCCTGCAGATCGATCTCGCCCGCAAGTCCATAGCTGCGCGGGTTGCCGCCCGAGAAACAGGCGATAACGTGATCGACGCGCACATTGGCCATACGCTGGGCGGCCTGAACGACGGTGCGGATCGCACGCTCGGTTTCCTGCATCGCGTTGATCTCGCCAAAGCGCACGCCGCGCGAGCGGGTGGTCGCGGCGCCGATCACACGGAACGAAGAATGTCCGGCAAGCGAGCGGATACCATCACTTTCGCGAAACCGTTCCGGACCGTCAAAGCGCAGGATCAGGCAGGCGATCTTGGACGATCCGACGTCGAGGATGGCGACAAGGCCACGCTGCATCGCCGCCTTGCGCATGTTCCGCATCGTGCGCTGGGACTGGTAGAGATCGGTCATGGGCTATCGGCTCCAACGGCGAGCGCCTGAAGGCGGCGCATTTCCTCGACCCCGGCATCGGTCACCCGAAGCGTCGGTCTGTGCGGCAGGCGCATATCGACCTGTGCGACAGCGCGGGACAAAAGATCCTGGGCCTCATCCGTCGCGATGACCTGTTCAAGGGCGCGCACCGGACGGATTTCAGGAAGAAGGATGCGCTGATCGCGGTCCAGCACTACGTCCCAGCGGCGATTGCCGATCCGCGCCAGACCGCGAATACGCGGGGTCAACGGACCAGCGGCAGCGAATAGGGCGATCGCCTCGGCGGCTGCGGTATCGGCCCCCTCGCCCACGATAAGCGGCAGATCGCCCCGTTCGGTCCGTGCGCCCAACGCGCTGACCCTGCGGCCTTCGGCGTCGATCAGTTCGAGAAGCTGGCGAGAGCGCCACACAAGCGCTGGCACCCGTTCGACGACATCGACCTGCAGTACCCCGCCCGACAGGATCCGCATCTCGACCTCGGCGACGGCATCGAGCGTCGCCAGCCGCTCGCGCAGCCCCGGAAGATCGAGATCAAAGCTCGACAGCGGGAAGTCGAGGTTGGAAATATCCCGAATATCCTCGGCCAGTTCCAGCGACGCGCCGTCGATGGCCATACGTTCCACGCGAAATTCCGGACGCTCGGCGACGGAGCGGCGCATGTCTTCGACGAATGTGGCGACCTTGGCCTTGGTGGCCGGGTCCGACACATAGCCGAAGACCAGAAAGAAGATCGCAACCGAGGGCACGCCGGTGCGGATCAGTGAGCGGACGAGCGGTGTCAGCCAAAGACGCTCTGCGCGATAGGCCAGCTTTGACGGCGCGGGGTCACGGCGTGGCGCGGTCAACGATCGCATGAGGCGTCCTCCACCAATATCCGGCACAGCTGCCCAAAGGAGATGCCCACATGCTCGGCCTGTTCCGGGGTCAGCGAGGTGGGCGTCATGCCGGGCTGAGTATTCGTCTCGAGCAGGATCAGGCCCGCCAGGCCCTTGGTCTCATCCCATCGGAAATCCGTGCGGCTGATGCCTCGGCAGCCCAGCGCCTTGTGCGCGCGCACCGAATACTCGAGGCAGGCATCGAAGATCTCTTGCGGGACATCAGCGGGCAGCACATGCCGCGATCCGCCTTCCTTGTACTTCGCGTCGTAGTCGTACCAGCCGTCGGTCAGGATATCCGTCACCGTCAGCGCCACGTCGCCCAGCACCGTCGTCGTCAACTCACGCCCCGGCGCGAAGCGTTCGACCATGACGATCTCGGGCATCGCATCGTCCAGCTTAGGCGGCGCGTTTGCGCCTTCGTTGACGAGGTAAACGCCGACGGAAGAGCCTTCGTTGTTGGGCTTGATGACATAGGGCGGCGGCAGCACATGCCGCGCCTCGGCCTCGGCCTTGCAGGCAAGGCGGCTTTCGACGACCGGCAGTCCGGCGGCACGATAGGCCGCCTTGGTGCGTTCCTTGTCCATCGCGAGCGAGGAGGCCAGAACACCCGAATGCGTGTATGGCACGCGCAGCCATTCCAGCACGCCCTGAACCACGCCATCCTCGCCCCAGCGCCCGTGCAGTGCGTTGAAGACGGCGTCCGGTTTGATCTCGGCAAGTCGTGCGGGAAGGTCGGGGCCGGCATCGACCTCGATCACATCATAGCCTTCCGACCGAAGGGCATTGGCGCATTCGCGCCCCGTCGACAAGGACACCTCTCTCTCGGAAGAGGGCCCGCCTAACAGTACCGCCACGGTCTGGAGTGTCCTGCTCGACCTCTCCGTCACCTGTGCCTCATAGACCGGGTCTTGTTTGGACGACCCGTTTTGCGTTTTCGCGTTTTTTAGGGGGCCGGTTCGCCGACCCGTATGACTTCCCATTCTAGACGGATACCGGCATTTTGGAACACCCTTTTTCGCACCTCTTCACCAAGAGATTCGAGATCGGCCGCGCTGGCGGTTCCGGTGTTCGTCAAAAAGTTCGAATGCTTGGTCGACATCTGCGCCCCGCCAAGTGTAGCGCCGCGCATTCCGGCCTCGTCAATCAGCTTCCAGGCCTTCAGATCGTGCACGTCATCCTCGCGGCCCGTCGATGAAAACCCGGCCGGATTGCGGAAGGTCGACCCGGCGGTGCGATCCTTCGTCGGCTGCGTCTCATCGCGCTTTTTCAGCTGCTCTTGCATTTTTTCTGCAAGAGCGTTCGGATCGCCCTTGGGCCCCTTCAGCGTCGCGGAGGTCAGGATCACGCCTTCCGGCACATCGGCATCCCTGTACGAAAAGGACAAGTCCTTGGCTGTCAGAGTGATTTCTCGTCCTTCCCGTGTGACGCCGCTCGCGCCATGAAAAACATCTGCGATATAAGTGCCATAGCACCCGGCATTCATGCAGATCGCGCCGCCAATCGCGCCCGGGATGGTGCGTAGGAATGTCAGATCAGTCTCATTTTCAGCCGCCTTGCGCGCGACATGGGCATCGAGCGCGGCTGCGCCTGCGGTGACCGTCTGGCCATCGGTCTCGATTGCATTAAACCCACGCCCGAGCCGAATCACAACGCCGCGTATCCCGCCATCCCTGACGATCAGGTTGGAGCCCACACCAATGGGAAAGACCGGGATCGCCGGATCAAGCGCCGCCAAAAACTGCGCCAGGTCCTCTGGGTCCGCAGGCTGGAACAACCAATCCGCAGGCCCCCCCACCCGAAGCCATGTCAGCCCCGAGAGCGGTTTGTTCGGGGACAGCACGCCGCGCACCCGCGGGAGGTCGTTTTCGGTGATCTGAACTGTGTCCGTCATGTCGCAGGTGTCATGCACCATTCGCCCGGGTTTGAGAAGGCGCGGCCGCCAAGCTGACCAGGGATCAATCCACCTTCGGCGGCATCACCTGCCGTTTGACCCACATGGCGAAATAGTAGGTCGGCCAGCGCAGGATCGAAACGCCTGCGGCCATGACCAGAAGCCCGATCCACGGACCGTGCTGGTAGGTGACATAGCCGAGGATCGGGATTCCTATGGTGATCAGGAGGTAGGCTTGCGGCCAGTGGTGGCGCTTGGACGGGATCATCGCGATCAGGTTCGCGCCGAGGGCCCAGAGGCAGGCAAGGATCAGGGACAGGCTCATCGGCGCAGCTCCTCAGGGATGTGGACGGGTTTGCCCAAAGCGCGGCGCACGAAGTAGATGAGCGGATTGCGGAACAGCGAGAGCACCGCCAAGAGGCAGCCCAGCGTGACCAAGGCACCGTGCGTCATGGCGATCCAGACCAAGAGAACCGGCGCGGCGATCAGCAGGGTGAGGCCGGGGATCATCTGTGCCCGCATCGGCAAGAGCGCCACGATGGTCGAGGCGAGCGCCCAGAGGCAGGCGGCGATCAGCGGCGCGCTCATTCCGCCGGCTTTCCGGCCAGTTTCGAAGGCAGCGCGTTCGCCCAGGTGCTGATCGTGCCCGCGCCGAGACAGACGACGATGTCGCCCGGTTTCGCCTCGGCCTTTATGAGAGCGGTCAGGTCCTCCAACCCGTCGATTGCGTGGGCCTGACGGTGGCCGTGGCGCACAAGGCCTTCGACGAGATCCTCGCGCGAGGCGCCTTCGATGGGGCTCTCTCCTGCCGCGTAGACCTCGGCGATCCCGACGAGATCGGCGTCGTTGAAACAGGCGCAGAAATCCTCGAACAGGGAATGCAGGCGCGTGTAGCGGTGCGGCTGGTGGATGGCGAAGACGCGGCCCTCGGACGACTGGCGCGCGGCTTTCAGGACGGCAGCGATCTCCACGGGGTGGTGGCCGTAGTCGTCGATGATGGTCACGCCATTCCATTCGCCCACCTTGGTGAAGCGGCGGTTGACGCCGCCGAAGCTGGCAAGCGCCGCGCGGATCTCGTCGCGCTTCATGCCAAGGTGCCGGGCGACGGCCACGGCGGACAGCGCGTTCGACACGTTGTGATCGCCGGGCATCGGCAGCGTGCAGCCTTCGATTACCGCATCCTCGGCCTGAAGCTGGATGTCGAAATGCGCGACCCCGGCCTTGTAGGTCAGGTTCACGGCGCGCACGTCGGCCTGGGCATTGAAGCCGAAGGTCACAACGCGGCGGTCGGTTATGCGGCCCACAAGCGCCTGCACCTCGGGGTGATCCGTGCAGCAGACCGCAAGGCCGTAGAAGGGAATGTTCGAAACGAACTGGTGAAAGCCGTCCTTCAGCGTTTCGAAATCGCCCCAATGTTCCATATGTTCAGGATCGATATTGGTGACGATGGCGATGGTCGCGGGCAGCCGATTGAAAGTGCCGTCGCTCTCGTCCGCCTCAACGACCATCCAGTCGCCTTCGCCCATGCGGGCGTTCGACCCGTAGGCGTGGATGATGCCGCCATTGATGACCGTGGGGTCAATGCCGCCCGCGTCCAGAAGCGTGGCAACCATCGTGGTCGTCGTGGTCTTCCCGTGGGTGCCAGCGATGGCGATGTTGGACTTGAGGCGCATCAACTCTGCCAGCATCTCGGCCCGGCGCACGACAGGAAGTCCCGCCTTGCGCGCCGCTTCCAGTTCCGGGTTGCCGGGCTTGATGGCCGAAGAAATGACGACAACCTCGGCCTCTGCGATATTTTCGGCCGCCTGTCCGATCATGACCGTCGCACCGAGTGTTTCGAGCCGTTCGGTGATCTTCGACGCTTTCAGGTCCGATCCCTGCACCTTGTAGCCGTGGTTCAGCAGCACCTCTGCTATGCCCGACATGCCGATGCCGCCGATGCCGACGAAGTGGATCGGGCCAAGCTGGGTCGGAAGTTTGGTGGCGGCGTTCATTGCGTGTCCTCGGAATCGGTCGAAAATTTCATGCTTCATGCCCGGTCTCCTGCCTGCCTGCCAGTGCTTGCACCATATTTGCCAGATCGTTTGCCGCATCGGGCTTGCCACAGCCCAGCGCGGCGCGCGCCATCTGGTCGGCGCCTTGTGGGTTCGCCAGCACCGACCGGATTTGTTCGGTCAACACCTCGGGCGTCGCCTTGTGTTCGGGAATGCGGATCGCGCCGCCCTCATCGACAAGGGCCTGCGCATTGGCGGTCTGGTGATCTTCGGTCGCCGCCGCAAAGGGGATCAGCACCGCGGGCCGCCCGATCACCGAGATATCGGCGACCGATGAGGCACCCGCACGGCTGATGACAAGCTGCGCCTCGGCCATGCGGCGGGGGACGTCTTGGAAGAAGGGTTCGACCTCGGCGAAGATGCCGCGCTCGGCGTAATAGGTGGCAACGCGCTCAAGGTCTTCGGGCCGCGCCTGGTGCGCCACGCGAAGCTGGCCGAGGATCTCGGACGGCAGGGCGGCGATGGCGGGCGGAACCGCGTCGGACATGACGCGCGCGCCCTGGCTGCCGCCGATGACCAGCATCGACATCGGGTAGTCGCCCGGTGCGATATAGGGCGCGCCTGCCTTTTCGTGGATGGTCCCGCGCACAGGATTGCCGGTATGGATCGCCTCGGTCTTTTCGGGCAGGTATTTCGTCGGCCAGGTGCCGCAGGCGATTGCGTGGACGCGTTTGGCAAAGAGACGGTTCACGCGGCCCAGAACACCGTTTTGTTCGTGGATCATCCGGGGAATGCGCAAGCTGACCGCAGCCGACAGCGCCGGGATCGTCGGGTAGCCACCAAAGCCGACCACAACGTCGGGCCGGTCACGCATAAAGCCCCAGATCGCCGACAGCGCGCCGCCCGCGATGCGGAAGGGTACACCCGTCCTGGCCCCGATCCCGCCACGCGCGAAGGTGGCAGAGGCGACCTTTTGCACCTCGACCGTATGGGGAAAGCCGCCCGAATAGCGTGCGCCGCGTGCATCGGTCATCAGCGTCACGCGCCAGCCGCGCCTCAGCATGATCTCGGCCAGCGCCTGGGCCGGGAACATATGCCCGCCGGTGCCTCCGGCGGCGATCACGAGGCGAGGTGGCTTGGCGGTCATGGCCGTCTCCGCTTCAAGAGGATGTCAGCCATCTCGCCCTGAGGCCGCGCGCGCGTAAATGACAAAAGCGCGCCGACCATCAGCCCTGCGGCGATCAGCGACGATCCGCCATAGCTGACGAAGGGCAGCGTCATGCCTTTTGCGGGCAGAAGCCGCACGGCCACGCCCATGTTGATGATCGCCTGGATGCCGAACATGCAAGCGATGCCCGAGCCTGCAAGGCGGATAAAGGGATCACGTTCGCGCCCCAGCCGGTAAAGCGCGCGAAGGGTCAGAAGCGCGTAGAGCGCGATGATCACGAGGACAAGAAGCAGGCCGTATTCCTCGGCCGCGACGGCGATGATGAAATCGGTATGCGCGTCGGGAAGTGACCATTTCACCTCTCCACTGCCGACACCGACGCCGAAAAAGCCGCCTTCTTGAATGGCGTTTGTCGCGTATCCGATCTGGGTGCGTGGGTCGATATCGGCGGACAGGAACCCGTCGATGCGGCGTGCGAAATGTTCGGATTCCTGGTAGGCGAAAACGCCCACCATGACCGCCGCGCCCGCCATGCCCATCAAAAGGACAAAGGGTGCTCCGGCGATGAAATACATCACACCCCAGCCAAAGAGGATCAGGCAAGCCTGTCCGAAATCGGGCTGCATGGCGAGGATGAAGGCGGTGACGATTGCGATCCCGAAGGAAAACACGCGCCCCGGCGGGCCGTTGATGTCCTGCGCGGCAGCCATCAGCCAGGCGCAGATCACGATGAAGCCGGGTTTCAGGAACTCGGACGGCTGGACGCTGGCAAAGCCCAACGAATACCAGCGCGTGGCACCCTTGCCGAAATCGGTGCCAAAGACCGGAAGCAGCGCGATGGCGGCGAAGGCGGCGAAGAAGCCGAGGATACCGATGCGGCGCACCATTTCGGGCCGCATCATCGACACGACGACCATGGTCACCAGCGCCAGCGCGCCAAAGAAGGCTTGTCGTTCAACGTAATGGAAGGCCGCAAGGCCGTTGCGTTCGGCCAAAGGCGGCGATGCGGCAAGGCCCAAAAGCATGCCGATGCCGAACAGCGCAAGGATGGCGGACATGGACCATTTGTCCACTGTGCGCCACCAACGGGGGAGAATCGCCTCGCCTTCCCGAACGGGAATGGAGCCGTAGACCATCTCGGTCATGGATACCTGCCTCGTGCCTCAATCGTCGCCCGGTTTTCCGGGTCTGAGCACAAGGTTAACCGAAGATGGTCAGTTGGGCTAGAGTTTAGGTGCCCTCGCGGCGAGGTTTCGTGCCCCGCCGCGATTGCGCGCCCGGATCAGAGCGCGATGACGTCCAGCGGCGGGAAACCGTTGAAGCCCACGGACGAATAGCTTGACGTGTAGGCGCCGCAGTTGCGGATCACGATCCGGTCGCCCGAGGTCAGGCCAAGCGGCATCTGAACGGGGCGTTTTTCGTAAAGCACATCGGCGCTGTCACAGGACGGCCCGGCAAGGATGCAGGGGCCGGTCGCCTCATGGTCGCGGTCGGTGATGAACTGGTAGCGGATCGCCTCGTCGATCGTCTCGGCAAGGCCCGAAAATTTGCCGATGTCGAGATAGACCCAGCGGTGCAGGTCGTCCTCGGACTTCTTCGAGACCAGCATTACCTCGGCAGCGATCATGCCCGCTTCGGCGACAAGGCCGCGACCCGGCTCTGCCATGATGTGTGGCACATGGCCGAAGCGTGCAGCGACAAGCTCCATCACCTTGGCGGCATAGGTCGTCGGGTGCTCGATCTCTTCGCCGTAGAAGGCCGGAAAGCCGCCGCCGATGTTGAGAAGCGTCAGGTCAAAGCCGCCTGCCTTCGCCTCGGTCCAGATTTCGGCGATCTGGTCGAGCGTGGTGGTCCACATCTCGGCGCGGCGGGTCTGGCTGCCCACGTGGAAGGAAAAGCCCACGGGCGCGAGGCCCAGATCACGCGCGAGCGTCAGAAGGGCGATCGCCTTGTCGCGGGCGCAGCCAAACTTGCGGCTGAGCGGCCAGTCGGCCTCTGACGCATCGACGATCAGGCGGATATAGACCTGCGCGCCCGGGGCGTTTTTCGCGATCTTCTCCAGCTCTTCCTCGGCATCGGCGGCGAACAGCTCCACGCCGGCCGCCCAGGCAAAGGCGATGTCGGATGCACGCTTGATCGTGTTGCCAAAGGAAATCGTCGAGGGGTCCGCGCCAAGCGACAGGCACAGCTCGATCTCACCGCGCGAGGCGGCATCGAAATGCGCGCCCTCGGCGACCAACGCCTCGATCACGGCGCGGTGCGGGTTGGCTTTGACAGCGTAGTGGATATCGGCATGGCCAAGGCCAGCTTTCAGCGCGCGGAACTGACGGGTGACGACATCGGTGTCGATCACAAGCGTCGGGCGGTCGAATTCATGCGACCGGATGTAGGTTTCCACGCGGGAAGGGAATGCGACGACGGCGTCGCCGACGACGTCGGTTACGTATGCGTTCATGGGTCATCTCCAATAGACCCGGCCATTCCGGTTTCCCGGCACAGACCGCTCAGTTCCAATCAGAGACGTTACCGTCGCTACGTAACCGCGTGGGTGTAGAATTGCCCACCTCGACAGAGGCGCGTGCGTTGGCGTCTATGGGGCGCACTTAGGGCTGCGTGCGAGTCGTTGCAAGCGAATTTTTAACGAAAATTCGCACACCAGAAAAAGTGCAGGGGACAGGCGCGACCAAAGCGCGCCCCTCCCCTGTCAAAGCCCTTGTTTTTCAGGCCGCGTGGCGTCCGCGGATCGGGTAATCTTTTTCTCTCACGAAGGCGATCCCACGGGCCAGCCGGGCCAGATCGGGGCGCACGAAGGGCGCGTTGGCGATGTCGATGATCTGAAGGGTCCCGTCACCGTTCACCACGAAGAGCGCCGGCTCAGGAAACACGTGATTGGTTTCCTCCGGCGAGCGGGGATCGGACATGTAGAGGCCCAGCTTTTCCATCTGCTCGATCGTCAGGCCATAAGCCATGCGCGCGCCGGTGCCAGTATCGTCCACGAATTCGCGCGCCTTGTCGACGTTATCGGCAGAGACCAGCACCACCTCGACCCCGGCCTTCGCGAAGGCCTCAAGCTGCGCTTCAAGCTCGCCTGCGTAGCTGTGACAGATCGGGCAGTGCTGGCCGCGGTAGACGATGATCGCCTGCCAATCGTCGGCCTTGTTCGTTCCCAGCGTCATCTCTCCGCCTTCCAGAAGCGGGACGGTAATCTCGGGAAGCGGTGTGCCGGGCGTCAGCTTGTGGGTCATCGGGGCCCTCCAATCATTTTGGTGTGAATACCGGCCAACAACCCGCTCGCCGTCGCCTTGTTCCATTGCCGCGCCAGACGGCTCTGGC
The DNA here is from genome assembly GCA_965662745.1 of uncultured Paracoccaceae bacterium. Taxonomy (GTDB): domain Bacteria; phylum Pseudomonadota; class Alphaproteobacteria; order Rhodobacterales; family Rhodobacteraceae; genus Anianibacter. The sequence goes on from CBFIJK010000019.1 coordinate 30,097, forward strand.
GTCCTTCGGGTTGTGGAACCGGGCGCCCTGACCCTATGTCTGGGGAAACAGACTTTTCCCAAGGTGACCCATGCGTGATTTTCCCACTCCCGTTTTCGACAGTCAGACCAGCGGCGGCAAGGATCTGGGCCCCCTGCCCGAATGGGATCTGACCGATCTCTACCCGGCCGAGGATGCGGCCGAGCTGAAGCGCGATATGGACTGGCTCGAAGCGGAATGCGTCGCCTTCGCCAAGGAATACGAAGGCAAGCTGGCAGAGCTTGACCATGACGGGATGCTCGCCTGCGTGAAGCGGTATGAGAATATCGACGTGATCGCCGGGCGCATCATGTCCTTCGCGGGCCTGCGCTATTACCAGAACACCACCGATTCCGGCCGGGCGAAGTTCATGTCCGACTGTCAGGACAAGATCACCAACTACACGACGTCGCTGGTGTTCTTCTCGCTCGAATTCAACCGCATCCCGGATGAGACATACGAGACGGTGTTTGGCGCGGGCGAGCTTAGCCGTTACAAGCCCGTCTTCGACCGGATGCGCGCAATGCGCCCCTATCAGCTGTCGGATGAGCTCGAGAAATTCCTGCACGATCAATCCGTCGTCGGGGCCACCGCCTGGAACAAGCTGTTCGACGAGACCATGGCGGGTCTGGAATTCGAGGTGGACGGCGAGACGCTGGGCATCGAGGCAACGCTCAACTTCCTGACCGATCCCGACCGGTCCAAGCGTGAGGCGGGTGCGCGGGAACTTGCGCGCGTCTTCGGCTCGCGCCTGCCGCTCTTTGCGCGGGTCCACAACACGCTCGCCAAGGAAAAAGAGATCGAGGATCGCTGGCGCGGGATGCCCTCGCCGCAGGCAGGCCGCCACCTTGCCAATCATGTAGAGCCCGAGGTTGTCGAAGCGCTGCGCAACGCCGTCGTCAACGCCTATCCCAAGCTGTCGCACCGCTATTACGAGCTGAAGCGCAAGTGGCTGGGCCTCGACACGCTGGAGGTCTGGGATCGCAACGCGCCCCTGCCCCTCGAAGAGCCGCGCATCGTCGATTGGGACACCGCCAAGGACATGGTGATGGAAGCTTATGCAGGCTTTGACCCCAAGATGGCCGACCTCGCGAGCCCGTTCTTCACGAAGGGCTGGATCGATGCGGGCGTAAAGCCGGGCAAGGCGCCGGGTGCGTTCGCGCATCCCACGGTCACCGCCGTGCACCCCTATGTGATGCTGAACTACCTGGGAAAACCGCGCGACGTGATGACGCTGGCGCATGAGCTGGGCCATGGCGTCCATCAGGTTCTCGCCGCGGGTCAGGGGGAGCTCTTGTCATCGACTCCGCTGACCCTGGCCGAAACCGCGAGCGTCTTTGGCGAGATGCTGACCTTCCGCAAGCTCTTGGCAAACGCCAAGACGGATGCCGAAAAGAAGGTGCTGCTGGCGGGCAAGGTCGAGGACATGATCAACACGGTCGTGCGGCAAATCGCGTTCTACGATTTCGAGTGCAAGCTCCACGCAGAGCGCCGCAAGGGCGAGCTGACGCCGGACGACATCAACGCGCTCTGGATGAGCGTTCAGGCCGAAAGTCTCGGCCCGGCGTTTTCCTACATGGACGGGTATGAAACCTTCTGGGCCTATATTCCGCATTTCGTCCATTCGCCCTTTTACGTCTATGCCTACGCCTTCGGTGATGGCCTCGTGAATGCGCTTTATGCGGTCTACGAAGAGGGCGACGAGGGCTTTCAGGATAAGTATTTCGACATGCTGAAGGCGGGCGGATCGAAGCACCACAAAGAGCTTCTGGCGCCCTTCGGCCTCGACGCCTCGGATCCGAAATTCTGGGACAAGGGCCTGTCAATGATCTCGGGCATGATCGACGAGTTGGAGGCGATGGAGGATTGAGCGTCACGCTTTCCCCGCTGCCCGCCGGGCGGCTGGATCTGATCGAACATCTGACCCTGCCGCCCGAGCAGCATGAATTTTCCGATCCCCCTGCCGCCGCGATGGCGGCCGCCACGGGGCGGCGCGATGGGCATATCATCATGCGCGGCGGCGAGGCGGTCGGCTTTTTCGCCATCGACCCGGATTATCCGGCGGCGCATGACTTTGCCGAGGCGGGGACAATCGGATTGCGCATGTTTTCGGTCGACGGGCAACATCAGGGGCAAGGCATCGCGAGCGCGGCTTGCGGGCTGCTGCGCGCCTATCTGGCCGAGCAGTATCCGGACGCAACCGCCGTCTACCTGACCGTCAACCACCGAAACACGGGCGCGCGGGCGTGCTATCTCAAGGGTGGGTTCGACTTGACCGGGGCGGATTATCTCGGCGGCGGGGCCGGGCCGCAGCACATCATGCGGCTGGCTTTGGTGCCTGTGCGCGCAGGCTGAACCGCCTCAAGCGACATCGCGGATCAGCGCATGCGGCAGGGTATGTTGCAGCCCCTCATCTGTCGCAATGGCCGGACTCTGGCGAATCCAATCTTCACTGACGGCGGTCTGCACCAGAAAGCGCGCGAGATCGGGGATGCGGGTCCGCAAGAAGCCGGCAGGCACCGTCGACTTGGTCACGACCGTGTCGCCGCTCTCCGGCTCGTCCAGCAGCCAGCAGGGGCGAACGGCCGTCCAGTCGATGCCGTCCGACGCGCACAATATTTCTTCCATTTCGTGCATCTGGGCGAAGATCTTGCCCAGCGCGAGTTTCGACACCGCGCGGAACCAGAGCGGCCCGGCGGAACGCTCTGCGAAGGTGGCCGAGATAACGACGAGCCGGGTCTGGCCAAGCGTCCGCATCGCATCCACGATCCGTGTCGTGCGGTCCGTATAGAGCGGCGGTGGATTGCGCGATGTCATCGGGTTCAGCGGCAGGCCGAGGCAACTGATGACAGCGTCCGCACCCTTCAGGACCGGCGCAAGATCATCCGACAGCACATCGGCGCAGCGATGCTCGACCCCATCAAAGCCAAGGTCCAGATCGTCGCGGTCGATGGCAATGACCGGGTGTCCGCCTTCTTGGGCGATCCGCACGGCGGCGCGCCCCACGGATCCGCCCGCGCCGATGATGGCCAGTGTTTTCGCCTTGGTCATGCGCCTCTCCATGTCTTGCGAAGACAATAGCGGCGCGGAACCGAAGTTCCCCCTACGGCCCTTTTGCCGCAGCGAAGACCATGTCGATCATCCTCTGCGTGCCTTTCGCATCCTCAAGCGTCCACGGGTAAGCCGCACCCGTCCGCACGCTGTCGCAGAAGTTTTCCACCTGTTTGACGTACTGGTTCGCAGACGGCCAGCGCTCGACCACGCGGGTCATATCGGCGTTCTCAAGCACGATTTCCGCCTGATCGAAGACGCCCGCATTCCACGGCGCGATCAGACGCAGCGTGCCTTCGCGCCCATGGAACACCATGTCCTGACGCGGATAGGCGCGCATGGAGGTAAGGCCGGAATAGTGGAATGATGGAAAGCGCGCGGTGGCGCGGGCGAAGACGTCGACGCCGTTTTCCCAAGAGATGTGGGCATGTTCGATCTCTTCGGGCTCTTCCCCGGTCAGCCAGCGGGCCGAGCCGTAGGTGTAGACGCCGATATCCGGAATGCCGCCGCCGCCGGTTCCGGCCTTGTTGCGGATATTGTCGCCTTCGGAGCTGTTGTCATAGCAGAACACCGCATCGACATGGACCAGATCACCGATCGCGCCCGCCTCATACAGTTCTTTCGCGCGCTGCCAGCGCGGATGGTGGACGATCATGTAAGCTTCTGCAGCGACCAATCCGGTGGTGTCACGCAAAGCGATCAGGTCGTCGATTTCATCCGCCTTCATCGCGATGGGCTTTTCGCACAGCACGTGCTTTCCCGCCTCGAGCGCCTTGCGAGTCCACTCGACATGCAGGTGGTTGGGAAGCGGAATATAGACGGCGTCGATTCCGTCATCGGCCAGAAGCGCATCGTAATCAGTATGGACTTTCAGCGACGGGCAGAAGGCGCGAAAGGGATCTGCCTTGTCCTCGGACGAGGTCGCAAGCGCGACCAGTTCGGCCCCATTCGCGGCATGGATGGCGGGGGCCATGTGGTTCAGCGCAAAATTGGCCGCCCCCAGGACGCCCCAGCGCACGGGATCAGTCATTGTCACCTCCTTGATGTGTTGGAGAGGATGCTGGCGACCTACCACGCCCGGGTCAATCGCCCGATCCGGCCTATATGCCCCTCAGAGGCGCAATTCAGAGGGAAACATGCGGAAACTTCAGGTTCAGGGCGTTCACCACATCACCATCACCGGCGCGGATCGGCAGACATCCATCGACTTCTGGGAAGGTGTTCTGGGCATGCCTTTCATCTTCGACCAACCCAATCTCGATGATCCAGACGAGGGGCATCTTTACTTCGATCCGGGCGACGGGCGCCTGATCACCATCTTCACCAACGAAAACCGCAAGCGCGTGCATGACCGCACGCCGATGGATCCGGGCTGCGTGCATCACCTTGCGTTCAATGTCAGCCGCGCGACGCATATGCAGATCATCGACCGGCTGGATGCGCGCGGGATCGGCCATTCGGGCCCAAAGGATCGCGGCTTCATGGACTCGGTCTATTTCAAGGACCCTCTGGGCCTTTTGATCGAGCTGGCGTGCTACAAGTTCGAGCCACCCGTCGGAGCGACCCATGCCGATGTAATGATCGGCGCACACCGTAAACGCGTCGCGGCAGGGGACGATCACATTCAGGAAGTCCATCTTGCTGACGCAATCGAAGACCTGGTGCTAGCGCGTCAGCAATCTCTTTCGGATGATCGCGGGCCCAAACAGCCGTATTGACCTTCGTTCTTCAGTAAAATGGCGCCGCAACTTATCAATTGTGGCGTCATTTGGACAAGGGCAGCACAATTAGGCGATTGTTTGACTTATCTCTGGTAAAATCTTGGGAATGCGGAAAATTTGCGGAACAGTCATTTTCAGGAATGGCTGTATAAAATTTTGGGAAGTTTATCTATTAGAATGCCTATAAATTTCGAAAGGCAGGACGATGAGCTTCCGCTTCTTTTCAAAATTCAAATCACACCGTTCCCATTGCGATGACGACGGAGCGAGCCATTTCAGTTCCAAGTACAGCTTCTTCAAGAAACACAGCAGCCGCGACCGCGACGACGAACATACTGACGATAATGACAGCGGCTCGAAGTGGAGCCTGTTCAGCAAGAAGAAATCCTGGTTCGATCGAGATGACGACGATGACGACCGTTTTGGCCACCAACATCATTCTCGCAACGAAGACGAGGATGATCGCTATGGCCGCCATCGGCATTCTCGCGACAAGGACGATGACGATGACGATGATCGCCATTCGCATTCCTTCTTCGGCAAGCTGAAGAACCGTCACAACGACGACGATGACGAGCATGAAGGCGAGTCGCTGATGAACCTTCTCGGCGGGCGTCATCAGTCGGATGACGACGGTGAAAACGACAGCAGCTTCCTGCCCTTCGTCGACCTCGATGACCGCACACCGGGCAAGCATTGCGGCCGTCCCGAGCACGCCGACGAGACCGTCGAAGCCGCGCTCGAGATAACGCTGGCCTGATCAAGGCACTGTCACGAACAACGGGCCCGGCGGATGACCGGGCCCGTTTTCGTTTCGTCCGAATGCCTAGAGATCAGGCGTCTTCCGCCGCCTCCAAGGCGCCTTTTTCAGCGGCCAGTTCCTGCATGCGTGTCTGAAGTTTTTCGAACGCGCGCACCTCGATCTGGCGAATGCGTTCGCGGCTGACATCGTAGACACCCGACAGATCTTCCAGAGTAACCGGTTGATCCTGAAGGCGGCGCTGGACGAGAATGTCCTTTTCGCGCTCGTTCAGAACCTCCATGGCCTCGGCCAACAGCTCGCGGCGGAAGGTCATTTCATCCTTCGCCTCGTAATCTGACGCCTGATCGGCCTCTTCGTCTTCCAGCCAGTCCTGCCATTCGGTCGTGCCATCGCCGTCCGACCCGATCATCGCGTTAAGCGACGCGTCGCCCCCCGACATCCGGCGGTTCATCGAGACCACTTCAGCCTCGGTCACGCCGAGATCGGTCGCAATTCGCTGGACGTTCTCGGGCCGCAAATCGCCCTCTTCCAGCGCGCCGATGCGGTTCTTGGCCTTGCGCAGGTTGAAGAACAGCTTTTTCTGGGCGGACGTCGTGCCAAGTTTTACCAGGCTCCAGGACCGCAGGATATATTCCTGGATCGAGGCGCGGATCCACCACATGGCGTAGGTCGCAAGGCGAAAGCCCTTTTCAGGATCGAACCGTTTGACGGCCTGCATCAAACCGACATTCGCTTCGGAAATCACTTCGGCCTGCGGCAGGCCGTAGCCGCGATACCCCATGGCGATCTTGGCGGCGAGGCGCAGGTGAGACGTGACCATCCGGTGCGCAGCTTCAGTGTCTTGGTGATCGACCCAGCGCTTGGCCAACATATACTCCTCTTCCGGTTCCAGAAGCGGGAACTTCCGAATCTCCTGAAGATAACGGTTGAGACCGCCTTCGGGGGTCGGTGCTGGTAGATTTGCATAATTGGCCATCTGTGCCCCTCCTGCCCCTTCATGTTAAAGAGGTGAACATTAGCTAGGAACCACCCGGCGACCGTTCAAGATCGCACTAACGGCAATTCCTTGAAGGAATATGAAACGGACGACTTTTCAACGCCATCCCTGACATCGTTTGTCACACGCTCGTGTCGGACTCGTAACGATTGGCGCGCCGTGCGGTTCCGCGTCAGAGGCGCGCAGGCGATGAACTTCCCATGCATGATCGCATGATAAAACCTCAGTTTTAGGGAATTCCGATACGCATTCGCACATATTAGGGTCGCGGCATCCTCAAGAAACGGAGTTGCCCAATGCCTGCCCTGACCCAATCCAATCCCGCTTTCCTCTCTCCAGCCCGTCTTGCCGGGTTCCTGTATCTGGTCATCATCCTCTGCGGCGTCTGGGCCGAAGGCTTTGCGCGCGGAGGTCTTATCCAGCCTGATGATCCTCAGGCGACTGCCAGCACCATTCTGGCAAATCTTGGAACCTTTCGCGCCAGCCTGATCGCGGATGCAACCATGGGGATCGCCGATGTGGCGCTGGCGATCCTGTTCTTCACGCTCTTGCGCGTACACGGCAGCGGGCTGGCGCTTGCTGCGACCGCGTTTCGCCTTGTGCAGGCCAGCATCATCGGTGCGAGCCTTGTTCTTCTGACTGCCGTTCCGATTGCCGCCACGCGCGATCCGCTCCTTGCCCTGACGCTGTTCGAAATGCATGGCAGCGGCTATGATATCGGGCTGATCTTCTTTGGAATCAACGCGCTGATCATGTCTGTGCTGCTGACCCGCGCCGGGGTCCCGCGGCTGATCGCGATCGGGATCGGCGCGGCGGGGATCGTCTATCTGACCGGCAGCGCCACGCGGCTGATCGCCCCGGAAAGCGTCGCCCTGATCGAGCCCGCCTACCTCGTGCCGCTTCTCGCTGAAAGCGCGCTTTGCCTGTGGCTCTTGATCCGAGGTCGGGTCTAACGCAGCGCGGCCAGAAGCGCCGACAGGTCTTCCGGGATCGGCGCTTCGAACCGCAAGGTTTCGCCGCTGACCGGATGAACAAACCCCAAGGTGGCCGCGTGCAGCGCCTGCCTTGGGAAGGTCGACACGGTATCCAGCGCGGACTGGGAAAACGCCTTGGGCGACAGCTTGCGCCGCCCGCCATAGACCGGATCGCCGACAAGGCCGTGCCCCGCATGGGCCATATGCACCCGGATTTGATGCGTGCGCCCCGTCTCGAGCCGACATTCCACCAGAGCAAGTGCTGGCGGCGCGCCGAACCCCTGCAGCAGCTTTGCCCGCGTCACCGCGTGGCGCCCGCCCTCGAAGGTCACGGCCTGCCGCTGGCGGTCGGTCTTGTGCCGGGCAAGACCCGTGGTGATCTTTACCACTTCGCCGGGCTCGAACGACACACCGCGAATGCCCTTCAGCCGCGGATCGTTCCGTTCCGGCACGCCGTAGCACAGCGCAAGATAGCTGCGTTCTGCGCTGTGGTCCTCGAACTGCGCGGCCAGACCGTGATGCGCCCGGTCCGATTTCGCCACGACCAGAAGACCGGATGTGTCCTTGTCGATCCGATGCACGATGCCGGGCCGCTTGGCTCCGCCGACCCCGGACAGCGTGTCGCCGCAATGGGCCATCAGCGCGTTCACCAGCGTGCCCGTGGGCGTGCCCGGCGCGGGATGAACGACCATCCCCGGCGGCTTGTTCACCACGATCAGGTCACCATCCTCGAACACGATATCAAGCGGGATCGCCTCGGCCAGCATATGCGTCTCGGCGGCCTCGGGGATTTCGATCTCGTAGACCTGCCCCTCGGCCACCTTTGCCTTCTGGTCCGTAACGGGCGTGCCGCGCCGCGTCACCAGCCCGTCCGCGATCAGGCGCACAAGCCGCGACCGGCTGAGCGACGCCTCCTCTGGCACGAAGGCCGCCAATGCCTTATCGAGCCGGTCAGGCGGGTTCGCCCTGATCTCGATGGAAAGGCGTGTGGACATGGACGAGTCTCCGGATGAAGGCTGGCACCCCAACCTGAATTTCCTGCGTATCCTCGTCACGGTGCTGACCGCAACGATGATCGGCGGAATGGTGGTGCTGATCGTGCTCTTCTGGACGCGGTTTCCGTCAGGGTCCGCCGCGCCCCTGCCCGATGCGATCACGCTGCCCGAGGGGACAGAGGCGCAAACGGTCACCTATGGACCCGGCTGGTATCTTGTCGTCACGCAAGCCGGAGAGGCGCTGGTCTATGACAGTACGACGGGCGACCTGCGCCAGCGTGTGACGCTGGACCTGGCGCCTTAGCGCGGGGCCTGTCCCGCCCTTTTGACCGGCGACGGCCCACGCCTCATCGCGAGAGCACGTCGTGCCATTCAGGATGCCGTCGGAACTGCGCGGCCGCGAAGGGGCAGAGCGGCACGATCTTCTTGCCCGCGCCGCGCATATCCTCTACCGCGCGCTTGACCAGCGCCTTCCCGACACCCTGACCGCGATAGGCATCGGGCACTTCGGTGTGGTCGATGATGATCATGTGCTCACCCGCGACGGAATACGTCATCTCGGCAACCGGCCCGCCGTCTGCGGAATAGAAGTATCGCCCCTTGCTGCCGTCGATCTCGTGCTGGATATCCATTGTCATCCCCGGTTGCCCTTGGCGCCCTTGCCCTGATCTGGAACCAAGACTCAGGCTCGATTTTCCCGCGCGGGTAGCTTCTGATGAAGTGTCAAACTCCGGGCCGTCTACGCCGGATCAGTCCTGCATCATTTCCGACGAAAAAGCACCCCAGTTCACCAATATTGCGCCGCCTCGCGCCTGGCGCCGTAGGGCGGGGCTTGCCCCGCCGCCCGTCTACAAACCGAGATGGTGAAGATGGTACCGCCTCCCCGGCTTGAACGGGGGACCTCTGGATCCACAATCCAGCGCTCTAACCAACTGAGCTAAGGCGGCACTGGCGGGTCAGATACCGCCCGTCCGAGGCGATTGCAAGACACTCAAAGCCGAAGTTTCCAGCTTTGTTCGATGACATCGGTTCCGAAGGACCGTTTCGGGGTCTCGCCGGTCATTTCAAAGCCAAACGCGCGGTAGAGTGCGCAGGCGGCGATGTGCGAGGCATGGGTCCATAGGATCAACTCGGCGAATCCTGTCGCGCGGGCGTGGTCGATGCAGGCGTTCAGCAGACGCTTGCCCAGCCCCTTGCCGCGTGCTTCGGGCTCCAGAAAGAACAACCGCAGCTGGGCCGTCTTCTCATCCACGCCGACGCAGAAGATAGAGCCCAGGCGCATTTCCCCATTTACCGCGATCCATGCCCGGTCCGGTGGCGTGCGGCGGCTGCGGATGAACCCGGCGAGCACTTCGGCGACCAGCACCTCGAAACTGGCATCGAACCCTTCGTCGCGGGCATAAAGCTCTGCGTGGCGCTGGATCAGCCAACCGGCATCGCCGATCTTCAGATCGCGCAGGGTGGTGGGTGTCATCGCCGCGCGCTCCTCTTGCATCCGGACGCTGCAGGGCCTACTTGCCTGTCCCAAGTTTGGAGCACGGCGGACATGGGCATCAACAAGCAAAGCGATATTCAGGCCAATTTGCAGATCGGTCCGACGACCGAGGGCATGGTGCGGCTGTATATCGAGTCCGAAAGCGGGCTGGAAATTCCGCTCGATTTCGATCCCGACGAGGCCGAAGAGATCGCCGAGGAAATCCGTGCCGCCGCGGCCAGCGCCCGCAAGTCGTCGGGCAAGCGCTGAGTCCACGCCCATATTGCGGCGCAGCTGCGCCTTTCGATTGGGAGTAGGGCATTTTCGAGGCGCGCCGTTCAGCCACGAAATTAACTACGATTTCCCAGCCCCTTAGCGACCTGATCCTACCGTCGTTTTCGGCTGCGGCTCATTGATATGCCATCATTGCGGCATCGGGCTGCCATTTCCCCGGGGTAACCTTCTTCTCAACAGAGGAGCAGATTACCGTGTCTTTGGTCACTGAGACCGTAAACACACTCGTAAACGGGCGCCCGGCGACGTTGCAAACGACGCTGCCTGAAAACGCGACCGATGCGTTCAATCTGTCGCTGGATATTTCGACCTCGGGCGTGACCCAGGACGTGAACATCGCGGTGGTGATCGACATCTCGGGTTCCGCGGATGACGATTCCGGCAGTGATCTCGACGGGGATGGCGATAACGAGACAGTGCTCGAGGCCGAAATCTTGGCCGCGCAGGCCCTGTTCAGCAGCATCGTCAGTGCCGGGTATGGGGAAGACGAGCTGGATATCTCACTTTTTGCCTATAACGGCTCGGCCACGCATCTTGGCACGTTCAATTCGTCCCAGGCGACGGACTACAATGCCGCCCTCGGCGCACTGTCGACCAGCGGGCAGACGAATTTCGACAACGCGCTGCAAGAGGTCATCGCGCATTGGCAGGCCACCAACAGCGATGGCGATCCGGACAATGATGTCGGCCCGCTCGATACGAACCACATCGTTTTCATGTCCGACGGCCAGGGCAACGGTCCGAACAGTTTTGCCGACGAGATCGCGACGATCCAGAACGACTTCAACGGGTCGATCTCGGCCATCGGTGTAGGCTCGGACAGCAATCTCGTGCAACTCAACCAGATCGACACGACGAATGGCGCAAGCCAGATCACCGATGTGGCGCAGCTTTCGGACGCGATCATTACCCCGCCCCCGCCGCTTGCCGATGTGACCGAGGTCGAGGTGCTCGTCGATGGCGTGAGCTACGGCACCTTCACGCCGGGCGATGGCGCGCTGCAGCAGACGCCGCTTGGCTTCACCATCAGAAGCACCGAGATCACCGGCTTTCCCTATGCGCCCGGCGAGACGATGAACGTCGATATCGTGACCCGGTTCACCGATGGCAGCAGCTTTCAGACCGGCCATTCGATGACGATGAACAACACGATCTGTTTCGCCGAAGGCACGATGATCGACACGCCCGACGGGTGGCAGCCGATCGAAAGCCTTGGCCCCGGCACGCATGTCGTTACGCGGGATGGAGTCCTGCCCGTGCGCTGGATCGGGTGCAGCCCGGTAAGCGCGCGCATGCTGCGCGATGCGCCTTTGATGCGGCCCGTGCGGATCTCGGAAGGGGCGTTTGGGGCGGGTCGCCCGTTTCGCGATCTTGTCGTGTCGCCGCAACACCGCGTTCTGATCGACGATGTGCGCATGGGCATCCTTTTTGGCGAGGATGGCGCGATGCTAGCTGGGGCGCGGATGCTAACCAACGGAAAGACTGTGGACGTGGCGCGCGACATGCCAAGCGTGCGCTATTGGCACCTTGTCTTTGACGAGCACGCGATCATCAATTCAAACGGGCTTTGGACCGAGAGCCTGCATCCCAACGCGCAGAATATCGCCACCCTTGCCCCCGAGGCGCGGGCCGAGTTGACGCACCTCTTCCCGGACCTTGCGGAGGACAAGGCGACAGCGCCCTATCCGCTGGCTTATCCTACGATGAAACGCCATGAGGCAGAGCTGTACTGGGCATTGGTTCAGAGGGATCTGCCGAACGCCGCTGCGAAATCGGGATCGCGCGCGCCTTGCAAGCGCAGCGCGGCGTGGCGGGCGAATTTCTGGATCATGACTTTGCGCCGCGCGGCGGCCAGCTTGGTCTCTGGCGCCATCCGCACGATCTCGCCGTCATAGGCGTCGGCGATGATCAGACCGGTATCATCGGGCAAAAGCTCTGTCGGGAACGCCTCGTCCACGGCCCAGAAATAGCGATCGCACCATTCCAGATAGCCCTGCCACTTGCCGTCCGACATGAAATCGGCGCGGCTGGATTTGCACTCGACGATCCAGATCTCACCCTTCGGCCCAAGCGCCATCACGTCGACGCGCAAGCCTGGTGTGGGGGTCAGTTCCTCGACCGTCACGAAATCGTGGCCAAGCAGATGCCGACAGACCCCCCGCGCCAAAAGCTGGCCGGGCCGAGAGCTGGAAGGGGTCAGATCGTCTGGCATTTGCCAAACATGAACAATGGGTGAACAAAAAGCAAGACCCCTGCCCCTTGTCGGACCACCCGCATCGGCTTAGGTAAGGCCTTGGCGGGCACTGCCCTTCTCGTGACGAGGTCAAATTCCAGTGGCCTTAATCTTTCTCGAGGGAGCTGGCTCTGGCAAGGTCCTGGCTTTGTTACCTGGCGCCCACCTGTTTACACAGGCTCTCGGGAATTAGTTACCTCAACGGTTGCCTGGTGGTCCCGCCGCTTTCAGTCCTTCCGATCACTACGCTCGACGCGTACCGGGATCGCATCCCGGCGACCGCCCCTGGGCGGGGTATCATCGTCGTCATCACGCATCACGGCGATGCCGATCTGGACAGCGGCGAAACTGGACCCGCACAGGACCCAAAGCAGCGCAAGCGCGAGCGGTCCGTCCGGTGTATGCATGACGAGATGGGCGATATTGGCGATGTTGAAAGCCAACAGCCCCACGACGAACACGGCAGAGACCCCGAATCCGACGAGAGCGTGGCGCAGGAAAAGTGTTGTGAGTTTTGGCATGACAGCCTCCTTTCCCTTAACGATAGCGTGAGAAACGCCGCCGACCATGCCGCGGTTTTCGACCGGCGCGGAACCGCCCGATTTCAAGGGGCTTTTCCTTCGGCAATTGCGCGCTCATTAAATCGCGCGTTCACTAGCGCCTGCAAGGGGGGCACGCAATGGCCGAGAATACCAAACTGACGCGCGAAGAGGCGCAGGGCGTGCGCTACGCGCAAGAGCTTGAGGGCCATCTGGGCTGGCTGGACGGGTTCACCTCTGCCGCGCTCGCGGTGCTTGCCGTGGCCTCGGGCATCTACACCTATCTCGGGGTGTCCTCGCTTCTCGACGAGACGGGCGCGCTCTCGTTCTTTGCGGCCATAGCCTATTCGGTCGCGGTCTCGGTCGGCATCTTCGTCTTCTGGTCCTACCTCATGCGGCTCTTCCCCGCCGTCCGGTCCACCGGCGCGCGGCTTGGCCTTGTGGCCAGCATGGTGCTCGGATCGCTCGCCATCATCGCTATGTCGAGCTGGCTGAACGCCGCCGCGCTGGCGGGGTCTGCGGCGGTAGAGCAGCATTTGGCTAGGACGGTGCAGGACTACCAGAGCTCGCTGGAAAGCGCGCATAACATCGCGGTGACGGCGCAAGGGCTGGAACGCGATGTCGCGCGGGTGCGACAAGGGTTTCAGGATCTGTCGGAGCAAGAGGCGACGGGCAATCTGTCGGGGCTTGCGGGGCAAGGCGCGGTGTTCCGTGTGCTGCGCCAGAAATCCGAGGAACTCGCGGCGCTGGAAACACAGATCGCCGCGCTTGGCCCCGCTATCGAGGCGGCCTTTGACGAGGGCAACGCAATCCTCAGCCGCATGCGGTCGCTGACGGTTGAACCGGGTCCGGTCGAGGAGCGTTCGGTCGCCTTTTCGGAAGAAACGGTGCGGCTGGCCGGGATCATCACGGAATTGCGCCAACTGTCCGTGGCGCCCCTTGTCGACCGTGCGGCGCAGGATCTTGCGGCCTCGGTGATCCTGCCGGAATTCAGCGGCAGGTCTGATATCCGTGCGGCGCAGGACGCAACGCTCGCTTCGGTGCTCGAGGCGCTGGCCAGCCGGGCGGAAACGCTCAGCGGCGCTGCGCGGACGGTCATGGCGATGGAGCCGCCCGAAGAGATCACATACACGCCGATCTCTTCCGCCGACGCGGTGATCCTGTATGCACGCAACTTCGTGCCCAGCTGGGCCGGGGCAATCGCCATCGATTTGCTCCCCGCCGTGCTGGTCTTCATCACCGCGATCACCCAGGCAGCCATCCGCGGCGGGCGCGGCCATGTGGGGCCCGAGAACACGCTGACCATGGCCGAATTCCGCGCCGCCCTTTCTGCGATCCGCGATGTGGAAGAGGCGCTGGGGCATGAGCCGAAACCGCGCGGCGAGGGAGTGCGACACGAGGAGCCGCCGGAGACGAAGGATGCTTGACCGCGTCACGGCCTCTGGCGCGATCAAGGGCATCCTTGCGGTGCAACTGGCGCTTGCGGGCGCGCTGGTAGGCGGCGATCTCTTGAACGCGCTGCCGCAACTCGCCTCGCGCACCGACGCGCCGCGCCTGACGGACCCGGTGCGCCCCGGCGATCAGACCCGCCGCTATACGCCGTCCGAACGCCCTGGGACGACCGGCGTGCCGTCCACCCGCGACATGCCCAGCCGGTTGCAGTTCACCGGCAACGCGGCGGACGGATACGAGATCTATGGCCAGATCGCCGATGGCGATGCAGAACGGTTCGCGGACTGGCTGGCGCTTCAGTCAGGCGTTGAAAGCCTGAGGCTGGACAGTCCCGGCGGATCGGTCGGGGATGCGCTGGCCATCGGGCGCGCGATCCGGGACGCCGGAATCGCGACAGAGATGGAAAGCGGCGCGGTATGCCTGTCCGCTTGCCCCTACATGCTGGCAGGCGGCACCACCCGCCGTGTCGACGCGGAGGCGTCTGTGGGCGTACACCAGCACTATTTCGGCGAGAACACCGCCCTGCCCGCCTTTCTCGCCGTCGAAAGCATCCAGCGCGGGCAGGCCGATGTCGTACAGTATCTCGACGAGATGGGGATCGATCTGCGGCTCATGCGCCATTCTCTCGCCACGCCGCCCGATGAGATTTACATCCTCGTCGAGGAAGAGCTGGTCGAGTATGGGATCATCGAGGCGCGCACCTGATCCAGGTCAAACGGTCCTTGCGGGCATTGAGCCCGCTGCGGCCCGTACGAGAGGTTCCCTCTCGTGCTCTTCCGGATATTTTTCAACACCAAAGAGAACAGGCAAAATCTCTTTGGTGTTCTCAAATATTCCCGAGGGAGTCGCGCGTAGCGCGGCGGGGGCAAAGCCTCTTGCAATATGGATTCTTTAGAACGCTTCGGGCCGGGCTTCGCGCGCCATGTGGTCGAGCACGGCATTGACGAATTTCGGCTCGCGGCCATCTGGAAAGAAGGCCTTGGCGACATCGACATATTCCGAGATCACGACCTTCGGCGGGGCCTTCTCCTCGATGAATTCCGATCCTGCGGCGCGGAAGACCGCGCGCAGGGTGGGGTCGATCCGTGCGATGGGCCATTTTTCGACCAAGGCGCGGTCGGTCATCTGGTCAATGCGGCCTTGGTAGTTGACTGCGCCATCGACGAGTGCGCGGAAGAGATCGAGATCGCCTTCGGCATATTCGTCGCCGTCATAGCGCGCGCCGAGGCGGTGATCTTCGAATTCGCGCAGCACCGCATCGGCGCTTTGCCCCGAGTGTTCCATCTGGAACAGCGCCTGCACGGCATAGAGCCGCGCGGCGGAGCGCATCTGTTTCGAACTGGGCGCCTTGGATTGGCTCATGCGGTCTTGGGTCCTTCGGGATCACCCGCGATCTGGTAGCTGCTGTCGGCTTTGAAACCGACGCCGCGGGTCTGGCGGCCCCATTTGCGCGAGAGTGCGACAAGATGCAAGGCTGCCGCTGCGGCGCCGCCGCCCTTGTCCTGATCTTCGGGTTTTGCGCGCACGACGGCCTGGTCGCGGTTCTCGACCGTCAGGATGCCGTTGCCAATCGCTGCGCCTTGCATCCCAAGCAGCGTCAGCCCGCGCGAGCTGTCATTGCAGACGGTGTCGTAGTGGGTCGTCTCGCCCCGGATCACGCAGCCGAGCGCGACATATCCGTCGAAATTCGACAGCCGGTGCGCCAGCGCGATGGCAGAGGGGATTTCCAGCGCGCCTGGGACCTCGATCACTTCGTGATTGGCACCGGCTTTTTCGAGCGTGGCTTGTGCCCCGGCGATCAGATCATCGGCGATGTCGCGGTAATAGGGCGCGACCACGATGAGGATTTTCACCGGGTCCGCGAAGTCGGGAAGCGGCAGGGTGTAGTGCTGTTCATTGGCGGCCATGGATCACTCCGTCGGGATCTTGCGGGTGCCGGTGATCTGCAGGCCGTAGCCATCGAGACCGACCACCTTGGGCGTGGGCGAGTTCGTCAGAAGCGTCAGGTCCGACAGGCCGAGCGCCGACAGGATCTGCGCGCCGAGGCCGTATTGACGAAGGATCTGGGGTGAGACGCTATCATCGCTCAACATCTTGGAATGGGTGTCGCGCAGCAGCACGATGACACCGCGTCCCTCTTCGCCGATGAGGCGCATGGCGGATTCGAATTCATGCGCGCGGCCCTTCGGCCCAAGTCCCACCATGTCGAGCAACGGGTCCATCGTGTGCATGCGCACCAGCACCGGCCCCTCGCCACTGACATCGCCCTTGATCAGCGCGATATGTTCGGACCCGTGCGTCGTGTCCGAGAAGATGCGCATCTGCCATTCGCCCCCGAACTCGCTGGTCACCATGCGTTCCGAGGTGACGCGCACCAGATTGTCGTGGCGGCGACGATAGGCGATCAGGTCGCTGATCGTTCCGATCTTCATGCCGTGCCGCTGGGCGAAGGCCACAAGCTCTGGCAGGCGCGCCATGGAACCGTCTTCCTGCATGACCTCACAGATGACGGCGGACGGGTTCAGCCCCGCCAGCCGCGCGATGTCGACGCCGGCCTCGGTATGGCCCGCGCGGACGAGCACGCCGCCTTCCTTGGCGCGCAGCGGAAAGACATGGCCCGGAGAGGCGAGATCGGCGGCGCCCTTGGTCGGGTCGATGGCCACGGAAACGGTGCGCGCGCGGTCATGAGCGGAAATACCGGTCGACACGCCTTCGCGCGCCTCGATGGACACGGTGAATGCCGTTTCATGCCGCGAGGAGTTTTGCGATGCCATCAGCGGCAGGCCGAGCGCATCGACACGTTCGCCGGGCAGCGACAGGCAGATCAGGCCGCGCCCGTGCATCGCCATGAAGTTGATTGCATCGGGGGTCGCCATCTGAGCGGGGATGACCAGATCGCCTTCGTTCTCGCGGTCTTCGTGATCGACGAGGATGAACATCCGGCCGTTTCGGGCGTCCTCGATGATATCTTCGACCCGCGAGATCGCGTCGGACCAGTCCCGCTCGACCGGACCGGGCTGTTCATAGGCGCTGGATGTGGCCTCGTTCATGGGGCGTCTCCCTGAAAATAGCGGCTTGAGGGCACAAAGCCGCCAAGCCGGGCGGCGACGAACCAGTCGCGCTCAAGTGTGGTGTCGCCGATCACGACGATGGCGTCCGCAGGAAAGCCGCGCGTCACGGCCTCGACCTTGGTGCGGGTGGCAGGCCAGGTGTCGGCGAGGCCCGGGGCGCGTCCGGCTTTCTGGATCAAGTTGCCGCTGGCCACAATCAGCCGGGCCGGCGGCAGAGGCGGTTGGACCAAGGCAAGGCGGTCGCAGTCTTTCAGCGCCTCGAGCTTGGCCTTGCGGCCCGCATTGATGGTCGCGCCATCCTTGGCCGGGCGCAGGGCGTTCGACGAGAACAGAAAGGCGATCACGTCGCGGCCATTGGCGGCGCGCAGCGAGGCGTAGCTTTGATAGTCGAGGCCAAGCTCGCGCGCGCGGCTGACCCGTTGGCGCACGACCTCGAGAGGCAGTTTCGGCATCAGCTGCGCACGGGCCTTGCGCCAGGCAAAGAGGCGCCAGCCATGGCCGCGATCCATCGTCGGCCCGTTATTGTGACCGATACCCGCCATTCAGGCCCAGTCCTTCAGCCGCGCAACATAACGCGCGAGCGTGTCAATCTCGAGATTGATCGCGTCCCCCACAGCGACATCGCCCCAAGTCGTGGCTGTCTGGGTATGGGGGATGAAATTGATGCCGAATTCGCAGCCCTCGACCTCGTTCACCGTCAGCGATGTGCCGTTGAGCGAAACGGACCCTTTGGGCGCGATGAAGCGCGCCAGGCTTTCCGGCGCGCGAAAGGTGACACGGGTGCTGTCACCTTCGGGGGTCAAGGCGACGACTTCGGCGACGCCATCGACATGGCCCGATACGATATGCCCGCCCAGTTCGTCGCCGACCTTCAGCGCGCGTTCCAGGTTCAGGCGTTTGCCATCCGGCCAGCCATCCACGCCGATATTGGTCTTCGACACGGTCTCGGCCGAGATCTCGACGTCGAACCAGGGTTGGGGATCATGACCCAGAGCGATCACTGTCAGGCACACGCCATCACAGGCGATGGACGCGCCGATATCAATGCCCGAGACGTCATAGCCCGTGCCGATTCGCGCGCGCAGATCGCCGCGCTTTTCGGTTTCCAGAACCTTGCCGATATCGGTGATGATGCCCGTGAACATGCCCCGCCTTTCGCGTTTCACCTGACCTAGCCCCGCACCCCGGCTTTCGCAAGCCTAGGGGGGCGGACCGATTGCCCTATTTCAGCCGCATTGACGTGGCTTTATCACGGCACATTAGCGCGCACCGGTTCGGGACAAGCGGGTGCGACAGATTTGCCGTATGGGGAATTACACCCGAATGACAGCACAGGCACATAAGCGATTTCTGTTTCTGCAAGGCCCGCACGGGCCGTTCTATGCCCGGCTGCGGCGCATCCTTATCGCCGCCGGGGCCGAAGTCTGGCGCGTTGGTTTCAACGCAGGCGACCGCGCGTTCTGGCCTGACCGCGCCAGCTATATCCCCTACACCGACACGCCCGAGGCATGGCCCGCGCGCTTTGCCGAGATCATCGAGGACAAGGCGATTACCGATATCGTCCTTTATGGCGATGCCCGTGCCATCCATGCCGAAGCGATCGTGGCGGCCAAGGCGATGGGGCTGACGGTACATGTCTTCGAAGAGGGTTACCTTCGCCCCTATTGGGCCACCTATGAGCGCGACGGATCGAACGGCCATTCGCGGCTGATGTCCCTGTCGGTGCGGCAGATGCGCAAGATGCTCGCCGATGCCGACCCCGACATCCCCGAGGCGCCCGCCCATTGGGGCGACATGCGCCAGCACGTGTTCTACGGAGCGGTCTATCACGGCTTCCTCTTGCTTGCGAACCGCAAGTATCGCGCCTTTCGCGGGCATCGCAGCCTGTCCGTGCGGCAGGAATTTCGCCTCTACCTGCGCCGCCTCGTGTTGATGCCGGTGCAATGGCTCGACCGGGTCACATCGACCTGGCGGATCAAATCGGGCGGGTTTCCCTATCATCTTGCGCTCTTGCAGCTTGAACATGACGCCAGCTTTCAGACCCATTCGCCCTTCTCGACCATGGCCGAATTCATCGAACTGGTGATCGACGGCTTCGCGCGCGGCGCAGCGCAGCATCACCACCTGATCTTCAAGGCGCATCCACTGGAAGACGGCCGCACGCCTTTGCGCCGTGACATCCGCAGGATCGCCAAGGAGAAAGGCGTCGCCGACCGCGTCCATTACGTGCGCGGCGGCAAGCTGGCGCAGCTTCTCGATCATGCCCGCAGCGCGGTGACCGTCAATTCCACCGCCGCCCAGCAGGTGCTGTGGCGCGGCCTGCCCCTGCGCGTCTTCGGCGCGGCGGTTTATGCGAAGAAGGAATTCGTCTCGACCCAGCCGCTGCACGAATTCTTCGCTCGTCCGACGCGGCCCGACAACGCCGCCTATCGCGACTATCGCCAGTTCCTGCTGGAGACATCGCAGCTTCCCGGCGGCTTTTATGCCACACGGGGCCGTCGGCAGCTTTTGCGCCAGGTGGTCGATATGATGCTGGCCCCAGAGGACCCCTATGACGCACTGAAGAGCGGAACAGCGGCCCCACGGCAACAGTTGCGGGTGGTGAAATGACGCCCATGGGAATTGCGCGCTAGCCAATTCGTCGCGATTTCGATAGGTTAAAAAGAAAACTTGAGGCAGATCTCCCGAAAAGAGGAGTCGGAGCAGTGAAAATCTCGTCATCGCGCTGGGCGAGGACCGTCGCGGTCCTTGCACTCGTTGCGACCGCCGCCAGCTGTGGGTTGCCCCGTTCGGGCCCCACCAAGCGGGAAATCTACGCCGGTTCGGTGCAGCGCGAAGGCGACAGCTTTGTCGTTTCCGTCAACGACCGCGTCACGCGGTCCACCGCCGTCATTCCCGCCTTTGGCTTTTCGCAGGCCTTCCTCGGCGCGGGCGTTCTCGGGTCTGATACGATCCGGCCCGGCGACACGCTTGGCCTGACGGTCTATGAGAATGTCGACGACGGCCTTCTCGCCAGCGAGGGCGTAAATTCCAGCGTCCTGGAAGAAGTTCAGGTCGATGGCGCGGGCTTCATCTTTGTTCCCTATGCAGGGCGCATCCGCGCGGCTGGCAACACGCCCGAACAAATCCGCCGCCTGATCACCGAACGGCTTGCCGATCAGACGCCCGATCCGCAGGTGCTTGTCCGCCGTCTGGCCGGGGACGGCGCGACCGTGTCCATCGCGGGCGGTGTCGGCGGTCAGGGCATCTATGCCATCGAGCGTCCGACGCGCACCCTGTCGGCCATGCTTGCCCGCGCAGGCGGCGTGTCGATTGATCCCTCTATCGCGCAGGTGACGATCACCCGCGGCCAGCGCAAGGAAACCGTCTGGTTCGAAGACCTCTACGAACATCCGCAATTCGACATCGCGCTGCGCAACGGCGACCGCATCCTTGTCGAGGAAGACAGCCGCGCCTTCACCGCGCTTGGCGCGACCGGCGCACAGAACCGCGTGCCCTTCGAGACCCAGACGATCAGCGCAATCGAGGCGATTGCCCAGGTCGGCGGCCTGCTGTCGAACGCGGCTGATCCCACCGGCGTCTTCGTTTTCCGCAACGAGCCGCCCGAGATCGCGAACCAGGTTCTGGCGCGCACCGATCTTATAGGCGCGCAGCGTATGGTCTATGTGCTCGACCTGACCGAACCCAATGGCGTCTTTCTTGCGCGCGACTTTGTGATCCGCGACGGCGATACCGTCTATGTCACCGAAGCACCGTTCACCCAATTCTCGAAAGTGTTGTCGGCCGTAACCGGCACGCTGTCGGCGGCCGGAAACGTGGCCAGCGTCGCGAGCATCGGCAACTAGGCCGCGCCCCATGACGAACATTTCACGACCAGAGGCCGGGGCCGATCCGCCCCGGCCTTTGTACGTCTACAGCGGCGGATTTCTCACCCAGCCGCGCATACGCCGCATCCTCGCGCTCTCGGGCTGGAAGGTCACACTGGGCGCCCCGCCCGAGGATGGCTGGGTCGGTGTCTGGGGGCAAAGCCCGACATCCGGGCGCGGCGAGGCCGTCGCCGAAAAGCGCGGCGCAAACATTCTTCGGGTCGAGGATGCGTTCTTGCGATCCGTCCTGCCGGGCCGCGCGGGCGGGCGCCCTGCCCTGGGCCTGACCCTGGATACCAGTGGCGTGCATTTCGACGGGCGCGCGCGGTCCGATCTTGAAACTTTACTGTCCACCGCGCCCCTGGATGACACGCCCCTTCTTGACCGCGCACGCGCTGGGATGGACTGGCTGCGCGGCGCACATCTGTCAAAATATACCGGTTTCGATCCTGCCCTGCCCGTCCCGGACGCACCCTATGTTCTGGTCATCGACCAGACTGCAGGGGATGCGTCGGTCAGGGCCTCCGGCGGGACCGAGGCGATGTTCCGCGAAATGCTGGTCGAGGCGCAGGCGGATCACCCCGGCATGCCCGTGATCGTCAAGGTCCATCCCGAGACGGCAGCGGGCAAGCGCCCCGGTCACTATGGGCCCGAGATAGAAAACCGCCGCGTGCGCCTTCTGCCCGAGGCGGTCAGCCCCTGGGCGCTTCTGGAAGGCGCGGTCGCGGTGTACACGCTGTCCTCGCAACTGGGGTTCGAGGCGATCCTCGCCGGACACAAACCCCATGTTTTCGGACAGCCCTTTTATGCCGGTTGGGGGCTGACTGTAGACCGCAATCCGCCCCACCGCAGGGGCCGCCGCCTGACCCGTGCGCAACTCTTCGCAGGGGCGATACTGGAATACCCG
>CBFIJK010000020.1:0-50187 GCA_965662745.1 uncultured Paracoccaceae bacterium
CAGCGTCGGCAGGCGAAATGAACGACTGGCTGCGCTCGCGCTACGGTGTCTCGCGAATGGATTACGTGGATCATTCCGGGCTTGGCGACGGGTCCCGCGTGGCGGCGGTCGATATGGTCCGCACGCTGGTGCAGGCCGGACCCAACGGCGCGCTGCGGGGGCTGATGAAGCCGATCTCGATGCGCGGCGCCGATGGCAGCCCGATCACGGATCATCCGGTGAAGGTGCAGGCAAAAACTGGCACGTTGAACTTCGTCAGTGCCCTCGCTGGTTATGCGACAGCAGTGGGCGGACGTGATTTGGCATTCGCGATTTTCACCGGCGATATGGACGCGCGCGCTTTGATCCCGCGCGAGGACCGAGAGCGCCCGGACGGATCGGCGGCGTGGACGGGACGGTCCCGCGCGCTGCAGCTCAAACTGCTGGAACGCTGGGGAACGGCCTACGGCGCTTGAGTCTAAAGCGTCAGGTGCCGCGCCCGCGCGCCGCGTTCGATGGCGGCGGCGGCGAGACGGTCGATATTGAGCGCATAGCGGAACTCGGCCAGAAGCTGCAGCTCTTCGCTGCCCAGAAGCCCGTCAGACGCCGCGACGTCGCACGCGAGCGCGTACGCAGTTTCAGCCAGCCGCTCCGGCATGCTCTTGACGATCAGCTCCAGTAGGGAATCAAGCCCGTCTTCGTCGGCGAACAGGTCGAACACCACCTCGCCCACATCCTTCATCCGCTCGGCGTTGTAGTCGGCGAAAACGGGAAGGTGATCCACGATCTGTTCTATGGTGATAAGCTCTACCGTGCGAACGTCTTCATCAGAGGCCGATATCGCGATCATCACGGCGACAAGGGCGTCCTGGGGGGACCAATCGGTCTGCGTATGCGGCAAGGGGCACCTTTGGCGTTTTCCGGCACGGTCGAGAATATTGACGCGTTCCACCTGCGGCAATAGGTAGACGCCCTGCACGGCCCCGGAAAGGCCCTTCCTTGAAAGAGATAAAGATGACCGAGTTCCGCGACGCTGCGATGAGTTCCAAGGCCTGGCCGTTCGAGGAAGCCCGCCGCGTGCTGAAACGCTTTGAAAAGGCGCCGCCGACGTCGGGATCCGTGATCTTCGAGACGGGCTACGGCCCCTCTGGACTGCCCCATATCGGCACTTTCGGCGAGGTCCTGCGCACGACCATGATCCGCCGCGCGTTCGAGACGATCTCGGACATTCCGACGCGGCTGATCTGCTTCTCGGATGACATGGACGGCATGCGCAAGGTGCCGGGCAATGTGCCCAATCCCGAAATGCTGCAAGAGCATCTGCAAAAGCCGCTGACCTCTGTGCCTGATCCCTTTGGCACGCATGAAAGCTTTGGCCATCACAATAACGCCATGCTGCGCCGCTTTCTCGATACGTTCGGGTTCGACTACGAATTCTTTTCAGCGACCGAGTACTACAAGTCCGGCCAGTTCGACGAAGTGCTGCTGCGCGCCGCCGAACGGTACGACGACGTGATGAAGGTCATGCTGGCCTCGCTGCGCGAAGAGCGGCGGCAGACCTATTCGATCTTCCTGCCGATCCATCCCGAAACGGGGCGGGTTCTCTATGTGCCGATGAAAGAGGTGAACGCCAAGGACGGCACGATCACCTTCGACGACGAGGACGGACGCGAATGGACGTTACCGGTGACAGGTGGGCAGGTGAAACTGCAGTGGAAGCCCGATTTCGGTGCCCGCTGGGCCGCGCTGGGCGTCGATTTCGAGATGTACGGCAAGGACCATTCGACCAATACGCCGATCTATGACCGGATTTGCGAAATCCTCGGCCAGAAAGCGCCTGAGCATTTCACCTATGAGCTCTTCCTCGACGATCAGGGGCAAAAGATCTCAAAATCGTCGGGCAACGGGATCTCGATCGACGAATGGCTGAGCTATGCGTCGACGGAATCGCTGAGCTACTTCATGTTCCTCAAGCCGAAGACCGCCAAGCGGCTGCATTTTGACGTGATCCCCAAAGCCGTGGACGAATACCACCAGCAACTTCGCGCCTTCCCTGATCAGGACGTCAAGGCGCAACTGGCAAACCCTGTCTGGCACATCCACAACGGCAATCCGCCGAAAAGCCAGATGGTCGTGCCGTTCGCGATGCTTCTCAACCTCGCCAGCGTGGCGGGGGCCGAGGATACCGAGACGCTGTGGGGTTTCATCCGCCGCTATGCGCCCGATGCGACGCCGGAAACCAACCCCGATCTTGATGCGGCGGCCAGCCACGCGGTGAGCTATTTCAACAAGTTCATCAAACCGCACCGCAGCTTCCGCGCGCCGGACGACAAGGAACGCGCCGCGCTTGTAGACCTGCGCGCCCGGCTGGCGGCTTGGGACGGCGGGCTTGACCCCGAAGAGCTTCAGTCAATGGTCTTCGCCGTCGGCAAAGAACACGAGTTCGATCCGCTGCGCGACTGGTTCACCGCGCTCTATGAGGTGTTGCTTGGCGCCAGCCAAGGTCCGCGCTTTGGCGGATTCATCGCGCTGTACGGCGTGGACGAGACGGTTCAGCTGATCGACAAGGCCCTCGCCGGGGAGCTTGCCGCGTAAGCCGATCATGAAAACGTGAAACTCATGTCCGCTTTTCGACGTATCTTAGAAAGATGCAGACGAAAGGTGCGCCATGAAACGTCTATTCCTCGCCATCGGTTTCTCGATCGCAACGGCCCTTCCGGCCTTTGCGCAAGAGGATGAAATCCAAACCGTCATCCAGTCGCAGATCGAGGCGTTCAAGGCCGACGATTTCGAGACGGCCTATTCCTTTGCCTCGCCCAAGATCAAAGGCTTCTACCGCAATCCCGACCGCTTCGGTCTAATGGTGCGCGAAGGCTTTCCCATGGTCTGGCGTCCTGGCTCGGTCGAGTATCTCGGGATGCGGCGCGATGGTGGACATCATGTCCAGACCGTGATGATCACCGATGGCGAGGGCACGATCCACATGCTGGAATACAAGATGATCCAGAACGACGGTGGCTGGCAAATCGACGCCGTCTACCCGATCCGGAACGTCGCGCCGGCAGCCTAAGCCGCATAAGGCATCGCGCGGTGCCCTAAACCGGTCTTCAACTTCCCTTTCTATTCCTTCGCGCGCCTTTGCGGCGCGTCCAGACCCCTTTCTCTGACGGAATTTGCGGATTGTCCCTTGAGGCCTATTCGCACCGTTCCGGGGGCGGTCCGCCGCCCCAGTGGAAAGGGATTCCCATGAGCAATACCCCCGGCGCGCTGACGCCGAAGCCTTTCGCAGACGGGCTTGATGTCTGGTCCAGCACAGATGGTACGTCGGGCAGCCCGAGCTATGAGAACGCCGCCAACGCCGCGTTCAATCCCGCCGATCAGGATTTCAGCGGCTGTCTGGAAATTCAGAAGACCCAGACGACCCAGCGCCTGCGCTATATGGGCCAGACGCCCCTGAATGTCGGAAGCTACCTGCGGATCACCGTCAGGGTGAAAGTCATCAGCGGCGCGATGCCGTCGGTGCGCATCGCGGGCTACGCGGCGCGAAGCAATGATATCCATGTGGGCGGTCTCGTCGAAACCGGCCCTTCGGTTGCGCTGACGACCTATGGCGAAGTGGTCACTCTGTCGACTGTCGTCGGTTCGGGTGAGCGTGATGGCGTCGACATGGTCTGGGGCCAGACGCCGGAATACGGCTATTTCGGTATCGACCTGACTGGCCCCAACGGTGGCGTGGTGCGGATCGACGACATCGAGATCACCGATGTCACGAGCGAATATGCCCAGGAACTGCTCGGGTGGGTCGATGTGCGCGACTACGGGGCCATCGGTGACGGCGTGACCGACGACAGTGCGGCCTTCGATGCCGCCGATGCGGCAAGCCAGGGCCGGACGATCCTTGTGCCCGAGGGAACGTATTTCCTTGGCTCGAACGTAACCTTCGAGGGCGAAGTGCGCTTTGAAGGCACATTGGTGATGGCCGACGATACCATCCTGTCCCTGCGCCGGAATTTTGAGCTGAACCCCTATGTCGCGGCCTTCGGCGGCGACGAGATTCAGGCGTTCAAGAAGGCGTTCCAGGCCCTCTTGAACTTCACCGACCATGAAGAATTGAACCTCAATGGTCGGCAAATCCAGATCGAGGCTCCTATCGACCTGGTTGCTGCGGTGCCGGGAATGACTACCTTCGCGATCCGCCGCGTCATCACCAACGGCACCTTCATCGCGCGCCCCTCGACCGATTGGGACGATGGCAGCGTCACGGCGACAGCAAGCTATTCGACGACGAGCCCACGCAAGCTGTCGAATGTCAGCAATATCGCCAGCATAGAGGTCGGATCGCTGGTCGAAGGTACTGGCGTGGGCCGTGAAGTTTACGTGAAAGAAGTTGATATTGCGGGTGGCAAGGTGACGCTGTCCCAGCCGCTTTGGGGCGCGAATGCCAGCCAGACCTACACCTTCCGCCGCTTCCGCTACATCCTTGATTTTTCGGGCTTCGATCAGTTTTCCAAGCTGATCGTGGCGAACATGCATTTCCAATGCGCCGGGTATTGCAGCGCGATCATGCTTCCGCGCGACGGGTTCGTGAACGCGTTCGACCGCTGCGATGTGACCAAGCCTAAGGATCGCGGGATCACATCCATCGGAACCGGCTGTCAGGGCCTGTCGATCGACAATTCGATCTTCTCGTCGAACGAATCCCCCGTCGACGTGGCGAACCGGACCTCTATCGCGTTCAACGTGAACGCCAATGACGTGAAAGTCCGCGCCTGCGTGTTCCAACACTTCCGCCACACCGGCATCCTGAACGGCACGGGGCACCAGTTCGTTGGCAACCACTGGTATCAGGGCGACAGTGCACGCACGGATATCAGGCTGGCAGGCATCGTGTTCACCGCGATGAACCTGAAGTCGGTGATGACCGGCAATTATATCGACAACTCGTCCATCGAGCTGACGAACGAACATGATCCGAACCCCGACCTCGGCGTCGAATTCTCGTTCGGCGGGCTGTCGATCACCGGCAATATCTTTACCTCGAACGGTGCGGCAAGCTGGTTCCGCTGGCTGGTGATCCGCCCTCATGGTGCGGGACATTTCATCCAGGGCCTCAGCGTGATCGGCAACACCTTCCGCACCATCAACGGGCGCATTGATCGGATCGATGGTGTCGACGATTCCATTGCCTCTTTGAACATGGGCGCGATCCGGAACGTGACCTTCTCGGGCAACACCTTTACCGGCATTGATCAGGACACCTACAACCCGGTTACGCTTGAGTTCACGCAAAACACGAACCAGCCCAACTGGGTGCTGAACGTGGGCGACTACCTGCCGTTCGGGGGCTATTCGCGGACGGTCGAATGTGTGTCGACGCAAGGGCCGGTGCGCAACGCGTCGAACGCCGTCGTGTGGGCGCTGCCCTATGTCACGCCGCGTGTCGGCGGCAGCCAGAACCAGGTGCAACTGAGCTGGCCCGAGGCCTGTAACGGCCGGGTTCAGGTCACTGCGCGCATGGACAATCCGGTCTAGGCACCGATCAGGCCGGGCAGAGCGATCTGTCCGGCCTCTTTCTGCCGCTTTGGGCTTGCATTGGCGTCAGGATGCTTAAGTAAGCCGGTATGACCCAATCCAACGATCCCCAGCCCGAACTTCTGCCTCTTGACCAGCGCGCCGGCCTTCCCGATGCCCTGCGCGCCCTTGTCGAGGCGTATCCCCGCGAAACATGGGACCGCCACGCGAATTTCGCGGGGCTGGTGCAGTTCTGGCTGGAGCGGCACCTGATGTTCCGCAAGATCCTTGGCACGATCAGCAGCGATGTGGATCAGGTGCTGGATCGCAAACTGGACGAGGATGCATTCCGGCAGCGGCTTGGACGCTTTGGGAACATCCTGCTCAGCCAGCTGCACGAGCATCATTCGATCGAGGATATGCATTACTTCCCCAAACTCGTGCCGCTCGAGCGCTCTGTCGCGAGGGGATTCGAGCTTTTGGATGCTGATCATCATGCGCTGGACGGATTGATGGCGGGCTTTGCGGAAGGAGCGAACAAGGTTTTGTCACCGGACGCGAAGGGCAATATCACCGACCGGATCGCCGCGTTTCAAAACACGAATGCGCGGTTTGGAACGCTGATCCATCGCCACCTCGAGGATGAGGAAGACCTGATCGTTCCCGTTATCCTCAAGCATGGCGCGCCGGGGATGTAGCCTAGAAGGTGCGCCACAGCCCTGCCGTGACGCCGTAGTGCCGAGGTCGCATCAGGTCCTTTTCTGCGCTGAAGACAAGGTCGGTGCCGCTTCTTATGGACCAGACAAGGCCCGGCCCGACCCGCGCGTAGGCGGGCGCCGTACCGTAGAGGCCGTATTGCACCTGCACCATCGCCTTGAGCTTGGACGTCAGCGACACACCCATGGTCAGATCAGCCTTTTGTGCGAAAGCGGAATTGGCCCAGATCAGTGACGTGTCCATGGCGATCCAGCCAGGACGCGTACCCAGATCGAAACCGTGTCCAACGTGAACCCCGAGAGTCGCGCGCGAGCTGGCGGCAGGCCCATCAGCCCCGGCCAAGGCGCTGACCGCAAAGCGCGTTGGCCCGGTGCCAAACCCGCGCCGAAGACCCAGCGCGCCGGAAAAAGCCTGTGTCGTAGCGGAATAATCACCTTCCGCCACGAAAGTCAGATTTGGCGTCAGCCCGTACTCCAAGTATCCCATCGCAGTCGAGGAGATGCCCTGCTGTCCGGTCCAGATCGACACCGGATCGCCCGAAAGCCTTTGCGAGAAGGACAGGAATATCTCGCCCTTCTCGCGTGCCCAAGCACCGGCCTCTGCGAACTGGGCCGTGAAAAGAAACAAGATGGGAATATAAACGCGCATCGGCCGATCCTTGGGACCGGCCGATGGTAAATTCTTAGTGGTTAATTGCGGGTTAAGCCGCGAGTAACCAAGATTGGGGTCAGTCAGGCGCTTGCGGTGCCGCCACGCGGACCGGCGATAAGCCAGACGATAAAGCCGACGACGGGGAAGATGATGACGCCAAGCGTCCAGAGGATTTTGGCCAGCGCCGATGCGGGCGAGGTGACGATGTTGTAGATCGCGTAGATGTCGGCGATCAGGATGATCAGGCCCAGAAGTCCATATTCCATTGGTAGTCTCCTTTGCTGAGAAAGGGTTAATCCGTTGTTGTTCACATAACGGTTATCCGGCCCGCAGGTTCCATCGCTTTGCCGGAAACCGGCCATGGGATAGCCGGAATTGCGCGTTAGTCACGCACCATGTCCGAAGATGATCTCAGAAGCATTTTCCGTGAGTCGCCCGCGAAACAGCGTCGCAAGGGGGGAATCAGGCTTGGCTTCCAACGGTCAGAGGCCGCCGCTCCGGAATCGCCTGCGCCTGAGGCTAAGCCGACACCCGAGTCGCGCATCCCAGTCAAAAAGCCGACCAGCCGCGCCGCAAAACGCCGCCGCCGCGCCGAGCGCCTGCGCGAGACGATCTTTTCCCCGCAGCGTATCCTGATTGCCATCTTCTCGATTCCGGTCATCGCTGCGGGCGTTGCTGTGTCGATGTATATCCGGACCAGCCCGCACGAGCCGCAGAATGCCTTGCTGCATCTCGTAGCAATGTCCGGCTGTGAAGGCGCCGCACTGGTGGGACTTGCGCCCGCCACCAAGGGCCGCCTTGGCTATCATGAAGCGAACGATGCAGACGGAAACGGCGTCGCCTGCGAGCCTGCGGACGAGGTCGCAGCAGCCAGCACGCCCCGCTTCGGCAATCCCGAAAGCGAAGAGCGGATTGTCGGCGGCGCACGGTTCCTCAAGCCCTGACGGGCTTGCGCGGCGCTCGACAAGGGTGTTTCCCTGACCGGGACAACATCCCGGAGAACCGCCATGCGACGCCTCATTGCCCTTATCGCCCTGTGTGCAGGACCTGCCTTTGCGCAGGACGTGAATATCCAGCCCGATATGCCCTCGGTGACGGTCGAGACGGCGACTGGCCCAGTTGAGATCAAGCGCATTCAGGACACCGAGAATACGCTGACGGGCGATTTCGCCCGAACCTCGCGCCCCTGTCCGAATTTCTGCATACAGCCGATGAGTCCCGCGCCGGGCGTTACGACCATTGGCGAGATCGAGCTTCTGGAGGCGTTGCAAGACCCGGATGTTCTGGTGATCGACAGCCGCGTTCGGCCCGATTGGGAAACCGGAACGATCCCCGGTTCGATCTCGATCCCCTACACGGAAATGGCCGACCGGCTGCACGAATTGGGCTGCGAGCCTGATTTCGAAGGGTTCATCTGCGATGACGCGCCGCAGATCGTCCTCTTCTGCAATGGCCCGTGGTGCGGCCAGTCCCCCACCGCGATCCGCCGGATCATCGAGGCGGGCTATCCGGCAGACCGGATTTCCTATTACCGCTGGGGCATGCAGGGCTGGCGTTTGCTTGGCCTGACGGTCGCGGGTGGCGCTGGGTAAACCGCGCGGTCGCGAAGTTAGACCAGTCCTCCACGCTTGGCATCCAACAGCGGATTGCGAGGCGAAGGAGTTTTGAAAGGAGCAAATTGATTTACGTACTGTTCGCCGCAGTGGCTGGCGTGCTTTTGGCCTTTGTGTTTGACCTGTTCGACGTGAATATCACAGGCGAGACGGAATTGCCCGTAGGCGAGGGCGATGTGTCCGATTTAACCGGTGGCATGCGCACCGAAGATATGACCGACCCCGATGTGGACGTGGACGTCTCGACCGAAAAAGCCGAAGTCGAAGTGCCGACCGTCTTGGTAAATGGCGCAAACGCCGAGGCCGAAGAAAACAACTGTGCTATTTCAAAGGCTTGAGCAAAGGAAAGGCGCCCGGTGTCCCCGGGCGCCTTTTTCGTGCGATGGCGTTACCGCTTCTTGCGCCGTTTCACGTTCCCGCCGCGCTGGCCGCCGCGACCTGCCGTCGACCGGCTCTGTGTCGCGGTTGCGGCCTCGGACGCTTTCTCGACGGCCTGCTGACGCGCGAGCGGATCGTCTGCAACGGCGAGATCGACCGCCTCCAGCCGTTTCACCTCGTCCCGAAGCCGCGCGGCCTCTTCGAATTCGAGATTCTCTGCCGCCTTGCGCATATCGGTGCGCAGCCCGTCCAGTACCGCCTGAAGGTTCGCGCCCGCCATCGGCTTGTCGATCTTGGCGGTCACGCGGTTCATGTCAACGTCGCCCTTGTAGAGACCCGACAGTACATCCTCGACGTTCTTTTTGATCGTAGACGGCGTGATGCCGTGCTTTTCATTATAGGCGACCTGTTTTTCGCGGCGGCGATCCGTCTCGCGCAAGGCGCGTTCCATCGAGCCGGTCATGCGGTCGGCATAAAGGATCACGCGGCCATCGGCGTTTCGCGCAGCGCGGCCAATCGTCTGGATCAGCGAAGTTTCCGAGCGAAGGAACCCTTCCTTGTCGGCATCGAGGATCGCCACAAGCCCACATTCGGGAATATCGAGCCCCTCGCGCAACAGGTTGATCCCGATCAGCACATCGAACGCGCCAAGCCGCAGATCGCGCAAGATCTCGATCCGTTCGATCGTGTCGATGTCCGAGTGCATGTAGCGCACGCGAATGCCCTGTTCATGCAGGTATTCCGTCAAATCCTCGGCCATCCGCTTGGTCAACGTGGTCACAAGCGTCCGATAGCCATTCGCGGCCACTTTGCGGATCTCGTCGAGAAGATCATCGACCTGCATCTCGACAGGCCGGATCTCGACCGGCGGGTCGATCAGGCCGGTGGGGCGAATGATCTGTTCGGTAAACACGCCGCCCGTCTGTTCCATTTCCCATGATCCGGGCGTGGCCGAGACGAAGACCGATTGCGGGCGCATCGCGTCCCATTCCTCGAATTTGAGCGGGCGGTTATCCATGCAGGACGGCAGGCGGAACCCGTGTTCGGCCAGTGTGAACTTGCGCCGGTAGTCGCCCTTGTACATCGCGCCGATCTGGGGAACCGAAACGTGGGATTCATCGGCGAAAACAATGGCACTGTCGGGGATGAACTCGAACAGGGTGGGTGGCGGTTCGCCCGGCGCGCGGCCCGTCAGATAACGCGAATAGTTCTCGATCCCGTTGCAGACGCCGGTCGCTTCCAGCATCTCGAGATCGAAATTGGTGCGCTGTTCCAGACGCTGCGCCTCAAGCAGTTTGCCTTCGTTCACCAACTGGTTCAGCCGCGTCTTCAGCTCTGACTTGATGCCGTTGATCGCCTGCTGCATCGTCGGACGCGGTGTGACGTAGTGTGAGTTGGCGTAGATGCGAATGCGGTCGAACCCGCCGGTCTTTTGCCCTGTTAGTGGATCGAATTCGGTAATCGCCTCCAGCTCTTCGCCGAAGAACGACAGGCGCCAGGCCCGGTCTTCAAGGTGGGCTGGCCAGACTTCCAGCACATC
Organism: uncultured Paracoccaceae bacterium; assembly: GCA_965662745.1. Taxonomy (GTDB): domain Bacteria; phylum Pseudomonadota; class Alphaproteobacteria; order Rhodobacterales; family Rhodobacteraceae; genus Anianibacter. The sequence continues at coordinate 10,390 of CBFIJK010000020.1, forward strand.
GCCCCGCACCCGGAAACAGCCGCGCTGAAAGCCTTGATCGTTGCGCCGGTATTGCTGCGCGACAAGATCGGCCATCACCTTGCGCTGGTCGTATTCGGTGCCGACGTGCAGATCGACCGTCATCGCGCCATAGGTTTCCACGCTGCCGATACCGTAGATGCAGGACACCGATGCGATGATGATCACATCATCCCGTTCCAGAAGCGCGCGGGTGGCCGAATGGCGCATCCGGTCGATCTGTTCGTTGATCTGGGATTCCTTTTCGATATACGTGTCCGACCGCGCGACATACGCCTCTGGCTGGTAGTAATCGTAGTAGCTGACGAAATACTCGACGGCGTTGTCGGGGAAGAAGCCCTTGAACTCGCCGTAAAGCTGGGCGGCAAGCGTCTTGTTGGGCGCCAGGATGATCGCCGGGCGCTGGGTTTCCTCGATCACCTTCGCCATGGTGTAGGTCTTGCCGGTACCTGTGGCGCCCAGAAGCACCTGTTCCCGCTCGCCATCGACGATACCGCCGGACAGTTCCTTGATTGCGGTTGGCTGGTCTCCCGAGGGCTTGAATTCCGTCTGCATGACGAACCGCTTCCCGCCTTCCAGCTTTTCGCGCACCTCGACGGCGGGCGCGGGCGCGTGAAGAAGCTCTGGCATCTGGTCAGGGCGATTGTTGTGCATGCGGGTATGTCCTTGGGCGAGGCTTACAGCTTATGTGAAGGTTTGGCCGCGCGCATCAAGGGGCAGGGGCGGCACGCCGCGCAGGAAAAGGTAAAGAAACCCTTTATACCTGACGGAAGCTGACAAAAGAAACATACAACCTATGGTAATCTTTAACTTGCAGAGCTCGCGCATTAAACATAGTTTGACCCTGCAAGCAGCAGAAGGGCTGCCGGCTTCCAAGCGTTCACCCCACCCACCCCACGCTTCTACTATGGAAGACCGGCAGCCCGACCTTGCCTCGGCCCTTGCGGCGCACGGCCTGACTGGCCATAAACGCGGCAAGACGGACAAGGATACTCCACATGCGCGCACGCATCTTTCGACCCGCGAAATCGGCCATGTCCTCGGGCACGGCGAAAACCCGGCACTGGGTTCTGGAATTCGTCGCCGACACCAAGCGCGACGTCGATCCATTGATGGGCTGGACCAGTTCTTCCGATACCCAAAGCCAGGTGCGCATTCGCTTTGATACCAAGGAAGCGGCGCTGGAATATGCCGAAGAGCATGGCATCGACGCCGTGGTGCAGGATCCGCATTCGCGCAAACCCAACATCCGCGCCCGCGGCTACGGCGAAAACTTCGCCACCGAACGGCGCGGAGCGTGGACGCACTAAGCGCGCACGGGTAAACCAAACCCGACGGTCCCATAGCTCAACTGGATAGAGCAGCTGACTTCTAATCAGCAGGTTGAGGGTTCGAGTCCTTCTGGGATCGCCACTACAGTATTGCGGAAACAATAGAGGTCAGATGATCTGACTGTTTCGCGCTCAGCCCTCGTTCCGACCGCCCCACACCCACCATCTTGTTGCCTTATTCCGGACACACTCTGTTTCCTCGCGATTTCGTGAAAAGCTTTGGTCCATGTCCACTGCCTGATTAACCTCACGTCTGAACGGCGATCGGGATGTCGGGAATGGCGAAGTTGCTGAAATCTATGGAACGGACCCGCGCGGTTTGTGCGCTGGTTCTTGGCCTGTCGCTGCCGGGGCTTGCCTCGGCGCAATCGCTACAACCCTTGTCAGTCGGCGGCGAAGGGCAGGCGGGGTGGCCGAGCCTGAATAGCTTGCCTGCGCCGGATGCTTCCGCTGATGCGTTGTTCGCGGCCCGCCTGCGCGCCGCGCCGGTTACAGATCTGGGCCGTCCCGCACCGCAGCCGAACCCGCAACTTGTCTCCCTCGATGCCGTCTATGACGCAGGCACCCGCCAGTTTGCGGTCGGTGAGACGAAAGTTGGTCTCGACGGTCTGACCGCCGCAATCGAAGCGCTGATCGTCCCTGAAGACCGGGCGGCGATGGTCGTGTCTGTCAGTGATGCCGAGGGATCGCTCGCCGCGGACGCAAAAGCGCTGACCGACGCTCTGACCTCTCTGAAGTTCGGCGTGACCGTAGTGCGCGTGATGGCATCCGCCCAATGCGGGGACGACACGCTTACCCAGCACCTTCTGTCCGGCATCCCCGACCGCGCGCCCTTTGGCGATGGCGACGGCACGCTGACGGCGCCCGAGGCGGCGCAGTATGCCGCGGCCCATCTTGCCCGCGCCGCGATTCGGGGCGGTGACTGCGCGCCCAGCTTCAGCCTGATCCTTCCCGCAGACGAGGCGCGCGTCCTTGCGTCGGTCCTTCCCGAAACCGCTGATCCGCGTCTTGCCGGAGAACGCTTTGAGGCTGCTGTTCTGTCGCGGTCGCACGATGCAAGCGCTATCGACACCTTCCTTTCGTCCTGCACCTATTGCCCGGCGGCCGAGGACCTGACCCACCGGCAGGCGAAGATCGAGGCGCAGGTCGCGCTGACCGAGCTGGAGGACAGCATCTGGGGCCGGATCAAGGACGACTCCGCGCCTGAACGCTTTGAAAGCTATATCGAAACCTGCACTTTCTGCCTGCACCAAGATGCGGCGGAAACGGCGCTCGCCCGCTTGGGGACGGGCGGCGCCCCGCGTCCGGGGCCTGCAGGCCCGGACGCTTCGGTGGAGGAGGGCCTGGCACTCGCGGCCCCCTCCACCGGCCCTTTGGGTGATAGCGAGGCCGAGGCCCTGCAAACTGCGCTGGCCAGCGGTGACCCCGTGCTGATCCAAAGCTATCTCGACAATTGCACCACCTGCGCCGGAAAGCCCGAACTCACCGAAGCGCTGCGCAAGGCTCACCGGCGCGAGGCGCTTCGCCAGCCTTGTGTGCTGGCCGCCGGGGTCCCGCAACTGGGCGGGCCGCGCAAGCTGGATGACATCGCCATCGATACCGCGCTGAATGCATGCCGCGCGGCGCTGGATGCCTTCCCGAACGATCCCGTCACGCGGACCGTGATGGGCCGCATCGCGCAGGCCGCCGGGGATCGCGAGGCTGCCGAACGCGCCTATGTCCTCGGGATGGCGGACAATGTGCCGTCGGCCTACGGGCTTGCTGCTTATCTGATCTACACGCCCGAAACCGGCCCGACCGCGCCCGTCTCGCAGGTCGAAAGCCTTGCTGCCGAGGGCGCGAAGCGGGGCGACTGGCTGTCGATGGAGCTGCTGAGCGTCCTTTATTCCAAGGGCCTCGTGCGCGGGAAGGACGACACCGACGCCTTCGATCTGGTGATGCGCGCGGCTGAAGATGGCAACACGCTCGCCCAGTTCTTCGTCGGTTACTATTACCTTGAGGGTATGGGCGTTGCGCGCGATGAGACGGCGGCGGCCCAGTGGCTCGAACGGGCCGTGCGCATGGGCTACACGCCCGCGAATGCCTATCTCGCCGGCCTTCTTGAGACGGGCAGCGGCACGGCGCCGGCCCCTGACCGCGCGGCAGAGCTATACTGGCGCGCGCTCGTCGAAGGCGATCCGATGGCGCGCACCCGCATCGTGCGCGATCTGGATGACCGGGATCGCGCTGTGGTGCGGTTCGTGCAAGGCAAACTCCGCGATGCAAATGTCTATTACGGGCAGATCGACGGCATTGTCGGGCGCGGCACACGGCGCGCGATCGAAACTTTTGCGCAACAGGTCGCCGACCAGCGCTAACCCCTCGCCCTGACGCGAAAACCCTTGGCTTCGCTGATCTTCCCGGTCGCCAAGCGGCACCGGATAAGACATGCTCTGCCCCGAATGCCGTTTCGCTGACAGGGGACCCGCCGCATGACTGGCTACCTATTCGATCCGCCGCCGCAGCCCGCGCTGCCCGTCAATGGCGCAGGCGCCGCCTACCCCGTGCGCCGCATCTTCTGCGTGGGGCGCAACTATGCTGCCCATGCCGCCGAGATGGGCTATGAGGTGGATCGCGAAAAGCCGTTCTATTTCACGAAATCCGCCCATGCGCTGACCCAGACGGGCGAAACACATCCCTATCCGCCCGGGACCGAGAATTACCATTTCGAGATTGAACTGGTCGTCGCGCTGGGTGGTCCGCTGTTCCGCTGCGAGGACCGGGGCGAAGCCGCGAAGGCCGTCTTTGGCTATGCTGTCGGTCTCGATATGACGCGCCGCGACTTGCAATTGTCGGAACGAGAGTTCAAGCGCCCTTGGTCTCTTGGCAAGGATGTCGAACATTCCGCAGTCATCGCCCCGATCACCCGCGCGGAAGACTTCGGCGCTATCGAAAGCCAGCGCATCTGGCTGACGCAGAACGGTGAGGCGCGGCAGGAATCGGACCTTGGCCATATGGTCTGGAAGGTCGACGAAATCCTGAGCCACCTGTCGCGGTTCTATCAACTCGGACCGGGTGATCTATTGATGACCGGCACGCCCGAAGGCGTCGGGCCGGTTGCGCCGGGCGATCACTTGGAAGGCGGCATTGACGGGCTGGGCCCGCTGTCCCTGACAATCGGCCCTGCGGAATAGGCCTGCCGAAAAGGATCGGATCATGAAACGCTTTACCGTCCTGATCGTCGTTGCGGTCCTGTTTCTTGTCTCGGCAATCGGCCTTGTGCTGACTGTCTGGGCCGCCGTGCCACTAACGATCTTTGGCGCACTGCTTGTGCTGGGCATCTACGATCTGGTGCAGCCGAGCCATTCGATCCTGCGCAACTATCCGATCCTGGGGCATATGCGCTTCATCTTCGAAGGCGTCCGCCCCGAGATCCGGCAATACCTGATCGAAAGCGACCAGGATGAGGAACCGTTCTCGCGCGACAACCGGTCCCTCGTCTACCAACGCGCCAAGGGTGTCGAGGACAAGCGGCCCTTCGGCACAAGGATGCGCGTCTACGATTCCGGCTACCAGTGGATCACGCATTCGATGGCGCCCATCGAGATCACGAACAGCGATTTTCGCGTCAAGATCGGCGGCCCGGACTGCACAGCGCCCTACGATGCGTCGATCTACAACATCTCGGCGATGAGCTTTGGCGCGCTGTCGGCCAACGCCATCCATGCGCTCAATTCGGGCGCAAAGCAGGGCGGGTTCGCTCATGATACCGGCGAGGGCGGCATCAGCCGGTATCACCGAGAAGGTGGTGGCGATCTGATCTACCAGGTCGGCTCGGGCTATTTCGGCTGCCGCACCAAGGACGGGCGTTTCGACCCCGACGCCTTTGCCGCCCAAGCCGCGAACGATCAGGTCAAGCTGATCGAATTGAAGCTAAGCCAGGGCGCGAAACCCGGCCATGGCGGTGTTCTTCCGGCCGCCAAGATCTCGCCTGAAATCGCCGAGGCGCGTGGCGTGCCTCAGGACCAGGATTGCGTCTCACCGGCCTCGCACCCCGAATTCAGCACGCCCATCGAGATGATGGAATTCATCGGCAAGATGCGCGCCCATGCGTCCGGCAAGCCGGTTGGCTTCAAGCTGTGCATCGGGCACCGACGCGAATTCATGTGTGTGGTCAAGGCGATGCTGGAAACCGGGATCACCCCGGATTTCATCGTCATCGACGGGAAAGAGGGCGGCACCGGTGCCGCGCCGGTCGAGTTTTCCAACCATGTCGGCATGCCGCTGGTCGAGGGACTGACCTTCGCGCACAACACCCTGCGCGGTGCGGGGCTTCGGGATCGCATCCGCATTGGCGCCTCGGGCAAGCTTGTGACCGCCTTCGACATCGCAAAAGCGCTCGCGCTCGGGGCCGATTGGGCGAACTCGGCGCGCGGCTTCATGTTCGCTGTCGGCTGCATCCAGGCCCAGGCCTGCCACACGAATGAATGCCCGGTCGGTGTCGCCACGCAGGACAAGCTGCGCCAACGCGCGATCAATGTTCCGGACAAGGCCGAACGCGTCGCTCGCTTTCACCACAACACGATGCGTGCGCTGGCCGAAATGACCGGGGCGGCGGGCCTTAGCCATCCCAGCGCCTTTCTGCCGCATCACCTGATCATGCGCGAAAAGGATCGCGATATGGTCACCGGCGAAGAGATTTATCCTTACTTGCCCCAGGGATTTCTCTTGCGTCCAGGCGATGAGGCGCCGGGCTATCGCGAACGCTGGTCGCGGGCGCGGGCAGCCAGCTTCGATCCGGTCTGATCGCCGCAGAAATGCCTTGAAATCAACGCTTTGTAGCCGCGCCTTGGTAAGCGCGCATCAATCCTGCGCGGTCAATTTATCCCCGGGGGTGCCGGAACGCGTGGGGGATTTATGTCCTTGTTCCAGTTTCAGGCGCGATACGATTCCGGTTTGGCCCATGGTTGGGGCATCCGGGCGTTATTGAACGTCGAGGACGATGATGGATCGGTGCTCTATGCGGCGTCCGAGGCCTCCGGGGGGCTCATGGCACTGTCGCGCGCTGGCGATGGCAGCCTGACGTTGATCGACGCGCTCGGCGCGGCCGGCGGTCGCGGAACCTATGGCGTCGTCGGGCTGGACGCCGTCTATGCGGAGGGCCAGCTGGCGATCTTGCCGGCAGGCCGGTTTGACGATCGGCTGGCCTTTCACCGCATCGGCGCGGATGGCGGGTTCGATTCCGTGCGCATCCTCGGTGCCTCGCCGGAATTCATCGGCGCGATAGAGGCGACGCTTTCCTTCGACATCGACGGCAAGACCTTTATGGTCGCCGCGCAGCAGGGCGCGGAGGGCTTTCGCACCTACCGCGTGCGCGATGACCTGTCGCTTGAGATCAAGGCGCATTTTCCGGACACGCCTGCCGAGGCGCTGTCGGATGTCTCTGCCTTCGCATCGCTCCAGATTGGCGGGCGTAGTTATTTTTTCGCCGCCGATACGCAGGAAAATGCGGTGTCGTCCTACTGGATGGGCCGCTGGGGAAACGTCAAACACCGCGATACCGTTGATTCCAGCGACGGACTTTACATCTCGGCGCCCACGGCGATGGAAACGGTCGAGATCGCAGGCAAGGGATACCTGATCCTCGGCAGCGCTGGATCGGACAGCCTGACCTGTCTGCGTATCAACCAATATGGCGGAATGTTTGTCACCGACCACCTGATCGACACGCGCGATACGCGGTTCGGCGGCGTACAGGCGATGGACAGTTTCGAATACAACGGGCGCAGTTTCATCCTTGCGGGGGGCAGCGACGATGGGCTGACCTTGCTCGAGGTCGCCCATACCGGGCGCTTCATCGTGCATGATGCGATCCCCGATACGCTTGAGGCGACGCTGACGAATGTCTCGGCGATCGAGGCAGTGCGGACCGCGCAAGGCTTGGATATCTACGTTACCTCTGGCGCCGAGCACGGGATCAGCCATTTCAAGCTTGACCTGTCTGTCTTCGGGATCACCCGTACGGGCGGCGTGAATGACGATACGCTGTCCGGGACCGCGCTGAACGACATCATTGTGGGTGCTGATGGGGATGATCTGTTTTTCGGGGGCGCGGGGGATGACATCATCATCGACGGCGCCGGTGTCGACACGATGGAAGGCGGGGACGGCGCGGATACTTTCGTCTTTCTCAATGACGGTCGGCTCGACCGTGTCGTCGATTTCGATCCGGGGATGGATAAGCTCGACCTGTCGGATTATCCGCTGCTTTATTCACCGGACCGACTGGACTTCACGCAGAAGCTGTATGGCGTCCTGATCGAATATGCGGGCGACCGGTTTCGCATCGAAACCGAAGGTCGCCAACTCATGGTGTCCGAGCTTGGGGCGGATGAGTTCATCTTCGCCTGACATCACGGGGCCGCGTCAGGTCGTCTCGTAATACCCCTGCGCCGCGAAGGCCGCGAATTCGTCGTTAAGCCCGTAGCGCCGCGCCGCCGCCGTGTCGATCTGCGTCATGACCAGCCCGCCGACGGGAATTTTCATCGCCTCAAGCGACTTGAGCGCTTGGCGCACCTGTGTCTTGCGCGTCCGGTCCCATGCCACAGCAAAGAGAACCGCATCCGCCGACCGTCCGATCAGCCGCGTATCGGGAACCGCAAGGACGGGCGGGGTGTCGACCACGATCACGTCGTAGTTCTGCCGCGCGGTCTTGATCAGGCTGTCCATCTGACGGCTCGACAAGACGTCTGCCGTATTCGTCTGTGCGATCTCGCCGGGCAGGATCGAAATGCCGAGCGCCTCGTCCTTGAAGACCGCTTTTCCGAGCGAGGCCTTGCCATCAAGAACCGAAAGGAGCCCCGGCCGATCCGGGTTCCGCCGCATCCGGCGCAAGGGCCGTCGCCGGATATCCGCCTCGATCAGCAGCACGCTCTTGCCCAGTCCCGCCAGCGAATGGGCCATTGCGCGCGACAGCGAGGATTTGCCCTCATTCGCCGCCGAAGATGTCACGAGAACAACGCCGGGCGGATTTTGGCTGCCGAGAAACAGCGAGGTGCGCAAATGGCGCATCGCTTCGGCCGCATGGCTGCCCGGGCGCTTGCAGATGTAGTCTGCCAAGCCGCCCTCTTTCAGGCCGCGCAGGCGCGGGATCTGGCCGATCACGGGATACCCGGTCGCCTCTTCAAGGATATCACAGGTGCGCAACGTCTCGGCGGTGGCTTCGCGGAACAGGCTGTGCGCCATCATGGCGAAGAGCCCCAGAAGCCCGGCCAGCGCGCCTGCAAGCAGGGGCTGCGGCGTCGCCGGATCGGCGGGCACCTCGGCCGCCGTCAAAAGCCGCGCATCCGCGGTCTGCACCCCGCGCTGAACCGAGGTTTCCTTCAGCCGCGCAAGGAAATGTTCATAAATTGCCCGGCTTGCCTCGGCCTCGAGGCGCAGCTGGCCCATCGTGACCATATCCTCGGATTGCCGGTCCAGCTGCGCCGACAGCGTCTGTTCCATCTGGCGCAGCGACGCAAGCTGGGACGCGGGCGTGCCGCTGGCCGCCTTGTTCGCGATGCGCTGGCGAATATCCTTGATCTGCGCCGACAGCCCTTGCAGATGCTCAGGGCTGACAAGTTCCATCTGCGCGGAAAATGCCTTGGCACGGCTGTCCGCGTTCTCCAGTTCGATCCGCAATTCGGCGACGCGTGCGTCCAGCCAATCGGTCGCGCGCGCGGCCTCGTCCTGTTTCAGCGATACCTGGTCGCGAAGATACAGGCTGGCCAGCATGTTCGCGATTGAGGCCGCACGCGTGGGATCCACGCTTTCAGCCGTCACCTCGAAGACGCGGCTTTCGGGAATGTTGCGGATCGACAGATGCGCCTCGAGCGCGTCGATGATCTCGGACCCGGTCACGGGCGCACGTTCGGGCGCAAGATTGACGCCCGACCAAACCAGGAGCGTCGCAAGCGGTCCAGCCGGCCGCAGATCCGGGTTGAACTCGGGCGTGGCATCCAGCTGCAGCGCCGTCACCACATCGCGCAACAGCCGCCGGGATTGCAGGATCTCGACCTCTGTATTTGCCGCGACCGAACTCGAGGCGAACCCCGGGACCATGCCTTCAAGGCTGGGCTGGCCGGTCGGATCGCTGGCCATCACGATCTGGGTCGTGGCGCGATAGCGCGGCTCGATCATTGTCATCGACCAGACGACGCCGATCAGCGCAGCAAGCGCTGTGGCAAAGGCCAGCTTGAACCGGGACCGCCAGAGCGTCGCGAACATGGCGGTGAAATCGATGATGTCCGCGTCGCCTGAATTCTTCACGTCGCGGTCCTTCAGCAAGTCGAATATCGGGCTGCGCTGCCCCTGTATCGGCAGGTTCATCCCGCACCTTCCTGTTCATCATTCGGATGCAAGGCACTTTAGGGCCGAGATGTGGAAGCTTCCTTAACCGCTATTCGCCATTCTGACCGCTCTATGGAGGCCGCCATGAAACATGCCTTTCTGACCGAAGAGACGCTTGCGATGGATCGCCGCGCGCGTGCGATACGCTATCGCGACGGCCAGAAGCGCGTCCTTGATTGCTTGGGCGTTCTGATGCTTGCGCCTTTCGCGATCCCGATTGTCGGGGCGCTTTGGATCGTTGTGCGCGCGGATGGCGGGCCGGGGTTTTTCGGGCATCGCCGCGTCGGGCTGGGCGGGCGCGCTTTCATCTGCTGGAAGCTGCGCACGATGGTGCCGGATGCGGAGGCGCGATTGCGCGAACACCTGAAATCCTGCCCTGAGGCGGCGCGCGAATGGGCCGAGACCTACAAGCTGACGCGCGATCCTCGGGTCACACTCCTTGGCCGCTTGCTTCGCAAGACCAGCCTCGATGAACTGCCGCAGCTGTGGAACGTCTTGAATGGCGAAATGAGCCTTGTTGGTCCCCGCCCCGTTCCGGTGGGCGAGTTGTCGTCCTATGGCGGCGCGGTCTGGGCCTATACGACGTGCCGGCCGGGGCTGACGGGGCTCTGGCAGGTCTCGGGGCGCAATCGCACCAGCTATCGCGAACGCATCCGGCTCGACATTCAGTACCTGTTCGAACTGGGGCTTTGGCGTGACCTCACGATCCTTGCCCGAACCCCACTGGAGCTTATTCTGCGGCGAGGGGTGTGACAGGCCCCTGGCCGCGCACTCGTGCCACGACACGCCCCGACAAGACAGCGTGAAAGCCAAGCGCCACGGCGACGCCGATGGCCAGTGCGGCAGGTCCGAACTGCGATGCGATTGCAAGAACGGCGGCGCCTAGGGGCAGGGACAGGCTGAACAGGCGGGCCAGTCGCCGTTCTTCGCCGGTCATCGTCAGGATCAACCCCGTGGCGCCTGCAAGCGCAGGCAGCGAAAATGCGAGGCCCAGCATCAGAATCAAGAGCGGGTCAAAGGCATGAAGCATCTGACTGGCCACCCAGGCGATGACCGCAAGCGCAATGAGGCTCGCACCGGTCGTGATCCGAAACGCGCGATTGGCGGCCCTGATGGCAGGCTCCTGGTCAATGCCAGCGGCGCGCGCGACGCGCGGGGCGTGGAACAGCCGAACCGCGTCCTGGGCAAGCGACACGCTGGCCGCAACCCGGCGCGCAGCGAGGTAGAGACCAAGATCGCGCGGATCGAGGCTGATACCGGCGACCAACATGTCGCCTTGCGACAGCAGGAGCCATCCGGTCTGAGCACGCCAAAGCCCGCCGCTTCGCACAGGATATCCGCCTCGGAGCGGTCTTGGGGCCATGACCATCGAAAGGCTGCAACAGATCACTTGAGCCAGCGCAAAGGCCGGAAGTGCGAGCTGCCCGAGATCGCCAAGGACAACCGCGAGCCCCGTGATGAAAAGAGCCAGGCTGGGACGTCCGACGATGTTCGGCAGCAAAGCGATCTGGACGGGCTGCACCGCGCGTAAGACAGCCCCGGCGATATTCCCGGCCGCCATCGCTATCGTGGCGATCATGCCCCATCCCAGATCGAGTGCGCCGATGTTTCCCAAACCAATCCAACTGCTCAGAGCGATCAGGAAGGCCCCGCAGGCGAGCGGCAGGACCAGAGACCGCAACCCGGAAAACAGGATTGCGCCCGCCTCTGACGGATTGCGACTGCCGCTCCGCAGCGCGGCCTGCGCCGTTCCAGCGGTTGCCAAAGTTGCCGCAAGTCCGGACATTGCGATGACGAAAAGGACCGCGCCAAGCCGATCCGGCGGAAGCCAACAGGCCAGGGCTGCGGTCAGCGCCAGATGGGCCGCCGCCGACAGACCTCGCAGGATGAAGGCGTGTTTCATGCCGCGTATCGCTGGACGTGGCGTTTCATGCCACGGACCGGCGGGTCGATCTTGAGGAGCCCTGCAGGGACCGCCAGCCAAATCCATGCCGTGTAAAGGCCCCGGTATCCAAGTATGCCGGCGGCGGACAGGGCGCTGCCGACGGCGATCACGGCGAAAGCGATCATGAACGGATCAGACCAGCGCTTGACCGCGCCGACCAGCACCGCAGCCGCCAGGCTGAAATGCACCACCGCGGGCCAGCCCTCTTCGAAGATGCGCCCGACGATCTGCGAATTGACCCCCTCGGGAAGGGTGCCGAAGGACAGGCCCATCGCGCGCGCGACCTCGAACGCGCGATGGGCAACCTCGTCGTTCCGGCCGATCCCGACGCCCATCATCTCGCCGCTCTGCAGAACACTGAGGCCTCCAAGGATCGAGGCAAGGCGCATCGCACTCGATCGTTCCGCCGAAGCGCTGCTCAGGCGTTCGACATAGGCGCCGTCGACGTAAAGGATCAGGACCGCGCCAAGCAGCGCGGTCCCGAACGCCATCAGGATTACGGCATTCGCTGAGGCCCGCGTCGCGATCAGCATCGCGAGCGCAAAGAGCGGCGGGAACAGCACCAGCACGCCTGTCGAGCGGGACAGGAATAAAGTGACGAGCAGGGCCCCGGCAAGAAAGGTCGCAAGGATGCGTAGACGTTGGCCGGTCTTGCGGTGCAGGATTAGCCCGATCGCAACGCAGAGCGCGATGATGGCGTGGACGGCATAGCTTGAAACCTCGGGCAAAAGCGCGAAGGCCCGCCCGTATTGCGGGGGCAGACGGAATGCGTAATTCGTCCTGAAATCAAGCTCTTCCGCGCCTAACGTGATCTGCGCAAGGAACAGCCCCGCAGACAGGATGGCGCCTGCCAGAAACCCGGCGACGAACGCTTTTCGCGCGGATGGATCGGCCGCGACGAGCGCCATTCCGGCCACGAAGGGAAGCGCGAAACATAGCGACCAAGTCAGCGTGATCGCGTGCCCGCCGTTGATCGACCAGCTCAGCAGGATCGAGAAAACCGCGCTGAGCAGCACAACGAAGAGGAGCGGCGGCAGGTGAATGAGGGACCTCAACGCCAAGAGCGCGCCCATCGGGGCCAGAATGTCGAGTATTTGCATCGGAAGCGCGAGCCCTGGAATCGCCAGCGCGGGGCACCACAAGGCCAGCCCTGCAAGCGCGGCCCAAAGATCAAGTGCGCGGCCCCGGATCATCTAGGGATCATTCCCCAATGCCGGGGCAAGCGCCGCACGGATTTCAATGTCGAACGAGAGCGCGCGCCGGAAGGCATCGGTGCGCTGAAGCTGTTCGATCTTGCCCACACGCGCACTTCCCAGTCCGGCAAGCAATCGCGCGATCCGTTCCACGGCCTCCTCCGGCGTCTCGAACTGCAAGTCCGGGTCGGGCACAAGTTCCGTCACGCCGCCGCCTTTGAAAACCACCGGAAGGACGCCGGCCGCGATCATCTCGCCGACCGCGATGCCGAAATGCTCATTGCGGTAGCAATGAAGGCCGATCTCTGCTTCGGCGAGGGTTTTGGTCCGTTCCGCGCTGTTGGCGTCGGGAAGGATGCGGATGAACGGCGAGTCCCCCGCAAGGCGGCGCAGGCGACGCACCTCGGCGCCGGTGCCGCGACCGATGATATCGAGAGAGGCCGCGATACCGGCTTCGCGCAGGCGGCGGGTGATCCAGATCGCCTCGTCATGGCGTTTATTTCGGACAAGGCGACCCAGACTCAGGATCCGGCCCTTTATCCGCTGGCCCTGCGGTGCCCGGCCTGCATCGACCTTGGGATAGACGACCTGCGCCCTGCCACTGGACAGGCCCGCACGTGCGAGCGTCCAGCGAGAATTCGCAATGCTGAAGGCAGGCGGCGCGTTGCGGGGCCCGGCAAGCCCGCGGGCAAGCGCCGCATTCAGTGTCTTCGCGAGGCGAAAGTACGGCCCGCGACCCGCGCAACCGACGGCGTCAAGGTCGGCCCGGCGCGCAGAGAAAAGCGACGGCGCATGCCGGATTTCGATTCTTGGGCAGGCACAATCCGGGCCCTCGCCATAGGTAAAGATCACCCGGTCGAATCGGCGCGACATCCGGGCCGCAGCGCGGCAGACCAGCGCATGTTTCAACAGGCTCAGCTGACGCAGTCCGGGCACGCGCGATAGGTTCAGATCGCTGATGTCGAGGCGTTGAACGTCGTGCCCGAGTGCTTCGCAGGCCTTTGCGACGCGCAGAGCGTAGTCTTCTGCGCCGCCGCGAACGGCGAAATCGGGATGCGCGACCAGGATTTTCATGCATCACCTGGCCAATCAGGATCGGCGAGCGCCGATCGAAGGGCTGCGATCTCGGCTTCGGGGATCGCATGGACAGAGTCCTGAAAGGCGAGGCGCTTCAGCGCCGGTTTCCACGACGCGGGCATATTTCGGCGCAGGCGCGTCTTGAGGCCGGTGCGATAGGCCCAGGCATTCAAGCGTGGAAAGCGCGGTGCGACGCCGCGATTACGCGCTTCGGCCGCCAAATCGAAGCCGTCCGGGTCGACCTCCAGAAATTCGGCGATCCGCAGCAGGGTCTGCCTTGGCGCGTTGGTGATGTCCTCGAACTGAAACCCGATATGGCGCGGGCCAAAGGCCGCCTCGACCCGCCGCACTTGGGCGGTCTGACGGGACGGGCGGATAAGATACCGCGCGCCGGAGGGAAGCGCGCCATGTCGTTCCATCTGGATCTCGTCCGGTAGGGCCTGGCTTGTGCGGCCTGTCCGCAGCGCGAGGCGATAGTGAGACAGCGCGCGTTCCAGTGGGTCGCGCCGCAACGTGATCGCCCGCGCCTCGGGGAACTGCAGCGCGATCCGGTCTGCGGCGTGGGCGTTCGCGAGATAACTGGTCGACGCATCTAACCGCCAGCGGGTCCGCGTGCGGTCATAGAGCGCCTCGTAGTGACCCGGGTCGCGGACGATGGCGAAATGGATTTTGCGCCTGGTGCGCAGCTTCAAGAACTCTGCCGGTTCCATGTCGTTCAGATGCGTGCGCGCCACGTAGTCGGGTGGAAAATCGTCCGCGGAAAAATGGTTCGGCTCCTTGATGCCTGGTTCCGAAATCTCGGGATGGCTGGTCAGCCAGGCTGCCAACTGGGTCGAGCCGGCACGCGGCGCAGCGAAGAGGAACAGGTTCGGCATGCTCATTGCGCCGAACTTTCATGCGGCGTCGCGCGCGGTGAACCTTGTGCGCCGATCAAGGTTCCCAAGGCCCCAAGGGCAAAGGCGTGGTGCGCGGTGATGGCAAGACTGATGACGGGCAATGCCTTAGATGGCGATCCGGATGACACGGCGCGCCGCGCCGCGAGGGTCGACACAACCGCGAAATAGCCAAGAGGGACCAGAAAAGCGCTGTAGAGGCCCAAAGCGGCCGCCAACAAGCCAAGCGCGTTTGCCGCGCCCGCTGCGATGGGCGCGCATTGGCGCAGCCCCGGTCGTTGGCCGTGTTTGCGCGCCGTTAACACGCGCCAGCGACCGTTGCGGTGCATTTGCCGTGCAAGCTGCGTGGCTGTCTGGCGCGGCAGATAGCCCACGGGCAAATCCGCCGCCATCCAGATCCGCCCGCCCGCCCGCGTTAGGCGCAGGTCGAATTCGACATCCTCATTCGCATCGAAACGTTCGTCATATCCGCCAAGAACAAGGAAACGGTCCAACCGGAACCCGGCATGGTGCCCGTGCAGAACCCAACCTGATGTGCCCATGCCGCGATGCCGCGCGCCGCCGGTGCCAAGCCAGCTGGTCTGCAGCAGTGCGGCGGGCGTCGTTCCAGCCGCAAGGAGCGGCACCACGACACTATCGGCACCCGTCAGCGCGAGACTGCTTTGTACGCCCGAGGCCCATCCTTTCGCATAGTGCGCATGGGCGTCAGCGCGGATCATGACGTCAAAGCCCTCTGCTTTCGCAAGCCGAGCCGCGAGGTTCAGCGCCCGCGCCTGGGTTCTGCCGGGATTGGCGACAAGGCGAATCGAAGCGTCCTGCCGAACAAGCGCTTGGCCGATTTCGACGCTTCCATCCGTGCTTCCGCCGTCGATGATCCAGATGGGCAGGTCGTCGAACAGATCGGATACCGTTTGGCGCAGGTGCGCAGCCTCGTTCAGGCACGGTATGACGATCACGGCCTTGGATGCGGCCGATCCCGCGTCCGAATATGACATTGACGAACTCCCCACTGTCGTCTGCCCTTGGTCCGCGAAGTCAGGCTGCGATCGCGGGCACGGTTTGGTGAATGGCCGGGTAAAACGCCTGCAGCTCTTCGGCGTATCGCTGCTGGACCAAGGATCGGCTGGCCGCGTCGTACCAGTCGCGCCACTCGGTCGATCCGGCCGCGTTGAGATGTGGGATCGCATCCGCCGAAAGCGCGAACGCTTCCAGAAGCGGGCCGGCATCCTGCGCCAGATGTTCCAGCCGCAGGATATGAGAGACGAGCGATTGGTCCCCGCCGCCATGGGTCCAGGCCCGGACGGAATAGGTGCCGAACCGGCGCCAGCGCTGATGGATGTGCCCGCCGCCCCCACGTCCCTGCGTTCGTGTCCCGCGCAGCCATGTTGCGAAATCGGGAACGGGCAGGCCAGAGGCCTGCCGGAGTTTCCAGATCCGGTCGCTGCGCCGGATCATTCGGTAGAGCGAGACGAGGCGTGGATAGGGGTTTCGGATCCCCGTGACACGGGTATAGGCGTGAAAATCCCACCCGCGCGCCTGAAACACGCGCTGCGCCTCGGAAGGCGGCATATGCGGATAAAAGGGATAGAGCCAGTTGGTGTGCCGCCAGGGCACGACCGGTTCTTCGGCGAGCGGCCCGAAGGCCGCCCGCAGGCTTTCCGACCCGGTTTTCGGGTTGGAAAAGATGATCAGACGTCGCGTATGAGAGATAATCATACGCCGCAGACTAGGCGACGGAAGTTAATCCATCGTGAGCTTGCGTTATTTCTTGGACGGCTTTCGCCCAAGTCCGATCTTCTTGGCAGTCGCAGCGCGCGTCTTGGAATAGTCGGGCGCAACGAGCGGGTAGTCTTTCGACAATTGCCAACGATCGCGGTAGTCCGCAGGCGACAGTTCATGTTCGCTGGACAGGTGCCGCTTGAGCGTCTTGAAACCCTTGCCGCATTCCAGGCAAACCACGGCATCGTCCCGGACCGAGCGGTCGATCGGAACGGCGGGCGAGCGAGGAGCGGACTGCTCCGGCGCCTCCACGGCCTCCGCTACAGGTTCGCCGCCGACTGTGTCGAGCGCGTGGAGTGTGCCGAATACACTCCGGATCAGATCGGGAAGATCGGACTGAGACATTTGATTGCGGCTGGCGTAAGCCGCAACTATTTCAGTCGCGAGCGGCAGAAGGTCGTTGTCGGAGTATTCAGTGTCCATGACTTTCATCTCTCTTAAAAATTCTGGAAGATCTAAGGAATGATATTTGAAACCATGTCAATTTTAAATTGACTGGATCTATAGTTTCGGCAATAAATTACCACTATGAGGCGAGCGTGTCGATAAGCTTTGGAACTTTACGTTGCGGTTTCCGGTGAAGTGATGGATTCACGCCCGATTGAGATGTACATTTCAAATCCGGCGCGCCGTACCTCTTTGGCGCCGTAGATGTTCCGCAAGTCAGCAATCCTTGGCTGTGCCATTTTCTTTGCAATCTTCTTGAGATCGAGCGCCCGAAACTCGTTCCACTCGGTCAGGATGACAAGTGCATCCGCGTTCTGGCAGGCCTTGTAGGGGTCATCGAGCCAGTTCACGCCGGGCAACATAGCCTCGCCTTCGCGTTTGCCCTGCGGGTCGACAACGCGCACCTTGGCACCGCCCCCGACGAGCGCGGGCACGATTGTCAGCGCAGGCGCTTCGCGCATGTCATCTGTATTGGGTTTGAACGTCACGCCCAGCACGGCGATCGTTTTTCCGTTGAACGAGCCATCGCACAGGTCGCGCACCTTCTCGATCATCCGGTGTTTCACGTCGTCATTCACTCGGATCACCGTTTCCACGATGGATTGGGGAACGGCGTGTTCCTGTCCGATCCGCGCAAGGGCGCGCGTGTCCTTGGGAAAGCACGACCCGCCAAAGCCTGGGCCTGCATGCAGGAACTTGTTCCCGATGCGCCCGTCCAGCCCGATGCCCTTCGACACTTCCTTGACGTCCGCCCCGACCCGTTCGCACAGCGCGGCGATCTCATTGATGAAGGTGATCTTCGTCGCGAGAAAGGCGTTCGCCGCGTATTTGATCATTTCGGCCGATTCAAGATCGGTGGTGACGATGGGAAAATCGCGCAGGAAAAGGGGGCGGTAGATCTCGGCCATGACATCGGCGGCGCGGTCGGTCTGAACTCCGACGATGACGCGGTCGGGCCGCATGAAGTCGTCGATCGCCGCCCCCTCGCGCAGGAACTCCGGATTCGAGGCGACATCGAAGTCGGCCCCAGCGCGCGCCTTGGCGACGGTTTGCTTCACCTTGCGGTTTGTCCCCACCGGGACGGTCGATTTCGTCACGATCACGGTATAGCCAGTCAGCGCCGCGGCGATTTCTTCGGCCGCCGCCATCACATAGGTCAGGTCCGCATGTCCGTCGCCGCGCCGCGTTGGGGTGCCGACGGCGATAAAGACCGCATCCGCGCCCGCAACCGCTGCAGCCAGATCGGTCGAGAAGGACAGACGCCCAGCCTCGACATTCTTGAGCAAAAGCTCATCAAGCCCCGGCTCGTAAATCGGGATCTCGCCGTTTTCCAGCCGCGTGATCTTGGACGCGTCCTTGTCGACACAAATGACGTCGTGACCGAAATCTGAAAAACATACACCTGAAACGAGGCCGACATAGCCCGTTCCGATCATTGCAATACGCATCGAAAATGTCCCGTAGACTGCTCAATATTCGCTTCGAATTTAAGTAGCGAACTTTGGACCAAAGTGGCACCCTGTTCTTATTCGCGGCTATAGGCGTCGTCATAGCGGACGATATCGTCCTCGCCGAGATAGGTGCCGGTCTGGACCTCGATCAGCACCATCGGCACGCGCCCGGGGTTTTCCAGCCGGTGCACCGCCCCTAGGGGCACGTAGATGGACTCGGTTTCCGACACGAGCCGAACAGTATCGCCCACGGTCACACGGGCAGTGCCACTGACGACGATCCAATGCTCTGACCGGTGCACATGGGATTGCAGCGACAGCTTTGCACCGGGTTTGACGACGATCCGTTTGACCTGAAACCGCTCTCCATTCGCGAGGACATCGTACCAGCCCCAGGGTCTGTGATCGCGGCGAGAGCTTGTGGCCTGCGGGACATTCCGCGCCTTGAGATCGGCGACCGCTTTCGACACGTCCTGCGCGCGCGACTTGTCAGCGACCAGAACTGCATCTCCCGTGGCTACGGCGATGATCCCGTCAAGGCCGAGGCCCACGACCTCCAGTCCGTCCTCGGCAGAGGCGAGATAACTGTCGGAACACTCCATCGCTGTCACACTTCCGCTTGTGACAACGCCTGCCGCGTCGGGGTTGGCGCGCTGCCAGATCGCCGTCCAACTGCCCAGATCGCTCCACGTGCCATCGTAGGGAATGACCTTCAGGTTAGGGGCATGTTCCATGACTGCATAGTCGATCGACACCGACCGAAGGCGCGCCCAAGGCTCTTTCGCCAGCCGCCGGAACGCCGCGTCGTCGGTGGCCGCGTCAAGCGCGGCGCGCGTGTCCGGCAAAAGGTCCGGCGCGTGCTGCTTGCAAGCCTCGACCATCGCGCGGGCGGAGAAAAGGAAGATACCGGCGTTCCATAGGAACCGCCCTTCGGCCAGCATCTCGACGGCGCGCGCAGCATCAGGCTTTTCGACGAAACGGGTCGGCGTCAGGACCGCGCCAGGACGGATCGCGTCGCCCTCGGGCAGTTCGATATAGCCAAACCCGGTTTCCGGGCGGTTCGGCGCGATACCGAAACAGAGGATCGCACCCTCCTGCGCTGCTTCCAGCCCGCCCGCAACCGCATCCGCGAAGCCGTTTGGATCGTCGATGGCGTGATCGGACGGCGCGACCAGAAGGATCGCATCGGGATCGTCCGACAAAGCATCAAGCGCCGCGGCGACGATCGCGGGCGCGGTGTTCTTCGGTTCCGGCTCTATCAGGATGCGCGCGCATGCTATGCCTGCCTCGGCAAGCTGGTCACGAACCACGAAGCGGAAGTCTTCAGCCGTGACGATCACCGGATCGGAAAAGACCGGCCCGGACACGCGCCGAGCGGTTGCCTGAAGCAGGGTGTCTGGTTCGCCGAAATCGACGAACTGCTTGGGATAGCTCTTGCGCGAGACGGGCCAAAGCCGCGTTCCGCTGCCGCCACACAGGATCACCGGTCTGATCAGGGTCATTTTCGTCTGCTTCCTTTCACACGTGCCGATGTGCGCGGCGCTTTCGTGGTTCCGCGATTAACAGTCAATGGGGTTTTAAGGAAGAATGCACGGCGGCCATGACACGCCCGCCTGCGCGCCGCCGATTGGATTTCCGCGCGCATGATGTAGAAAAAGCGCAACAGATCCGTGCCGCTTTCGTTTGCGCTGGTCCGAATGGCCTGTTTCTGACGCTGCTCTGACGCCCGGTATGCATCACATCGGCTGAAACCGAAGCGAAAGGGCCAGCGATGCTGTTTGTCAAATCGAACCAAGGCTTTGCCCTGCCGCCCTCGGCCCTAGCGCAAGAACATGAGGCGCCTTCGCTTGCGGCGGTCTGCGGGTACGGCGACGCCGACCCGTTGCCGGATCCCCGAACGATGGCGCTGGCCCCGATGGGCTATCTGTTCGACCGCGCGCCGTTCCAGCCACAATTGCCCGAAGACAAGGTCTCGCGGCTCGCCGGTGCGATGGCGAATGCGGCGTCTGGATCGCGCATGTCCCCCACGCTTGGCGCATTGGCGCGGCTGATGTTCATCGACACCTGCGCACCGGCGCTGCGGGCGGCCCCGATTGATGGGCTGCCGGACAAGACCAGCCTGCCCCGTCCGTTCCTTGAGGCGGGGCTTTCCAACCTGCGAAACGGGCGCCCGGACCTTCAGGCGATCTATGGCGGGGCGATGGTCGAGGGGCCGTTGTCCACCGCGATGCGACGCCTTTTGCGGCAAACCAATGCCCCAGCATGCATGAGAATGGGGGAAAGCGGCACGATCCCAGTTCTGGCCGATCTGACGCCATACGAGGTCGTGAAACTGGCCGAGAGCCTGGCGCTGGCTCCGGCCGAGATCAGGGCGGATTTCCTGACGGAAGCAGGCGACTTGAACCCTCATGCCCCCCTCGTGGCGGATCTGCGGGTCGTCGAGGATCAAGGGCTGACGCGGCTGCTGTGCCACTTCCTGAAGAGCCACAACCTGATTGGCGCGGAGGCCGGGTCAGAGGACGCTGCGGGCGATCCCGAGGACGCCTTTCGCAGCGCGCAGCGCGCCTTGACCCTGTCCTATACCACGATGCTGCGGAATGATTTTCTTCCGGCCATCTGCGATCCAATCATGTTACGGCAAGCCGAGGCGACGGATCGGCATGTGTATACCGAGTTCCGCAAGGCAATCAGCGCAGAAGGGGGGCGGGGATTGCCCGTCGCCTTCGAGATCGCATTCGCCGTCTTGCCACTGATCTGGACGCTGGCCGGAAGGGATCAACCTATGCCGGGTCTCCTCGCCGGAAATGCGGCGTCTCGCGATCCGATCGGGTACCCGGGGGAACAGGGCAAATCGGCCTCGGCACAATTCATCGACCTCGACGTCATCTTCCGCGGCGAACCCGGTGCCCCGAGAATCGCGCCTGAAACTGGTTCCGACCCCACGCCCCCGGCCCATGGCACCTCTTCGAGGGACTCGATCCGGCACTATATCGCGCTTGGGCAGAGGTTGAATCTTCCCTGCGCCGAGGATTGCATCAATGCGTTTCAGCAGTTCGATATCCATATCCGCCCCCCCGAATACGCCCGCGAAATGCGAGATCTCGGGCTCTCGGGCGTCTCGCTGGGGGATACGCCGCTCTTCGTGTATCTGTGGCTCGAGGCGACGGTCTCCGGGAACGGAAAGCGCCTCGGCCCCCTCGGCTCTCGCTTGATCGCAGAACATCTCTTGGCGCAACTGCGCGAGGTCGAATCCGATCTCTTGATGGCCCAGCGCCCGCAACTGACAGAGTCCGCGCGGTCGCTCTTGAGTTACAATGCGATCCGCCGCGCAATATTTCCGTAGCCAAAATTCTACACTTTGGATAATTCACCGAAGAAGGCTGTTGACGGTAACAACAGAGGTTTAGGCTTTTTCTAGGTTCACTCGAGTGGCTTCGTCCATGACCAAGTCTATCAAGCTGACAACGCTCGGCGGCGCTGCCATCTCGGCGCCGTCTCAAGGTGTGTCGGTTGAGGCGCGCAAACGCGTCGCTCTGCTGGCGTATTTGGCAATTTGCGGTCATGACGGGGTATCGCGAGACCGGCTTGCGACGCTTCTGTGGGACGATGAGACCGAAGCTGACGCCAAGAACCGTTTGCGCAGTCTGCTTCACGATACGAAACGCGTCTCGACCGCCTTTGATGATTTGATCCTCGCCAGCGCAGGCACGGTATCGGTCGACCGGTCGCAGATTGAAATCGACCTGGAGAGGATCACTGGCGATCTGAACTCGAAGCGCGTGCCGCCAGAGCTGCTGGCCTCCCCGATTGTCACCGACCAGATCCTTAGCGGCTATGAGACCCTGTCCGAAGGTTTCTCCACTTGGCTGGACGAGCTGCGCGCGCGCTATCATACCCTGTGGATGCGGCTCTTGCTTGACGGCGCGGCCGACGACATGGTCGATTTTCTGCAACGCCAACAATTGGCCGACGCCGCGCATCTTCTCGACCCGTTTGATGAAAAAGCAGTGCGGCTTGTGCTGATGCTTTCGGCTTCAAGCGGTGATCTACGCCGTGCACGCGATTGCTATGCCCGTTTCGCAAGACGTCTGGACGCGATGGGCGCAGAGCCAGAAGCAGAAACGCTGGCCATGGCCCTGCCTCTTCTGAAGGGCCGCAGCCACACTTCGCATGCCATGGCCACCGCACCGGGGAACCGGCGCTACTATCATCAGCGCTCAACCACCGGAGAGCCGGTCGTCGCGGTTCTGCCCTTCACCCAGATTGGCGGGTCCGACGATGACACCGCGCTGGGCCACATGCTGTCGGAAGACATCATTCACCGCCTCTCGACCCATCGTGATGTGGCGGTCATGGCCGCGAACACCACGCAGAACCTGTCCGAGGGGACTCAGCGGCTGTTCGAGAAACTGCACGCGATGCAGGCCGATTATGTCGTCATGGGCGTCCTGCACCGCGCGGGCGATGCGTTCCAGCTGACCGTCCGGCTGACCGATACGCAAAGCGGTGTCGTTCAAAAGGTCATGCGTCGGGACATTTCCACCGAGAACCTGCGCGAGATCCAGAACATGGTGTCGGCCGCAGTCGTCAACACCATCGTTCCCGGCGTCGAAGAGACAGAGCTTCACCTGTCGCACCATGTCAGCATGGACGAGATCACACTGCACCAGCGACTGCTGAGAGCGAAGGCCGCGATCTTCCGTCTAGAGAAGACATCGTTCGAAAAGGCAGGCACCGAGCTACGCCACATCGCGCGGTCGGCCCCTGAATTTACGCAGGTCCTTGTGACGCTGGCCGATTGGTACAGCCTGCGGATGGGGCAGGGGTGGTCGAAGCAACCCGGGAAGGATCAGGAACGGCTGATCCGCGCGGCGACAAAGGCCGCCGAAGTTCCCGGATGGTCAGCGCGCGCAAGTGCCATTCTCGCGCATAACCAAGCGATTTTCGAACGGCAGTTCGATGCTGCGCTCGCGCGCTTTGAAAACGCGCTGGACCTGGCGCCGCACGATGCGGAGACGCTGATGTGGTCAACGCCGACGCTGGTCTTCACCGGGCAGGCCGAACGCGCGCGCGAACGGATGATGCTGGCGATGAAACTGTCGCCCGAGGATCCGCTGGCTTTCCGGTATGAGGCGTTTCTGGCCGTCGCGCTTTATGCGTGCGGGGATTACGAGGAGGCCGCGAAAAAGGCGCAGAGCTCGCACTACAAGAACCCAAAATACACCTCGAACATGCGCCTTCTGGCTGCGGCCCTTGTGGAGACCGACAAGCTGGACCAGGCCCGCCAGATCGGGCACGAACTGCGCGTGCTCGACCCACGCTTCTCGGTCACTGCGTTCGAGCGTAATTCGCCGATCATGGACGACCACTTCCGCCGCAGCTATGCGCATGCTCTTGCCAAGGCGGGGCTGCCGGACTGACCCCCGCGCCTTTTCCGACGCCATGTCATAGGCCAAAGACTGCTGTCATATCGTCGCCTGGCTTGACACAGCCGCGATATGACGCCCTCCATGCGTGTGAAATAGCCGTGGACCACAATGCTCTCACCTACCGACCCTCATCGCCAGGACATCCGCAAAGTCAGTCTGATCCGTGAGGTTCCGCTGATCCTTGATGCATGCCGCCGGTCGACTGGGATGGGGTTCACCGCCGTCGCGCGCGTGACCGAGGATCGCTGGATCACCTGCGCCTCGCTGGACCACCTGAATTTCGGGCTTTTGCCGGGGGACGAGTTGGAGGTCGGGTCGACCATCTGCAACGAGGTCCGCACTTGCCGGGATACGATCGCGATCCCCGATGTGGATACCAGCGAGATCTACCGCAACCACGATACTCCGAAGCGCTATGGCTTCAAGAGCTACATCTCGGTACCGATCACCCTGGCGGATGGCAGTTTCTGGGGCACGCTTTGCGCCATTGATCCCGAACCGCGCGTGATCGACCCTGAAACACTGACCAGCTTCGAACTCTTCGCGCAACTGGTTGCCCTGCTGATGGACCGGCAAGAGGAACTGGAAGCGAAGAACGCCACCCTCGAGACAGAACGTGACACTGGCCATATGAGGGAAGAGTTCATCGCCATCGTCGGGCATGACCTGCGTAACCCCATAGCCGCCGTATCCGCCGGGCTGCGGATGATGGCGCGCGAGGGCGATTTGTCCGAACGCTCTGAAACGTTGGTCACCGAGATGCAGCGTGCGCTCAACCGGGCCAACCAGATCATCGACAACCTGATGGATTTCGCGCGCGGTCGTCTTGGCTCGGGGATCGACGCCGTTGCCTCGCGCCCCATGGATCTGGAGCCGGTCATTCGCGACGTGGTGAGCGAGATTTCGCAGGTTACGGCGCATCCCATCGAGTGCGCGATTGACCTGCCGCATCCGGTTCGCGCCGATCCTCAGAGGATCGGCCAGCTTTTGTCGAACCTCTTGGGAAACGCGGTCACCCATGGCGCGTCTGACGCGCCGATCCAGATCAGGGCCATAATTTCGGATGGGACGTTTCAGCTTTCTGTGACCAATGAGGGCGAGCAGATCAGCGATGCCATCCGGGCGTCTCTCTTCCAGCCCTTCGCGCGCGGAAGCGACGATCGGCAACTCAAGGGGCTGGGGCTAGGCCTGTATATCGCAGCCGCAATCGCCCGCGCCCATTCAGGCCAGATCGATGTTGACTCGCGGCCCTCTGGTCAGACGACATTCACTTTCAAGATGCCTGTATAGCTCGACCGGCGGCGCCGACAGCCTGCGCACCCACGGATGCCCAACGAAATAGGCCCGCGCCTCGCGACGCGGGCCTTTTCGTTTGCTCAAGCCGACCCTCAGAGAAGGAAGTCGGGGTTGTCCGCCAGCACCTTGCCCTCGTGGGCCTTCAGGCTTTCGCGAGCCGCGCGGCCGTAGCACATGGCGTCGACGCGCAGCTCGGGGAAGAGGGTCAGCACCTCTTCGCGGGCCTCGTCGTCCAGCGCCTCAAAGCCCATCTCGCCGGGGTGGAAGCTTTCCGACCAGGCCCCGTTGGCAAAGACCAGCTCGTGGCTGTCAAAGAGGATGTGGAAGTATTCCACCTCGCCGCCCTCATCCACGAAGATCGTGTCGCCGTTCACCAGGTGCTTCGCCGCCGCCAGGATCTCGCGATCGTTGAACAAAAGCTCTGCGCGCCAGCCTTCGACCAGCATCCGGTGCTGCGGCGAAACCAGAAGGTCACGGTCGTTCTTCATTGCGCCCGCCTTGATACGGATCGGCGCCAGCTTGCCCTTTGCGGGCACCTTGCGCGACCCGACCCAGCGCATCGGCTGCAGGCCCCGGTCGCGGGTGACGATCATGTCGCCCACTTCCAGATCCTCGATGGCCTTCTCGCCCTCGGCGGTCTGGATCATCGTGCCGCGCGTGAAGCAGACCACGATGTCCTCGATCTCCGAGAAGATGATGTCCGGCGTCGTGCCATCGCGGAACTCCACCCGGCCCGAGGTTGAGTTGCCGTCGGCATCGACGCTATCCACGATGTCGTACTGCTTCAGACCGCGCAGGTTCAGCGTGTCAAAGTCGTCCACATCGCCCGGCTTCGTCGATCCGGTGCCACCGTCGACCACATCGCCGCCATTGAGATCGGTGAAGACATCGCGGTCATCGCCGCCCGACATGATGTCGTTGCCAGCGCCACCCCGGAAGGTGTCGTTGCCCTGACCACCGATCAGCGTGTCGTTGCCCGCGCCGCCGAACAGTTTGTCGTCGTCGATGCCCCCGTCGATGAAGTCATCGCCGTCGTCGCCATAGAGGATATCATCGTCATCCTGGCCGAAGATGCGGTCATTGCCGTCTCCGCCGCGGATCACATCCATCCCGTTCGTCTGCTCGGGATCGGGTGCGGCCACCGCCGGATCGGGATCGTCGATGATGTTCAGGCTGTCCGGGAAGGCCGGGTTCAGGCCACCGTAGATGGTGTCGTCATCCGCGCCGCCGTCGATATCATCCGCGCCTTCGCCGCCAACGATGAAGTCCTTGCCGGCACCACCCTTGATGGTGTCGTCGTCCAGACCGCCGTCGATGGTGTCATCGCCATCGCCGCCGTCGATGATGTCGTCATCATCGCCGGTGATGATCGTGTCGTTGCCCGCGCCGCCAAAGACAGTGTCCTTGTCGTCATCGGGCGACGTGCCGGGCAACGTGCCATCGGCAGGGATCGGCGGGACATCTGTCGGATCAAGCAGATCACCGTCATTGTTGGTGTCATAGCCGGGGAAGCCGCGATCCGGCAGCGGGATTGCACCGCCGCCCGAGGTGTCGATCGTATCGTCTCCATCGCCGCCATCGACGGTATCGTTCCCGTCTCCGCCAGTGATATCGTCCGCGCCCTCGCCGCCGGTGATGTCGTCGTCTCCATCGCCACCGTCGATCGTATCGTCACCCTTGCCGCCGTCGATATCGTCGTCGCCTGCGCCGCCATCGACGTTGTCGTCGCCGTCAGAGCCGGTGACGGTGTCGTCGCCGCCGCCGAGGGCGATCTTCTCGATCTCCTCGAACGTCGTGGTGTCTGTGCCATCGGTGATCGTGCCCGTCTCGGGCGCGGTCAGGGTGACCGTCAGGTCGTCGCTGATAGGTGCGGTCGTAAGGGTGTCACCGTCGGTCTCTCCGGTCTCCCCGCCGACGATCTCGTCGTTGTCGATCCCGTTACCTTCTTCGGCGATGATGAAAATATCGTCGCCAGACCCGCCATCCACGAAGTCGTCACCAAGACCCGAGTCGATGACGTCATCGCCGTCATTGCCGTAGATCTCGTCGTCGATTCCGTCCGTGCCATCAATCTGGTCGCCCTGGGCGTCGGTATAGCCGGGGTTCATACCCTCGCCGATATTGAGACCATCTACCGGGCCGGGCGGAGCCGGATCGATGGGCAGCAGGACGTTCTCGATCTCAGTGTAGCGGACCATGATGGTCTCGCCATCAGCGTTCTTGTACGAGAAGAAGCCGGATTCCGAGGCCGGATCACCGCCATCCGGATCAAAGCTTTCCAGCGGCACGCTGCGCAGGTCGAGCACATCGCCGATGGGCAGCGGCGCGCCCGGGTAGTTGTCGTTGGTGGTGTCCGCACCGCCCTCATCGCCCTCACCGCCGGTAATGGTGACAAAGCCGGGCCCGTCCGTGTTGGTCG
Organism: uncultured Paracoccaceae bacterium; assembly: GCA_965662745.1. Classification (GTDB taxonomy): domain Bacteria; phylum Pseudomonadota; class Alphaproteobacteria; order Rhodobacterales; family Rhodobacteraceae; genus Anianibacter. The sequence goes on from CBFIJK010000020.1 coordinate 38,035, forward strand.
GGTCGACGAAGAAGACATCGTCCCCGTCGCCGCCAAGCGCCGTGTCGCCCGCCGAGACCGTCAGCGTATCGTCATCGCCGCCGCCATCCAGCACATCCGTTCCAAGACCGCCATCCAGCGTGTCCGATCCGGTGCCGCCGAAGAGGTTGTCGTTGCCGGTGCCGCCGGTCAGCGTGTCGTCGCCCGCGTCGCCATAGACCTGGTCGTCGCCCGCGCCGCCATCGACGGTATCGTCCCCCTCGCCGCCGCGAACGGTGTCCGCGCCCACATTGCCGGTGATGGTATCGTTGCCGGTGCCACCGTCGACATTGTCGTTTCCGAGGCCCGCGTCGATGGTGTCATCGCCGCCATTGCCCTCGATGACATCGTCGATGCCGTCCGCGCCGTCGATGATGTCGCCGCCGCCATCGGTCGGCCCGTCGGCGTCGTTGTAGCCCGGTCCCATGACCTCGCCGAATTCCTCGCCGTCGACGATGCCGTCGGGGTCCTTCGGGTCGATGAGGACGTTCTCGATCTCGGTGAAGTTGACGGTGACATCCTCGCCGTCCGCGTTGCGGTAGACGACCGTGCCCGCCTCGGGGTCCATCGCGTCAGGCGTGAAGCTGACGACGTCGACGCCGCGCAGGTCCAGGACGTCGCCGATGGGCAGAGGTGCGCCGGGATAGTTGTCGTTCGTGGTGTCCGCGCCGCCTTCATCGGTTTCGCCGCCGGTGATTGTGATCGTGCCGGGGCCTTCGGTGTCGGTCGGGTCGACGAAGAATACGTCATCGCCGCCGCCGCCAAAGCCGGTATCGCCCGAGGTCAGCGTGATTGTGTCGTCATCGCCGCCGCCATCTACGATATCGTTGCCTTTGCCGCCGGTCAGCGTGTCGGTGCCGTCCTCGCCAAAGAGCTGGTCGTCACCGTCGCCGCCGGACAGGTCGTCATTGCCGGTGCCGCCTTCAAGGCGGTCGCCGTCGCCGTTGCCCTGCAGGACGTCATTGCCTTCGCCGCCGCGCAGGATGTCCGTGCCATCGCCGCCGATCAGCGTGTCGTTGCCTGCGCCGCCATCCAACTGGTCGTTGCCGGGGCCCGCCTCGAGCCGGTCATTCCCGTCGCCGCCATCCAGCTGGTCGTTGCCGACCCCGCCGCGCAGGATGTCGTCGCCTTCGCCGCCCTTGAGGATGTCGTCGCCTTCCGAGCCGTCGATGATGTCGTTGCCGGTGCCGCCATCGATCAGATCGTTGCCAGCGTCGCCGTCGATGATGTCATCGCCGCCATTGCCGAGGATCGTGTCGCCCTCGGTCGTGATCTTGTCGCCGCCCTGGAAGGTCGGCGGATTGGCGTCGTCATAGCCGAGAACCATCGTTTCGCCGAATTCCTCGCCGTCGACGACGCCGTCGGGGCCTCTCGGGTCAGGCAGGATGACGTTCTCGATCTCGCTGAAGGTGACATTGACGGTTTCGCCATCGGCATTGCGATAGCTGAACGTGCCCGCCTCGGGATCGGCCGGATCGAAGGTGATATCGATCAGGTCGACGCCGCGCAGGTCCAGCACGTCGCCGATGGGCAGGGGCGCACCGGGATAGTTGTCGTTCGTGGTGTCCGCGCCGCCCTCGTCGGTTTCGCCGCCGACGATGGTGATCGAGCCGGGGCCATCGGTGCCGTCTGTGTCCACGAAGAACACGTCGTCGCCGCCATTGCCTTCTGCGCTGTCGCCCGAGCCGACGGTGATGGTGTCGTCGTCGCCGCCGCCCGAGATGTCGTCCGCGCCTTCGCCGCCGGTGATCGTATCCGATCCGCCCTCGCCGAAGATCATGTCGTCGCCGTCGCCGCCATCAATGACGTCATCGCCGCCTGCACCCTCAACGGGCGCCGTGCCGGGCGCGTTGAAGTAGATGTCAGTGACGAAGATGCCCGAGTTGTCGGGGCCGTTCTGGTCATGCTCCAGCGTGATCCGTGACACGGGGCCGGGGATCGTCACCTGAAGATTGTAGCCATCGGTGTTCGGATCGTCGTATCCGCCGTTGGAATCGGCGGTGTCGTTGCCGGCAACGGTGTTGCTGTCGATCAGCGTCAGGTTCGGGCCGCCGTCGAGAACGACGGTAATGGGGTCGTTGTTCTCGTCAAACGCCTGAATGCGGACAACGCCATCGCCGTCGATGTCATTGACGTTGAAGGTGACATCGGTGACGGGCTCCGAGAATTCCCACTTGAAATCGCCCTCGTTGCCCTGGCCGTCGGTCTCGGACTTCAGGCCGCTGGTTGCGTCGACGGGCTGGCCGTCGCTGTCGATCCCGTCGACATTGAGCGTTTCATTCGCCCCTTCGCTGAAGTGATTGCCCGTGTCCTTGGTGCGCGTGTAGGTGACCGAAACGGTGCCCGTGTCCTGTGTGACGCTGGTGTCGTATTCAGCGTCGGACAGCTCATCCCACTCAAAGCTTTCGCGCGGGCCCGCAGTGCCGCCACCGGTCTGATCGCCGTTGTCGCCATAGATGACGTCGTTGCCTTCGCCGCCCAGAATGGTGTCGTCGCCGGGGGTTACAATGGCCCCCGGTTCGGCCGGTTCAACGACTTTCAGTTGGGCTTCAGTTTCCTGGACAATGATTTCATGAGACTGGCCGTCGCTTCCGATATAGGTGACCCTTGTGTCCCCGTTCGAGAGCGTCGTGATGCTGTCCGCCCCATAGAATTCGACGCAATCCTCGGGTCCGGCATCATAGGGGTCGAACGTGAAATCATCGTCGAAGGTGCGCAGGTCAAGCCGGATGACATCTGGATCACCTTTGTCGCCGATATACTTGACCTTCAGTTCACTGATCGGATCGTTCCCGCTTTGGTCGAAGAGAACAACGCTTTCCGGATCCTCTTTGTCGCTGCTTGCGCCGGGCAGATCGGTGATCTTGAGTTCGACCTTTCCATCACTTCCGATTTCACTGTCGGGAATGTCGTAGCCAATCGGTGCCGTTTGCCCATTGAAACCGATCACATCGCCCTTGAAGACTTCGACGGTGAACGGTTTGGTCGTTATCCCACCAGACACATCATCCGTCACGACCACGTCGATTTGATATGTATTGTCGCCATCCGCGTCGCGTGCGTCATCAAAGCTGGGCGCTGCGCGGAAGCTCAATTCGCCTGTGTCGCTGTCGATGTCGAAAAATGTCGCATCGTCTCCGGACAGGGCATAGCTGACGCCTTCATCCCCTGCGGCAAGGCTTCCAATCTCGAACCCGTCTTCAAACGATGCTCCATTAACGGTGATCGACCCGAACTGGTCGCCAACCCCAAGCGGCTTGGAGCAAGAGGTATGAAAGTTGATCGTCTGAATCAGAGATGACTTGGAGTCGTCATCATAGATGAAGACATCGACGTTCGAGGGGTATTCATCGCCATTGTCCGCAAGGAAGGATTGGCCTTGCAGAACGGTCCCCGAAAAAATCACATCGCTACCGTCAAGCACTTCGATGAAGACCGAGCTTTGATCAAAACCGCTGCTTAGCTTCGTGTCGATTTCGTACTTGTCATTCGGTTGAATAGTGTTGGCGTCGTCGGAGATACCACCATAGGTCAGCTCAAGTGTGCTTGGTTTGCCATGGTCAACCGCAGTGTCGCACAAATCCGTGCCAAGGTCTGCGTCCCCGCCATTGCCGCAATCGATATCTGCTACGAAGACGGGATTTCCTGCGCCTCCGGTACCCCCATCACCGTAGATGGTGTCGTTGCCGGTGCCGCCGTCGATCTGGTCGTCGCCGCCATTGCCGAAGATGGTGTCGTCGCCTTCGCCGCCGAAAATGGTGTCATTTCCGGATACGTCGCTGTCGCCAGACCCTTTTCCGGTCAGGATGACATTGTCGATTGAGGCGCCGATATTGTCTTCTTGCCCCGTGCCTTCGAATTCCAGCCGGTTGGACCCATCGCCTGCGCCGCCGACGAGGTCGAGCGTTATCGTCTCGAAATCGGATTCGCCGCTATTGCTTGGATCGATGGTCGCGACAAGCTCGCCGCCCCAGTAGACGTTGACCGTGTTTTCATGCGGCCCGTCGACAGAGGTCTTTTCCTTGGAATCGCTGACATCGAATTTCAGCGTGTAGGTTTCGCCATCGACAACGCCATCGACGTCCTGGCCGACGCGGATGTTCCCCGGCGACGCTTCGAGATCGAGCCAGTTCTGGCCGTCGGTCGCAATGACCCCATCGCGGCCATCGTTGTGGATATCGATCTCGTCATGGGGGTCCTTCGTCGTCCAGCCTGGGATGCCGCCGGTGTCGACAAAGCCGTAGCTGGTCGAGGACATGCCGGATGTATCTTCGAAGGAACCGTTCTGGATCAGGTTACCGGTCGCGCCGCCTGTGCCGCCATCGCCATAGATGGTGTCGTTGCCGGTGCCGCCGTCGATCTGGTCGTCGCCGCCATTGCCGAAGATCGTGTCGTCGCCGGTGCCGCCAAAGATCGTGTCGTCGCCTGCGCCCTGGATCTCGGGCGTCAGGTCGTCTGCTGCGCTCGCGGTGTCGAAATAGACGTCGGAAATCTGGATGTCGCTGTCGGCATGGCCGACATTCAGGTGCTCGATCTCGATGCGCGAGACGGGGCCTGCGATCTCGACCAGCACCGAATACTTGCCGTCGCTGGCCGCGCCGCCGTGATCCCTGTCATCATCAGAGGTCGCCGTGTCAGAGCCCGGCTGGCCGTCATTGCCCGACAACTTAACGCCAGTGCCCGCATCGGTGATCGTGACCGAGATCGGATTGCCGCTTTCGTCATAGGCGCGGATCTGGACCTCGGAATCGAAGTCGATATCGCTGACGCGGAAGTCGACATTTGACACGGCATCGGAAAAGCCAAGCTCGACGATGGCCCGGTCATCATCGTCATTGGTTTCCAGCGCGAGGTTGCTGGATGCGTCTACAGGCCCAAGATCGCCGGTGTCGATGCCGTCCACATTGCCGTGGCTGGTCTCGAATTCGATATCGGTGCTCTTGTCCTTGGTGATCTTGAAGCTGACATCGACCGAACCCGTGTTCTGGGTGAAGTTGGACGCATCATGCTCATCGCCGAAGTTGGGCGCATCGCTCCACTCAAAGACTTCACGGGCGCCGGTCCCCCCTGCGCCGCCGCCAAAGCCTGCATCGCCATAGATCGTGTCGTTGCCGGCCGAGCCGCTGATGGTATCGTTGCCTGCGCCGCCGCCGATGAGGTCGTCGCCGCCTGCGCCGTCGATTATATCGTCGCCGCCATTGCCGTCGATGATGTCGGCATCATTGGTGATCTTGTCGCCGCCACCATCGGTGGGCAGGTTGGCGTCGTCATAGCCAAGGCCCATCGTCTCGCCGTCTTCTTCGCCGTCCACGACGCCTGTATTTGCGCCAGTTGGCGGGGTGGCGTCGGGTGCCACGATGGTCGAGTTGTCGACCGTTTGGTAGGAATACCAGCCCGAGAAGTCGCTTGCCGTGATGTCGGTGATCTCGATGTTCGAGATCTCGAGGTTATCCAGTGTGCCGTTGTTGTAATAGTCGGTGACGAAGACGTCGCCGTTCTGGTTTTGGATCAGGACTGCCTTGATGGTCTGGGTCGATCCGTCCGGGGCGGTGACAAGAAGATTGGCCTCGACGCTGGCATCCGTCTTGGTGGTGATCGATCCGCTGCCAAGATCATAGCTCACCGTGTCCGAGGTGCCGAACTTGCTGTCGTCATCCGAAACGACGCCATCGCCGCCGTCCTTCAGCGTTGCCTGGACGATCTGAAGGCCGGAAGAATCGACCGAGGTGCCGATCAGGTCATCGGCCTTCTCTGCATCTGTGTTGTGGAAGAGCAGGCTGCTCTCATGCTCGTCGATCGAAGCGTAGTTGCCGAGATAGATGAGGTTCACGGATTTCGTGGATGAGAAGGTCATGCTTTCGGTCTCCAACACTGCAAGCAGCGGCAGCTGATTGCTTTCAGTTACAAGGAGGATCGTGACCAGCCCCCACAGCCGAATCCCGCCAGATTAGGAAAAGGGTTACGGGACCGTGAAGAATTTGATAACTGTAAATTTGCAAAAATATTTAGGCAACTGCCACAATTAGAGCTGGATATGGGTTAAAGATGCTGTAAATTTGCATGTATCAATGGCGCGCCACCGAACAATTTTTCTGAAGTTCCAAGAGTGTTTCCGCTTTGAAATCAGTCATCCGAATCAAGTCATCCGGCGGCACGAGGCTGGCCTATTCCGAGCAATTCCTGATCGGTGAGCTTCTGGAAGAGGCTTCGCACGCGTCGGATGCGGCGTTCACGGCATTCCAGATCGAGACGCTGAGGGGCCTCAACCGGTCCTTCAATCCGGATGCAATGTCTATGGTGCTGTGTACGCTCGATGCAAACCAGATGATCGCTTCGGTCCGGCACACGGCCTCGCACGGGATGGTCGAGAACGAGCTTGATGCCTATCGCCGGGTCCAGCATCTCGACGTCACGCGGCCCGCGATCTTCCGCAATATCGGGACCGGGGTGTTCAACACCGATTTCCGCCCGCTGGACGCGTGGGAGAAGACGCAGATCTTTCAGGATTACTATCGCCCGCTTGATCTGCTGCATTCGGTCAGCCTGGCTTACGGAGTTGCTTACCAAGGCAGGTCGCGCCTGCAACTGACCTATTTCAAGCGCCTCGGCCGGTCCTATGACGAGAGCCTGACCAAGGACGAGGTCGAATTTCTGTCGATCCCGTTCTTTCTGGCGTGGTCGTTTCGCGCCGGGCTGATCGACCATGCATGCCTGCGTGGGTGGTTGCGCCTTTTGTGCGGCCGTACCCCGACGCAGCTGTTCCTCTTGCGCGGTCTGGTCATGATGCCGCGTTATTCCATCGACGTGCTGTCCAAGCGCTATGGGATCAGCGCGCGGATGGTGAATCACCATTTCGCCGAAGTGTATGACGGCATCCTGCCAGAGCTTGAGACAAGCTATGACATCCCCGGCAATGCCTCGAAAATGGTTGATATCGCGCAGGCGTTTCAGTTCCTGCGGCTGACGGGCGACTACCACCCAAAACGCTGAACGCAAAAAGGGCCGCCCAATGGGACGGCCCTTTCGCGTGATCCAGTTAGGATCAGAAGTTGAGCGAGATATCGCGATGGTTCGAGTTGCACGAGGCCACGAAAAGCGCCTGTTCCCGCGGCAGACGCGGTTGGCTGCGCAGACCGATCGTGTCGCGGATCGTTTCCTCGTAGCTGCGCAGCTCCGGTAGCAACGTTTCTTCGGCCTCGGACCGCCATGCGATCTCTGACTCCAGAAGCGCCTCGGCCTCGTTCAGCTGCTCAAGCGCGTCGTCCATGTTGCCGCGCCCTATATCCCGGCGAGCGCCCGAGACGAGGCTGCGAAGCTCGTTGGCCCCGGCGATCTCTCCGATCTGGGCTTCGACGGGCTGGAACATCTCGTCCGCGCCTTCCTCGTCCAGACCGGGCGCCGCTTCAAGAAGACGGGCGATTTCCGGCTGAAGCGCGGGCAGGGCGTCTGCAGCTTCGATGACCTCGATCAGATCAGGTACCGGGCGATAGGCCTGGTCGACCGTGCGCTGGAACATAAGGCGAGACCGACGATCCGTTGCCGTCAACTGGTTGAACGCCGCCTGTGCATCTGCCCAGCTTTCCGGGATTTGTGACGCCAGTTCCGCGCGCTCTGCTTCCAGTTCCGCGATTTCCTCGGTTAGGGCCTCTTCGTCGCCATAGCCGCGCGACAGGGCGGTGCTTGCCTCGTCCAGACGTTCGTCGATGCGGCGGATATCGCTTTCAAGCTGGCGCACGACGGTGTGCACCGGACGATAGGCGGGCGTGGCCTCTTCGATGGCGGCGTCCGCCTCGTCGACCGCATTCATGAGCGGTATCGCCTGTTCGGCCTGCTCGAGTGAGCGTTCCCAGTTGCTGCGCATGCTGTCCGGCAGCATCGAAACGTCTAGGCCTTGCGCCCGCGCGATTGCAGCCGTGATCTCATCCCCGCGTTCTTCGAACTCGTCATGGATGTATTCATGCACACAGTATTGCAGCGAGGGGTTCACCGGCGGAGGTGCGGTTTCCGCCAACAGTGAGGTGCGCGCCGGCAGGTAGTTCACCAATGGTGGGAACAAGGCCACGACAACAAGTGCCGCCAACTGCAGGCCGATGAACGCGATCACGCCGCGATAGATCGACACCGTTTTCACGGCCTTTGGCGCCACGCCTCTCAGATAGAAAAGCGCGAACCCGAAGGGTGGTGTCAGGAACGAGGTCTGGATGTTCAGACCGATCATGACGCCCAGCCAGACGGCCGTGATGTTCGCTGACGGGTCGGCCAGAAGGATCGGCGCGACGATCGGAACGACGACCACGGCGATCTCGATGAAGTCGAGGAAGAAGCCGAGGACGAAGATCACTGCCATGACGATAATGAACTTGGACCAGAAGCCGCCCGGCATCCCGTTGAGGAAATCGCGGACAAGCTCTTCGCCGCCGAACGCGCGGAAGGCGGCTGTCAGCATCGCAGCACCCAGAAGGATGATGAAGACAAGCGATGTGGTCTTGGCTGTCTCGACCATCACGCCTTGCAGCGTGTCGTCGATCTTCATGGATCGCAGACCGCTCCAGATCAGGGACAGGACGATCAGGACGGTGCCGATCGCGCCAAGCCAGATGCCGGTCGGATTGCCGCCATTGGCCAGAAGCGCCTTGATGTTCATTGGGTAGAACGCCAGCGCGAAGGCAATAAACCCAAGCCCGCCAATCGCAAGGAAGGCCGGGACATAGGTGTTTTTCGACCCCGGTTCCGGCAGCCTGTAGCCCGCCATGATCAGGGCGCCAGCCGCACCGATGGCACCTGCCTGGTTGACCGTCGCGATGCCCGCGATGATCGAGCCGAGGACGAGGAAGATCAGCGCCAGCGGTGGCACGAGCGTCAGGAAAACGGTCATCCAGAATTTCGCGTTGCGCTGGCCCTCATAAGGAACCGACGGCGCCGATTTCGGGCGCAGGATCGCGAAGACGAGGATGTAGGCCATGTAAAGCCCGACAAGCACGAGGCCGGGCACGAAGGCGCCGAGGAACATCTCGCCCGCGCTGGTCGAGGTAACGCTGTATTCCGAGGGCAGCGACAGCTCTCCGGTGGATTGCTTGTAGAGCGCCTGGCGAATGGTGCCCGCCTGGTCCGTCGCCGACGCAAGCTGGTCGGCAAGAATGATAAGAACGATCGAGGGCGGGATGATCTGTCCCAGCGTGCCCGACGCGGCGATGGTGCCGGTGGCCAGCTGCGGTGAATAGTTGTTGCGCAGCATCGCAGGCAGCGAAATGAGGCCCATCGCAACGACGGTTGCGCCGACGATGCCGGTAGTGGCGGCCAGAAGTGCGCCCACAAAGACAACCGAGATGCCCAGACCGCCCGGGATCGGGCCAAAGAGCTGCGCCATGGTGACCAGCAGATCCTCTGCGATCTTCGAGCGCTGCAGCATGATACCCATGAAGATGAAGAGCGGAATCGCAATCAGCGTATCCCTCTCGACCTCCCAATAGACCCCTCGGAGGTTGGTCACCCCCGCAGACAGCCACTGGGACGGCCCGCCCGAGTGGAAATAGGCATCCATGTCACCGGAAAAGAGAAATCCCGAGCCTGCAGCAAGGCCAACCGCAAGGATAGCTGCACCGGGCAGGGCGAAGGCCACCGGATAGCCGGAACCAAGGGCACCGGCCATGATGACGATCAGAACGAGGAGAAAGAACAGTTCCATTAATCGCTTGCTCCTGCGTCAGTGTGCGGCAGCGATGTCGCGGTCGATGCGGCCGGGTTCACCCCGGGCATCGGCGACAGCTTCGAAAAGGTAGGCGACGAACTGAATCAGCATCGTCACCGCGAAAACGCCCAGGAACGCGGCCATCTGATACTTGATGTACATGCCAGCCGGTCCGGACTGCGAGATCTCGAAATTACGTACGGCCGAATTGATCAGCGACTGGGGACCGTCGAACCCGATGTAGATGATCACCCAGGCCGTCGCCATGCCCAGAAGGATGGTGCCCACGGCGTTGGACCGGCCCTTGGTCCGCTCGGACAAAGTGGCATACAGGACGTCGACGCGCACATGCCCTTCGGCCAGCAGCGTATGGGCCGAGGCGAAGAGGAACAGCGCGGCATACCAGTAGCGCACGAGATCGCCCATGAACGCCTGCTCGTAGGAAAAGACGAAGCGCGAGATCACGATCAGCAGCTCTGCCACGACAATCAGAAGGGCGAGCCAGACAAATCCCAGCGTCCGGGTAAAGGCGGCAATGACGAAGCCGAGGATCAGCAGCGGAAAGTGCACATAGGTGCCCATCCAGCTGGCACGGTTCAGACCGGCAGCGACGGTTTCAGAGAAAAGACCGGCGGTCATTCCCTCGACGCGCAGGAAGGCGACCGTGGCGTCCACGATGCCAATAAGGAAGACGCCGAAGAACAGGGCGCGGATCAGGTAGGCATTGAAATCACTGATCTGACGCGCCTCGTAGCGCAGGGCGTGATTGGGGCGGGCGCTGAGGATCAAAGCGGGAAAGATCAAAGCTGCGACATAGAGCAAGACCTCGAACCACGCCAACGCGCCGCCGCCACTGAAGGCTGCTGCCGCGCCGGGGAAATCGAAGCCCACGGTCAACACGTTCTCGATTTGCTGAACGGCCAGAAGGCTTAAGGTCGCCCATCCAAAATATCGGACGAAGGGCGCGCGCTGTCCGTATTTCTCAACACCGGTGTCTGTCATTTTTTTCCCCGTACTCCCTCGGTCTTATCCCGACCGTCCAGAAGGCACGAAAGCCGGGAAACCCGGCTTTCGCAAGTCTTTCGCAGTTCACAAAGCCTTAGGTCAGGCCGAGGAAGCGGTTACGCTGGTTGACGAAGGTGGTTTCGAAGTTCGCCATGAAGCTGCCGATTTCGCGCAGCTTCGCCTGGAAGTCGTCGTCAATGCGCATTGCAAGGTCGGAATGCGCACGGACTTCTTCGAAGACTTCTTCCGAAGCGCCGCCGAAGGCATCCCAGACATCGTCGTTGAACGCACGAACCTGAACGCCCTGCTCGTCGACGAGGCGCTTGAGGTACTGGCCGTTGAGAGCGGCTGCTTCTTCGTGCGAGGCAGCAAGCTCTTCCGCGCAAGCGGCGTTGAGAACGGCTTTTTCGTAGTCAGAGCGTGCGCCCCACCATTCAGCGTTCATGCCGAAGGCAAGACCACCACCCGGCTCGTGCATGCCGCCGGTGTAGTAGTACTGGGCCGCTTCGTAGAACTTCATGAAGAAGTCATTGTAGGGGCCAACCCACTCGGTCGCCTCGATCGAGCCGGACACGAGGTTTTCGTAGATCTGGCCGCCGGGCAGCGACACGGTCGATGCACCAAGCTTGGACATGACCTGACCGCCGAGGCCGGGGATACGCATCTTGAGACCCTGAAGGTCTGCGGGGCTCAGGATTTCCTTGTTGAACCAGCCGCCGGCCTGTGTGCCGGTGGAGCCGCAACCAAGGGCCTTGATGCCGAATTCGCCCGACAGCTCGTCCCAGAGTTCCTGGCCGCCCGCGAACTTGATCCAAGCATTCCATTCCGGCGTTGTCATGCCAAACGGAACGGAGGTGAAGTAGGCAAAGCCCGGGTGCTTGCCGGTCCAGTAGTAGTCAGCGCCGATATAAGCCTGGCTGTTGCCGGACGCGACTTCGTCGAACACGTCGAACGCGCCGACGCGCTCGCCTGCCGCGAAGTATTCGGTCTGAATTGCGCCATCGGAAATTGCGGTAATGCGCTCTGCAAGACGCTGAGCCGACGTGCCGAGGCCGGGGAAGTCGCGCGGCCAGGTCGACACGATCACGAGTTCGGTACGATCCTGGGCAACGGCCGGTGCCGCGAGCGTCGTCGCGGCGGTGCCGATCGCGGCGCCTTTCAGGAATTTACGACGTTCCATTGGTATTCTCCTCCAAGTTGGACGTTCACTTTTTTATTTGTGGAAGTGTGCTGAACAGGCAGCGCAGCACTTGTGCGCAGCGGCCCCGTTCAATTCCTCCCCGCAAAACCCTATGGACTAGGGTCAGCTTGGGCAAGGCGGATATGCGGGTGACAGGGCGAGATTCCGGAAACAGGTTGTCGCACCCCAGCAAGGTGCCGAATTCGTGGGCAAAATCCCTATTTGGGGCAGTTTCTGTGGCGATATCGGGCATCACAATGAG
>CBFIJK010000021.1:0-49356 GCA_965662745.1 uncultured Paracoccaceae bacterium
ACGGGGATCGAGCGTTGCGTCTGGCGGGACGACTGGCTGTATCTGGAATCAGGCGGGCAGGTGCCGCGCGAAAACATTCCAGCAGAGGCGGACAGCGTCCCAGCCCCCGCGCTGCACCGCCGCTTTGACACGCAGACCCTGCCGCGCGAATTCCAATGGCTGCGCACGCCGGAACCGGATCGTATCTTTTCGCTCACCGGCGATGTGCTGCGCCTCTTCGGGCGTGAAAGCATCGGGTCCTGGTTCGAACAGGCCCTTGTTGCGCGGCGGCAAGAGCACCTGAGCTATCGCGCCGAGACGCATCTGTCCGCCTTCGCCCCGACGACCTACCAGCAGAACGCCGGGCTGGTGACATACTACAACCGGTTCAAATTCCATTTCCTGACGGTCACGCATGAGCCAGGGATCGGCCGAGCACTGACGATCCTGTCCTGCCCCGGCGATTACCCCGATGGCCGACTGTCCTTCCCGGTGGACGCGATTGCGATCGGCGATGGGCCCATCAGCCTTGCGGTCGAGACCACGCGCGCGCAGCAGCAGTTCTTTTTCAAGACGGATGGCGATTGGACGGCGTTCGGCCCAGGCCTCGATGCGGCGGTTCTGTCGGACGAGGGCGGACGCGGCGAACACGGCTCTTTCACCGGGAATTTCGTCGGCATGGCCGCGTTCGATCTGACCGGGCAGGCCATTCCGGCAGATTTCTCACTGTTTGATTACACGCCGGGCGCTGACTGATGCGATCGAGCCTGGAGATCCTTGATATCGCCAGTGGCGCAGTGACAACCGTCCTGCGCACGGACCGGCATATCGAAGCGCCCAACTGGGCGCCTTCGGGCGACCACCTGATCGTGAATGGCGAGGGCCACCTGTTCCGGGTTCCCCTCGATGCGCCAAGCTTGCAGCCCATCGCCTGCGACGGCCTTTCCCACCTTAACAACGACCACGGAATTTCGCCCGATGGCGAAACGCTGGTCGTGTCCGACTCGCCCGGACGCGGGACATCCGTGATCTACACCCTGCCCGCCGGAGGCGGCACGCCAACGCGCATCACGGAAAACGCGCCAAGCTGGTGGCACGGCTGGTCCCCGGACGGCGGAAACCTTGCCTATACATGTGTCCGGGACGGCCAGTTCGGCATCGCAACCTGCCCGGCCACGGGCGGCGCGGAAACGGTCGTAATTTCCAGCGCCCACCATTATGACGGGCCGGATTATTCGCACGATGGCCAGTGGATCTGGTTCAACTCGGATCGTGGCGGCACCATGGATTTGTGGCGCATGCGGGTGGATGGCTCGGACCCCGAGCAAATGACCGACGACACGCTCGTCAACTGGTTCCCGCATCCGTCCCCCGATGGGCGGCATGTCGTCTTCCTCAGCTATGCGGAAGGAACCGAAGGGCACCCGGCGGATCGCGACGTCACGCTGCGGCTCATGGACCTTGAGACGGGCGAGACGCGCACGCTGGAGCATCTTTTCGGCGGGCAAGGCACGCTGAACGTGCCCTGTTGGGCACCGGATGGACACCGATTTACATATATGCGCTACGGGCGCGACGACTGAACGAAGCCGGAGGATCAACATGGCATCGCTTATCAAGGGACCCGCGCTGTTTCTGGCGCAGTTCGCAGGGGACGACGCGCCCTTCAACAGCCTCGAAAGCATTACGAAATGGGCAGCGGGCCTTGGTTACAAGGGTGTGCAAATCCCCACCTTCGACCCACGGCTTTTCGATCTGGACAAGGCGGCGGACAGCCAGACCTATTGTGATGAGATCAAGGGCATCTGCGCCGATGCGGGCGTCGAGATCACGGAACTGTCCACGCATCTTCAGGGCCAGCTTGTCGCCGTTCACCCCGCCTATGATCTCGCCTTCGACGCCTTCGCGCCCGCCAAGGTGCATGGCAACCCCAAGGCGCGGCAGGAATGGGCCGTCGATCAGGTCAAGAAGGCCGCCATCGCCTCGCATCGCCTTGGGCTGGACACCACCGTCAGCTTCACGGGCGCGCTGGCGTTTCCGTATCTCTACCCGTGGCCGCAGCGTCCGCCAGGCCTCATCGAAGAAGCGTTTGCCGAGCTTGCCCGTCGTTGGGTTCCGATCTTCGACGCCTATGAGGAACAAGGCGTCGATGTCGGGTTCGAGATCCACCCCGGAGAGGACGTGTTCGACGGTGCAACCTTCGAGATGTTCCTCGAGGCCTGCAACGATCACACGCGCTGCCGGATCAACTATGACCCGTCCCATTTCCTGCTTCAGGGGATGGATTACCTGTCCTTCATCGACATTTACCACGAGCGCATTTGCGCCTTCCACGTCAAGGATGCCGAGTTCAATCCCGACGGGCGGCAGGGCGTCTATTCAGGCTATCAAAGCTGGACGAACCGCGCCGGGCGCTTCCGCAGTCTGGGCGACGGGCAGGTCGATTTCGCGGGCATCTTCTCGAAACTCGCGCAGTACGACTATGACAGTTGGGCGGTTCTGGAATGGGAATGCTGCCTGAAATCGCCCGAGCAGGGCGCAGCCGAAGGCGCACCGTTCATCGCAGACCATATCATCGAGGTGACCGACAAGGCCTTTGACGATTTTGCGGGCGGCGAGACGGACCCTTCGCAAATCCGCCAGATGCTGGGGCTGTCATGATGCGCAAACTGAGGCTTGGAATGGTCGGCGGCGGCCGGGGTGCATTCATCGGCGGCGTGCACCGCATCGCCGCGCGCATCGACGGACAGTGGGACCTGGTGGCGGGTGCGCTCAGTTCTGACCCCGAACGCGCGAAGGCGTCGGGTGCAGAACTGGGGCTAGACCCGGATCGCAGCTATGGCAGCTTCGACGAGATGGCGCGCGCCGAAGCCGCACGCGAGGACGGCATCGACGCCGTTGCGATCGTCACGCCCAATCATATGCATGCTGCCCCCGCGATTGCCTTTTTGAAGGCCGGGATCCACGTAATCTGCGACAAGCCCCTCGCGGCGACGATGAAGGACGCGACCGCCATCGCCGAGGCCGCGAATGCCAGCGGCGCGCAGTTCATCCTGACTCACAATTACACTGGCTACCCGCTGATCCGGCAAGCGCGCGAAATGGTGGCACGCGGCGATCTGGGGGACATCAGGGTGGTGCAGGTCGAATACGCACAGGATTGGCTGGCCGAGGAAACATCGAACAAGCAAGCCGACTGGCGCACCGATCCTGCGCGCGCTGGTGCCGGTGGCTGCGTCGGGGATATCGGATCACACGCCTTCAACATCGCGGCTTTCGTCACCGGGCTGAAGGCGGAAACGCTCGCTGCTGATCTCGATGCGTTCGTACCCGGGCGGCAGGTGGACGACAACGTCCATGTCATGCTGCGCTATGAGGGTGGGGCGAAGGGCATGCTCTGGACAAGCCAGGTGGCTGTGGGCAACGAGAACGCATTGCGGCTGCGGGTCTATGGCACCAAGGGCGGGCTGGAATGGGCGCAGGAAGCGCCCAACGCGATGACCTTTACGCGGTTCGGAGAGCCCAAGCAGATCCTGACGCGCGGCGGCGCGGGGGCGACGCCTGCGGGCCAGACCAACCTGCGCGTCCCGCCCGGCCATCCCGAAGGCTATCTCGAAGGCTTCGCGACGCTTTACGCCGAGGCGGCAGAGGTGATCCGCAATCCCGGCACCGACCACGTACTGCCCGGCATCGAGGACGGTCTCGACGGCATGCGCTTCATCACCGCCTGCATCGAATCCTCGCGCGCTGACGGGGTGTGGACAAAGCTGGGCTAAGGGTCAGGCGACCGCCCGCGCCTCGACCCGTTTTGCGAGGACCAGATGCGCCGCGACAAGCGCGATGCCAAGAAAGATGCCGACCCACATGATCGTCGGCGTCTTCCACATCACCATGACGGCCAGCAGCAGGCGCAAAGCCATCTCGGGCGTGCGGACCGGGCCGCGATCATAGCGCGCCAGCGCGGATGCGGTGAGGTAGAGCGCAAAGACAAGCCGCAGCGCCAGAAGGCCCAGGGCGTTCCAGTCGGCGACCCCCGTATAGCCCTCGATCAGGCTGGATCGTCCCATCTCATCGGTGATCGTCACCGCTTCGGGGATCAGCAACAATTCGGGATACCAGGCAAAGACGAAGGGGATCGTGAACATCACGATGCCAACGCGCACGGCGGCAAAGCCTGTCCGCATCGGTTCTGTCCGGGTGATCGACGCCGCCGCGAAGGCCGCGATGGCGACGGGCGGCGTGATCGCTGAGGCGACCGCGAAATAGAAGACAAACATATGCGCGGTGAAAAAGCTGACGCCAAGGTTCGCCAGAAGCGGGCCGAGCAGCAGCGCGACATTCACATAGGCCGGAACCGTCGGCATCCCCATCCCAAGGATGATCGCGCAGAACATGGCGCAGGACAGCGCCAGCATCAGATAGACACCGCCGACGATGTGCAGCTCGAAGCCGAACACATCGAGCACCTGCGCCTGTTCCAGCCAGGACGTGACGGCGCGCGTCAGCTCTCCGGTCAGGCCGCTTTCGTTGAGAAAGGCCGAGATGATCGACACCGCAAAGAGAAGGAGGAACAAGCGCGACAGAAGGATCCCGCCATCGGCGAGCGAGACGAGGATCTTCGACGGTTTCGCCCGCGTTTCGGGGTCGAGGAACAAGAGCGGCAGCAGGATCGCGACAGCCCACCACCCGGCGGACACCGCATCGCCGGTGGCATTCGTGATCGTGGAAACGATACCGGCGGGCAGGACCGCGCCAAAGATCCCGGCAATGGCGTCCTTGCTGCCGAGCAGAAGGAACAGGATCGTCAGGATCGGGACGATGATGATGACGAGGTTCAGCCAATCCTGCTTGTGCATCACAAGATCGTCCGGGATCTCTCGCATCGCCTCGACCTTCTCGCGGCGGGCCTGGAACATGACCGCCAGGAAGATCGAGAAGAAGAAGAACATCGCCGGAAGGAAGGCCGCGGTGATGACCTTGGTGTAAGGGACCGCCGTCAACGCCACGAGGACAAAAGCCGCAACACCCATGACCGGCGGCATGATCTGTCCGCCGGAAGATGCCGCCGCCTCGACCCCGCCTGCAAATTGCGGGGAAAAGCCATTGCGCTGCATCATTGGAATCGTCAGGCGCCCGGTGGACAGGACGTTCGTCACTGGCCCGCCTGTGATCGTGCCGAACATGGCCGAGGACACGATGGCCGCATGCGCCGGCCCCCCGCGCAAGCGCCGTGTCGCGCGCACCGCCAGCTTGATCAGCGACGTGCCGCCCGCAGAAGTGCCGAATAGCGCGCCAAGGATCACGTAGGGAAACACCTGGTTCACGACGATATCCATGAACCTGCCCATGAAACCGTCCGGCGTGACGAAGACATTCGTCGCCTTCTGCACGGCGGCCGAAACCGGATCGCCGTTATCCGCGCCCAGCTTTGTGAGCAGGAAGTTATTCGAAGACAGGTCGAACACCCAGATCAGCGCCGTGCCGACGGTATAGATCACGACGACGCTGGCCACGATCACGAGCGGAAGACCCCAGACGCGCACGTTGTATAGGAAGAAAAGGGTGATGATCGTGAACAGGAGCGGAATGATCCAAAGGCCGAACCGCGCCTGGCAGGACGGCACTTCTGCCTCGAACGATATGCCCGGGATCACGCCTGCAGACCGCTCTGCCGCATCCTGGATCAGACGCGCGCGCTCTCCAGTGATCTGGTCGATCAGGCAGATGGAATCGATCTCGACGAGAAAGCCCAATGCGCCAAGGACCGCGGCGAGGATCAGACCGGCATCCAGCACAAGGCCCAGCCAGGCCAGATGCGGCTTCTCGGTCTTCCACGCGCGGTAGACGCTCGCGTTCAGCGCGACGATGACCATCATGAGAACGAAGACGGGGGGATAGAAGAATTCGGGCGGAAAGCCCGAGACCCGGAAGAACTGCTGCCCCGTGATCTCACGCGCAAGATCCTGAAGGCCTGCGATCTCGGGCATGGTGTTGAGCATGCCGACAATGACAAGGATCAGCGCCAGGACCAAGGCGATCCGCTGGCCGAGGGGCGCGCTGCTGGGGACGGTGCTGTTCATGGATCGGGTCCTAGGGACGGGGCCGATCACAGGCCCCGTCCAGATGTCTCACGTCAGGGGCGCAGGCAATCGGCGACCGTGTGGCCTGCATCTTCGAAGGCCCGGATCGCGCCCGGGTGCATCTTGATCTGAACCGCGCCGCAGGCGCCCTGGCTCACGCCGTCAAGATCACCAAAGCTGAGCCGGACAAACGGACCACGGGGCGAGCCCTTGGTGAACCGGTCTTCGCCTTCGAGATAGGCGGCGACGATGTCATAGACGAGGTCTTCATCCAGCGAAGCGGGCACGATCTGGCCGAACGCCGTGGCAAAGCTGTCAAAGCTGTCGTCATCCACAACGACCGTGATGTCGTTGCCGTCATAGGCCGCGCGGAATTCGTCGATCGGCACCGAATAGGGCGCGTGGCCCGGAGCCGCGAGGATCTGCTGACCAAGTTCGCTTGCCAGAAGGTCGGACGGCACGTCGTGGATGGTGATGCCGCCCGCTGCCGCGATGGCGATCTGACGGCCCGAGGGCAGACCTTCGGGGATCGTCCAGGCATCAGCCTCTCCGCCGGTGATCGAGGACACGGTATCGGGCCAGGGCGATTGCACGCCTTCATAGCCTTCGCCGTCCTTCAGGCCCGACAGAAGCTGGATCATCGCACGGCCGGAAGTCAAAGCAGCGCCGCGCGGCGGGCCGTTCCAGACACGCTTGCCTTCGAGGTTGCGAATATCCTCGATCGGGTTGCTGTTGTAGTAACCCAGCATCTGCGCCGAGCCCGCGTTGAAGAAGATCACGCGTAGATTTGCAGCCAGTTCAGCGCCTTTTTCGGGGCCGATGCCGCTATAGGGTCCGATGCCGCGCGACAGCAGAAACGGCAGGATCAGCGGCGCGGGCGCCATGTCAAGCTGCCCTTCTGCAACCGCTTGAACAGAGTTCGTCAGCGTCGCGCCTTCGGTGATCTGCAGGTTGGCGACACCCTTGCTGTCGAGAACGGCGGCAAGCGTGGTGTCGATATAGTGCGGGGTCGAACCCGGCGTTGTGGTCTCGGCGGTCAGCGTGGCCTGAGCCGTGGCGGCCAGCGGCGCAAGCGCCAGTACGGCGCCCAAAAGCGTTGGTTTGATCATGAAGTCCTCCCTTGATCCACACGCCCTCCTCCAAAGGCGCGCTGCCCCTTGTCTTGAGGCCCGGCTTAAAGCTTGCAGATAATACATGACTTGTCACGCATTTATTTTTCGGCTTTGATCACGTCAGGGAGGATTGGCGATGGCCGAAGATTTACGGCGCGATGCGCAGCAAATGCGCAAGCGGCGGACACGTGAGGACTGGAATATCTTTTCCCGTCTTCCGGCCGTCTATGCCGCATCCCGCACCCAGGGACGCAGGTTCCTGCAGCTCTGCGGCGACCTGTCGATTGTCGAATGGCGTACCTTGTGGGACCTGCACGAGGCTGGCCCTCTAAGCATTCGCGAACTGTCCGAGATCCAGCGCACCGACCATTCCCTTCTCAGCCGCGCGCTGCCCGAGATGCGGCGCAAGGGCTATGTCACCATGCTGCGCGACGAAAATGACGGGCGGCAGATGATCGTCGCGCTGGCACCAAAAGGGCTGGAGGCTTACAGGGCGGCAGCCCCCGTTATGGCGCGGCGCCGCAATGCCGTCCGGCAGGTCCTTTCAGAGGACGAATTGCACACGCTGATCAGCCTCTTGGACCGGCTTGAGGATTTCCTGAAGACGCCTGCAGACGAGATACTGGAAAAGGATCCCGTGAAATGAATGACCGCCCGAACGTTTTGTGGATCATGGCTGACCAGCTTCGGTTCGATTATCTCAGCTGCTACGGACACCCGCATCTTCACACGCCACATATCGACGCCCTCGCCCAGCGCGGCGTGCGCTTCACCAATGCCTATGTGCAATCGCCGGTCTGCGGCCCGTCGCGGATGTCGGCCTATACCGGGCGCTATGTGCGCAGCCATGGGTCGACCTGGAACGGCATGCCCCTGCGCGTGGGCGAGCCGACACTGGGCGATCACCTGCGCGAGGTTGGCGCGAGGGCGGTGCTGGTCGGCAAGACGCATATGACGGCCGATGCCGAAGGCATGGCATGGCTGGGCATCGACCCCGACAGCGAGATCGGCGTGCGCGTGTCCGAATGCGGGTTTGAACCGTTCGAACGCGACGATGGTCTGCATCCCGACAGCGCGCGGCAGCGGTGGTCGGCCTATGACGACTATCTGGTCTCGCAGGGCTATGAGTCGGATAACCCGTGGGAGGATTTCGCCAATTCCGGCGTCGATCCGGATGGAGAGCTGCTGTCGGCCTGGCTCTTGAAGAACTCTCGCCTCGCCGCGAATGTCCCCGAAGAGCATTCCGAAACCGCCTACATGACCAACCGCGCCATGGATTTCATGGAAGAGGCAATGGAAGACGGTCGGCCTTGGATGTGCCATCTCAGCTATATCAAGCCGCACTGGCCCTACATCGTTCCTGCGCCCTATCACGACATGTACGACGAGTCGCATATCGTCCCCCCCATCCGGTCGGAGGCTGAACATGAGACCGATCATCCCCTGATGCAGGCCTATCTCAAGGCGCGCGTCTGCAAGAGCTTTTCGCGCGATCACGTCCGCGAGCATGTGATCCCGGCCTATATGGGGCTGATCAAGCAGCTCGACGACAATCTCGGCCGTCTGTTCGCGTGGATGGATGAAAAGGGCCTCAGCGAGACCACCATCATCGCCTTCACCTCGGACCATGGCGACTACATGGGCGACCACTGGATGGGCGACAAGGATTTCTACCACGAGATGGCGGTGAAGGTCCCGATGATCATCGCCGATCCCCGCCCCGCCGCGAACGCTGCGCGCGGGACCGTTTCTGACGCGCTGATCGAGATGATCGACCTTGCACCGACCTTCATGAACGCGCTTGAATGTCCCGAGAAACCCCATGTGATCGAGGGCCGCGACCTGACACCGATCCTGCACGGCACAGATGGTTTCCAACGCCGCTATGCGATCAGCCAGCATGATTACCACTGGTCCGACATGGCTAGGACGCTTGGCCAGAAACAGGACGAGGCGCATACGACGATGATCTTCGACGGGCGCTGGAAATACATCCGCTGCGAAGGCTATCGCCCGGTGCTCTTCGATCTTGAGACCGACCCGCATGAGTTGACCGATCTCGGCGCATCCAAAGACGCAGAGCATGCCGCCGTGCGCGAGCGGATGAAGACTGCGCTTCTCGATTGGGCCACCCGGCACCACACACGCATCACCGCGACGCCTGCCGTTTTGGCCTCACAGAAGATGGCTGCGGCAGGCGGCATTCTGATCGGGTTTTGGGACGAACAGGAATACGAGGACGCCGAGGGCAAACCCTTTGACAGCCTGATCCCTGTGGGCCGCCCCTAGCGTTGCGCGGTCTGCCAATCGGGGTGAATCCAGGGCTCTGAATTGTCGGGCGCAAGCGGCGCCTTGCCAAGGATATGGTCGGCGGCCTTCTCACCGGTCATGATCGACGGCGCGTTGAGATTGCCGTTGGTGATGCGCGGGAACACGGAACTGTCGGCAAGCCGCAGACCGTCCACCCCGATCACCCGGCATTCGGGATCGACGACCGCTCGCGGATCGCTCGCACGGCCCATCTTGGCCGTGCCACAGGGGTGATAGGCGCTTTCGACATGCCGGCGGATGAAATCGTCCAGATCATCGTCGGTCTGCATATCCGCGCCGGGCTGGATCTCGTGCTTGTAGTAGGGCTTGAACGCATCCTGCCCGAGGATCTCTCGCGTCAGGCGGATACAGCGGCGGAAATCGCGCCAATCCTTGTCATGTGCCATGTAGTTGAACTGGATGCGCGGCGCGTCCGCCGGGTCGTTGGATCGCAACGTAATCGCCCCGCGCGAGGGCGATCGCATCGGGCCAACATGGGCCTGAAACCCATGACCCTCGGATGCGGCCTGGCCGTCATAGCGCACGGCGATCGGCAAAAAGTGGTACTGGATATCGGGATAATCGACGCCCGCCTCTGACCGGATGAACGCGGCGCTTTCGAACTGGTTCGACGCCCCCGGACCCGTCCGCGTGAACAGCCAGCGCGCGCCGACATAGGCCTTGCCCATGAGGTTCCAGTAGCGAAATAGGCTCACTGGCTGGCTTGCAGCGGCTTGAATATACAGCTCCAGATGGTCCTGCAGGTTCTGCCCGACGCCCGGGCGATCCGCGATGACGTCGATCCCATGCTCTGCCAGATGCGCTGCCGGGCCAATGCCCGACAGCATCAGCAGCTTGGGAGAGTTGATCGACGACGCGGCAAGGATCACCTCGCGCTCGGCGCGGATGACCTGCACCCGGCCCGCGCGTTCCACCTCGACCCCGACGGCGCGGCCATCTTCGATGATGACGCGGCGGGCGAAAGCGGTGATCAGGTTGCAATTGGCGCGCCGCAGGGCCGGCTTGAGATAGGCGCTTGCTGCAGACCAGCGGCGCCCTTTCCAGACCGTCATGTCGAAGGGGCCAAAGCCTTCTTGCTGGCAGCCGTTATAATCATCCGTCACCGGATATCCCGCCTGCCGTCCCGCCTCGACAAAGGCGCGTGTCAATGGGTTCTCGCGGGCACCGCGCGTAACATGCAGCGGGCCGCCCGTTCCGCGCCAGTCCGGATCGCCGCCATGGCCGCCCGCGTGCCAGTCTTCGAGACGTTTGAAGTAGGGCAGCACGTCGGCATAGCCCCAGCCATCCGCCCCCTGATCGCGCCAATGGTCGAAGTCGCGCGCATGTCCGCGCACATAGATCATCCCGTTGATCGACGACGATCCGCCGATCACCTTGCCGCGCGGCGTGGCCAGACGGCGACCGCCCAGATGCGGCTCTGGTTCCGTCTCGTAGCCCCAGTCGTAGCGAGCCATGTTCATCGGGTAGGACAGCGCGCCGGGCATCTGGATGAACGGCCCCATATCGGTGCCCCCATGCTCGATCACCAGCACGCGCTTTCCGGCCTCGGCAAGACGATAGGCCATCGCGCAGCCCGCGCTGCCGGCCCCGACGATCACATATTCAGCCTGCATCAGAAGGGGGCGTCCACGTCGCCCATGCGCACATAGACGGATTTCACCTGGCTATAGTGTTCGATCGCGGCCTTGGAATTCTCGCGTCCGACGCCCGAGGACTTGACCGCGCCGAAGGGTGCCTCGACCGGGGCATCGTTGTAGGAATTGATAAAGCACGAGCCTGCCTGAAGCTGCGCGATCACGCGGTGGGCGCGGGAGATGTCGCGCGTGAACACGCCCGCCGACAGGCCATAGGGCGTGTCATTGGCGCGGGCGATCACCTCTGCCTCATCCTCGAAATCGAAGACCGCCATGACGGGGCCGAAGATTTCCTCGCGGGCGATGGTCATGTCGTCGGTCACATCGGCAAAGACCGTGGGCGCGACGAAGAACCCGTCCCGGTCCAGCCGCGTGCCGCCTGTCACCAGCCGCGCACCTTCGTCTTGGCCCTTGGCGATATAGCCAAGGACGATGTTCATCTGCGCCTCGGATACCATCGGCCCGAAATTCACCGCCTCGTCCCGGGGATCGCCGATGACTGCGTTGCCAAGCCGCTGCGCCAGACGATCCAGGAACGCCTCTTTCACCGAGGTGTGGACGAAGACGCGCGTGCCGTTGGAACAGACCTGGCCCGAGGAATAGAAATTGCCGAGGATCGCGCCACCGACGGCATTGTCGATATCGGCATCCTCGAAAACGATCATCGGGGATTTGCCGCCAAGCTCCATCGTCACATGCTTCATCTCGGCGGCGGCCGCAGCGTAGACCTTTTTGCCGGTGGGCACCGATCCGGTGAGCGAGACCTTGGCGATGCGCGGATCGGTTACAAGCTGAGCGCCGACCGCCCCCATGCCCTGAACCACGTTGAAGACGCCGGGCGGCGCGCCCGCCTCGATCAGGATCTCGGCCACTTTCAGCGCGCAAAGCGGGGTCGTTTCGGACGGTTTGAAGACCATGGTATTGCCGCAGGCGAGGGCCGGGGCGGCCTTCCAACAGGCGATTTGCGTCGGGTAGTTCCAAGCGCCGATACCCGCGCAGACGCCCAGCGCTTCGCGCCGCGTGTAGACGAAATCCTCGCCAAGCTGGATATGCTCTCCGGTCAGGCTGCCTGCGAGCCCGCCGAAATATTCCAGCGCGTCGGCACCGCTTGCGGCATCGGCAACAAGCGTTTCCTGCAAAGGTTTGCCGGTATCGAGCGTTTCGAGCTCTGACAGGTCGCGATTGCGTTCACGCATGATCTGCGCCGCGCGCGTCAGGATGCGGCCCCTGTCCCGCCCGGTCATCGCGGCCCAATTCGCCTGCGCCGCCTTCGCCGCCGCGATCGCCTGATCGACGATGGCGGGGGTCGCCGCATGGACGGTCGCAATCTGTTCACCTGTCGCGGCGAAGATTACAGGGATCTCGTCTCCGGCAGTATCCTCGACATAGGCACCGTTGATGAAATGGCTCGCGCCGGGTTGCGGGTCATAGGGCATGACGGGGCTCCTCGACGCTTATTCGCCGCGCGGAAAACGCTGGTTTTCCTCGACGTCGTTCAAGTCCATGTGGTTGCGCATGAAGCGTTCGGACGCCTTGCGCAGCGGCTGGTAATCCCAGGGATAATAGGCCCCGTTGCGCAGTGCCTCGTAGACGATCCAGCGCCGAGCTTGGCTTTTCCGCACCTCATCGTCGAAGCGGTCCAGATCCCAGCGGCTGTCCGCCTCGGTGCGAAATTCTGCAAGGGTGTCTGCATGTGCCGGATCATCGGCAAGGTTTGTCAGCTCATGCGGATCAGCATCCAGATCAAAAAGCTGCTCGGGATCGAGTGCGCAGCGGTTGTATTTGAACGCCCCCTTGCGCAGCGACACCAAGGGCGCATTCGACCCCTCTGCCGCATACTCCATGCGCACCGAGCTGCCGCGTTCGCCGCCCTTGGCCAGCGCGACAAGGCTTTCGCCGGCGGTCCAGGGCTGCACCTCGTCCATCGACACGCCCGCGAGGTCACACAAGGTGGGGCAGACGTCGATATTCGACACGGGCGCCTTGATATGTTGCGGCTCCAGCCCCGGGGCGGAAATCATCATCGGCACGCGGGCAGAGCCTTCGAAAAAGCTCATCTTGAACCACAATCCGCGCTCACCCAGCATATCGCCATGATCCGAGACGAAGAGGATGATCGCCTCTTGCCGGGTGCGTTCCAGCGTATCGAGGATTTCGCCGATCTTGTCGTCGAGGTAAGAGATATTCGCGAAATAGGCGCGGCGGGACCGCTTGATATCGTCCTCGGTGATATCGAATTCGCGCCAGTTATTGGCGTCGAAGATGCGTTTGGAATGCGGATCGTGATCGTCGTAGTCCATTGCCGGGACGGGCGGCAGCAGATGATCGCAATCCTCGTAGAGATCCCAGTATTTCTTCCGCGCGACATAGGGATCGTGCGGGTGCGTGAAGGATACGGTCAGGCACCACGGGCGATCGTCATGGCCGCGCGCAAGATCATAGACCTTCTGCACCGCGTTGAAGGCGACCTCGTCGTCATATTCCATCTGGTTGGAAATCTCGGCCACACCCGCGCCTGTGACCGAACCCATGTTATGATACCACCAGTCGATCCGCTCGCCCGGCTTGCGGTAATCGGGCGTCCAGCCGAAATCGGCGGGGTAGATATCGGTCGTCAGGCGTTCCTCGAACCCGTGCATCTGATCTGGTCCGACGAAATGCATCTTGCCCGACAGGCAGGTCTGATAGCCCGCCCGGCGCAGGTGATGCGCATAGGTGGGCAGATCGGACGGAAACTCTGCCGCGTTGTCATAGACGCCGGTGACCGATGGAAGCTGGCCTGACATGAAACTGGCCCGGCCCGGCGCACAAAGAGGCGAGGCGGTATAGCAATTTTCGAATCGCACCGACCGCGCGGCCAGCTTTTTCAGGTTCGGCGCATGCAGCCAGTCGGCCGGACCATCGGGAAACAGTGTTCCGTTCAATTGGTCGACCATCAGGATCAGGATATTCGGCTTCGCAGTCATTTCGCCTCGATTTCGATTTCCAGGGTTTCCAGGACATGCGCGGTCGCACTGTCGCCGGTCATGTCGTCGGGATTGATTGCGGTGCGCAGGTACAGCCCGTCGATCAGGCCGCCAAGGCGCTGTGCCACGCCATGCGCGCGGTCCCCCACCAATGGGCGCAGATCGCGCACGAGGTTGGACCGCAGCCGCCTGTGATAGACCGACAATAGCCGCTTCGCCTCGTCAGAGCTTTGCGCAAGCACATAGAAGTTAAGCCACGCGGCGATGACATCGCGCTCAAAACTGGTATTGCTGAAGCAGACGCGAATGATCGCGTCGAGGCGGGCGCGGTGGCCGTCTACGCCGCTCAGGGATCGGCGCACCTCGGTGCCGTAGACCGTCAGGATATGCCGCATCGCCGCAAGGAACAGCTGCTCTTTGTCGCCGAAATAGTGAAACGCCAGCGCCGCGGAGACGCCCGCACGCTTGGCAATCTTGCCCACCGTGACGTCAAGCGAACCGGCAGCGCCGATCTCGCTGATCGTCGCATTGACCAGTTGCAAACGTCTGTGCGGCTGGACGCTCAAGGCGGGCTCCTGAAAAAAGGGTTGCATTTCAGGGATAGTCATGGACTGATTGATTAGTCAATCAACAAATGCCAACGCATATTTCAAAGGGAGAACTCATGAAACTCACGTCTCTTGCCACCACCGCATCGGCCCTCGCGCTGCTTAGCGCGGGCGCCGTCAACGCCGCCGCCCATGGCGATTGCCAGACCGTCACCATGTCCGATGTGGGTTGGACCGACATCACCACCACGACCAGCACCGCAAAGCACGTGCTTGAAGGGCTGGGCTATGATGTCGACGTCAAGGTGCTGTCCGTGCCGGTGACCTTCGCCTCGCTGGAAAGCGACGATATCGACGTCTTCCTTGGCAACTGGATGCCCGCCCAGACCGGCGCCATCGGCCCCTACCTCGAAAGCGGCGAGATCGAGCAGATCAACGTCAATCTCGAAGGCACCAAGTATACGCTCGCCGTACCGGCCTATACCTACGAAGCTGGTCTTCAAAGCTACGCCGACATCTCGAAGTTCGGTGAAGAACTGGACAACAAGATCTACGGCATCGAGCCGGGCAATGAGGGCAACACCTACCTTGTCGGCCTGACTGAAGAAGACACCCACGGCCTTGGCGAATTCGAAGTCGTCGAGAGCTCGGAACAAGGGATGCTCGCACAGGTGCAGCGCGCCTATGACGACAACGAGCACGTCGTTTTCCTCGGCTGGGAACCCCACCCGATGAACGCCAATTTCGAACTGAAATACCTGCCCGGTGGTGAAGATTTCTTCGGCGGCGAAGGCGTTGTTCACACCGTCACGCGCGCGGACTTCTCGGAAGAATGCGCCAATCTCGGCACGCTGTTCTCACAGATGGATTTCACCCTTGCGATGGAAAACGCCATCATGGGTCAGATCCTCGACGACGGCGCGGACCCGGATGAGGCGACGATGGCCTGGCTGAAGGACAACACCGACGTCCTCGACACCTGGCTGGCTGGCGTCACCACCTTTGGCGGTGAAGACGGCAAGGCCGCTGTCATGTCGCATCTCGGCATGTAATCTCTGCCGATCGCCCCGCGCCGGAACCCCCGGCGCGGGGTCTTTTATTGCTTGAACGACCGAAGGGGACATCGGGGTGGAATGGCTGACGGATAACAAGATCCCGGTGGGACGAACGGCCCGAACGATCTTTGACTGGATGCGCGACAACGGAGAATTCATCTTCGACGGCATCTCGGAGGTCATGGAAGCGATGATCGACGCGATGCTCTGGCTCATGCAGACGCCGCATCCGCTGATCGTGATCCTTGTCTTCACCGCGATCACATGGGTTTTGCAGCGCAGCTGGAAGACCTGCCTTTTCGTCTTTCTCGGCTTCCTCTTCATCCTCAACCAGGACTACTGGGAAGAGACGACCGAAAGCCTGACGCTGGTACTGTCCGCCTGCCTTGTGTGCATGTCCATCGGTGTGCCCATCGGCATTGCCGCCGCGCACCGCCCGCGCCTTTACACCTATTTGCGCCCGATCCTCGATCTGATGCAGACGCTGCCGACCTTCGTCTACCTGATCCCGGCCATCGTCTTTTTCGGGATCGGCATGGTGCCGGGCCTGATTGCCACGGTGATCTTCGTGCTGCCCGCCCCCATTCGCTTGACCTATCTCGGCGTGCATTCCACGCCCAAGCCGCTTCTGGAAGCCGCGCGCGCCTTTGGCGCCACGCCAAGCCAGACGCTTTACAAGGTCGAACTGCCCTATGCCTTCCCGCAGATCATGGCGGGGCTGAACCAGACCATCATGCTGTCGCTGTCCATGGTCGTCGTCGCGGCCCTTGTTGGGGCCGACGGGCTTGGCGTGCCGGTCGTCCGCGCGCTCAATTCGGTCAACACAGCGCTTGGCTTTGAATCGGGCTTCGTCATCGTCGTGGTCGCGATCATGCTCGACCGCATCCTGAATGTGGGGACACGCAAATGAGCACAGCGGTCAAGATCGACAACGTCTCCATCGTCTTCGGCAAACGCCCGGATGTGGCCCTGCCGCTGATGGACGCGGGCAAGGAACGCGGTGAAATCCAAGCGCAGACCGATCAGGTTCTGGGCGTCCATGATTGTTCGCTGAATGTCGAAGCGGGCGAGATCCTTGTGCTCATGGGCCTGTCGGGGTCCGGCAAATCGACGCTTCTGCGCGCCGTGAACGGGCTGAACCCGGTGATCCGCGGCGCCGTCAGCATCCATGACGGCGACGGTATGGTGAACGTGACAAAGGCAGACCCCGCGACGCTGCGGCGGCTGCGGATGCACAATGTCGCGATGGTCTTCCAACATTTCGGTCTGCTGCCCTGGCGCAGCGTGCGTGAAAATGTCGGGCTGGGTCTCGAACTTGCCGGCATGCCAAAGGCCGAGGCGCGAGAGCGCATTGACGAGCAACTGGCGCTTGTCGGCCTGTCGGATTGGGCAGACCGCAGGGTCGGCGAACTTTCGGGCGGCATGCAGCAGCGCGTGGGCCTCGCCCGAGCCTTCGTCACTCAGGCGCCGATCCTCTTGATGGACGAACCGTTCTCGGCCCTC
Source organism: uncultured Paracoccaceae bacterium (assembly GCA_965662745.1). GTDB lineage: Bacteria > Pseudomonadota > Alphaproteobacteria > Rhodobacterales > Rhodobacteraceae > Anianibacter. Next base: position 17,209 of record CBFIJK010000021.1, read on the forward strand.
GATCCGCTGATCCGATCCAAGCTGCAGGATGAGCTCTTGGAGCTTCAGCAAAAGCTGCAACGCACGATCATCTTCGTAAGCCATGACCTCGACGAGGCGTTCAAGCTGGGCAACAAGATCGCGATCATGGAAGGCGGCCGCATCGTGCAGGCGGGCACTCCGCAGGATATCTTCCGCGATCCGCGCAACGAATACGTCGCCGAATTCGTCCAACATATGAACCCGCTTGGCGTTCTGCGCGCGCGCGACCTGATGAAGCCGGTGGCGGGCGAGATCGATGGCTCGATTCCCGCCGACATGCTTATCCGCGACGGGATGGACAGGCTGATCGGCTCGTCCAACCCTATTGGTGTGGACGAAGATGGCACGGTGATCGGGCAGCTTTCAAAGGACGATCTGCTGGCGGGGATGTCAGGCACTGCACGGGATTAACGCGGCTTCAACCGGCCTACAGCCCGTCAATGATCCTGGCCGCAATCGCTTGTCCGCTTTCCCAAGCGTGTTCGGCTCTGGCGCCAAGGCACCAATCGCCCCCTGCAAACAGGGTTCCCGCGTCGTCGGCCAGGAACGGCTGTCCAAGCGGCGTCGACACGAAAGCATAGCGCCAGCGGTGGCCCGAAACATAGGCCGGATCGGCAATCGGATCGGCCCCGATCGCATCCGCCAGAAGCGGCAGCATCGCGCGCGCGAATGCGTCCTTGTCCAGTTCGAGATGCTCAAGGCTCCAGGCCCGGCTGGCCTGCGCGACGATGCAGGTCGTGTCCGGGCGCGCAGGCTTCGTGCTGTCACAGGCGATCCAGGCCAACTCCGCCTCAGGCGCAGTTCGCGTCTCGAAGGGCAGTCGGATCGGTGCCGCCAAACCGACCATAAGCGTTAAAGACGGGTCCATCGTGACGTTGCCCAGCGCGGCATCAAAGGCATGACCCTCCGGCAGTAACTCGCGAAGCTGCGGGGCTGGCGTAGTCACAACCACACGGTCGAACGTGTCCTCACCGCCGTCCCAAGACAGTGTCCAGCGACCATTTGAATTCGCGATGCGATCGACACGTGTCTCTTTGTGAATGCCAAGCCCAGCGCCCAGATACTTCGCAAGGCCCGTCATGCCTGGCTGCCCGACATATCCAAGGTCTTCGCCCCCCGGCGACCAGCGCGCCGCGGCACCCGCCGCCTCTGCGCGTTTCAGCATCTCGGCAAAAGGGACCCCTTGAGCCAACAAGACCTGCGCGCCGTGATCGAACTGAAACCCACCTTCCGCGCGCCGCGTCGCCATGCGCCCGCCAAGGCCCCGGCCCTTGTCGAAGACCACCACGTCGACACCGCGCTGATGTAGCTCTTGCGCGCAGGTCAGGCCCGCCATCCCGGCCCCGATGACCGCGACTTTCGGCGCAGCCCCTACCAATGGTTTGTCCCCGGCGCGCCCTTGATGCGGCCTTCAAGGTTCGCCGTAACCCAGCCGCCATAGAAATCCCCCGGCTGCGGGATCACGCGCTCTTCGCCCACGAAACACGCGTCCATCGCGCCGGCGTAGAACGAGACATAGCCCGCAAGGTCCTTGAAGCCTGCGGTCGGCGAGGGATAGGCCCATGCCGCGCGGTTGGCCGTTTGGCCGCCCGCCTTGACGTCGAAATACGACGCGGCGCCCTTCCACTCGCAAAAGCTGGTGCCCCGCGCTGGGATCAACTCTGCCAAGATGTCCTCGGGCGGGATGTAATAGGTCGGTGCATGATGCGTCTCGAGCACGCGCATAGCCTGCACTGTCTCGGCGACGGTTTCACCGCCAAAGACCACGCGGAGCCTGTGCGGCACGGGTTCCAGCGCGGGAGGCCGCGGATAGTCCTGGACGTTTTCAGCGACGAGTGTCGGCATTCTTCGAAACCTGTCTTTCGGGTTCATTCTCTGTCAGCGGCTCAGCACGACATCTGCGCGGATATCAAGACCCTGCTCCACGGCATCGACAAGGTAGCGCGCAACATCGCGGCGCGAAATCAAACCGTTCCGCCATTCGGACGGATCGCGCAGGACTTTGGGGCTGCCCGATCCCATCCCGCTGGTCAGGATGACGGGCCGCGCAATCGTCCAGTCGAGGTTGCTGTCCGCGATCATCGCCTCTTGCCTGTCCTTGTCGGCATAGGGCTTGCCGAGGATGGCGCGGTGACCCATCCGTTCGATCGAGCTCATGGCGGTCTTGGACCGACCCGCACCGAAGCCTGTCACCACCACCAGCCGTTTTGTGTCACTCTCCGCCATGGCGGCAAGCAGCACGCGCGTGGTATCCGAGAACAGCGTCTCTTCCTCCCACAGCATTGAAAGACGTTCCTTGATCCCGAGTGCGTAGATGACGGCACGGGCGCCGCCAAGGGCTGCGGCGACGTCTTGGGCAGACCGCGCATCCCCGGCGAAGGGCTCTATCAGTTCAGACCGTTCAAGCGCGTCCGCACCCCGCGCGAAGGCGCGCACGGGAAGGCCACGACCGATGGCCTCTTCAACGGCACACGCACCAATACCCGACGTCGCGCCAAGGATCAGGATCGGGGTGGAATGATCGCTCTTGCTCATGGCTTCCTCTATCACGATTGCGGGTTCCGCGCCTTGCCGGGCGCCCATTTCAGGAGCGGCAAAGGCACCGCTGAGACTTGACCGGTCTCCGCAAAGACATTCGTGATCTTCAGCCGCTGACCATAGCCCAGAAGCAGCAACACAAGCGCGATGCCGATGATCGGCATATGGCCGATGAATTCCACCAGTGCTGCCTCGTTATTGCCCTGTACGATGAAGACGATGTTCGAGATCGCCATCATGATCGACAGGGCCAGAACCGACAGCCGGACGGTCGTGCCGAGGATCAGGACAATGCCGATCACCGCCTCGACCATACCTGCGGACAGAACGAACAGCCTGTCATCGAAGAAGCCAAGGCCAAGCGCCTCCATGAAGTTCCACTGATACTGCGCGACGAACACCTGACCCATCGCCGAAGGGGCAAGCTTTTCCCCGATCGCAAGCGCCACAAGGGATATGCCGGTCCAGATGCGCAGCACATCCACCGAATAGGGCTTGAGAAGATCGCGCCGCGCCTCGTCCTCAATCGCGTTGAGCAAGAGGAACAGGGCGATGCCGATGATGATCCCGTATTCGAGCGCGGGAAACAAACCGAACTTGATGACAACACCTGCGTGTAGGACAAGCATCGAAACGGCGGCCACCTTGATCCACCGGTTCGCGATCAGCATAAGGCCGATGCCCGCCTGCATGAACAAGAGCGCAAGGCCGAAGGTGCCTTCGGCGACCTTGTGCGGGGCAACCAGTGACCCCTCATAGGCCGTCAGCAGAAAGCTCATCCCGGTGAAGACGCGAAGCATTTCCATGAAATCGTGACGCAGCTTCGTGTCGGCCACGCGCAATGTCGGCAGTTTCCCGTCTAGCCAGATGGAAAAGAGCACCATCAGAGACGCGAGGCCGAGCCATCCCAGGAAGATCGGGTCTGTCATGCTGAAATTGGCGAGCGGTTCAGCGTCGCCGTCGACGAACCAGTTCACATGGGCTGTGGCGGCTGTCCCCGCCACGCACATCGCCAACACCAATCCGATCAAACGCAGCTTTTGCATCCCCGTGTCTTCCAACCTCGCTTCCTTGCACTCACGCGGCGTTACCTAAGACGCCATCGAGGCTGTGGAAGATGGAGAGGCTTTACGCCGCAGCCAGCATGGAAAGCTGCGGCGTGATGGTGCCCCTGAGCTTGGTTTTCTGGCGCTGGAACCGCCCGCCTCAGGCGATCTTCGGCGGCCGTCGAACCTGTCAGCGACCTCTTTGGCAAGTGAAGAGCGCGGCGAAGAGAAACCCCGCGCCGCATATGAGGCGCCCTGCGCCAAGACCAAGCCCAGTCGCCGTCGGATTTTCCAGACCGACGATCCCTTCCGCTGTGCGACGGCCATTCTTGGCGCCGTGCGGTCCTTCGTGGCCATTCCGATGATGTCGGGCGACGCCTTGGTCGGCGCGTTCACGGTCTACCGACAATCGGTTCGGCCCTTTGGCACGCAGGTCACCGGTTTGGCGCAAACCTTTTCCGATCAAAGCGTCATCGCGCGGATGATCGGCGCCTTGCGCCTGAAGGCGGGCTCTGCCCTGATCGCGGCCTTTGTTCCGCAAGGTGCTTTTCGACCCCGGCGATTAAGGTCATCTTGTCCGGGACTGCAATTGCGGACGACGGGCGGGAGTCATGGGCGCAGAAATTGACCTGGTGATCGAACAGGGACGGCTGGTCACGCCAAGCGGGATCGTCGAGGGCGATATCGGCATATCGGACGGCAAGATCGTGTCGGTCGGGCCCACTGTTGTTGAGGCTGCTTCGCGCATCACGGCCAACGGGAAATGGGTCATGCCCGGGGGCGTCGATCCGCATGCCCATATCGAACAGATGTCGGGCATGGGCCAGTGGAACGCCGACACGTTCGAAACCGCCACGACCTCCGCCGCGATGGGCGGCACGACAAGTGTGATCTCGTTTGCCGCCCAAGCCTCTGGTCAAACCCTCGCAGATACGGTCGCTCAGTACGCCGCGCGCGCCAAGCGGGGGGCGATGATCGACTACGCCTTTCACATCACGCTGACCGATACCGAGGCCAAAGGGTTTGCCGATGATCTGTCCGCGCTCGTCGCCGCTGGTCATCGGTCACTCAAGGTGTTCACCACCTACAATATCCAGCTTGACGACGCCCAGCTTCTGAAAGTCTTCCGCCAGGCGCGGCACGCCGGGGCGCTGGTTTGTGTACATGCGGAAAACGATGCAATTATTGCCGAGGCGCGAGAGGCGCTGATCAGCGCAGGCCAGACCACCCCGCGCGATCATGCACGGTCGCGGCCAAGGATGGCCGAGATCGAGGCGGTCGAGCGCATCTGCCGCTTCGCGGAATACCTAGATCAGCCGGTGATGCTGTTCCACATCTCGACGCGCGAAGGGGCGGCCGCCGTGGCCGCCGCACAGGCGCGCGGTGCCCCTGTCTGGGCCGAAACCTGCCCACATTACCTTTTCATGACCGAGAACGTCCTGGACAAGCCCGGCCTCGAAGGGGCGAAATGGATGTGTTCGCCCCCGCAGCGAGACGTGACGGATCAAGAGGCTCTGTGGGCCGCGCTGCTGGACGGGCCACTCGCCCTCGTGTCGTCGGATCATGCGCCCTACCGCTTTGACGAAACCGGCAAGCTGGCGGCAGGGACGGACGCGGGCTTTCACCAGATCGCAAACGGCTTGCCGGGGCTGGAAACGCGCCTTCCGCTGATGTTCAATGCAATGGTCACGCAAGGCAAAGGCGGGCCGGAGGCGTTTGCCGACGTGACATCCCACGCCCCTGCCCGTCTTTACGGGCTGGAACACAAGGGCGGGATCGCCGAAGGCATGGATGCGGATATCGTGATCTGGGACGCCGAGAAAACCGTGACCTATGGCGCGAGCGATCTGCACGACAATGTCGGCTACAATCCGTGGGAGGGGACACGCGTGACCGGCTGGCCGGAGACTGTCATTCTCAGAGGCAAGACGCTGGTCGAAGGCGGGACATTTCACGGCAAACCAGGGTCCGGGCGATGGATCAACCGGCCCAAGCTTGCAACACGGCCAACTGCGCAGGACACACCCGCATGAACAGACCCGAGACAGCCAACGAACTGGCCATCACCTTCCTCTATTACCGCGACCTTCCCGCCGCGATGCGGTTCTACGAAGACGTCCTTGGCCTGCCGCTTGCGATCGACCAGGGCTGGAGCAAGATCTACCGGATCTGCGCGGGCGCCCATGTCGGTCTCGTGGACGAGACGCGCGGTATGAACAAATGGGCAGAGGCCAAACCGGTTCAGATCTGTATCCGGGTGCCCGATGTGGACGCGTGGTATGGCTACGCGAAAGACCGGAAACTCGATGGCCTGTCAGAACTGTTCGACAGCGACGCCATTGGCATCCGCGCCTTCGTGTTCCGTGATCCCGAAGGCTACCAGATCGAGATTCAATCCGCGACGCGGGTCGGGGCATGAAGTGCCTAGTCGTCATCAACCCGAACTCTTCCCAGACCGTCACGGATGGGATCGATCGGGCCATCGATCCGATGCGCGCTTTTGGCGTGCCGATCCGCTGCCTGACGCTCGCCGAAGGGCCGCCCGGCATCGAAAGCCAGCGCCAGGCGGATTTGACCATTGCGCCGATGCTGACACTCGCAGCCGCGCAGGACGATGCGGCAGGCTATGTCATCGCCTGTTTCGGCGATCCGGGGTTACATGCGCTTCGGGATCAGACGACCCTTCCCGTGGTGGGGATACAAGAGGCGGCTGTCATGACCGCGCTGACCCTCGGCCAGAGGTTTGGCGTGATCGCGATCCTGCCCGCCTCGATCCCCCGGCATCTGCGGGCATTTGGCGCGATGGGCGTTCTGAACCGCCTTGCCGGGGACCGCGCGCTGGGGCTGGGCGTCGCTGATCTGGCTGATGACGACAAGAGCCTCGACGCGATGATCGCAACCGGGAAGCGCCTGCGCGACGAGGACGGGGCGAATGTGCTGATCATGGGCTGCGCCGGCATGGCCCGCTACCGCGCCCCGCTGGAAGAGGCCACCGGCCTGCCGGTGGTCGAGCCGACGCAGGCCGCCGTCAGCATGGCCCTTGGTCAGATTTGCCTGGGGCTGTCCCACAAGATGCAAAGGACCGACCATGCTTGATGAAACCGCAAACGGCGTCTTCACCATCGCCGCAACCCCGTTCTTGCCGGATGGCGCGCTGGATCTCGATAGCCTCGACCGGATGGTCGACGCCTATATCGAAAGGGGAGCGAACGGCCTGACCATTCTCGGAATGATGGGCGAGGCCGGCAAACTGTCCGCCGAAGAGGCCGTAGCGGTTGTCCGCCGCGTGACCGCCCGCGCTGCGGTGCCAGTGGTCGTGGGCGTCTCGGCCCCCGGCTTTGCGGCGATGACCGCACTGAGCAAGCAGGCGATGGCATCAGGCGCCGCCGGTGTCATGGTCGCCCCGCCCATGGGCCTGAAAACCGATGCACAGATCTTAGGGTATTTTCACAACGCGGCAGAGGCCCTTGGCGACATTCCCTTCGTCTTGCAGGACTTTCCGCTGTCGACCGGCGTGCAAATCTCGACCTCGGTCATCCTGCAGATCGTCGCCGATTGCCCGACCTGCGTGATGCTCAAGCACGAGGATTGGCCGGGTCTCGAAAAGATAACCGCACTGCGCGAGGCGTCGGATGCCGGGGCGCGCCGCATCTCGATCCTGTGCGGCAATGGCGGGATGTATCTGCTGGAAGAACTGCAGCGCGGCGCCGATGGCGCAATGACGGGCTTTGGCTATCCCGAAATGATGCGGCAAGTGCTGGACGCCTTCAACGAGAGCGATCTGGACCGCGCGCGCGATATCTTTGACGCCTATATGCCGATGATCCGGTACGAGGCGCAGCCCGGTCTGGGCCTCGCCATCCGCAAGCATACACTGGCACAGCAAGGCATCATCGCGCACCCCACCCTGCGCAAACCCGGCCCGGCGCTGAGCGCGCGCGCCATTGCCGAAATCGAGGTTCTGGCGAAAAGGCAAACCCGCCGTCTAGGCGTGCTCGGTCTCTGAGTCCAAGGCGTTCGGCGATGGATCACCGACGCTAGAATCCGCATCTTCGAAACAAAGGTTTCCAGCAAGTCTCATGGCTTAAGGCCAGAGCGCCCCGGACCAAGTGTCCGATTTTTCTTGCCGAAACCGGTTTCGGAACGCCATCCTGATTCTCGGGAGAGGAAATGATGGTCCGTTCTATAGATCACGATCTGAAAGATCGGACGGCAGGGCGTGTCACGATCTCGGACATGGCCGAGGCGCTCGGGCTGACCAAGTCAACAGTGTCGCGGGCAATGAACGGCTATCCGGACATCGCCGCCGCGACGCAATTGCGGGTCATGAACCTGGCGAAAGCCATGGGCTATAAGCCCCTGAGCCACGCGCAGGCGATCAAAACCGGACGCACGCGGTCGCTGGGGCTCGTCCTGCAGTTTTCCGACCATGACGCGCAGCGCCCCTTCCTTGCGGAATTCATCGCCGGGGTGTCGGCAGGGGCGAATGCCTCGGGCTGGACGCTGACCGTCGCCGCCTCCAGCAGCCATGACGAATTGATGGACACCTATCGCAGCCTGATCCGGGACCGAAAGGCCGACGGTTTCATCCTGCCACGCGCGCTGACCGACGATCCCCGCGTTCACCTGTTGCGCAATGCAAATATGCCGCTTGTGCTGTTCGGGCGGCCGGGGAACGATGACGGCTGCGCCTGGTTCGATATCCTCGGCGAGGATGCGATGCGCGATGCGGTGCTGCATCTGGCCTCGCTGGGACATCGGCGGATCGGGTTCATCAATGGCGGGAGGATCTACGCCTATTCCGCCTTGCGCGAACAGGGGTTCGTGGAGGGCATGCGAGAGGCCGACCTGGGGATCGCCCCCGCTATGATGATCGAAGACTGCGTAACGCTTGATGACGGTGCCCAGGCCGCAGCGCGGATGCTGGACGCGGGCATGCCGCCAACGGCCATCGTGTGCGCGGTCGATTTCGCGGCGCTTGGAGTCTACCGAGCGGCGGCAGAGCGCGGCTTGAAGATCGGGCGCGACCTGTCGGTCCTTGGCTATGACGGCATCCCCGAAGGCGCCTATGCGGACCCGCCCCTGACGACATTTGCGGTGGATTCCACTGCGGCCGGGATGCGGCTGGCGACGCTCTTGATCCGGTGCATCAAGGGCGAGGCGCCCGAAACCCTGCGCGAAACGGCATCCGCGACATTCATAGACAGAGGCTCGACCGGGCCTGCCGAACATTGAACCAAAGACATTCGATTTACCAACCGGGAGGAAGACCATGAAACTTGGAACCAAGGCAATGATGCGCTCAGCAGCGGCGACCGCTCTGATCTTGTCGGCGATAGGGGTGCAGGCAGAGGAACTGCGCTTCTGGACGACTGAAGAACAGCCCGAACGACTGGCCCGCCAGGAAGCGATGGCCGAGGCCTTCGCCGAAGTCTCCGGGCACACGGTGCAGGTGATCCCGGTGTCCGAAAACGATCTCGGCACACGGACGACTGCGGCCTATGCCGCTGGTGATCTGCCAGACGTCATTTATCACACGCTGCAATATGCCGCCCCTTGGGCCGAAGCGGGCATTCTAGACATCGACGCGGCAACGGACGTGATTGAAGACCTGGGCGGCGATACATTCGCCCCCGGAGCGCTGGAAATGGCGTCTGTCGATGGTGGCTATGCATCGGTGCCCGTCGATGGCTGGACGCAGATGATCGTCTATCGCGCTGACAAGTTCGAAGAGGCGGGGCTAGAGCCTCCGAATTCCTACGCGAACGTGCTGGCCGCCGTCGACGCGCTGCACAACCCGCCCGAGATGTATGGCTTCGTCGCCGCCACCAAGGTTGACGAGAACTTCATGTCGCAGGTGCTAGAACATGTCTTCCTCGCCAACGGTGTGTCACCTGTCGGACCGGACGGTGTGCAAGAACTTGATGAAGCGGCAACCATCGAAGTGCTGGAATTCTACAAGGCCATCGCGGAAGCTTCGCCTCCGGGGGATCTGTACTGGGATCAATCGCGCAGCCTCTATTTCAGTGGCAATGCCGCGATGATCATCTGGTCGCCCTTCATTCTCGACGAATTGGCGGGCCTGCGCGACAGCGCTCCGCCCACCATCAACGATGACCCGACCTCGCCCGCGCTGGCAGCAGCGACCGGCATCGTGACGACCTTTTCAGGACCATCGAACCCCGATGGCGCGGCCTGGGGCGATGTCCGTTACTTCGGCATCACGTCTGACGCCGCGACCGATGCAGCGATGGAGTTTGTCACCTATTCGATGAACGAAGGCTATGGCTCGACCCTCGCCATCGCGCCCGAGGGCAAGTTCCCGGTCCGGCGCGGCACGGCGGACAATCCGACCGAATTCGCCGATCTCTGGGCCACGCTGGATGTGGGCGTCGACCGCAAGGCGCCCTTGGGTGACCTTTACGAGCAGTCCATGATCGACGAAATCGTCGGCGGGCTTGACGTGGCCCAGCGCTGGGGTGTTGCGGATGGCCAGCTCAGCGCGGCCTCTGCGATCATCAACTCCCAGGTCATCAACCGTCTGGTGCGCGAATACCTTGACGGCGAGCGTGGCGCTGCCGCGACGGTGACCGCGCTGAACGAGGCGATTGCCGCGGTCAACTAAGCGCCAATTGGCGAGGCGCGCTGCGAGGCGCCTCGCCACCTTTTCCAAACGCATCCTCCCTCCCATCCCAGGAGAACCCTCGTCATGGCGGAGATCCTGCCTCCATCCGGCACCGGCCCTTTGGCGAAACGAGAAGCGCGTCTGGCCTGGGGGCTCTTGTTCCCGACGATTGCCGCCGTGGCGCTTGTCGTCGTCCTGCCGCTGGTCGCGATCTTCTGGATTTCCTTCAAGCCGGTCGAACTGGGCGATCTGAGAGCGCCCGAGGTTGTATTGCGCGAGGACCTTCGCGGGGGCCCCGAAACTGCCGGTGATCCGGCGCAAATCCGCTACCGTCTGCGCAACTCTTCACAGGACCAGCCCATCCTTGGCGTCACCATCGCCGATGTCATTCCAGAAGGCCTTGCCGTCCAATCCCTCGACGACAGATGCACGCTGACCGGGCGCGACCTGTCCTGCGATTTCGGCGATTGGGACCCGGGCTATCGCGAGACGCTGACGATCCCCGTTGTGGTGGAACAAAGCTATCTCGACAATGGCCTGCGCCCTCAGGACAGCGACCCGGAGGTGACGGGCAGATCGTCAAGCGTCCTGACAAACAGCACCTTCACGCTGGAAAACTTCGCCCGCATCTTCAACGGGGATGAATTCGTCGAGGTTCTCTGGGTCACGCTGTTCTATACCGTGTTCGGCACCATAGGCGCGCTTTTGGTCGGGCTGTTTGCGGCGCTGTTGCTGAACAAGTCCTTCAGAGGTCAGGGCATCCTGCGGGGGCTATATCTGTTCCCCTATGTCGCCCCGGTCATCGCCGTCGCCTTTGCGTGGCTGATCCTGTTCGATCCGTTTTCCGGATCGGCCAATGCGCTGCTGGTGCAAATGGGCGTGTCGGACGAGGCGATCAACTTTTTCGGGGAACGCCCGCTGGCGCTGATCATGGTCACAATTTTCGAGATCTGGCGCTATTTCCCGTTGTCGTTCCTTTTCATCCTGGCCCGGATGCAAAGCATCGACACGGACATGTACGAGGCGGCGGATATGGACGGCGCATCGCCCTTCCAGCAATTCTGGAGCCTGAGCATGCCGCAGCTACTGGGCATCCTGAGCGTGCTGTTCCTTTTGCGCTTCATCTGGACGTTCAACAAGTTCGACGACATCTTCCTGCTGACCGGCGGCAATGCCGGGACACGCACCCTGACCGTGAACGTCTATGAACAGGCCTTCGCGATCTCGAATATCGGCGCGGGCGCGGCGGTCGCAGTGGTCATCTTCGGCTGCCTGCTGACCTTCTCGATCTTCTTCCTCAAATTCATCTCGCGGGAGGAAGGGCTGTGATGAAGTTGATCCGCCATGGCTATGTCACCGGGCCCGCTTTGGGGGCGCTCTGGATGGTCGTCCTGTCCATCACCGTGGCCGTCGCGATGTCTTTTGCGACGGGCGAGGCATTCCGCCCGAGCATGCTGCTATCACTTCTGTGGGGCGCAGTCGCGGGCGCTGCCATCGTCGCGTTCGGCCGGTCGCGGCCGGTTCAAGGTGCGATTGGTGCCGGCGTCATCCTGCTGGTTCTTCTGGGGATCGGACCGATGCTGACGGGCGCCGAGAACACAGTCTTTGCGCGTGCCGTCGGCGCCGCCCTTCTCGGGGTCAGCTTCGCGGTCTCGATCACGAAGATCCTAGATGAAGTCGTCCCAGGAGCGTTGAACCGTCACGAATTCGAAGGCGCGGTGATCCGGTTCCTGACAGGGTTCGGCTATATTTTCTTCACCGCAATCGTCCTGATCCCATTCTACGTGATGGTCATGACCAGCCTGAAGAACCAGTCAGAGCTGATCCAGAACCCTCTCGATTTCTCCATCGACCTGACCCAGGGGACAGCGCTGTTTCGATCCTATGAAGAGCTGTTCACGCAGTTCAATTTCGGAACCTACCTGTTCAACTCCTTCTTCATCTCTGTCCTGACGGTCCTGATCACGCTGGCCTTCGCGATCCCCGGCGCCTACGCCGTCGCGCGCCTGCGGTTTCGCGGGCAGGCCGCCTTTTCCCGGTCGATCCTGCTGATCTACATGGTGCCCATGATCGTCTTGGCGCTGCCGATCTACATCGCCTTCTCGATGACGGGCCTGCGCAATTCGTTCAGCGGCATCGTGATGATCTATCCGGTCACGACCATCCCGGTGGCGCTCTACATGCTGCAAGGCTATTTCCGTGGGCTTCCCGCAGAGGTCGAGGAAGCGGGCCTGATGGACGGGCTGTCGCGCCTTGCGGTGATCTGGAAGATCACACTGCCGCTGTCCCTGCCCGCGCTCGCTTCGGTCTCTCTCTATGTCTTCATGATCGCCTGGAATGAGTTCCTGCTCGCTTTCATGCTGCTGGACGATCCATCGAAATTCACACTGACGCGGGGCATCGCATCGCTCAACTCGTCCGAGATACCACGGCAGCACCTGATGGCAGGGTCGGTCATCGCGACCGTTCCGATCATGGTGATCTTCCTCGGGCTCGAAAAATTCATGACCAAGGGACTGACCGCCGGGTCGGTCAAGGGATAGACGATGACATCACTTCACGATCAGGCCCGCGCCATCCTGCGCCAGAACGATCGCGGCGGCTATACCGTGCCGACGCATGGCCTCTACCCCTATCAATGGAACTGGGACAGCGCCTTTGCCGCCTGGGGGTTCTCGACCTTCGACCTGCCGCGCGCCTGGGATGAGCTTGATACGCTGATGGCCACCCAGTGGGACAGTGGCATGGTGCCCCACATCATTTTCCACCAGACGGACCCCGACTACTTTCCCGGCCCCGATGTCTGGTCGACGGGCCAGATGCCGCCGACCTCCGGCATCTCTCAGCCCCCCGTCGCCGCGACCATCGCCAGGCTGATCTGGGAATCTGCGCCCGACGCCAGCCGCGACCGAATGGCGGCGCTCTACCCCAAGCTCGTGAACTGGCACCGCTGGTGGCATGAGGTTCGCTGCACCCATGGCGTCGCCGCAATCACGCATCCCTGGGAAAGCGGGCGCGACAACTGCCCCGATTGGGATAGCGGGATGGCGGGCGTCGATGGCTCTGACGTCGGCGAATACCACCGCCGCGATACCGGCCATGTCGATCCTTCGATGCGACCGAAAAAGGAAGAATACGACCGCTATATCGCGATGGTCCAGTTCGGGGTCAAAGCCGGGTGGGATGCCGCCAAAATTGTCGCCGAAGGTCCCTTCCTGATGGCCGATCCGGGGATCACCTTCATCCTCTTGCGCGCGCATGAAGACCTTGCCGCGCTGGGGCGTGCCTTGGGCGAGGATGTTACCGAAATCGAAGGTTGGGCCACCGCGCTGCGTGCCGCCTTGCCCGGCATCTGGAACCCGGCGCTTGGCGCGTATGACGCCAAGAACCTGCGCAGCGGGGAATTCGCCGGTGTCCTCGGGTCCGGGGCCTTTCTGGCCTACCTCGCCGACGCCGGAAACGCGCAGCTTGATGCGCAGCTGATGCGCGTGTGGGACGCTGTGAGCTATGGCATTCCGTCGGCCGATCCCGAGAACGAATTCTTCGAGCCGCGCCGCTACTGGCGCGGGCCCTGCTGGCCGGTGGTCAACGCCCTGATGGCCATCGGGCTGGTAGACGCGGGCCGCACCGACCTGGCCGAGCGTCTTCGGCGTGAAACGGCGGAACTCCTCGAGCTGCACGGGTTCTGGGAATATTTCGACCCCATGGACGCAACGCCCTGCGGGGGCGCGCGCTTTACCTGGACGGCGGCGATCTGGCTGACATGGGCCGGTCAGGGCCGCGAACTCGCGAAAGGGGCTGCGTAATGGCATCCATCGAACTCAGATCGGTCGAGAAATGGTTCGGCCATGTTCAGGTCATCAAGGGCGTCGATCTGACCATCGAAGAGGGCGAATTCGTCATCTTCGTCGGCCCCTCGGGCTGCGGAAAATCCACGCTACTGCGGATGATCGCGGGGCTGGAGGAAACATCGCGTGGCCAGATCATGATCGGGGACCGCGACGCCACGGCAGAGCCGCCCAGCAAGCGCGGCCTTGCGATGGTGTTCCAGTCCTACGCGCTCTACCCGCATATGTCGGTGCGCGACAATGTCGGCTTTCCGCTGCGGTCGGCAGGCCTGCCCAAGGCAGAGATCGACACCAAGGTCGATGAGGCGGCACGCGTTCTCAAGCTGGACGCCTATATGGATCGCCGCCCCAAAGATTTGTCCGGCGGGCAGCGTCAGCGCGTGGCGATTGGCCGGTCCATCGTGCGCGATCCGACTGCGTTTCTCTTCGACGAACCGCTATCCAACCTCGATGCCTCGCTTCGCGTCGAGATGAGGTATGAGATCGCAAAGCTGCACCAGGCGCTGAAATCAACGATGATCTACGTGACCCACGACCAGGTCGAGGCCATGACGCTTGCGGATCGCATCGTGGTTCTGGAATTCGGCAAGATTGCCCAGGTCGGGACGCCGCGCGAGCTGTATGAAAAGCCCGCAAACCTGTTCGTGGCGCAGTTCATCGGGTCGCCCCGGATGAACACGATGCCCGCCGGTGCCGTGTCCAGCGTTCGCCTTCCAGAAGCGGCCGAGACTCTGGGCATACGGCCAGAACATATTTCGCTTGGCGCAGAGGGAAGCGGGCAGATCGACGGGGTTGTCGATGTGCTCGAATATCTTGGCGCGGATACCTTCGTAATCATGGATTGCGGCGCAGCAGGGCAGATCACGGTACGGGTGGGCGGCGATGTCAGCCTGCGCCCCGGGGATCGTGCGGGTCTGAGCTTTCAGCGCTCAAAGCTTCACGCCTTCTCAAGCGAGGGTCTGTCGATAGAGCTTGGGTTGACCTGACACCAAAGTCGTGGGCTACGCGGGCAAGGGGTGAAAGCAGGCAACCTCTGATGCCGTGCCGACAGGCGACAAGCGCGGCGTTTCGCTGCGGCACTGATCCGTCGCCCTTGGACAGCGCGCCGCGAATGCGCAGCCGATGGGTGGATTCAACGGGTCCGGCAGTTCCGTTCCTTCCGCCTCGGGCGGCGTAAGGGGCCGTCCGACCACCGGCGCGCTGTCGGCAAGCAGCTTTGTATAGGGATGTCTTGGCGCGGCGAAGACCTCGGTCGCGGGGCCAATCTCGACCACCGATCCGAAATACAGCACCGCGATCCGGTCGCTGACGGCTTCGACCACGGCAAGATCGTGACTGATGAACAGATAGGTCAGGTCGAATTCGCGCCGAAGATCGGCGAGCAGGTTCAGCACCTGCGCCTGAACCGACACATCCAGCGCCGAAACCGGTTCGTCCAGGATCAAAATGCGCGCCTTGGCGGCGAGGGCCCGCGCGATGCCGATCCGCTGCGCTTGCCCGCCCGAGAATTCATGCGGATAGCGGTCGAGAAATTCTTCACGCAGATTGACGCTTTCGAAGATCTCGGAAATCCGTTTGCGCCGCTCGGCGGCAGGCATCCTGTAGAGATGCTTCAGCGGCGCCTCCATCACCTGCCGGATCGTCTTGCGCGGATTGAGCGAGGATATCGGGTCCTGAAACACGTACTGGATCCGCTTGCCAAAGGCCGATGGGTCAGCATTGTTCAGCGCCTCGCCTTCGATCTCGATGCGGCCCGTTGTCGGTTCCAGCAATCCCACGAGCATCCGTGCAAGCGTGGACTTGCCGCACCCCGACTCGCCGACGATACCAAGGGTTTCGCCTTGCCGGACGGTCAGGTCCAGCGGATGCACGGCCTTCACGGATCCGGTCGCATTGCCCAGCAGCGACCGGCCCACCGGAAAGGTCTTGGACAGATCGGTCAGCTTCAATGCCTCGGTCATGTCCCCACCTTTTGTTCGGATCTCTCGGCGTCCACCGGGAACAGACACCGCACGCCATGCCCACCGGTACGGACCAATGGGATGTCGCCAGAACGGCACGCGTCTTGAACCCGGTCGCAGCGGTCTGCAAAGGCGCAGCCCTCTGGCAGCTTGTCGACCACCGGCGGCAATCCCGGGATCGCCTCAAGTCGGCGCTTGCCACCGCCCAACTCAGGCACGCAGGCCATCAGCCGCGCAGTATAGGGGTGGCGCGGGGCGTCGAGGATCTCGGCGGTTGTCCCCTCTTCGACGACGCGGCCCGCATACATCACCGCCACGCGGTCACACAGCTGCGCGACGACCCCGAAGTCATGGGTGATGAAGATGATTGCAAGGCCGCGCGACCGACGCAAATCATCAAGGATCGTCAGAACCTGCGCCTGAACCGTCACGTCCAGCGCGGTCGTCGGTTCGTCCGCAATGATGATGTCGGGGTCATTGGCAAGTGCCATCGCGATCCCGACGCGCTGGCGCATGCCGCCCGACATCTCGTGGGGGTAATCGGTGATGCGCTGCTCGGCGTTCGGGATGCGGACCGCGGTCAGAAGCTCGATCGCCTTCGCGCGCCCCTCTGACTTGCCAATGGGCCGATGCGCGCGGATTGCCTCGATCAACTGATCGCCAACACGATATAGCGGATGTAGCGTCGCAAGCGGATCCTGAAAAATATACGAAACGTTGCGGCCGCGCATGTCGCGCAGGCGCCGGTAGGGCGCGCCGATCAGATCCTCACCGTCGTAATAGGCCGCACCGCCGGTCACGACCCCGGGCGGCGAGGCAACAAGGCCCATGATCGACAGCGCAGTGACGGATTTTCCGGATCCGCTTTCACCGATGATGCCAAGGCATTCGCCCTTCTCGACATGAAGATCCACACCGCCCACGGCGCAGTAATTGCGGTTCTTGACGTGAAACTGGGTCTCAAGCGCCCGGACTTCCAGAAGGCCCGTTCCCTCTGCCGCCGGTGGCTCTTCGGCCCGCTCGACGCGCGTTGCCGCCATGGGGCGCGTCAAGGCCCCCGACTTCAGGCGCGGATCAAGCGCATCGCGCACGCCGTCGCCCAGAAGGTTGATCGACATCACGATGATCAGGATCATCACGCCCGGAACGATGGAGGTGTGCGGATTGGTGATGAGCGCAGAGCGCGCCTCGCCCAACATCGAGCCAAGATCGGCCTGCGGCGGCTGCGAGCCGAGCCCCAGGAACGACAGCCCGGCGGTCTCAAGGATCATCCAGCCAATCGTCGTCGACATGGCGATCACGATGACCGGGATCACGTTCGGCAGGATTTCCGACAGGATGATCTGCCGGTCCGACAATCCTGCAAGGCGGGCGGCGTCAACGAATTCCTTGTTCGCGATGCCCACGGTGATCCCACGGATATTCCGCGCAAAAAACGGCACGTTCACGGCGGCCACGGCGATCAGCGCATTGAACAGGCCCGGCCCAAGCGCCGCGACAATGGCCAGCGCCAGCAGGATGTAGGGAAACGCCATCAGCATATCGACGCCGCGCATGATGATGTTGTCGGTCCGCCCACCGTAATAGCCCGCGACGATCCCGATCGCGGCACCGATCGTGGCTGCGGCGATCGCGGCGGCAAAGCCGACTGCCAGCGAAAGCCGCGTGCCCCACATGAGCCGCGACAGCAGATCGCGCCCAAGGTGGTCGGTGCCCAGCAAGGACCCTTCGGAAAACAGCGGCTGAAACCGGTTCGAGGTATTCGTCACGTCCGGATCCGCGAGCGGCAGAATTGGCGTCAGAAGGGCCAGCAGGACGACCAGCGAAAGCACGATCCCGCCCCCCAGCGCAAGCCGGTTGCGCGCCAACAACCTGAGGAACGCCATCATGTCTTGATCCTCGGGTCGAGCAGGCTTTGCGCGACATCGACCACGATGTTGAAAAGGACATAGCAGGCCGCGACAAAGACGACGCCGCCCTGCACCAACAGGATATCGCGCTTGAGGATTGCATCGACGAGCATCCGCCCGACGCCGGGCCACTGAAAGACAATCTCGATATAGACCGCGCCGGACAGGACAAAGCCCGCCTGGATGCCAAGAACGGGAATGATCGCGACCATCGCCGCCTTGAGCGCGTGACGCCAGATCACGCCGCGTTCAGGCACGCCCTTGGCGCGGGCAGTGCGGATGAAATCCTGGCGCAGCACTTCAAGCATGGCCGAGCGGGACAGCCGCGCGATGACACCCGTGGCCACCACGGCAAGGGCGGTCGCGGGCATCGCAAGATGGGTCAGAAGCACACCCAAGGTCCGATCCCCGTAGATCGGCCACATGCCGGACACCGGGAACCACCGCAGGTTCACCGCGAAGAAAAGGATCATCATCATCCCGAGAAAGAAGGACGGAATCGAAATGCCCAGAAGAACGACAAAGGTGATGCCCTTGTCGGCAGCCCCATACTGGTTCGCCGCCGAGATCACGCCAGCGATCACGCCGAGGAACGCGCAGAGGACAAAGGCGGTGCCGGCCAGCACAAGGGTTGCGTTGAATCGTTCCAGCACCTCGTCAAGAACCGGACGGTTCAGTGCGAATGAGGTACCGAAATCGCCAGTCAGCATGTTGCCGAGCCAGATGAAGTATTGCTGCACAAGCGGCTTGTCGAGACCCAGATCGCGGTTGAGTTTCTCGACGTTCTCCGGTGTCGCATAGCTGCCAAGAATGGCCGTCGCCGGATCGCCGGGGATCATCGCCATGATCAGGAACACGATGATCGTGATCCCGATCAGGACGGGAATGGCCGAAAGAAGACGCTTGAGGATGTAACCGGTCATCGTCGCCCCCTCGGCGGCAGATGGTTGGCGGGGCGGGCCGCAGGGCCTGCCCCGCCAGGGATCATCAATTCTTCACGACATCGTCGAGGAGCAGGAAGAACGAGGGCTGAAGCGCGAAGTTCTCGACATTCTCCGACGTGACCGCGTTCTGCTTCCAGTTCGCGACGAAGACCCAAGGGGCGTCTTCCTGAACGATCACCTGCATTTCCTTGTAGAGGCGCGCGCGCTCGTCCTGATCGGTGGCGACACGGGCCGCTTCGAGAAGTGCATCGACCTCGGGGTTCGAATAGTAGCCCGAGTTGAACCCGCCCTCTTGCGGCCAGGCCGCGGTGCGCAATGCGAGGAAGGGCAAGGTGTCGGGATCGTTGGTCATCCATGCCATTTCGGCCATGTCGGCCTTGCCTTCGAGACCGGGATTCACCTCTCCGAGGAAGGTGTTCCACTCATAGGTCTCGATCGACACATCGAAGCCGACAGCTTCAAGATCGGCCTGAATCGCCGTGCCCATGGCGATCGGGTCCAGCATGCCGGACCCGCCTTCGGTGACGTAGAATGTCAACTCTGCCCCGTCGGCGCCCGCCTCTTGGATGAGCGCACGCGCGCGATCGGGGTCGTAGGGATACGGCTCCAGCTCTGGGTTGTAGGCCCAGGCGAAGGCAGGCGGCGTTGGCCCGGCTGCGACCTCTGCGGTGCCTTCCAGAACCTCGTTGACGAGCGCTTCCTTGTTCACCGCGTAGTTGGCAGCCTGGCGGACGCGCTTATCGGCAAACGGGCCCTCCTTGGCGTTCAGGATCAGGAACCAGACATGGGGGCCGGCCTGTTCATGGACGGTGTAGGCATCGCCCTGGAACTCGCTCAGCGCGACGGGGGGCACCTCGACCATCAGGTCGATCCCGCCGGCCAGCATCTCGGCGGTGCGGGTATTTGCGTCGGTGATCGGGCGGAACACGACGGCCTCAAGCTCTGGCGCGCCGTCCCAGTATTCCGGGTTCGCTTCGATCACGACAGCCTCGTTCGACCGCCATTCAGCGAAAGTGAAGGGGCCGGTGCCGGACGGATTGCGGCCGAAATCCGCGCCATGTTCCATCACCGCGTCAGGCGATACGATCAGGCCCGTGGGATAGGCAAGGTTCGACAGGAACGGCGCATATGGCCCATTCAGGGTAAAGCGCACCGTCCGGTCATCGACAACCTCGGTCGTCTCAATCGACGAGAAGAAGAAGGACAGCGGGAAGGGGCCGGTGTCGTGATAGGGGTGATCCTCGTTCAGCATCCGGTCAAAGTTGAATTTCACCGCCTCTGCATCGAAGGCCGACCCATCGTGGAACGTGACACCTTCGCGCAGCGTAAAGGTGTAGACTGTGCCGTCCTCTGAAATGTCCCAGCTTTCGGCGAGCGCCGGTTCAACCTCGAGCGTGCCGTCCTTGTAGCGCACAAGACCGTCATAAACATTCATGAGGATCCGGAAATCGTTGACGGCGGTGACCGCCGCGGGATCAAGCGCCTTCGGTTCGGCGATCTGTCCGACGATCAGCACACCTGGCGGGGTTTGGGCCTGTGCGCCGCTGGTGACCCCAAGGGTCAGGGCAAGCGCGGTTCCGGCGGCCAGAAGCCCCCGGCGAGTAACATGAAAGAGCGACATGACAGCTTCCTCTCCTGTTGAAACAAATTTTATTTATCATGATAAATTGCATCAGGCCAAATTCTCATTATAAATTCAAGTCCAAGACTGATCGGGGCCAACCATGACGATCTCGCTACTCGCATTCGACAAAAAAACAGGCACTTATGGCGGCGCTGCGACCACCGGTAGCCTCTGTGTCGGCGGCTGGGTGCTGCGGGGCGATGCCGAATCGGGGCTGTCGGCGTCGCAGGGTTCCTTGCCGAGCACGATGTGGGGGCAGGAAGTCTTGACCCTCATGCGCGGCGGCGCATCAGCTGAAAAAGCCGTCCAGCAGGTTGTCGACGCGGATGCCGGGCGCGACGAACGCCAGCTATCTGCGCTTGATCCCAAGGGCACGACCGCGTCCTTCACCGGCGCCAAGAGCATCCAGTCTGCCGGTGCGCGCGCCGCGCCGGGTGTCATCGTCGCGGGGAACCTGTTGGCTTCTGACGCGGTGCTGGAGGCTTGTCTTGAGGGATTCCTGACATTTGACGGCACGCTGGACGTTCGCCTGATGAAGGCCCTTCAGCAAGCGGCAGCGGTCGGCGGTGACAGTCGCGGGCTCTTGTCGGCGGCAATGCTGGTCGTCGGGCCAGATCGCCCACCCCTGAGCCTGCGCATCGACTATTCCGAGGCGCCGCTCGAGGCGCTCGCCGCGTTGCATGAACGCGCAACAAGCGGGGCCTATGCCGAGTGGACCAGCTACGTGCCCACCCTGTCGGACCCGGAACGCGCGACCCCCTATCCCGGCTGATTATTCCGCGATGAACCGCTTCATGACTTCGGCTTCCTGCGCCTCCATCTGGGCGCGGGCCATCTCCATATGGCTGCGCATGATGTCCCGGGCAGCGTCCGCATCGCCACAGCGCAAAGCATGGATCAGGCCGATCTGGTGCTGGCGCCCCTTGCGCCACAGGTCATGGTTGGGCGTTGTATAAAGCCGCTTGTAAACCGTCAGATCCGTCAGGATCTGCGCCATGAAACCGATGAAGAACCCAAGCAGCGCATTGCCCCCGAAATCTGACAGGCGCGCATGAAATTTCAGCGAGGCGACATGCTGGCGCCGTTCTTCATCCGCGTCGGTGGCCGGATGGGCATAGCTTTCCATGATCGATTCCAGTTCGGCGAGTTGCGCATCCGACAGGCGGCCCGCAACAGCGGCGGCGAGGTCCGGCTCCAGTGCGATCCGGACCTGGTAGATGTCGTCGATCGTCACATCACGGAAGTAGAAGTAATTCGCCAGAAGCGCGGCAGCCCGTTCGCGCGACACTTCACCGACGAAGCTGCCACCGCCGGGGCCTGTCTTGGTCTCGATCAACCCTTGCGCCTGTAAAAGACGCATGGCTTCGCGGATCGTGCCCTTGGACATGCCAAAGCGCGCGATCAGTTCCGCCTCGCCCGGAAGCCGATCCCCCGGCTGTAAGCCGCGCTCTACGACCCAGTCCTTGATCTCTTCGGCAACGCGCACGGGACGCGATCGGCGAGCGCGTATGATCGGGTCTGATGGTGTCTTGGTGGGCATCGTTTGCCTCGCGATCTCGGCAGCGTTGAAGGCTGTGCCGGGTAGGAAACGCATTCATCATGATAAATACAAGGGCAAGATGCTTGAGTGCATTGAGCATCATGAGGCTCCTGTATCCAGCTCGCGCTAGGTCACAGTGTTTTTTTGCGGTTACAAAATGCAGTCATGACCCCTACCTACCGATTGCCGGTCTTCAATCGCGCCGGCCGTATGATGACATTCACCCGCGTGGAACAGCCCGATGACCGACAAGACCGCTTCCTCTGCAGAAGACACGAAGCCCCGGTTCGAGACCGACCGGGGCGCATCCAGATCGTTCTGGATCGCCTGCGCCTTGCTTGTCGCCATCATCGGCTGGATGGCGAGCGGATTCCTGGGAGCCGACGCAGAGGAGCCCCAGCAAGCTGCGTCCAACGCACCAGCCCCGCCGGCTGTCGTCGTGCGCGCGTCCACGGCCGAGACGGTCCAGCTCAGCTTTAGCGCGCAGGGGCAAGCCTTGCCGGAACGCGACAGCCAAATCCTGACGGAAGCTGCGGGAACGATCGTGTCGCTGCCCGTCGAAAAGGGCCAGCGCGTTGCCCAAGGCACGGTGATCGTCCAGTTCGATACCAGCCGCACAGACGCCAATCTGGCGCAGGCAACCGAAGAGCAAAGCCGCGCCGAACGAGAGCTTTCCAACGCCCAGACGCTTCTGGACCGGGGCGCCGCGACCGTCGACCGGGTGGCGCAGGCCCGGGCCAATCTTGCCGCGGCCGAGGCCCAGGTGTCTGCAGCCGAGGAAGCGCTGGCCAATTATACCATCCTCGCGCCCTTTGACGGCACCATCGAAGACCTGATGCTCAATGACGGCGAATATGCCGGGGCGGGCGTGCCTGTTGCGCGGATCGTGGACAGCGACCCGATCACCGTGTCGATCCAGATCCCGCAGCAGTCGCGCGCCCAGATCGAAGTCGGCCAGTCCGCCGAAGTCGCCTTCGTCACCGGCGAGACCCGCCAAGGCACCGTGGGTTTCGTCGCCTCTGCAGCATCGCCCGACACACGGACCTTCCTAGCCGAGATCAGCGTCGAGAACGCCGACGGCTCTTTGCGTCCCGGCGTTTCGGCAGAGGTCACGATCCCCACCCGCGAAGAAACGGCGCATTTCGTCGAGGCGTCCGTCGTTTCGCTTAGCCCCGAGGGCGCGACCGGGATCAAGACTGTCGAAGACGGCGTCGTGATGTTCCATCGGATTGAGATCGTCACCGCCGAAGTCGGCGGACTGTGGGCCACGGGATTGCCGGAGACCGCAGATATCATCACCATCGGCCAAGGCTTTGTCCGCGACGGTGAACCGGTGCGCGTCCAGACCGAGGCAGAGCGGGATGCGGTGGCTGGCGAGCAGAACGCCGAAGCCCAGGTGGATTCCGATCAATGAACGCGCTGATCGACGCCGCTTTTTCGCGCACCCGCGTGGTGCTGATGGTCTTCGGCATGCTTCTGACCGTGGGCGCCTTGGCCTATATCGCGATCCCGAAGGAAGCCAACCCCGAGGTGCCTCTGCCACTGGTCTACGTGTCCACCGGGATTGACGGGATCAGCCCAAGCGACGCCGAACGCCTTCTGCTGGAGCCAATGGAGGCCGAGTTCGGAGCCATCGAAGGCCTCGACCAAATGTCGAGCGAGGCCGCCGAGGGATTTGCCAGCGTGCAGCTTGAATTCCAGGCGGGCGGCGATATCGAAGAAGCCTTGCGCAAGGTGCGCGAAGCTGCCGACAACGTGCAAAACGACCTGCCCGCAGACGCGCGCGATCTGAACATCACCGAGGTGAACACCGCGCTATTCCCGGTCATCACCGCGACCCTGTCGGGGCCCGTGCCCGAGCGCACACTGAATGATCTGGCCGAGGACGTACGGCAAGAGCTTGAAGGCCTGCCCGGGGTGCTGGAAGTAGAGATCGGCGGCGCGCGCGAAGAGTTCGTCGAAGTCCTGATCGATCCAACGGTGTTCCAGACCTATGACCTGAACCTTGAAACCCTGACCAGCCAGCTTCAGCGCAACAACCAGCTGATTGCGGCTGGGGCGATCGACAATGGCGGCGGGCGCATCGTTCTGAAGGTGCCGGGACTTGTCGAGGATCTGGGCGACGTCTTGTCCATGCCGGTGAAGGTCGAGGGCGACACGGTCGTCACCTTCGCCGATGTCGCCACCGTCCGGCGCACCTTCGAGGACCCTACCGGCTTTGCCCGGATCGACGGCCAGCCCGCGCTGTCGCTTGAGGTCGTCAAACGATCCGGGGCCAACGTCATCGACACGGTCGCGGATGTGCGCACGACCATCGAGGGGATGAGCGCGGAGTGGCCCGAAAGCCTGCGCGTCACCTACCTTCAGGACCAGTCCGAAGAGGTGAAGACCCTTCTGTCGGATCTTGAATCCAACGTTATCGCGGCGGTTCTGCTGGTCATGGTGGTCATCGTCTTTGCGCTTGGCCTGCGCTCGGCGATTCTTGTCGGTCTTGCAATCCCCGGTGCCTTCCTTGCGGGTGTGGCGGCCATCTGGGCGATGGGCCTGACGATGAACATCGTGGTGCTTTTCGCGCTGATCCTGGTGGTCGGGATGCTGGTCGACGGGGCCATCGTCACCGTCGAATTGGCAGACCGTCGCCTTCATGAAGGCGACACTGCGCGCGAGGCTTATGCCGCAGCCGCAAAACGGATGGCCTGGCCCGTGATCGCCTCGACGGCCACAACGCTCAGCGTGTTCTTCCCGCTATTGTTCTGGACCGGGTTGATCGGTCAGTTCATGAAATACCTTCCGATCACGGTGATCCTGACCCTGTCCGCCTCTCTTTTCATGGCGCTGGTCTTCATTCCCGTCGTGGGCGGCGTCATCGGACGCGCGCAGCCAAAGACCGCCGCCGCCAAAGCCGCGCTGCATGAGGCCGAACATGGCGACCCGCGCCGCATCGGCGGGTTGACGGGGGGCTATGTGCGCGTTCTCGCCCACGCGGTCGCACGCCCGTGGACGACGGTGGTGCTTGCGCTGTCGCTCCTCCTCGGCGCCTTCGCGGTCTATGGCGAGTTCGGGCGCGGCATCAGCTTTTTCCCCTCCATCGAGCCAGAGGCGATGCAAGTCCAGGTCCGCGCGCGCGACAACCTGTCGATCTATGAACGCGACACCCTTGTCAGGCAGGTCGAGGCGCGGCTTGTCGGAACCGAAGGTGTCGACAGCATCTATTCGCGGTCCATGCTCAGCGCATCTGGCGGCGACGAGGACGTGATCGGCACGATCCAGCTTGACCTCGTGGACTGGGACCAGCGGCGCACAGCGGCCGAGATCGGCGCAGAAATCCGCGAAGAAATGAAGGATATCGCCGGTATCGACGTTCAGGTCGAAACCGAAAGCGGCGGCCCGTCTGGCGGCAAGCCGGTGAACCTTCAGGTCTCTGCCGGCAATCCCGCCGACCAGACCCGTGCGGTCGAAGCCGTGCGCGCCACGATGGACGATCTTGGCGGCTTCGTCGATGTGACCGACACCCGCCCGCTGCCGGGCGTCGAGGTCGCGATCATCGTGGATAGGGTCGAGGCCGCGCGCTACGGCGCTGATGTCAGCCTGCTGGGACAGGCCGTCCAGCTTCTGACCCAGGGCATCACGGTCACCGATTTCCGCCCCGAGGATACCGATGGCGAGATGGACGTGCGCGTGCGCTTTCCCGACGACGACCGCTCCTTAAGCGAGCTTGGCAACCTGCGGGTGCCGACATCGGCAGGCCTTGTTCCGATCTCGAACTTCGTCGCGTTCGAGCCGACCGAACGCGTCGGCGTCATTCGCCGCATCGACGAACAGCGCGTAACCACCATCGAGGCCGATGTCGCACCAGGCGTGTTGGTCAATGACCAGATCACCGCCCTGCGCGCCGCCTTGGACAGCGACGTCCTGCCCGAAAGCGCGACGGTCGAATTCGCTGGCGAGGCCGAGGATCAGGTGGAATCGATGACCTTCCTCGCCGGGGCCTTCGTCTCGGCGATCGTTTTGATGTTCACGATCCTGGTTCTTCAGTTCAACAACTTCTACCAGGCCTTCGTCGTGATGAGCGCCATCGTCTTTTCCATCGCTGGCGTGCTTCTGGGGCTGATCGTCACCGGTCGCCCCTTCGGCATCGTCATGGGCGGTGTCGGTGTCATCGCGCTTGCCGGGATCGTGGTGAACAACAACATTGTCCTGATCGATACTTTCAACGACCTGCGCCGAAGTGGCCTGTCGCCGCAAGACGCCGCTCTGCGCACCGGCGCACAACGCTTGCGGCCCGTCCTGCTGACCTCGATTACCACCGCGCTGGGTTTGATGCCGATGGTGCTTGGGCTGAACGTCGACGTCTTCGGCCGAGAACTCGTCTTCGGCGCACCGTCGACCCAATACTGGACCGAGCTTTCGTCGGCCATCGCAGGCGGCCTTGTCGTCGCGACCGTGCTGACGCTGGTGGTGACCCCAGCGATGCTGATGCTGGGCCGGAAGGGGGCATCACGGAAGCAAGTTTCGGATACAGGGAATGAAGTGGGCGGCAAGGCCGCAGGCTTGGCATAGCCGACTTCGGGGTCTTTAAGAAAACCCGCCTACCTTCGACTTCGCGTTCATGACAGGTGACCTCTGACCTGCTCCCCTTGAGATGCCGCGTTTATAAGTTAGCCCTGTTCGGGGTTTGGCTTTCCTTTGACCGACTAGCGCATTCCAGCCGTGTCGGACCAGCGAGGCTAGAGTCCGGTTGGTGATGGTTGAAATCGTCGCGCCATGTCGCCACCAAATTGCGGACATGGCGTAGGCTATCGAAGAATGAAGCCGTCACTCGGCTTCGATACCAGACATCGCCGCAATGGCTTCTGAGTAAACCTTGGGGAAGGAATGACCTTCAACGCCATGGGCGAGGGTTGGAAAGACGACATTCATCAACCCAAGGCCCGAAGTGATTTCGAAGGCGGCGGCCGGTGGTGCTGCTTCCCAGATCAGCACGCGCGCGCCGGATTGGTCGACCATTTCCTGAAGGTCCGCGATCTCTTCGTCGCTGGGCATGGCGCCAGCATCCCATTCGAGCGCGGCAATCGACAGACCGTAGCGACGGGCAAAGTACTGGTAGCGGGGATGGGTCGCAATCATGGGGGTATCCCCTAGATCGGCGAGATCAGCGGCGGCTTGCGTGTCCAGGCCTTCGAGTTCGGAACGCAGCATTCCGAGCCGGGTTTCCAGGTCGCCCTCGGGCGCAAGACCGCGCGCGGTGATCGCGGATGCGATCGCCTCGACCTGTGCGATTGCGAGTACTGGATCAAGCCACGTGTACGACGCCAAACCTTCGTGGGAATGTTCCTGACCTTCACCGTGCGAGTGTGTGATGCTTTCCGTCGCGATAAACATATCTTCAATCGCTGCGGTCGTGTTGACCAGTTTGGATCGGGACAGGGACACGCGGTCGATCCATGTCGCAAAACCAGCACCGTTCAGCAAGATCAAGTCGGCGGACTGCACCGAACTGATGTCTGCGATGGAGGGGCGCCAGAACGACGGGTCCACGTCTGCGGGCACCGGAAAATCGACATCCGCCGCGCCGCCCAGAAGCTGTTCGGCGAAATATTGCAGCGGGTAGTTAACGGCAACGACGCGTGTGCCATCCTGCGCGTGGGACAGGCTGGCGGCAAATATCAGCCCGAGGGCGAGAACGGATTTTGCAAGACGCATGTGATCAACTCTGGCAGCTTCGGGCGATATCATCGGGCGTGACGATCCAGTAATTGTCGTGGTTGCCGGTATCGACTTCGATCATCAGGCCTCCACTATGGTCAACGCCATCCAGCGGTACGGTTGCTGTACCGTCCTCGTTGATGGTCAGGGTCGTCAGCAGATTGTTCTCACCATCCAGGACGCGTACCTCGGCGATCTGCACGGCGTTGCCGTTCGAAAACTTGGCCTCGACCGTCACCGCTTCGCAATTGGTAGAGGCGAAGACAATCATCTGATGTGCCGCTGCCCCGATGGGAGCAACGGCTGCAATCGCGGCAATGGCAACGGCCCTGATCACTGACCGGTCCATTCTTCGAAATGGACCCAGATCACTGCGCCAAGTTCCACGGCCTTTTCCTCGCCCGATGTCTCTTCGGTCAGCGTGTAGTCAGCGGTATTGAGGGCGGCAAAGCCCCACCAGCCATCGGACGGCGGCGCATAGGTAAAGACGCCATCGGCATCGGCCTTGACGGTTTGGGTGATCATCAGTTCATCAGGGGCGGTTGCATTCACGCCGTCGTTGAAGAACTCGACCTCGACTTCGGCATAGGGCACCGGTTCGCCGTCCATCTTGACGATGCCCTGAAAGACATTGTGTTCCCACAGCCCGAACGGTTTCGAGAGCGGCACGATTTCGGTCTTGAGGCCCAGCTCTGTATCCCAGCCTTCGTCATCTCCGAACGCGGTCACATAGGTCTTGGTGTAGTGAATGATGAATGCATCTTCCGCGGGCTCCCAATACGGCTGGGGTTCCATCGCGAAGATGTAGGTGCCGGGGCGGTCCAGCGGGTATTCAAGCGTGTACCCTTGGTCGTCCATAACGGTCGCGTCTTGCAATTCGCCGAGCAGGTCGGTCGTGGCGCCCTCATGCGTGACCGAAAAGGCGACCGGCGTGTCGAGCATCATGCCATCCATCTCGAACGGATGAGAGAACGACATCGTAAGATCGACGCTGCGCCCGTCTTCCTGGCTGATCATCGGATCATTGGGGATGATCATGCCATAATGGGCAAGTGCGGGTGTCGCTGCCACGAAAGCGGCAAGGGACGCGGTGAATAGCTGACGTTTCATCTTTTCTCCCTTTGGATCAGGCCCCGAGCGAGAGTAACCAGCCCACCCAGCCTTCAGCGTTATGTGCAACGATCAATGAACCAACCCAGGCGATGACCGCTGAAATGAAAAGTAATGTGAAAGTTTCGGCAGACAACAACCGCAGCACCATCCCGCGCCGTGCGCCCAGCTTGACGGCCGTCGCGATTTCGTTGGCGCGCAAACGGTAGCTTAGAAATACGGCAAGCCCGATGGCAGCGAAAGCCGCGACCGCGATGATCGCCGTCACCACATCGAGCAGTGATTTGATCCGGAAAATACGATCAACCAGTCCCTGAATGACACTTGCCGGTTCAAACATCTGGCTTGGGCCGTTGGCGTCAAGATAGCGCCCCTTAAGGATCGTCGCGGACCGCGTGTCATTGGGCACGACGATCACCGCAGTCGCGGGAAATCCGTCTTGCGCACCGTGGAAATGGAAGGTGTCGATATTCTCGTCGGTGATCCTCTGGTACTGAACCACCGCCGCATTGGCCAAAGCTGCTGTACCTGCCGCCACTTCGTCGGCGGTGACGACATCTTCGTGGCCATGGCCGATGCCCTGGATCACCCAGGCCGTCTTGATGTCGACAAAGATCGCCTGATCGTCCGGCGAATTGGTCGGGGCCAGCACCCCCACGATCGGCATCTCCAGCGGATAGACCCCGTCGAGGTCAAAGAGGTTTTCCGGAGAGGAGACAAGCGTATCGCCGACACCCTTGCCAAGCGCCTGTGCCACATCAGAACCGATAATGGCGTCGCCCAGAATCGTAAGCCCGCGACCGTCCGCGAATGTGAGATCGCGGAAATCAAAATAATCCAGCGTCGTGCCGACAATACGAAAGCCTGAAGAGGAAAAGGCGCTGTGAACCGGGATCGGGATACCCAAGCCACTGTCCCAGACGGTCTCGACCTCTGTCATGGTCACCGGGTCCGGGCGCTCGTCCGAGAAATACAAGGCGGACATGGTCAGATCGAGCTGCGATCCCCGACTGCCCAGCAAGAGCGGCGTCGCCTCGCCACGTGCGACCAGCGCGCGCTCACTCGACGACAAAAGGATCTGCGTCGCGATGGGAACGAATATGATCAGCGCCGCAACGAGGGTCAGGATAAGGCTGCGCGCCCAGTGATACCGCAAATAGGCAAAGGCGAGGAAAAGCGCATTCATGCCTGCGCCTCCTGACGGAACTGCGCGAAGTCCAGCACGCGTCCGAACCGCGGCAGCAGCTCGTGGTCATGCGTCACGGCCAGCACGGCGGCCCCCGCCTCTGTCGCTTGTTCAAAAAGGAGATCGAGTATACGCGCCTTGCTGTCGGGGTCGAGATTGCCGGTGGCCTCGTCCGAAAGGATAAGCTTCGGCCGTGTCACCAGCGCCCGGCAGATGGCGACACGCTGTTGTTCCCCTTGGCTAAGCGCTGTCGGATGCCTGTCCAGTTTGTCCCCGATGCCACAGGCGACAGCCAACGCTTCGGCCCGCTCGCGCGCCTCGGCGTTCAGGGTCAAGGCGGGCGTGATCCGGTAGGGATAAAGGATGTTCTGCCGCGCTGAAAGATAGTCGAGCAGCGCAAAATCCTGAAAGACGAAGCCGATGGCGCTGGCCCGGAACCGTCGACGCTCGGGATCGGACAAGCTTGCGACATCGGTGCCCGCAACATCGATGCGCCCGGCTTGCGGCGTCAGAATGCCCGCGATGAGATTGAGCAAGGTGGTCTTGCCGCTTCCGCTCGGCCCGACAATGGCGACGCGTTCGTCGTTCTGCAGCGTGAATTCCGGCACCCGAAGCTGAAAGCTGGTCGCGCTGTAGCGAAATGTGAGGTTCTCGGCCGTGATCATCAGTTGGTTTCCGGGGCAAGGAACGTTTCGCCGGCTGCATCCCGGTCGACGTCCAAAAGCTCGAACCCCGTGATCCGCCAGGCGCCCTCGACGGGCGCAACGGCAAGCTTCGCGCTGTAGGTGTTGCCGCGGACATGAAGGTGTTCGGCGTGGCCGACGGTTCCGATCACCTGCCAGGACGCGTCAATCGCCAATGTCGATCCTTCGCGCGACACTTGCGTGTTCAACAGCTTGATTTCATGGATGGTCTGGTCCGCCTCTTCCAGGCCGCCCCCTGCCATAGCACCCACGCGTTCAAGGTAGAGATACTCCAACGCCTCCCCGTCAGTGACACTGGCCAACGTATCGTAGATGGTACCTTCTTCCGTTTCACCGAACGCATCGTAGACCACGAGCAACAGCGCGGGCGTCAGCCGCCAGAATTCGGCCCGCGCCTCTTCGATTGTCATCGGGGCAATGCCCGGCGCCGAGAACGCCCCGTTTTCCGATACATCATCTGCTGGACGGAGCAGCAAAAAGCTGGCCACAGCGGCCGCAGCAAGCAGCAGCAACGTGCCAAAAAAGACCGGCGTTCGGTTCATCTAGAATATGTGTCCAGGCGCAAGAAGCGGTGAGCCAACAAACTGTTGCACCCGGGTAGAGACTTCAAGCCCACAACACGATCGTGATTTGAGGATTGAACCGCGTGACCGTTCACGAGGCGCAAGGGGGAGGGGTTCTGCTCGAACTGGAGGGAGCGCTTACGGCTATGATCGAGACGGCGCAGGCGGGTGCGCTTCAGGGTGTCGATCCCGGTTCGGTAGAAGTGGTTGCGGGAGTAGGATTTGAACCTACGACCTTCAGGTTATGAGCCTGACGAGCTACCGGGCTGCTCCATCCCGCGACATTTTTGTGTTTAGATCGTATAGAGATACGTTTTTGGTCCTTGCTAGGTTTGGCGGCGACCTACTCTCCCACGTCTTAAGACGCAGTACCATCGGCGCTACGGCACTTAACGACCGGGTTCGGAATGGAGCCGGGTGTTTTGCTCGTGCTATGACCACCAAACCGAGTAAGGACCAAGTGCGTCGTCCCGCAGGGTCGACGGGTGCGGGGACGCGGTCTTGCGAGGCAAGGGCGCGGGCGCATACCGACGTTCATTCGGGAACGAAGCGGTGCCCGTGCGCTCTCTGTCCCAGAGCGTTCGGGCGGAATTCAACATGTCCATGTCAAGGTTCACTGTGGTGTATGCTTTTGGTCCGGAAGGGCTTTTGTTCGCCTGTTTCTGGATCAAATCAAGCCTATCGGGCAATTAGTACCGGTCAACTGAATGCATTGCTGCACTTACATCTCCGGCCTATCGACGTGGTGGTCTTCCACGGCCCTCAGGGAGACCTTGTTTCGAGGGGGCTTCCCGCTTAGATGCCTTCAGCGGTTATCCTGTC
>CBFIJK010000022.1:0-49298 GCA_965662745.1 uncultured Paracoccaceae bacterium
CCGACGAGGCAGGCAAGCAGGTCGCGCTTGATGGTGGCGGCACTGTCAGCACGCTGTCGGACGAGCAGCTTGCAATCTGGAAAGAGCGTGTGGCCTTTGTCCGCGATGACTGGATCGCGCTCGCGAATGAGCAGGGCCATGACGGCGCAGCGCTTCTGGAAGACCTGGAAGCCACGATCGCCAAATACGCGGGCGCCTGATCCGCGACTGGCCGGGGGGCGATCTTTCGCCGCCCGGTCCACACTTTTCGAGGAATGATATGGACCGATTGATCCGCAGTCTCAGCCTGTGGCTGGCCTATGCCGCGGGGGTGTCGCTTGTGGCGACGACCCTCTTGATGTTCGCGGATGCTATGGGGCGGTATTTCCTGTCCTCGCCGCTGCCCTTCGCGGTCGAAATGGTCGAACTGTTGATCGGCATTGGGATCACTTTCGGTCTGGCCTACACGACCTATGAACGCGGGCATATCGCCGTCGATCTTCTGCCAC
Organism: uncultured Paracoccaceae bacterium; assembly: GCA_965662745.1. GTDB lineage: Bacteria > Pseudomonadota > Alphaproteobacteria > Rhodobacterales > Rhodobacteraceae > Anianibacter. The sequence continues at coordinate 489 of CBFIJK010000022.1, forward strand.
ACGCGCTGCCGCCCGCCGGGCGCCGGGTGCTGTCGACACTGGCCGACATCACGGCGGTGGTCTTCATGGGCATCCTGTGCTGGCAGCTCTTCAAGAAAGCCTCGTCCATCCTCCGCGACGGGATCGTGACGCAGATCCTGGGCCTGCCGACCTTTCCTTTCGTCTTTGTCATGAGCGCCGCCGCCGGTCTGGCCGTTGTCGTCGCTGTGTTGCTTTTGCTTAAACCGAATGCCGGAGAGGATGTCTGACATGGATCCGCTGTCCATTGGCATCGCGGCCTTCATCGCGCTTTTCATCCTCTTGGTCCTGTCCGTCCCCATCGGTTTTGCCATGGCGCTGTGCGGGATCGCCGGCATCGCCGGGATCATCGGCTTGTCGCCCTCGCTGTCGCTGTTCGGCACGACCGTATTCGAGACCACGGTAACCTATAACCTGTCCATTGTGCCGCTCTTCGTACTGATGGGCGCCGTCGCCGCGCGCTCCGGCCTGTCGCGAGAACTGTATGACGCGTTCAACGCTTGGCTGGGTGCGTTTCGGGGTGGGCTGGCGCTGGCCACCGTGGGGGCCTGCGGGGCGTTTGCGGCCATCTGCGGATCCTCCGTCGCCACAGCGGCCACGATGAGCCGCGTGGCCCTCCCGGAAATGGACCGCCTTGGATATGCCAATTCGCTGTCCACCGGGTCGATCGCGGCGGGGGGGATCATCGGCATCCTGATCCCGCCCTCAGTCATCCTTGTGCTCTACGGCATCCTGACCGAGACCTCGATCGGCGATCTTTTCATCGCGGGCTTCATCCCCGGTATCCTGACGGTCATCGGCTTCATGCTGGTGATCGCCATCACCACGCGCCTCAGGCCGGAAAGCGGCCCGGCAGGTCCGCGCCATAGCTGGTCCGAGAAATTCGCGGCCCTGGGCCGCACATGGGCGATCCTTCTGCTGTTTGCGCTGGTGATTGGGGGCATCTATTTCGGCGTCTTCACCCCGACCGAGGCTGCGGGCATCGGCGCTGTCGGCGCCTTCGCGATCGCCGCGATGCGCGGGCGGCTGACGATGGAGACGCTCAAGGGATCGCTGCTGGAAACGGTGCGCACAAGCGCGATGATCTTCACGATCCTGATCGGCGCGTTGACGTTGAACAACCTCGCCGTTTTCTCGGGCATGGCCTTTGCATTGTCGAATTTCGTTTCGGGAATCGACGCCGCGCCTTGGGTCATCATGGCCGTGATCCTGTTGATCTACCTCGTTCTGGGATGTTTTCTAGACACGCTGGCGATGATCCTGCTGACGGTTCCGATCTTCACGCCCATCGTCACAGGGCTGGAATACGATCCGGTCTGGTTCGGGATCATCGTGGTGATGGTGGCCGAACTTGGCCTCATCACGCCGCCTATCGGGATGAATGTCTTCGTCATCAAGGGCATGGCGCCGAACGTGCCGCTGACCGCGATCTATCGCGGCGTGATCCCGTTCGTGCTGGGCCAGCTGGTGCTGATCATCCTGGTGTTCGCGCTGCCCGAGATTGCGCTCTGGCTGCCGGAAACCGCGCGGGCCTTCCGATGACGATCTAGTCTTCGGCGTTGGCGTCTGCGCGGCTCTTGCCCGATACCTGCAGCGCGAGCGTTGCGGCCATGAAGGCATCAAGATCGCCGTCGAGAACGCCTGATGTGTCCGAGGTTTCGACGCTCGTGCGCAGATCTTTCACCATCTGGTAGGGCTGGAGGACGTATGACCGGATTTGGTTGCCCCAGCCCGCATCACCCTTGGCGTCATGCGCTTCCTGGATGGACGCGGTGCGCTTTTCCAGCTCCATCTGGTATAGCCGCGATTTCAGCGCTTTCATGGCGATGTCGCGGTTCTGGTGCTGCGATTTTTCCGAACTCGTCACGACGATGCCGGTGGGGATGTGAGTGATCCGGACGGCAGAGTCGGTCGTGTTGACGTGCTGACCGCCTGCACCCGAGGACCGGTAGGTGTCGATACGGATCTCGTTGGGCTGGACCTCGATCTCGATATTGTCGTCGACCACCGGGTAGACCCAGACCGACGAGAACGAGGTATGGCGCCGCGCAGAGCTGTCATAGGGCGATATGCGCACAAGACGGTGCACGCCCGATTCCGATTTCAGCCAGCCATAGGCGTTGTGTCCCGAGATCTTGTAGGCGACCGATTTGATGCCCGCTTCTTCCCCCGGAGACTGCGACTGCATCTCGACATCATAGCCCTTCTTTTCCGCCCAGCGGACATACATGCGCGCCAGCATGGACGCCCAGTCGCAGCTTTCCGTGCCGCCCGCACCGGCGTTGATTTCAAGGAAGGTGTCGTTGCTGTCGGCCTCGCCATCCAGCAGCGCCTCTATCTCTTTCGCGGCGGCCTTTTCGGCCAAAGCGCGCAAGGCGGTTTCCGCTTCGGACACGACATCTGTGTCGCCCTCGGCCTCTCCCATCTCGATCAATTCGATATTGTCCGAAAGATCCTGCTTGATGCCGTTATAGGTCTCCATCGAGTCGACCAGAAGCTGCCGGTCGCGCATCAGCTTTTGCGCGCGGTCGGGGTTGTCCCACAGCTGCGGGTCCTCGGCCATCGCGTTGAATTCTTCCAGCCGATGCGGCGCCGTTTCCCAGTCAAGCCGCTGGCCCAAAAGCTCCAGCGATTTGCGGATCGCTTCAACGGTGTTCTGCGTGTCGGCGCGCATCGGGCGTGTCCAATCGAAATCTATAAGGTCAGGGCGTGATAGCAACGCCCGCTTGGGGGGACAAGCGGGCGAGAGCGGTGTGTGAAGGGGACGTGCGTCAGTAAAGACCGCCCGAGGACAGCGTGCCGAAATCGGCCTTGCCGGGAATGATGACCTGCTGGCCGTCATCGCCCTCGATGATAACCTCGCCGCTGCCACCTTCTTGCGCGAAGAGGGGCAGGTTCGATCCCATGGCCCATCCGCCGTCGAATGCGATCCCGAAGAGAGGGTCTTCGCCATCGCGGAAGTATTCGGCAACCACATTCGGCCCCGTCGCGCCATCGGGCAGGCGGGCGCCGGAAAAGCGGTCGATCTTCAGGAAATGTCCGCCGGGGGGCACGTCGAAGGGGCCGCCACCGTATTTCTCGGTCGCGAGCTTCATGAATTCCTGGAACACGGGCGCGCACATGCCGCCGCCCGATGCGCCGCTGCCAAGCGATTTCGGCCGGTCAAAGCCCATGTAGCAACCCGCCACGATGTTCGAGGTAAAGCCGACGAACCACACGTCCTTGGCGTCGTTGGTGGTGCCGGTCTTGCCTGCAACCGGAACGCCCAGATTGATCCTGCCTGCCGCCGTGCCGCGCTCGACCACGCCGCGCATCATGGATGTCAACTGATAGGCGGTAATGGCGTCCATCACGCGTTCCCGGTCCGACACGATCTGGGGCAGGGTACCCGGATCAAGCGAGGCATACTGGCAATCGAGACAGGCGCGCTGGTCGTGGCGGTAGATCGTGTTGCCATAGCGGTCCTGCACGCGGTCGACGAGAGTGGGTTCCACCCGTTCGCCGCCATTGGCGAACATCGCGTAGGCAGCGACCATCTTGAAGAGCGTGGTTTCCTGCGAGCCCAGAGAATTCGCAAGGAAGGGTTTGAGATCCTCATAGACGCCAAAGCGTTCGGCATAGCGCGCGACCTGGTCCATGCCGATCTCGTTCGCGAGACGCACGGTCATCAGGTTCCGCGAGCGTTCGATCCCGGTGCGCAGCGGAGTCGGGCCGTAGAACTGGTTCGACGCGTTGGTCGGGCGCCAGACGCCTTCGCCGGTGTCGATCGCGATGGGCGCGTCGATCACGATGGTCGCGGGCGAGAAGCCGGAATCAAGCGCGGTCGCGTAGACAAAGGGTTTGAACGACGACCCGGGCTGGCGCGTCGCCTGCGTCGCGCGGTTGAAGACAGACGCCTGGTAGGAAAAGCCGCCCTGCATCGCCAGAACGCGGCCCGTGTCCACGTCCATCGCCATAAAGCCGCCCTGCACGGTCGGGACCTGACGCAGGCTCCACCGGATGAAGCTGCCATCGTCGTCCGAGGTGATCGCGCGCACATGGACGACATCGCCGACCTCGACGAGATCGCCGGCCACGCGGGCCTGCCGGTTGCGCTGATCGCCCGGCGCAAGTTTGCGCGCCCAGGTCACGTCTTCGGGCGGGATCCAGTGGCCGTCATCATCGTCCTCTACGCCCTCGATCCCGATGCGGGCATGGGTGTCGCCAATCTCCAGAACGACGGCGGGGTGCCATTCATTCTCGACATGGATGTCGCGGGCGATCTTCACCTCGGCCAAGGCCGCGCGCCAGTCGTCTTCCGAACCAAGCTGATCGGCGGGGATGGTCTTGCCGCTGCCGCGCCAGACGCCGAGGCCGCGGTCGTAGCTCTCAAGCCCCCGGCCGAGCGCTTCGGCGGCCTTGTGCTGGAGTTCCGGATCGACGGTCGCGCGGATCGCGAGCCCACCGGTGAAGAACTGTTCCTCGCCGAAATCGCGGCTCAGCTGGCGGCGGATTTCGTCGGTGAAATAATCTCGGGGCGGCAGGCTGTCGCGGAAAGGCTCGAAGTCACCGTTCTGCACCGTCTCCAGCGCTTTGGCCTGCGCCTTCTCCATCTCGGCGTCAGAGATATAGCCGTTCTCGGCCATTTCCTTCAGCACGAAGTTCCGGCGCTGGGTGACACGCTCTTTCGCGCGCACAGGGTGGTAAGACGACGGCGCTTGCGGCAGCGAAGCCAGAAACGCGGCCTCGGAGGCGTCGAGTTCCGACAGGGTCTTGTTGAAATAGGTCTGCGACGCGGCGGCGACGCCATAGCTGTTCTGGCCGAGATAAATCTCGTTGAGATACAGTTCCAGAATGCGGTCCTTGGACAGCGTTTCCTCAATGCGAGATGCGAGGATCAGTTCCTTGATCTTCCGCTCTGCCGAGCGGTCCGAAGACAGAAGGAAGTTCTTCATCACCTGCTGGGTAATCGTCGACGCGCCGCGCAGTCGCCCGCCGCGCGCGGCATCCACCGCCGCCGCCGCCATGCCGCGCGGGTCATAGCCCTTGTGCTGGTAGAAATTCTTGTCCTCGGCCGAGATGAAAGCGTGTTTCACCAGTTCGGGGATCTCGTCGGACGGGGCAAACAGGCGACGCTCTTTCGCGAATTCGTCCACGATCCGGCCTTCGCCCGAATAGATCCGGCTGATCGTCGGCGGCGCGTATTGCGCAAGCTGCTGGTAGTTCGGCAGATCGCGCCCGTACATCCAGAAGATCGCCGATACCGTCAGCGCGGCCAGAACGAGGCCGATGGTCACCATTGAAAAAATGGCGCCAAAGAAGGACAGTACGAAACGGATCATTGGGGACTCCGGGCTGGATTGACCCCAGCTTATAGGCCAAGCCCCGGGATGGGTCAAAAGCGTCAGGGCCTCTTTGGGCCGGTTCGCGCCGATTGCGGCGTCACAACTTCGTGCGGGTTGCCGCGGGCCGCAAAGGGCCATAGCGCGGGGGGCATGACACCCGACGATATCCTGCCCACTTATGATCGCCACGCCGCCGAATATCAGCAAAGGCGCAACCGGTCGCTGTTCGAAAAGCGCTGGCTGGACCGCTGGCTGGCGCATATGCCGGGGCGGCGCGTTTTAGACCTTGGCTGCGGGCCGGGCGTGCCCATCGCGCGCTATCTGGCTGACCGGCGCGCAACGGTGACGGGCGTTGACGGATCGGCGGCGATGATCGCGCTCTTTCGGGAAAATCTACCGAATTTCGAGGGGGTTGACGCGGATATGCGCGGGCTGGACCTTGGACGCCGCTTTGACGGTATCCTGGCGTGGAACAGCTTTTTCCATCTATCGGCGGCGGATCAGCGCGGCATGTTCGATGTCTTCGCGCGCCACGCCGCCCCGCGTGCGGCGTTGATGTTCACGAGCGGTCCGTCCGAGGGCGAGGCGATTGGAGAGGTCGCGGGCGCGCCTGTTTTTCACGCGAGCCTCTCACCCGAAGACTACCGCGCGGCGCTGGCGCAGGCGGGCTTCACAGTCGTCGATTTCGTGCCCGAGGATCCGGCCTGCAACGGCCATACGATCTGGCTGGCGCGGTTCCGGCCTACCGCCTGAGCAAATCCGCCTCGGCCGCATCCGCCGCCGCCCAGGCGCGCAGGGCGTTGCGAATCCCCTCTGCCGCCAGCCGCCGCCATTCCGGCGTGCGCAGGTTTTCCAGATCGCGCGCATTCGACATGAACCCAAGCTCGATCAACGCGGCGGGAAGGTCGGGGGCCTTCAGCACGGAAAATGACGCCTCCAACCGGGGGCGCTTGTGCAGTCGCCCGATGCTTTGGCGCAGGCCCTCGACCAGCGCATCAGCCAGCTTCAGCGAGCGTGGATGCGTCTCGGCGCGGGCAAGATCCATCAGGACGCCCGCAATCACGTCGTCCTGATCCGACAGATCGACCCCGGCCACCAGATCGGCGCGGTCATGGCGTTCGGCCAGAAGGGCAGAGGCGACATCCGACGCGGTTTCGGCCAACGTGTAGACCGTTGCGCCGGACGCGCGGCCCTCGGCCAGCGCATCGGCATGAAGCGACAGGAACACGTCTGCCCCTGCATCGCGCGCGATGGTCTGGCGGGATTCGAGCGGCACGAATAGATCATCGTTGCGGGTTAGGATCACCTCCATCCCCGACCGGATCAGGATATCGCTCAACTCGCGCGCGAAGGTCAGCATCAGGTCCGCCTCGTCGTAGCCGTCCACCTGCGCGCCGGGATCAAGGCCGCCATGGCCGGGATCCAGTGCAACGACAAGCGGGCGGTCGCCCCGTTGGCGCGGACGTGGGGGCGGCAGGTCGCCCACCGGCTGGGGCAGGTCGAAGAGTGCGGTTTCCGGCATGCCAGAGCGGGCCGCGAACGCTTCTGGCGTGACAGGTGTCAGCCGCGCGACAAGCTGAGCACCGCCCGGAGCGACCTTCATCTCGGCGGTTTCAAGCGCAAACGGGCCGTCCAGCGCCAGCACCATACGCGACCAGCCCGGGCGAAAGCGCCCGGTGTGGATATTGCGAATGCCATCGGGCAGAAAACGGTTCTCGTTCAGCCCGTCCCAGGCAACCTCGGAAAAATCGAGCACCATGCGATAGGGATCGGCGAGCGTGTAGACGCGCCAAGGCACCGGCTGGCTAAGATCGAGCCTCAGGTCCAGCCCATTCCGTGCGGGCGTGATGCCCGAGGTTTCGGGCGACACGCGCGCCAGCGCCGTCAGGTCCTGCGCCGCCGCCACCACAGGCAAAAGACACAGCAAGACTGCCGCAAATAGTCTGATCATACCGCTCATTCGCCGCATTCCCGGGCTTGTTCTTCAGCGCAAAGTCTAGCCGACATGCCCCCCCGCGCAAACGGCAATTCAGCTTCGCGCCGCCATGAAATCGGCCAAACGCCGCAGACCTTCCTCGATATCCGCCGTTGCGCGTGCGTAGGAAAAGCGCAGCGTTCCATGCCCGCGATCCGGGTCGAAATCGAGGCCCGGCGTCACCGCGACCCCGGCTTTTTCAAGGATCTCGGCAGCGAAGGCGCGGCTGTCCTGCGTCAAGTGCGAGACATCCGCATAGACGTAAAAAGCCCCGTCTGGCGGCGCGATCCTGTCGAACCCGGCCTTGGGCAGCCCGTCCAGCATCAATTGCCGATTCCGGCGATAGACACCCAGATTGGCGTTTAGCTCATCCGCGCAATCCAGCGCCCCCAGTGCCGCGATCTGGCTGGCATGGGGCGGGCAGATGAACATGTTCTGGGCAATCCGTTCAATCCGGCGGACGTGGTCTTCTGGCACGACCATCCAGCCGATGCGCCAGCCCGTCATCGAAAAATACTTGGAGAACGAATTGATCACATAGACATCGTCGCTGATCTCAAGCGCAGTCACGGCTTTCCGCTCATACTCGATGCCGTGATAAATCTCGTCCGAGATGAAGGCCGTGCCATTCGCCTGCGCTGCGCCGATCAGCGCGCCGAGCGCCTCCTTGTCCAGCATGGTGCCCGACGGATTGGCGGGCGAGGCGACCATGAGACCGGCCAGATCGGCGGGCAGATCGCCCGGCACCGGCTGATAGCGGTTGGATGCGGCCGTTTCGATCATCACGGGGCGCAAATCCATCGCGCGCAGGATCTGACGGTACGACGGATAGCCCGGCGCGCCGATCCCCACCTTGTCGCCGGTGTCGAAGAGCGCGGTGAAGGCCAGAAGAAACCCGGCAGAGGATCCGCTTGTCACAACCACGCGCGCAGGATCGAGATCGACACCGTACCACTCGGCATAAAGCCGGGCGATCCGCGCCCGCAGGTCCGGCAGGCCAAGCGCGACCGTATAGCCAAGTGCATCCCCCTCCATCGCCGTCGCCAGGGCCTGACGTGCGCCCCGAGGGGCAGGGGTGCCGGGCTGGCCGACCTCCATGTGGATGATGTGGCGCCCGGCCTCTTCGGCGCGGCGCGCGGCCTCCATCACGTCCATCACGATGAAGGGATCGACCTCGCTTCGCCTTGAAACCCGCATCATACCCTCTCTAAGCTCTCGGCAAGTTTTCCGTTCCGTGCCCGCCGAGAGGGGGTAAGTCAATGACCCGGCCCCTGCGCCTGATCCTTATCGGCCTTATGGCCCTTGCCTTTGTCACCGCGCCCCTGCGCGCACAGAACCTCATCCGCGATCCCGATATTGAACACGCGCTTTCGCGGCTCGCCCAGCCGGTGCTGAGCGCGGCAGGTCTGAACCCCGGTCAGGTCCGGGTGCTGATTGTCGCCGACAGTTCCTTGAACGCGTTTGTTGTCGATGCGCGCCATATCCTCATTCATTCCGGCCTGATCCTGCGCATGAAACGCGCCGAAGAGCTTCAGGCCGTAATCGCGCACGAGGCCGCGCATATCGCCAATGGCCATATCGCCCGCCGCGCCGCGAACCTGCGCAATGCGCGCAACACGGCGCTGTTCGGCCTGATCGTATCGGGTGTCGCAGCTGCCGCCAGCGGAAGCTCCAAGGCAGGCGCTGGTATCGCGCTGGGTTCGCAATCGACGGCGAACCGCATTTTCCTGTCCCATACCCGCGCCGAAGAGGCATCCGCCGATCAATCCGCGATGCGCTACATGGCCAGCCGCAAGATCGACCTGTCGGCCATGAGCGATGTCCTCGACATCTTTCGCGGGCAAGAGGCGCTGTCGACCGCGCGGCAGGATCCGTATGTGCGCAGCCACCCGCTGACGCGCGACCGGATGCGCGCCGTGGCGGGCTATGTCGCGGCCTATGGGGCGCAATCGGTGGAAAACCCCGACGCAGATTACTGGTTCGGCCGCGCCAAGACGAAACTTGGGGCCTTCCTGCAATCGCCCGGATCGACGCTGCGCCGCGTGGGACGTACGGACGACAGCGATCTGGCGCTGCTGGCGCGTGCGGTCGCCTATCACCGCACGCCTGATCCACAGCGCGCCATCGCCGAGATCGGCAAGCTGATCGCGCGGCGCCCCGATGATCCGTATTTGCGTGAACTTCAGGGGCAAATCCTGCTCGAATCGCGCCAGACCGGGGCGGCGGTGAATGCCTATCGCCAGGCCGTGTCACTCGGTGGCAATCACCCGCTGATCCTCGCGGGTTATGGCCGCGCGCTATTGGCCGTGGGCCGCGCTGATACCGACCGCGCCGCCCTTCAAGCGCTTGAACAGGCTTACGCGCGCGATCCGCGCAACCCGCGCATGCTGCGCGATCTTGCCGTGGCCTATGCCAAGGCGGGGCAGAACGGCATGGCGTCGGTCGCGACGGCGGAACGCTATGCTCTGGTGGGCAGACTGGATACGGCGGCGACCCATGCCAAACGGGCAGAGGGGATTTTGCCGCAGGGCTCCTCGGGATGGAACCGGGCGCTCGATGTGTTAAACGCGGCACGGCAAGCCGGGATAGGGAGATAACCGATGCGCGCAACTTCTTCGATCATGGCGGCGGCCTTTGCGGCCACCATCGCCGCCCCGGCTGCGGCCTTCGACATCTCGGACATGACCGAGGGCGAGCGCGCTGATTTCCGCGAGGAAATCCGCGCCTACCTGCTCGACAATCCCGAGGTCCTGATGGAAGCCATCGGCGTGCTCGAAGCGCGCCAGGCCGAGGCGCAGGAGCAGGGCGATGTCGCGTTGGTTCAGGTGAATGCCGCCGACATCTTCGAAGATGACCATAGCTGGGTCGGCGGCAATCTCGAGGGCGATCTGACCATCGTCGAGTTCATGGATTACCGCTGCGGCTATTGCCGCCAGGCCTTCCCCGAGGTGCAGGAGTTGATCGAAAGCGACGGCAATATCCGCTATATCGTCAAGGAATTCCCGATCCTCGGTGAGCAGTCCGTCCTTGCGTCGCGCTTCGCGATCTCGGTCAAGCTGAACGCTGGCGACGAGGCGTATGAGACCATCCACAACCGCATGATGACCCTGCGCGCCGAAATCAGCGAGGCGTCCCTGATCGCGCTGGCCGAAGACGCAGGGCTTGATGCCGACACCATCATGGAAGGCATGAGCGCGCCCGAAGTCGAAGAGATCATCGCCGAGAACCGCGCCCTTGCGCAGCGCCTGCGGATCAACGGAACGCCCAGCTTCATCTTTGGCGACCAGATGATCCGCGGCTACGCCCCGCTTCCGTCCATGCGGGAAATCGTGAAAGAAGAGCGTCAGGGCTAAAGGCGGCCCCTACATCTCTTTGATACTACGGAACATTTCTGGAAGTCGCCATTGGTCCGAGCGTCCAATGGCGACGGGGCGAAGCGCCCCGAAACACCTCACCCGTCGATCTGCCGCGCCGTCAGCGCAATAGCCTGTTGGTACACGGTCGCCGCGTTCCAGTCGTTCAGCACACGGAAATTGGCGGTTCCTTCGTCATAAGGCTGTCCCGGACGCCAGCCTTTCTGGCGCAGGAAATAGGCCGTAGTCGCCAGCGAATCCACGAGATTGAACAGGTCCACCTGCCCGTCGCCATTTCCGTCCCGCCCGTATTCCAGCGCATTGCCCGGCAGGAACTGCGTATGGCCGATTTCGCCATGCGCCGCGCCGATGGCGTCGGGGCGCAGCCAGCCGCGATCCACCAGCTTCAGCGCGGCGACAAGATGCGGCGTAAAGAACTCGGACCGGCGGCAATCATAGGCGACCGTCGCGATGGACGACACGACGCGGTATCCGCCGAAAGTGTTGCCGAACCCCGTCTCCATCCCGTGGATCGCCAGAAGAATGCCCGACGGCACCCCGTAAATCCGTTCAAGCGCGGCGTAAAACTCCGGGGTCTGCGCCTTTTTCTGCCGCCCGATCCGCGCGATGGCAGCCGTGCCCCGGATGCGCATGAAATCGTCTAGGCTATAGCGCACGCCGGTCTGGTTGCGGTCCGCTGCGATGGTGCCGGTCGAATAGCTTGCCCCGGCAAGGGCCGACAGACCCGCTGCACCGACACCGGCGCGCCGCGCTTCGGCGGCGAATTCGGCCTTCCAGTTGTCAAAGCCCGCGCCGGTATTGCCGCAGGGCGCAGCGCCGGCGAACGCTGGAACGAGCGCGGTAAGTAGGGACAGGAAAAAGATACGCATGGGGGCCTCGACGCAGATTGTGTCTGGGGTTGAGCTTAGGGCAGGGTGGCAGCCAAGCAAGGGCAAGGGGGCTGCGGGATGGACGAGGCATATCAAGGTGCGGCCAGCATATTGGCGGCAATCGCGGCAGGCGATCTGACAGCCGAGGCGCTGATGACGCGCACGCTGGACCGGATCGCGGCGAAGAATGACGGCGTCAACGCCATCGTCGCGCTGCGCCCGGCAGAAGAGCTTTTGGCAGAGGCCCGCGCCGCCGATACCGTACCCGCCGCGCTGCGCGGCCCGCTGCATGGCCTGCCGATGGCAGTGAAGGACCTTGTCGCAACGAAGGGTATTCGTACGACAAAGGGCTCTCCGGCGCTGGAGGACAACATCCCGGACCGCGATGAGCTTTTGGCCGCACGGTTGCGTGCCGCCGGGGCGATCCTGATCGGCAAGACCAACGTCCCGGAATTCGGCCTTGGCAGCCACAGCTTCAACCCGGTCTACGGCGCCACGGTGAACCCCTATGACAGCACCCGCGCGGCGGGCGGATCGTCCGGCGGGGCGGCAGCGGCGCTGGCGACGGGTATGGTCGCGCTTGCCGATGGATCGGACATGATGGGCAGCCTGCGCAACCCCGCCGCCTGGTGCAATGTCTACGGCATGCGTCCCAGCTGGGGGCTTGTACCGTCAGAGCCCGAGGGCGATCTGTTCCTGCACCCGCTGGCGACGGACGGCCCCATGGCGCGCTCGCCAGAGGACCTGGCGCTGCTGTTGCAGGTGCTCGCGCAGCCAGACCCGATGCAGCCGACCCCACGCGTGTTGCCTGCGCCCGGAAGCGCGCCGATAAAAGGACAACGCATCGGTTGGCTTGGCGACTGGGGCGGAGCGTATCCGATGGAGGACGGCATCCTCGATCTGTCGCGAAACGCGCTGCGCACATTCGAGGCGCTGGGCTGCACGGTTGAAGACGTCGCTGCGCCCTTTGACGCTGCGCTGATCTGGGAGTCCTGGACCGTCCTGCGCCACTTCGCCGTCGCCGCGCGGCTTGGGCCGCTTTACGACACGAACCGCGATGATCTGAAGCCCGAGGCGATCTGGGAAATCGAGAGGGGGCAGGCCCTGAGCGCGGCCGAGATCCAGCGTGCCAGCAGCATCCGGTCCGACTGGTATCGGCGGGTCATGGCGCTGTTCGACAGCTATGACGCGCTCGTCCTGCCCTCTGCGCAGGTCTGGCCCTTTCCGGCGGACTGGCGCTATCCCGAGACCATCGAGGGCACGGAAATGGACACCTATCACCGCTGGATGGAGGTTGTCGTGCCGGTCAGCCTGCTTGGTCTTTCCGCCATCGCGATCCCCGCAGGGTTTGGCGAGGCAGGGCTGCCCATGGGCATCCAGATATTTGGCCCGCGCGGCGCCGACCGATCCTTGCTGGACCTCGCCGATGCCTATCACCATCAGACTGACTGGCCGAACGCGCGCCCGCCGGAATAGTCGGGGTGCTTGACCAATGGGCATCGGCGCGGCCACGATACCCGGCAACCGCAAAGGCCGACCGGAAACATTGCCATGACCGATGCTGCCCTGCCTGACGCCTCTCCGCTCCCGATCCCGGAACGGCTGACGCTGTCCGATCTCGGTGCCGCTCTAAAGATTGGCTGGCGCGATTTCACCCGTGCACCGCTTTACGGAGTGTTCTTTTCCGCCGTCTACGTGATTGGCGGGCTGCTGCTGATCGGGCTGGGCGCGGGCACGGTGGCCTGGACGCTGACGCTGTCGCTGGGCTTTCCACTCGTCGCGCCCTTCGCGGCGGTGGGGCTTTACGAGGTCAGCCGGCGGCTCGAGGCAGGCGCGCCGCTCGACTGGGGCGGCATCTTGGGCGTCGTCGTCGCTGAAAAGGACCGCCAAATCCCATGGATGGGCGCGATCATCGTGATCGCGTTCCTGTTCTGGACGTTCATCGCCCATATGCTTTTTGCGCTGGTCCTCGGCATCGGAGCGGCCATGCAGTTCGGCGCATCGTGGGAGATGCTGCTGACCCCGAACGGGCTGGCGCTTGTGGCGGTTGAACTGGCGGTCGGCGGGGCCTTCGCGGCGCTGATGTTTTCAATCACCGTGGTCAGCCTGCCGCTGCTTCTGGACCGCGAGATCGACTTTGTCACCGCCAGCCTGCTCAGCATCCGAACCGTCACGCGCAACCTGCCGGTGATGGCGCTTTGGGCCGCGATGATCGCAGGGTTGCTGATCCTTGGGATGATCCCGGCCTTCCTTGGCCTGTTCGTGGTGTTGCCGGTGCTGGGCCACGCGACATGGCATCTATATCGCCGGGCGCTCAGCGATCCGGTTTAGGACGTGCGCGGCGAGACATCGCGCATACCGAAAAACGCGATCAGCGCCGAGGCCAGCGATAGCGCCGACACGCACCAGGCGATGGCGGCGAACCCGGCATAGGTCGCCTGCAGATTGGCGGCTGAAACCGCCGTCTCGCCGAAATCGGCGGTGCCGCCCGACAAGCGGTAGGCATAGGCGGCGAGCGATCCCATGGCGGCCACGGAAATCAGCCCTGCAAGGCGCGAGACGGCGTTGTTCACGCCCGAGGCAGAGCCGGTCTCATGCGGCTCGACCGATCCCATGACCGCCGAGGACAGGGGCGCGACGACCAGCGACATGCCAAGGCCCACAACGGCCATCGCGGGCAAAACGCGCGTCCAGTAGGCCCCCATCGGGATGGCGAGGGCGAGCATGGCAAAACCGATGGCGACCACGATCCCGCCCGCCGCGACGAGCTTGCGTTCGCCCACCTGTCCGGCAAAGCGACCGACACGGCGCGAGAAAAGCGCGATGAAGACCGACAGCGGCGCAAAGGCCATGCTGGCGCCAAGCTCCTTCACCTCCCCGCCCGCGATGACGGTCATTGGCAGGAAGAACAAGACAGCCGACAGCGCGAAATACAGGCAGAAGGTCGAGGTATTGGCTGCGCTGAAAGTCGCGTTGCGGAAAAGGTTGAGATCGAGCATCGGATAGCGGCTTCGATGCTCGACCACCAGAAAGGCGATCATCGCCGCAAACCCGACCGCCCCGAAAAGCCATGGGGCAGGGGCCCAGCCCGAGCGGACCGCGCCGGTCAGTGCCCAGGACAAGGAGCCGAGCCCGACGATGGCAAAGAAGATTCCCGGGATGTCGATGCCCTTCTCGGGCTGTGACCGGTCCTCCTGGATATAGCGATACAGAAGCGTCAACGAGATCGCGCCAAGCGGCAGATTGATCGCGAAGATCCAGCGCCACATCTCTGTCCCGCCGAAATTCAGCAGCGCCGCGCCAAGAAGCGGCCCGGCGGCGGTCGTGATCGCCGAGGCCGCGGCCCAGCTTCCGATCGCCGCGCTCCGCGTCTCGCGCGGGTAGGCGCGGCTGATGACGGCGAGCGATCCCGGCACCATGAAGCCCGCGCCGACGCCCTGGACCAGCCGCGCGCCGATCAGGATACTCGCGTTTGACGCAAGCGCGCAGACGATCGAGGCGGCGAGAAACAGCGCGATGCCCAGTCCGAAGACCCGCGCGAGGCCGAAGCGGTCGCCAAACGCACCTCCGACCAGAACCAGCGAGGACAGCGTCAGCATATAGGCGTTGTTGATCCACTGGACCTGCGTCAGCCCGGCATCCAGCGAGGCGCGGATCGAGGGGATGGCGATGGCGACAACGGTGCCGTCGATGAACCCCATGGACGAGGCGAGCACCGCCGCGAACAGGATCAGCGGGCGGTGTTCCGGACGTACGAAGCCTTCATGAAAAATGGGCACCGCAGGCGACTGCGATGCCCCGGTTGGGCGCGTGTCGGGCAAGCCTTAGCTTTGCGCCGAGGACGGCTTGTGCGATCCGGCGCTGCTGCTGCTGGACGCTGCCGAGGCACTGTCCTTGGACGGAGCAGGGGCTGAGGGCTTGGCGCCCGACGTCGCAGAGGACGACGCAGAAGATCCGGGCGCCCCGCGCGAGGCGCCTGCGTTCAGTGGATCGTCCTGACGCTGAACCGAGCCCTCGAAATGGGCGCCGGATTCGATCGCGATGGTCTTGTGGATGATGTCGCCCTCGACCCGTGCGGTCGATGTCAGGCGCACTTTCAGGCCGCGTACACGGCCGACGATGCGGCCATTGACCACGACGTCATCGGCCATGACTTCGCCGCGGATCGTCGCGCTTTCACCGACGGTCAGAAGATGGGCGCGGATGTCGCCCTCGACGGTGCCCTCGACCTGGATGTCGCCCGAGGTCTTTAGATTGCCGACAACCGTCAGGTCTGCGGACAGAACCGATGCGGGCGGCTTCGCCTTTGGCGCACTGCTGCCGCTGGCGTAATCCGGGGCACCGGAACGCGGCGCCATCGGCTCGGGCGTGCGGGGCGATTGTTCGTCGGCCTGGCTCTTCGGGCCGGGCTCGTTGATCCTGCTTTTAGAAAACATTGCTTGCTGCCTTGATGTAGGTCATCGGATTAACCGGCTTTCCGTTCACGTGCACTTCGTAATGCAGGTGGGTTCCGGTCGATCTTCCTGTGTTGCCCATATCACCGATCCTGTCACCTTTCGAGACCCTTTGGCCTTCGGTAACGCGGATGCGAGACATGTGCGCATAGCGGGTTTCGATTCCGAACTCGTGCTTGATCTTCACCAGAAGGCCATAGCCCGACTGGCGGCCTGCATGGATCACGACACCATCGGCGGTCGAATAGATGGGGCTGCCATGGGCGCCCGCGAAATCGGTGCCGTTGTGCATCCGGCCCCAGCGCGGCCCAAAGCCAGACGTGTAGCGGTACGAGGATTTCAGCGGGATGGCAAAGGGCAGACGCTCTGCCGCGATGCGGTAGAGGTTCATGCGGTCCAGCCGCTCAAGGATCTGGTTGGCGCGAAGGCTATCGGGATCGGGCGTTTCGCCCTTGGTCGAGAAGGTGATCGGCGTCAGCGGGCCGCCCTGTCCGGAATAGCCCTGGCGCACCGTGTTGATCAGGCTGTCGGTGTTCATGCCCGCCGCGCGGAACATCTTGTCCAGCGGCTCCAGCGAGACGGTCACGGCGTCTTCCAGCTGTTCGAAAATGCGGTCATTGCGCTCTTCCATGAGCTGCTGCTCGAAGCGCATGTCGGAAATCTGCGAGCGGGCCTCGCGCGTCAGCATCGCCAACTCGTCACGCTCGGTCGCGGTGCCGTTCAGTGCGGCGGTCAGGAAATCAACGGTGACGGTGGCGTCGGCGAGCCGCGCCTCGGTGTGGCCCAGCGTGTCGCCCGAATTCTCGATCCGGTTGGTCAGGGCCGCGACGCGCTCGACTGCTTCGTCGCGGGAATGCATCGTCCGGCGCAGCGTGGCCTGGATGACCTCGATGCCCTTTTCCAACTCGCGGCGGCGTTCTTCGGAATTGAGCAGCATGGTCTGCATGTCGCTGACCTGCGCGAGTGCCGTGTTGAAACGCTCCTGTGCCGCAAGCGCCTCTTCCGCGCGGGTGTCACGTTCGACCGACAGGGCGTTCAGGCGTTCCTCGTAAAGGTCACGCTCACGTTCTGCCTGATCGCGCAGGCTGCCGGAGCCGATGGAATCCATGAGGAGGATCGCTGTGGCAACGATGGCCCAGCCGACAAAAAGGGTGGTGCCGATCCAGCCGATGGCTTGTGTTGCGGGGGAGAGTCGAATGAACCGGGTCTCGGTTTCGGAGCGGAGAAATACGCGTTGTTCTGGAAATTTGCGCTCTAGCGCAGCAGATAGCTTTCGCACCGGTCCGATCATACGGTCCTGTCCCCTCGTCCTCTGTCCCATGCACGCAAAGGCCCCCCAGAGCCGCGCGTGCTGAAAAGTGCTTAGCGAGCGACGGCCAGGGTCGCAACGATTTTAGGAAAAAGATCAGCTTTTGGCGCCAATTTCCGGGAAAGTAGGCATTTTCTTGCCTATGGTGTGTCAGCAGTATGGCGAAACCGGCGTTTCAGGCCGTCTCTGCCTCTTCTGTCAGCGGCCAGTAGAAATCGGGCGGAATCCCCGCCTCGGCGCGCTTTTCCTCATTGAAGGGCGGTTTCAGCTGGCCGTGGAAATACTTGCGCACCAGCGCGTGGAATTCATCCTTGGGGTCGGCATCGCTACGGCCGCAGAGAAAGTGAAACCACTTCGACCCGTAGGCGACATGGCTGACTTCCTCGGCATAGATTGTCTTCAGCGCCTCGACCGCACCGTCAGCGCCTGCCTTTTCGAATATCGAAATCATGCCAGGTGTGACGTCGAGCCCGCGCGCTTCGAGAACCATGGGCACGACCGCCAGACGGCCCATCAAGTCGTCTACCGTGTCCTCGGCGGCGCGCCACATTCCTGCGTGGGCGGGCAGGGCGCCGTAGAAACTTCCCATGTCTTCAAGGCAATCACAGACGAGGTTGAAGTGCTTTGCTTCTTCGTCACCGGACTTCACCCAGTCATCATAGAACCCCATCGGCATCGGCACATGGGTGAACCGCGCAAGAATGTCCCAATGGAGGTCAACCGCGTTAAGTTCGATATGTGCAACTGCGTGCAAGAGCGCCTCGCGCCCCTTTTTCGATCCGGGACGGCGGCGCGGCACGTCGCGGGGGCTGAGAAGTTCGGGCTTTTCGGGCCGCGCGGGCCGCAGTGGCGGCGCGGCCGATCCGATCTCGATCGGCGTTCCCGCCTCGCGAGCGGCGAACCAGCGGGCGGCATGGGCGCGCGCAACGCGCGTTTTCTCGCGCCCGTCCGCCGTGGTCAGAACCTCGACGGCCATCTCGGCCAGGGTCTGCGACGCCGTCTGGGTCAAAGCGATTTTACCGCGTCAAGAACTTCGTCGACATGGCCCGGCACCTTCACCTTGCGCCAGACGTGGGCAATGTCGCCCTTGGTGTCGATCACGAAGGTCGCACGCTCGATCCCCATGTAGGTCTTGCCGTACATCTGCTTTTCGGTCCAGACGCCATAATCCTCGCAGACCGTGCCGTTCTCATCCGACAAGAGTGCGATCCCAAGATCATGCTTGTCGCGGAATTTGTCATGCTTGGCGACGCTGTCCTTCGATACGCCCAGGATCACCGCGCCGGCCGCTTCGAACTCGGCGCGTTTCTCTGTAAAACCGACAGCCTCTTTCGTGCAGCCCGAGGTGTCGTCGCGGGGGTAGAAATAGAGAACGACGATCTGCCCCTTATAGTCGCTCAGGCTGACCTCGCCGCCGCCATCGCGGGGCAGGGTGAATTGCGGGGCCGTCTGGGAAATCTGGGTCATCGCATCGTGTCCTTCTGGGTCAATGGATCCGCTTTCGTTCTAGAGCCATTCGCGCGAAGATAAAGGGATGGACGAACACAGCGCCCCCGAAACCTCTGGAAGTGCCTCTGCCAAGCCGCGCCGCCGGTGGCGCTGGCTGGCCTGGCCGCTTGCTTTGCTGGTGTTGATCGGGGCGCTCAGTTGGACTGGCTATGTTACGATGATGGGCCGCACGATGGCGATGCCCGGCTGGGTCACGCAAAGCGCCGAGAACAGGATCAACAGGGCGCTCGACGGTCCGCGCGTACGTCTGGGCGGGGTCCAGCTGTCGCTGCCAAAGGGTGGTTTGCCGCGCCTGCGCCTGCGCGATGTCGGCGTCTATGACGCGGGCGGGCAGGAGATCGCGCGGCTGGCCGAGCTTGGCGCGCGGCTGGATCGCGGCGCGCTGTGGTCGGGCGATATCCAGCCGCGCGAGTTGAACCTGAGCGGGGCAGAGATCACCTTGCGCCGCCGCGCCGACGGCACCTTCGACATCAGTATGGGCCGGGGCCTTCAGGCGTCGGGCACACTTGCCGGGGTGCTTGATTCCATCGACGCCGCGTTCGAAAGCGCACCGCTCGACACGATCCAGCGGGTGAACGCCGACGCGGTGACGATCACGCTGGAAGACGCCCGTTCGCGCCGGGTGTGGCAGGTCACGGGCGGGCAACTGGCGCTCGAACACGGCTCCGATGCCATCGAAATGTCGGTCACTGCCGAGGTCTTCAACGGGACCGAGGATCTGGCCGCGCTTGCCTTTGGCTTCCGGTCGGCAAAGGGATCACCTAGCGCAGAAATCTCGGCTCGGTTCGAAAATGCCGCTGCGGCCGATATCGCGGCTCAAGCGCCGGTCCTGTCCTTCATGCAGCTGATCGACGCGCCCATTTCAGGCGCGCTGCGCACGCGGATCGGGGTTGATGGGGCGCTCGCCTCGCTGTCGGGCACGCTTGAGATCGGGGGCGGCGAACTGGCGGTTGGTGGCGGGGCCGACGGCCTCGGCTTTGACGGCGCGCAGGTCTATCTGGACTATGATCCCAAGCGCCAGCGCATCAGTTTCCGTGATCTGTCATTGGAGACGGATATCTTCAGCGCCGCTGTTACGGGCCATGCCTATCTGCGCGATATCGTCCAGGGTGTGCCCGGCACGCTGATCGGCCAGGTCGCGCTGGAACGGATGGATGTCGCGCCCGGCGATCTTTTCGCGACGCCGCTGTTCTTCAACGGCGGCGCGGCGGATTTCAAGCTGGGGCTCGATCCGTTCCGGCTGGATGTTGGCCAGCTTCTGATGATCGACGAGGAATTGCGCATCGCGGCAAAGGGCCGGGCCGAGGCGACGCCGGAGGGCTGGGTGGCCGATCTTGATCTCAACGTGGACGAGGCGCTGCCCCGCCGCCTGCTGGCATTCTGGCCGCTGGCCGCCGTGCCGAAGACCCGCCGCTGGATCGAGAACAACATTGAAAGCGGCGTGATCCGCGATCTGAATGCCGCGCTGCGCATTCGCCCGGGTGCAGAGCCGGTCATCGGCGCCACGCTGGATTTCAACGAGGCCGAGGTGCGCTTTCTGCCCCGGATGCCGCCGATCACGCGCGGTGCCGGATACATTTATGTCGACAACGACCGCTTCGCGCTGGGGGTCGAGGATGGTGAGATCGCCCCCCCCGAAGGCGGGACGATCCGCGTGGCTAGCAGCATGATCCGCGTCGACGACACCTCGCGCGATCCGTCGATCATGCAGGTGAACCTGAAGACCGAAAGCAGCATCCGTGCCGCGCTGTCGCTGATCAACCAGCCGCCGCTCGGGATCATGGACCGCACGGGCCGCCCCGTGGATATGGCGACGGGCCGCGCGGTGATGACGACCGATCTGGCGTTCGAGTTGCTCAATGATCTGACGCTCGACCAGGTGGATTTCGAAGCGCAAGGCTTGCTGAGCGGTGTGTCAAGCGACGGGCTTGTCCCGAACCGGGTTCTTTCGGCCGACCGCCTGACTCTCACTGCGAACCGCGAGGCGGTGGAGATTGGCGGGGCGGCGCAGATTGATAGCGTGCCCTTGCGTGTCCTGTGGCGACAACCGGTCGGCGAAGGCGATGAGACCGGACAAGTCACGGGCAGCGTCGCGCTGTCGGCGGAAACGCTGGCCGCGTTCGGGATCGACCTGCCTGATGGCGCGGTGTCGGGGTCCGGGCAGGGAGAGTTCACCCTCGATCTGCCGGATGGCGAGCCGCCGCGCCTGACGCTGACCTCTGATCTCGCGGGCATCGGCATGGCGATCCCGGCGCTCGGCTGGCAGCTTGCGCCGCAGACAACCGGGCGCTTCGAGCTTGACGCGCGCCTTGCCGAGACGCCGGTCGTCGATGCCCTCAGCCTGACGGCGCCGGGCCTCAGCGCGACGGGTGTGGTCAGCCTGGCCGAGGCTGGCGGGCTGGGCGCGGCGCGCTTTGACCGTGTGCGCGTCGGCGACTGGATGGAGGTTGGCGCGGAACTTGTCGGGCGCGGCACAGAATTGCCACCCGAGATCCGCATCACCGGCGGCACCATTGACCTGCGCGCGCTGGGCGAGGGCCCCGAGGTCGCCAGTGGCGGCGGCGGCAGCGAGGATACCTCGCCACTACGCGTGGCGCTTGACCGGCTGATCGTGTCGAACGGGATCACCCTCACGGCGATGAACGGGACGTTTTCTACCGCGCGTGGCCTCGATGGCAGTTTTGGCGCACGGGTCAACAACGGCACCGCGATTACCGGGCGTGTGGCGCCGCAGAACGGGCGCAGCGCCATCCGGCTGACCAGCGAGAATGCAGGCGGCGTGATGGCGGATGCGGGCGTCATCCCGAATTTCAGGGGCGGCCAGATGACGCTGCTGCTGACACCTGGCGCAGCGGAAGGCGTTTACGAGGGCACGCTTGCCGTCCGAAACACGCGCGTCGTCGAAGCCCCTGCCATGACAGAGCTTTTGTCGGCCATTTCCGTGGTGGGCCTTATCGACCAGATGGGCGGGGAAGGGATCGGGATGGACTTCGTCGATGCCGATTTCACCCTGACCCCGACCGAGGTGCGGCTGCAATCCTCTTCCGCGACCGGCCCGTCACTGGGGATTACGATGAACGGCGTCTACCAGCTGGCAGGCGGGGCGATGCGGATGCAGGGCGTCGTGTCGCCTGTCTATTTCCTCAACGGGATCGGGCAGATCTTCACCCGGCAGGGTGAGGGGCTGTTCGGGTTCAACTATTCGCTGACCTCGAACGGGGATGAGACGAGCGTCGGTGTCAATCCGCTCTCGATCCTGACGCCGGGAATGTTTAGGGAGATCTTCCGAAGGCCTCCGCCTTCGTGATCCTTCCCGTTCGATCGCAGGCGAAACGCCCATGAAACTGTCCGATTTCGATTTCGATCTGCCCGAGGACCTGATCGCCACGCGCCCGGCGCGGCCGCGATCTTCGTCGCGTCTTCTGGTAGCCGAAGGCGCAAAGATCAGCGATGCCCATGCGATCGACCTGCCCAACTGGCTGCGCCCCGGCGACCGGCTGATCCTGAACGACACGCGGGTGATCCCGGCGCGGCTGTCGGGTACGCGGCGGCGCGAGTCGGCGCAGGGGCCTGTCGAGGCGAAGATCGACGCGACGCTGCTGGAGCCGCAGGCGGATGGCACCTGGCAGGCGCTGATCAAACCGTTGCGCAAGCTGAAGCTGGGCGAGGTGATCCGCTTTTCGGACGCGTTGAGCGCGACCTGCGAAAGCATGGCCGAGGGCGCGGCACATCTGCGCTTCAACCTGTCGGGCGATGATTTCGACGCGGCGCTGAACGAAGCGGGCGCGATGCCGCTGCCGCCTTATATCGCCGCCAAGCGCCCCGCTGATGCCCAGGACCGCGACGATTACCAGACCATCTGGGCCGCGCGCACGGGCGCTGTCGCCGCGCCAACGGCGTCTTTGCATTTCGACGAGGCTTTGATGGCCGCGCTGGCAGCGCGGGGCATCGAGACGACGCATGTCACGCTGCATGTCGGGGCGGGGACCTTCCTGCCGGTCAAGGTCGACGATGTCAGCCAGCACAAGATGCATTCGGAATGGGGCGAGATCACAGAGCGCGCGGCGCATGAGATGAACGCCACCCGCGCCGCCGGGGGGCGCATCATCCCTGTGGGCACGACGGCACTGCGGCTCATTGAAACCGCTGCAGCCGAGACCGGCGAAATGGCGGCCTGGCACGGCGATACGGACATCTTCATCCGCCCCGGATATCGCTTCAAGATCACCGATGCGCTGGTCACGAATTTCCATTTACCGAAGTCGACCTTGCTGATGCTGGTCTCGGCCTTGATGGGCGCGGACCGGGTGCGCGAGATCTACGATCACGCTGTCACAAAACGTTACAGATTCTTCTCTTACGGGGATGCGTCGCTTCTGATACCGCGCGGCTGACGAAATACGGTTTGATAGCGCTAGGCCTGCAGTGCAGAGGCGCGGCGCAATCCTTCAGTCACCGGATCGAGGACGACATGCTGAAAGTCATCGCAAGTTCCTGGGCGCTTCTGCTTGGCATCGGATTTCTGATGGTGGGCAATGGCTTGCAGGCAACACTCATGGGGGTGCGCGGCGCGATCGAAGGATTCTCGACCTTCCAGCTTTCCGTCATCGCCTCGGCCTATTTCCTTGGGTTCTTGGGGGGATCGCGACTGGCGCCCGAGTTGATCCGCCGGGTCGGGCACGTGCGGGTCTTCGCGGCCCTGGGATCCATGATCTCGGCGGTCTTGATCCTCTACCCCACAGTGACAGACCCTTGGGCTTGGGCACTCTTTCGCGTCATCATCGGGTTCTGCTTTTCGGCTGTCTATGTGACCGCCGAAAGCTGGCTGAACAACGCCACCCCGAACGAGACGCGCGGACAGACGCTTTCGGCCTACATGATCGTGCAGATGGCCGGGATCGTCGCCGCGCAGGCCATCCTTGCGGGCGGCGATGCGAGCGGTTTCGTGATCTTCATCATCCCGTCGGTGCTCGTCTCGATTTCCTTCGCGCCGATCCTTCTTTCGATCCAGCCGACACCGCCCTTCGAGGCGACGAAATCGCTGGGGCTGAGGGATCTCTTCGTCGCCTCGCCGCTGGCCTTCGTGGGCATGTTCCTGATGGGCGGCGTCTTTGCGGCGCAATTCGGCATGGCGGCGGTCTACGCGACCGAGGCGGGGTTCAACGTACAACAAATCTCGGCCTTCGTGTCGGCGATCTTCGTCGGCGCGATGGTGCTGCAATTTCCCATCGGCTACCTGTCGGACCGGATGGACCGGCGGCTTCTGATCGGGATCGTCGCCGCGCTGGGCGGGGTGGCGGGCATGGTTGGCTGGCTGTTCGGGTCGAGCTATCTTGTGGTGCTGGGTGTCGGGTTCACCGTTGGCGGTATGTCGAACCCGCTTTATTCGCTGCTGATCGCCTATATGAACGACTATCTTGCGCCCGAGGACATGGCAGGCGCGTCGGGGGCGATGATCTTTGTCAACGGCGTCGGGTCGGTCGCGGGGCCTGTCGTGACAGGCTGGCTGATGGGCGTGATCGGGGCGAACGGGTTCTGGCTGTTCATCGCGGTGCTGATGTTTGCGGTCGCGGCCTATGCCACCTACCGGATGACGCAGCGAACGGGCGTGCCGGTGGACGAGACGGGGGCCTATGTCGCGGTCATGCCGACCGCGTCGCCCGTGGCCTTTGAATCCGCACAGGAATGGGTGGTCGAACAAGCCGAGGAGGCCGAGGAGGAGGCAGCGGCAGACACCAGCGCCTAAACGATTGCCGGACCGTTACAATTCTGTAATCATCCACAGGAACGCGTGGGGATGACGGCGTTGGAGGTGACAATGATAAGTCCGGATGAAGTGCTTCGCTTCTGGCTCGATGAGTTAGAACCGAAGGACTGGTATGTCGCGGATGACGCGCTCGATCAGCGGATCCGCGACCGGTTTCTGGAGGCCTGGAATGAGGCGCAAGAGGGTGCTTTTGCCCTGTGGCTTACCTATCCAACGGGCACGCTGGCCTATATCATCCTGAACGATCAGTTCCCGCGCAACATGTTCCGCGGTGAGGGGAAGGCGTTTGCATCGGATGCGGTCGCGCTTGCCGCCGCGAAACTGGCCATCGCGCGGCAATGGGACATGCGGATCGACCCGCCCGCGCGGCAGTTCTTCTATCTGCCGCTGATGCATTCGGAAAACCTGGCGGACCAGGACCGCTGCGTGCGGCTGATGTCGATGCGGCTTCCGGACGAGGGAACCAACCTTCTGCACGCCAAGGCGCATCGCGAGGTGATCCGCCGCTTCGGCAGGTTCCCCTATCGCAACGAGGCACTGGCGCGTGGCACGACTGCGCTTGAGGCGGCCTTTGTCGCCGAAGGCGGCTATCGCGCGGCGTTGGACGCGGTGGAAAACCGGGCGTGATCCAGTTGAGCCGCTGACGCGGCATTCCATGTGCCACCCGTTCCGGGCGGCGGGGCGGGGGCGTACCGCCCCCGCTGAGGTATTTACAGACCCAAAGTGAGACGCTGTGTCCCGGATTTGCATGGCCGGTCTGCCTTGTCGGCGGATTGCGAAGAGGCGTTAGGTCGTTTAACGTTAAACAAATTCTGGTTTGGAGGATCGGCATGGCGTCCAGTTACGATATGATTGTCATCGGTGCGGGGCCCGGCGGCTACGTGGCGGCCATTCGCGGCGCGCAGCTTGGGCTGAAGGTGGCCATCGTCGAGCGCGAGCATCTGGGCGGTATCTGCCTCAACTGGGGGTGCATTCCGACGAAAGCGATGCTGCGGTCCTCTGAGGTGTTCCACCTGATGCACCGTGCCAAGGAGTTTGGGCTGAAGGCCGACGGGATCGGCTATGATCTTGATGCGGTCGTCAAGCGCTCTCGCGGGGTGGCCAAGCAGCTGTCCTCGGGCGTGGCGCATCTGATGAAGAAGAACAAGATCACCGTGGTGATGGGCGCGGCGTCGATCCCCGCCAAGGGCAAGGTGTCGGTCAAGGCCGACAAAGGCACTGAGGAATTGACGGCGAAGTCGGTCATCCTCGCCACCGGCGCGCGGGCGCGGGAACTGCCGGGGCTGGAAGCCGATGGCGATCTGGTCTGGACCTACAAGCACGCGCTGGAACCCAAGCGCATGCCGAAAAAGCTGCTGGTCATCGGATCGGGCGCGATCGGCATCGAATTTGCAAGCTTTTACAACACGCTGGGCGCCGAGACGACCGTGGTCGAGGTGATGGATCGCGTGCTGCCCGTCGAGGACGAAGAGATCTCGAACCACGCGAAAAAGCAGTTCGAGAAGCAGGGCATGAAGATCATGCAAAAGGCGATGGTCAAATCGCTGGATCGCGGCAAGGGCAAGGTGACTGCGCATATCGAAAGCGGCGGCAAGACCGAGACCCATGACTTCGACACCGTGATTTCCGCTGTGGGTATCGTCGGCAATGTCGAGGGTCTGGGTTTGGAAGAGCTGGGCGTCAAGATCGACCGCACGCATGTCGTGACGGACGAATATTGCCGCACCGGGATCGAGGGCCTCTATGCCATCGGCGATATCGCCGGGGCGCCCTGGCTGGCGCACAAGGCGAGCCATGAGGGCGTGATGGTGGCAGAGCTGATCGCGGGCAAGAACAATGTGCACCCGGTCGATCCCGACAGCATCGCGGGCTGCACCTATTGCCATCCGCAGGTCGCCAGCGTCGGCCTGACCGAGGCGCAGGCCAAGGAGAAGGGCTATGACGTCAAGGTCGGCAAGTTCCCCTTCATCGGCAACGGCAAGGCCATCGCGCTGGGTGAGGCAGAGGGCCTTGTGAAGACCGTCTTCGATGCCAAGACTGGCGAGCTGTTGGGCGCGCATATGGTCGGCGCGGAAGTGACCGAGCTGATCCAGGGCTATGTGGTCGGGCGGCAGCTTGAGACCACGGAAGAGGACCTGATGAACACCGTCTTCCCGCATCCGACGCTGTCGGAGATGATGCACGAGTCGGTTCTCGACGCTTATGGGCGCGCGATTCATTATTAACTGGCGCGCGAAATGATGTGCTAGCTTCCCATGGGTAAACCTTGGGGAGCACAGCACATGACCGATCCGTTTCAGAACGTGGATGCT
The DNA here is from genome assembly GCA_965662745.1 of uncultured Paracoccaceae bacterium. Taxonomy (GTDB): domain Bacteria; phylum Pseudomonadota; class Alphaproteobacteria; order Rhodobacterales; family Rhodobacteraceae; genus Anianibacter. Next base: position 27,400 of record CBFIJK010000022.1, read on the forward strand.
GCGGGGGACGCCTTTGTGTCGGTTTTCGCCGAGGCGATGGACGGCCGCCAATCCGAGCCTGTGATGGAAGAGGTCGTTGCGGCCTATCTGGGCGCGCTCTCGTTTTCCGAAGACACCCTGACGGTCGAGAACGGATGCGGTGCAGGGGCCGTGACGCGCCGCATCGCGGCGGTGGCCGGGGCCGGCAAGGTGCGCGCCTTCGATATTTCAGAGCGGTTCATCGCAAAGGCGAAAGAGCGGGCCGGGCATCTGGACAACGTCGAATTCGCCGCGACAGACGGCACGCTTCCCGTAGGCGACGCCAGCGCCGATCACGTGATCATGCATACGCTCTTGACCCATGTGCCCGATCCGGCGGCCCTGATCGCGGATGCGGCGCGCGTTCTGCGCCCGGGCGGCAAGCTGGTGATCTGCGACATGGATTTCTCGAAAGGCACGCTCGCCTCCGCGCCGAATGACCCGCTGGACGCGATGGCGGGGGCCTTTATCGACGACTACGTCACCGATCCGCATATCACCGGGAAACTGCGTCCGATGGTCATGGCAAGCGGGCTTTCGGTCGAAAAACTCTCGCTTGTCGCGCGGCCGATTACCGACGGTGATGGCATGCTGGCTTGGGTCAAGATGACCGGGGCGGACATGGTCGCGCGCGGGGTCATCGGTGCGCCACTGGCCGAGGCGCTGGTCGCCGAATACGAACGGCGGCGCGACGCCGGAACGCTGTATGGGTTCCAGGTCGTCGCCACGCTGATTGCAGTGAAGCCGGCGTGAAACAGCCGCTTGCCTGAGGGCGCGGGGTGGCGTAGCGCGGGGGCATGACACGCATCCGCACCGACTGGACCCTCGTGATCCTTCTGTTCATCGCGGGGCTCTTCGCGGCGGGGCAATTTGCCAAGATTTCCCTGTCGCTGGGGGCCTTGGCTGAGGTGTATCCCGGCGCGGGGGGCTGGCTGCCCTTCGCTGTGTCGCTGGTCAGCCTGACGGGCATCGTTCTGGGCGCGACGGCGGGGGCGATCGTGGCGCGGGTCGGCGTGCGGAAGGTTCTTCTGGCCGCATTGATTGCCGGGGGCGCACTGTCGCTGGTCCAGGCCAGCTTGCCGCCGTTTCTGCCCTTCATGGCGCTGCGGCTTCTGGAGGGCGCGGCGCATCTGGCGATTGTTGTTTCGGCGCCAACGCTGATGGCGGCGGTCGCCGTCCCGCGCGACAAATCCGTGGTGATGGGGCTGTGGGGCACCTTCTTTGGCGTCGGATTTGCGCTGACGGCGGCGGTGGCGCCCTGGGCGTTGGACCGGTTCGGGCCGGGGGGCATTTTCGCGGGCCACGGCATCGGGCTTTGGGTGCTGGCGCTTGCACTGGCGCCCAGATTGTCGCGCGGGGTGGCGAAGGCCGAGGCGGCGGGCGGCTGGATCGAGCGGCAACTCTCCATCTACCGCAGCCCGCGCCGGATCGCGCCCGCGCTGGGCTTTGTGTTTCACACGCTGACCTTTCTGGCGCTGCTGACCTATCTGCCACGCTTTCTTGGGCCTTGGACCGGGCCCATCCTGCCGCTGATCGCACTGATCGGCACATTCGGCGCGGGATTTCTGGCGCGCGCCATGGCGACGCAGCGGATCTTGTTTCTGGGCTTCACCGGAGGCGCGACCATGATGGTGCTCTTGTTGCTGGTGCCGGAATCCTTGCGCCTTGCCGTGGTGGTGCCGCTCTTCATCGTGATCGGGCTGGTGCCTGGGGCGAGCTTTGCGCTGGTGCCGGAACTTAATGCCGAGAGCGCCGATCAGGCGCTGTCGAACGGGGCGATGGCGCAGATGGGCAATGTGGGCACGGCGATCTCGACACCGCTTTTTGCGCTGACGCTCGGCGCGGGTCTGATGGGCCCGGCGCTGCTTTTCTGTGCGCTTTCCCTGGCGGGGCTTTCGGTGAGCCTTCTTATCCACAGAAAGATCGCTGAATCCGCGTGATCCTTGGTAAATGTTCCGTTAATGTTCCCGCCAAACCCGTCCAGACGGTTTGCGGTTTGGATCGTAGCGCCTAAATGGTGCCTGACTCTGAAAGGGTGGCCATGCCAGAGCTGAAACATATCGAGGTGCGCGGCGCGCGCGAGCATAACCTCAAGAATATCGACGTGGATATCCCGCGCGACCAGTTGGTCGTGATCACGGGCCTTTCGGGGTCGGGCAAGTCTTCGCTCGCCTTCGATACGATCTATGCCGAGGGCCAGCGCCGTTATGTGGAATCGCTGTCGGCCTATGCGCGCCAGTTCCTCGACATGATGCAAAAGCCTGATGTGGATCATATCAGCGGCCTCAGCCCCGCGATATCCATCGAGCAGAAGACAACATCGAAGAACCCGCGTTCGACCGTCGGCACGGTGACCGAGATCTACGACTATATGCGGCTTCTCTTCGCCCGCGTCGGCACGCCATATTCACCCGCCACCGGCCTGCCCATCGAGGCGCAGCAGGTGCAGGACATGGTCGACCGCGTGATGGCGATGGAAGAGGGCACGCGCGGCTATCTTCTGGCGCCGATCATCCGGGATCGGAAGGGCGAATACCGCAAGGAATTCATAGAGCTGCGCAAGCAGGGCTTTCAGCGCGTCAAGGTGGACGGCCAGTTCTACGAGCTTGATGAGCCGCCGGCGCTCGACAAGAAGTTCCGCCACGATATCGACGTCGTGGTCGACCGGATTGTCGTGCGTGAGGGTCTTGAGACGCGGCTGGCCGACAGTTTCCGAACGGCGCTCGATCTCGCTGACGGGATCGCCATCCTGGAAACCGCCCCGAAAGAGGGCGAGCCGGAGCGGATCACGTTTTCCGAGAACTTCGCCTGTCCCGTCAGCGGCTTCACCATCCCGGAAATCGAGCCGCGCCTGTTTTCCTTCAACGCCCCGTTCGGCGCCTGTCCCTCCTGTGACGGCCTCGGGGTAGAGCTATTTTTCGACGAAAAATTGATGGTCCCCGATGAGGCGCTGACGCTGGCCAACGGTGCGATCGCGCCGTGGCGGAAGGGCAAGTCGCCGTATTTCCTGCAGACGATCGAGGCGATCGCGAAGCACTATGATTTCAACAGATCGACCCCTTGGAAAGATCTGCCCGAGAAGGTGCAAAAGGTCTTTCTATACGGGTCCGACGGCGAAGAAATCCAGTTCCGCTATGACGAAGGCGGCCGCGTCTACCAAGTCAAGCGCGCCTTCGAAGGCGTCGTGCCCAACATGGAACGCCGCTATCGCGAGACGGACTCGTCGTGGATCCGCGAAGAGTTCGAGCGCTATCAGAACAACCGCCCCTGCGGCACCTGCGGCGGTTACCGGCTGCGGCAAGAGGCGCTGGCGGTCAAGATCGGCGGCGAGCATATCGGCCAGATCGTGCAGAAATCCATCCGTGAGGCGCTGGAATTCATCGAGAACGCCCCCGAGGATCTTACCGCACAGAAGAACGAGATCGCTCGCGCCATCCTGAAGGAGATCCGCGAGCGGCTTGGATTCCTGAACAATGTCGGCCTTGAATACCTGACTCTCAGCCGCAATGCCGGCACGCTGTCAGGCGGGGAATCGCAGCGTATTCGACTTGCCAGCCAGATCGGCAGTGGGCTGACCGGCGTTCTCTATGTGCTCGACGAGCCGTCCATCGGCCTGCACCAGCGCGACAATGATCGCCTTCTGACCACGCTCAAGAACCTGCGCGATCAGGGCAATACCGTCATCGTGGTCGAACACGACGAAGAAGCGATACGCGAGGCCGATTATGTCTTTGATATCGGCCCCGGCGCGGGGGTGCACGGCGGACAGGTCGTCAGCCATGGCGTGCCTCAGGCCATCGCGGCCGACCCAAATTCAATCACCGGTCAGTATCTGTCCGGCACCCGTGAAATTGCCGTCCCGGCAGAGCGGCGCAAAGGCAAGAAGGGCAAGAAGAAGGTCACCGTGGTCAAGGCCAGCGGCAACAACCTGCGCGATGTGACGGTCGACTTCCCGCTGGGCAAATTTGTCTGCGTCACCGGCGTGTCGGGCGGCGGCAAGTCCACGCTGACCATCGAGACGCTGTTCAAGACGGCCTCCATGCGGCTCAACGGCGCGCGGCAGGTGCCCGCGCCCTGCGAGACGATCAAGGGGCTGGAACATCTCGACAAGGTCATCGACATCGACCAGCGGCCCATCGGGCGCACGCCGCGCTCCAACCCCGCGACTTACACGGGTGCCTTCACGCCCATCCGCGACTGGTTCGCGGGCCTGCCAGAGGCGAAGGCGCGCGGCTACAAGCCGGGGCGCTTTTCCTTCAACGTGAAGGGCGGGCGCTGCGAAGCGTGCCAGGGCGACGGCGTCATCAAGATCGAGATGCACTTTTTGCCAGATGTCTATGTCGAGTGCGAAACCTGCAAGGGCGCGCGTTATAACCGCGAGACTCTGGAGATCAAGTTCAAGGGCAAATCCATCGCCGATGTGCTCGACATGACCGTCGAGGATGCGCAGGGCTTTTTCGCCGCTGTCCCGTCGATCCGCGAGAAGATGGATGCGCTGGTGCGGGTGGGGCTTGGCTACATCAAGGTTGGCCAGCAGGCGACCACGCTGTCGGGCGGCGAGGCGCAGCGCGTGAAGCTGTCGAAGGAACTTGCGAAACGATCGACGGGCCGCACGCTCTATATCCTGGATGAACCGACGACGGGTCTTCATTTCGAAGATGTCCGCAAGCTTTTGGAAGTGCTGCACGAACTGGTGGATGCCGGGAATACCGTGGTGGTGATCGAGCATAATCTCGACGTCATCAAGACCGCCGACTGGTTGATCGACATCGGCCCGGAAGGCGGCGATGGCGGCGGCGAGGTCGTGGCGACCGGCACCCCCGAAGAAGTAGCCGAGATCGAGGCGAGCCATACGGGCCGCTACCTCAAGCCGATGCTGCTGCCGAAGAAGGTCGCGGCGGAATAGCGCGCAGATCAGGGCAGGGCGCTACGGCGCCCAGCCCAGGAAATTCCCGATGATGCGCAGCCCCGCCGCCTGGCTCTTTTCCGGGTGGAACTGGCAGCCGATCACATTGCCGCGCCCGACGATGGCGGTGATTTCCTGACCATACTCGCACCAGGCCAGCCGGTCCGCAGGATCGGCCACCTCGAAATGGTAGGAATGGACGAAATAGGCGTGATCGCCCGTCGCCACGCCCGCCAGAACCGGATGCTCGGCGCCGACCACCAGATCGTTCCAACCCATATGCGGCACCTTCAGCCCCGGGTCCTCGGGCGTGATCTTCACCACATCCCCGTCGATCAGGCCCAGCCCCGCAACCGTTTCATATTCATGCCCTCGGGCCGCCAGCATCTGCATTCCGACGCAAATCCCCATGAAGGGCCGCCCGCGCGCCACCACCGCCTCTTGCATCGCCTCATGCACGCCGGTCGCGGCGAACAGGGCCGCGCGGCAGGCCGGGAACGCCCCGTCTCCCGGCAGGACGATCCGGTCCGCGCGCGCCACATCCTCGGGGCGCGAGGACACCAGCACCTCGCCGCCCCCCGTCTCGCGCGCCATGCGCTGAAAGGCCTTCTCGGCCGAATGCAGGTTTCCGCTGTCGTAATCAATCAGGACAGTCAGCAAGCGCGCACCCCATCACACTTTGGTTCTAAAAATACCTGATCCCGCGCTTTGGGATCAGAGCATGCCTTTGGTCGAGGGCACCGCATCGCCCTTGCGGGCATCCACCTCCAGCGCATCGCGCAGCGCCCGCGCGACCGCCTTGAATGCGGCCTCGGCGATGTGGTGCGCGTTGATCCCGTGCAGCTTGTCGACATGCAGGGTGATCCCGCCATGGGTCGACAGCGCCTGAAAGAATTCGCGCACCAGCTCGGTATCGAACGTGCCGATCTTCGCGCTCGGCAGGTCCACGTTCCACACCAGATAGGGGCGCCCCGACAGATCGAGCGCTGCGCGCACCAGCGCGTCGTCCATCGGCAAGAGGCAGGACCCATAGCGTCTTATGCCGCGCTTGTCGCCCATCGCCTTGCCCAGAGCCTGACCCAAAGCGATGCCCACATCCTCGACCGTGTGGTGATCGTCGATATGCAGATCGCCTTCGCAGCGGACAGTCATGTCGATCAGCGCATGGCGCGACAGCTGGTCAAGCATGTGATCGAAAAACCCCACGCCTGTCTTGTTGTCATAGGCGCCGGTCCCGTCGAGATCGATCTCGACCGAGATATCCGTCTCTGCCGTCTTTCGCGTGATCTTTGCGCTGCGCATGGCCCGTCTCCGCTTGGTCGCACTCGCTATACGGCGGCACGCCGCATGAGGGAACCCATTCGTTTGGATGAGGCTGCGCGCCCCGTGGCCGGACCGCCACCTCTGCCGTTCAGAGGTCAAGACGCAGGATCGGATTTCCGAAGGGAGAGGCCCCGGAATACGGGCCTTGGCGCTTGCCGAAGCCCGCCGCCCCGCACTAGGCTCTGCCCGAATAACCGGAGAGCCCCATGACCACCTGTGTCTTCGTCCAGATCCGCTGCCGTCCCGGCACCACCTATGACGTGGCCGAGGCGATCGCGCTGCGCGAAATCCATTCCGAGCTTTATTCGACAAGCGGCGAATACGACCTCTTGCTGAAGCTCTACATTCCGGGCGATGCCGATGTGGGCAAGTATATCAACGACAACCTTCTCGACATCGACGGGCTTGAACGCACGTTGACGACGCTGACCTTCAAGGCGTTCTAGGTGCAATCCTGCTTTAAAAGTTACGATGTGCGCGGCACGGTCGGCGTCAATCTTGACGAGCGGATCGCGCACAGGATCGGGCGCGCCTTTGCCCGCGTGACCGGCGCGCGGCGCGTTGTGCTGGGCCGCGATTGCCGCGACAGTTCCCCGGCGCTGATGGATGCGGTGGCAGGCGGCCTTGTGGACGAGGGCGCCGAGGTGATCGAACTTGGCCTTTGCGGCACCGAAGAGGTGTATTTCGGAACCGATTATCTGAAAGCCGATGGCGGGATCATGGTCACCGCGTCGCATAATCCCAAGGGCGATAATGGCTTCAAGATGGTGATCGAAGGCGCGCGCCCGATCAGCCGTGCCAATGGGCTGTCCGAGATCGAGACGCTGGTCTATGGCGAGGACATGGGCGTGCCCAAGCTGGGGGGCAGCCGCCGCCGCGAAGACCTACGCGCCGATTATGTTCGGCGCGTCCTGTCCTTCGTCGATCCCGCAAGCCTTGGTTCGGGCAGGATTCTCGTCAATGCCGGGAACGGCGCTGCAGGGCCGACCTTCGACGCGATTGCGAATGGATTGGCCAAGGCGGGCTGCGCGCTGCAGTTCGAGCGGTTGCATCACGATCCTGACCCGGAGTTTCCGAACGGTATCCCGAACCCGCTTTTGCCGGAAAACCAGCCCGTGACTGCGGATGCCGTCCGGGAGTCGGGGGCCGATCTTGGCGTCGCCTGGGACGGGGATTTCGACCGCTGCTTTTTCTTCGATGAAACCGGCGCCTTCGTGGACGGGGAATATGTCGTCGGCCTTTTGGCCGCTGCCGTTCTGGCGAAAGAGCCAGGCGCAAATATCGTCCATGACCCGCGCATCGAGTGGAACACGCAGCGCATCGTGGCCGAAGGCGGCGGCACAGCCGTGCCCGCACCCACGGGACATGCGCTGATGAAGGCCGTGATGCGCGAACATGATGCGGCCTATGGCGGCGAGATGTCGGCGCATCACTATTTCCGAGACTTCATGTATTGCGACAGCGGCATGATCCCCTGGATTCTGGTCGCGGCACACATGGCCGAAACCGGGCAGCCGCTATCCGCGCTTCTGGCCGACATGCGCGAACGGCATCCGTCTTCGGGAGAAATCAACTTTCGCCTGAAGGATGCTGATGCGGCGCTGGCGGCTTTGGAACAGAAGGTGGTGCCAACGGCGGATCGCGTGGACCGGCTTGATGGGCTGTCGCTGTCCTTCGGAACCTGGCGCGCCAATATTCGCAAGTCCAACACCGAGGCGATGCTCCGGCTCAATGTGGAATCGCTGGGAGACAGGGCGCTTGTGGATGAAAAGGTCGCAGAACTGTCGGGTCTCATCCGCACGGCTGGAGGCTAGGCCTGGCATATCTCGCCGCGTCATTCGGCGTCGGGCCTTTCCCCCCTGCAATCCATCTGATTACATCGCGCACAAGACGTCCGGCAAAAGACCGGGCCGACCATAAGGGAGGATGCCATGAAGGGCATGATGATGCACCGTCCGCTGCTGATCGCGGACATCCTGACCTATGCCGCCGAGGTGTATCCCGAGGCCGAGATCGTGTCCGTCCGCACCGAGGGCGACGTGCATCGCACGACCTATGCCGAAACGCTGGGCCGGGTGGGGCAGCTGGCCCATGCGCTGAAGGGCCTTGGCATCAATCCGGGCGACCGCGTCGCGACGCTGGCCTGGAACGGCTATCGGCATTTCGAGCTGTATTATGCCATTTCCGGCATCGGGTCGGTCTGCCACACGATCAACCCGCGCCTCAGCCCCGAACAGATGAGCTATATCGTCGGCCATGCCGAGGATAAGGCGCTGTTCCTCGACACGACGTTCGTGCCTCTGATCGAAAAGATCCGGGGCCTGCTGCCCGATGACCTGCAATTCGTCGTCATGACGGACCGCGATCACATGCCCAAAAGCGATGTGCCGTTCCTGTGCTATGAGGATCTGCTGGACGGGCAGGCGGCCGCGTTTGACTGGCCCGAACTGGCCGAGGATGACGCGGCGGCGCTGTGCTACACATCGGGGACCACCGGGAACCCGAAAGGTGCGCTTTATTCGCACCGTTCGACCGTGCTGCATGCGATGATGGTTGCGATCTCGCTGCCCGCCGCTTTGCAGGAAGGCAAGCGCATCCTGCCGGTCGTCCCGCTTTTCCATGTCAACGCCTGGGGCCTGCCCTATGCCGCGCCGCTGACGGGGGCGTCGCTGATCTTCCCGGGGCCTGCGCTGGATGGCGACAGCATCTTCAAGCTGATGGAAAACGAAGAGGTGTTTTCTGCTTGGGGCGTTCCCACGGTCTGGCAGGGGCTCTTGGCCACGATCAAGTCCGAAGGCCGACCGCCCAAGGGCTTCGGCGATGTGGTCGTCGGCGGCTCTGCCGCACCCGCGTCGATGATCCGAGCGTTTGAGGAAATGGGTATCAATGTCTGCCATGCCTGGGGCATGACGGAAATGAGCCCCGTCGGCACGCAAGGCAATCTGCCGGCCACAATGGACGACAAGCCCCTTGACGAGCGACTGAAGAAAAAGGCCAAGCAGGGTCGCCGTGTCTTTGGCTGCGAGTTGAAGATTGTCGACGACAGCGGCAACCGTCTGCCCCATGACGGCGAGGCCACCGGAGAACTTTACGTGCGCGGTAACACGATCGTTTCGGGTTATTTCGCCAATGACGAGGCGACCGCAAAGGTGATCGACGCCGAAGGCTGGTTCGGCACTGGCGATGTGGCCTCTATCGACCCGGAAGGCTTTCTTGTGATCCGTGACCGCGCGAAGGATTTGATCAAGTCGGGCGGCGAATGGATTTCATCCATTGATCTGGAAAACGTGGTTGCTGCGCACCCGGATGTGGCCAGCTGCGCCGTGATCGCCCTGCCGCATCCGAAATGGGACGAACGGCCCTTGTTGGTTGTCGTTCCCGCTGAAGGCAAGTCGCCGGACTTCGAAGACATCAAGGCGGAATTGTCGAAGCATTTCGCGAAATGGCAACTGCCCGATGACATGGTGGTGGTCGAGGATCTGCCGCTCACCGCGACGGGCAAGGTATCGAAGCTGACCTTGCGCGAAAAGCTGTCGGACCACAAATTGCCGGACGCCTGATGTCTGTCACCGAGGTCATGCGCGCCCCGCCGCTGCCCGTGCCTGAAATGCAGGCGCGGGTGGGCGAGGTTCTTGGCGTCTCCGATTGGATCACGGTCGATCAGGACATGATCGACCGCTTCGCCGATCTGACCGGGGACCACCAGTATATCCATGTCGATCCAGACCGTGCCGCGGCAACGCCCTTTGGCGGGACCGTGGCCCACGGGTTCCTGACGCTGTCGATGCTGTCCGCCATGGCCTATGACGCGATGCCGATCCCCGAGGGAACCGAGATGAGCGTCAATTACGGCTTTGACCGCCTGCGCATGGTTTCCCCCGTCCGCGCCGGATCGCGCGTTCGCGCCGCGTTCACCCTTGCCGAGATCACCGAAATCCGTCCGCGCGAAATGGCGCTGGGCTGGGACGTCACCGTCGAGATCGAGGGCGGCCCAAAGCCCGCGATCGTCGCGCGCTGGCTGCACCGTTTTTACCTAAAGGACACGACCTGAATGAGCCTTCCTCCCATCCTTCAAGGCCTGCGCCTTCCGGTTGTCGCAAGCCCGATGTTCATCGTCTCGAACCCGGCCCTTGTCATCGCCCAGTGCAAGGCGGGCATCGTCGGGTCCTTCCCCGCGCTCAACGCGCGCGAGAAGGAAGGCGATCCGAACATGCTGGAAATCTGGCTGAAAGAGATCACCGAGGCGCTCGACAAGCACAATCAGGAAAACCCCGACACCCCCGCCGCGCCCTATGCGGTCAATCAGATCGTCCACCGCTCGAACGCGCGGCTCGAGAAGGATATCGAGATTTGTCACAAGTGGAACGTGCCGATCTGGATCACCTCTCTCGGGGCGCGGGTCGAGGTGAACGAGGCCGCCCATGATTGCGGCGGCATCGCGCTGCATGACATCATCAACAACACCTTCGCGCGCAAAGCCATCGACAAGGGCGCCGACGGTCTGATCGCAGTGGCGGCGGGCGCGGGCGGTCACGCGGGGGAACAATCGCCTTTCGCCCTGATCCAGGAAATCCGCGAATGGTTCGACGGCCCGCTTTTGCTGTCGGGCTCCATCGCCACGGGGGGCGCGGTGCTGGCGGCGCAGGCCATGGGCGCGGATCTCGCCTATATCGGTTCGCCCTTCATCGCGACGGAAGAGGCGAACGCACAGGACGAATACAAGGCCATGATCGTCGACAGCGGCGCAGAGGATATCGTGAACTCGAACCTCTTTACCGGCGTGCATGGCAACTACCTCGCCCCCTCGATCCGAAAGGCCGGGATGGATCCGGACGCGCTGTCAAAAGGTGACGTGAAGGACATGAATTTCGGCAGCGGCGAATCCAAGGCCAAGGCCTGGAGCCAGATTTGGGGATCGGGACAGGGCATCGGCGCGGTCAAGGCCGTGGAGCCAGTCGCCGCGCGCGTCGCGCGCCTTGGCGAAGAATACGCCGCCGCCAAGTCGCGCATCGCGGCGCTTTAGGAAGAATAGGGGAGAGACGCCATGGATCTTGGCATGACCGACCGGATCAAGGACCTTGTGGCGCGCGTGCGCGACATGACCCTGACCGAGATTGCACCGCTTGACGCCGAGTACCATGCCGAGGTCGGCAAGCACCCGACCGGCGACCGGTTCCAGCACACGCCGCGCCAGCTTGAGATCCTCGATCAACTGAAGACAGAGGCGAAAAAACGCGGCCTCTGGAACTTCTGGCTGACGGGCAGCGACAAGGGCTTTGGCCTGTCGACGGTGGAATACGCCTATCTCGCCGAAGAGATGGGCAAGGTCCCGCTGGCGGCCGAGATCTTCAACTGCTCGGCGCCCGATACCGGCAACATGGAAGTCCTCGAACGCTATGGCACGCAGGCGCACAAGGATCGCTGGCTTCCCGATCTCTTGGAGGGTGTCACGCGGTCTGCCTATCTGATGACCGAACCCGATGTCGCCTCGTCTGACGCCACGAATATCTCGATGCGCGCGGAACGGGACGGCGACGATTGGGTGCTGAACGGTGAAAAGCACTGGATTTCGGGTGCTGGCGATCCGCGCTGCGCCCTCTACATCACCATGGTGCAGACTGATCCCGGCGCCGCCAAGCACCAGCGCCACACGATGTTTCTGATCGACGCCAAGACCCCCGGCATCGAGGTTCTGCGCCCGATGCAGGTCTTCGGCCATGACGACGCGCCGCATGGCCATATGCATATCCGCTTCACCGATGTGCGCATCTCGGGCGATGCGGTCGTCCTTGGCGAAGGGCGCGGCTTCGAGGTCGCGCAAGGCCGCCTTGGGCCGGGCCGCATCCATCATTGCATGCGTGCCATCGGTCAGGCTGAACGCGCGCTGGAACTGATGATCCGCCGCGCCCGCGCCCGCGAGGCCTTTGGCAAACCGCTTGTCGATCTCGGCGCGAACTACGACATCATCGCCGAATGCCGCATGGAAATCGAACAGGCCCGGCTGCTTTGCCTCAAGGCCGCGTGGATGATGGACTCGATGGGCACCCGCGCCGCGCAACCCTGGATCAGCCAGATCAAGGTTGTCGCCCCGCGCATGGCGCTCAAGGTGGTGGACGAGGCGATCCAGATGCATGGTGGATCGGGCATCAGCCAGGATTTCCCGCTCGCCTCCATGTGGACGCATCTGCGCACGCTGCGCTTTGCCGACGGTCCCGATGCCGTCCATCGCCGTCAGGTCGCGCGCGCCGAGCTGCGCAAATACAGCAACGAAGCGACCTGATGCGTTTTGCGGGGTTGACCGTCCTGATCACCGGGGCGGCGGGCGGGTTCGGCCAGGCCGCCGCCCGCCGCTTCGCCGCCGAAGGCGCGCGCCTCGCGCTCAGCGATACTGGCCAGATCGACCGCGTCGGCCTGCCCGAAGAAACGCTGACCGCGCATCTCGACGTGACCGACGATGCAGGCTGGGCCGCCCATATCGCAGAGGTGACGAAGCGTTTCGGCACCCTCGACATCGCGATCAACAATGCCGGGATCGGCGGGTCCATGGCGCCGATCCACAAGACCAAACCCGAGGCTTTCGACCGCATCATGGCCGTCAATGCCAAGGGCGTCTTCCTGGGCCTGCGCCACCAGATCCCCGCGATGAGCGAGAAGGGCGGCGCCATCGTCAACATCGCCTCTGCCGCCGGGCTCGTCGGCGCGGGCCAGCTTGCCGCCTATGCCGCCTCGAAACACGCGGTCATTGGCCTGACGAAATCTGCGGCCGATGAAACCGCGCGCAAGGGCATACGCGTCAACGCGCTTTGCCCCAGCTTTGCCGCCACCCCGCTCTTTGACGCCATGGCAGACGAGGTCGCCGCCCGCCACGGAACCGACCGCGAGACCGCGTATGACAGGATTACCGGCCGCATCCCCATGCGCCGTGTCGCGGAACCGCAAGACATCATCGAGGCACTGCTTCTCCTCGCGGATCCCGCCAACAGCTTCATGACCGGCCAGGCCCTCGCCGTGGATGGCGGCCTGACTGCGGTCTGAACACCCGCCTACTTTGGTTCCATAAATACCCTCGGAGGGGGTCTGGGGGAGGCAGAGCCTCCCCCAGCGGATCACGCGCGACAGCGCGTGAATTCACGTCACCGCCTGGCGTACCAGATAGGCCGGATTGTCCCACAGCCTGTCCTTCAGAACCGCTTCAAGGATCTCGGCCGCCGCTACGATATCCTCTGCCGACAGGTAAAGTGGCGTGATGCCAAAGCGCATGATGTCCGGCGCGCGGAAATCACCCACGACGCCGCGCGCGATCAGGGCTTGCATCGCCGCATAGCCGTCTTCGAAGTGGAAAGAAACCTGGCTGCCGCGCTGATCTGCATCGCGCGGCGAAGCAAGCGCCAGGTCCGGGCAGCGCGCCTCGATCTCGCGGATGAACAGCTCCGAAAGGTCTTTCGACCGCGCGTGCAGCGTGCCCAAATCAACGCCGTCCCATATGTCCAAGGCCGCCTCCAAGGCCGCCATCTGGATCACCGGCGGCGTGCCGACGCGCATCCGCTCCACTCCGCGCCCCGCGCGGTAGTCTGGATCGAAGGCGAAGGGCGCTTCGTGCCCCAGCCAGCCCTGAAGCGCAGGTTCCGCGATCCCGGCCAGATCGGGCGAGACATAGATGAATGCGGGCGCGCCCGGCCCGCCATTGAGGAACTTGTAAGTGCAGCCCACCGCGAAATCTGCGCCGCCCCCCGTGACGTCGACCGGAAAGGCCCCGGCCGAATGCGCCAGATCCCAGATCGTCAACGCGCCGACCGCATGGGCGCGGGCCGTCAGCGCCGCCATGTCGTGCCGCCGCCCGGTGCGGTAGTCGACCTCGGTCAGCATCAGGACGGCGACGTTGTCGTCGATGTGACTCTCAACCTCTTCGGGCGCGACGGTCTTCACGACATGGCCCTGTCCAAGGCTGCGCGCCAGCCCCTCGGCCATGTACAGATCGGTCGGGAAATTGCCCGTGTCCGACAGGATCACCTTGCGCTCTTCGCGCAGGGGCAGGGCCGAGGCGAGCGCCTGGTAGACCTTGATCGACAGCGTGTCGCCCAGAACGACCGTGCCTTCGGGCGCGCCGATCAGTCGGCCGATCCGATCGCCAAGCCGCGCCGGCTGCGCCATCCAGCCCGCCTTGTTCCAGCCGGTGATCAGCATCTCGCCCCATTCCGCCTCCAGCGTCCGGGCAACGCGCGCCTTGGCCGCGCGGGGCAGTGGGCCCAGCGAATTGCCGTCGAGATAGATCATCCCTTCTGGCAGATCGAACGCGGCGCGGGTCTTGGCGAAATCGGTCATGTCCTTGTCTTTCCTTTCTAACGTCATGCCTATCCCAGCACCTGCAACCAAAGCCAGATGGTGCCCACCGAGAGGGCCGTCGCGATCAGCACGGCAGAGGCCGCGACACGTTTCGCCACGCCGTAGAGATTGGCGAAAATATAGGTGTTCACGCCCGGCGCCATGGAAGCTGTCAGCACGGCGGATTTCAGTTGCCCGTCGCTGAGGCCGACGATTTGCCCCATGGTCCATGCGATTGCCGGGTGCAGGCCCAGCGAGATCACGCAGATCATCGACACGACGCGCAGATCGCCCTCGGGCCGGTAGCGATACAGCACTGCACCGAGCCCGAACAGCGCGACGGGCAGCGCGGCGCGGCGCATCATCTCAAGTGCCGCGTTGAGCGTTTCGGGCGCGGTGAAGCCGATGAAATTCGCGGCAAACCCCAGCGCGATTCCGATCAGCAGAGGGTTGGCAAAGACGGATCGTCCGATCTTGGCGGCGGTCGCGCCAAAGCCGATCCCGCTGCCGCGACCGCGCAGGATCTCCATCGTCGACAGGCCGATGACATAGCAGAACGGCGCATGGATCGCGACGATGGCAAAGTTCGGCCCAAGCGCATCCGCGCCATAGGCGCGTTCGGTGATCGGCAAGCCCAGGAGGATCGAGTTGGAGAAGAGGCATGAGAAGCCGATCACGACGCTGTCGTCCCAAGGCCGCTTGAATAGAAGCCGCGCGCCGGTGATCCCCACGACAAAGCCGCTGACCGCGCCAAGGTAGAAGCTGCCCAGAAGCGCGGGGTCGAATTCCGCGCCAAGTTCCAGGTTAGAGATGGCGAGGAACAAAAGGCAGGGGATCGCGAAATTCTGGGCAAAGCCCGTTAGCGCGTCCGTCGCGCCATCTGTCAGCAGGGTCCGCCAGCGCGCGACATAGCCAAAGCCCATCACGATGAAGACCGGCAGGACGACCTCGATCAGGGCCTGCATCTTGTCCCTTTCGCTGCGGGGTCAGACCGCAAAACGCAGGACCATACCGTCGAAGGCCGGCGTGATGTGATCCGGCGTCTCGGCGGCGAGAGTCTCGTAGTCGAGATCGATATGCATGTTCGTCAGAACGCCGTTCTTCGGCGCGACGCGGTTCAGCACCTCGAGCGATCGTTCCAGGTGGAAATGCGTCGGGTGCGGCGTACGGCGCAGGCAGTCGAGAACGAAACAGTCGAGGTCTGCAAGCACCTCATAGACGCTGTCATCTTCGATCTCGGCCACGTCGGGAAGGTATCCAAGCGGTCCCATGCGAAAGCCAAGCGCCTCGATCGAGCCGTGATTGACCTCGAACGGGCGGAATGGGATCGCGCCGCCTGCGCCCTCGATCTCGAAGGGACCGTGGATCGTGTTCATCTCCAGGATCGGCGGGTAGGGGCTGTCTTTCGGCTGGGTGAAGGCATAACCGAAGCGCGAATAAAGCGCATCCTGCGTGTCGCCATCGGCCCAGACCTGCAGGCGCTGGCGCATATTGAAGACGATCATGCGCAGATCGTCGATCCCGTGGACATGATCGGCATGGGAATGCGTGTAGACGACAGCATCCAGCGTGCCGACCTCGGCATCCAGAAGCTGCGCGCGCAGGTCCGGCGAGGTGTCGATCAGAACGCGGGTGATGCCGGCTTCGGTTTCGCGTTCGACCAGCATCGAACAGCGGCGACGGCGGTTCTTGGAGTTTTCGGGGTCGCAATCGCCCCAATGGCCGCCAAGGCGCGGCACGCCGCCCGAGGATCCGCAGCCCAGGATGGTGAAACGCAACTCTGCCATCAGGCGGCCTTATCCCAGGCGGCGGCTTTCCAGAACAGGCGGTCGAAATTTTCCTGCGTCTTGGCGGCGAACTCGGCATAATCGATGCCAAAGGCCTTGGCGCCCGCTTCGGCGGTGTGGGCAGAATAGGCCGGCTCGTTCCGCTTGCCGCGATAGGGCGGCGGCGCGAGATAGGGAGCGTCGGTTTCCACGAGAATCCGGTCCAGCGGCGCGGCGGCGAAGATATCGCGCAGGGGCTGGGATTTGGGGAAGGCCGCGATGCCGGACATCGACAGGTAGAAGCCCAGATCAAGCGCCGCCTCGGCCAGCGCCGCGCCCGAGGAAAAGCAGTGCATGACGCATGTGTATGCGCCTGCCTTGTGCTCGTCGGTCAGGATGCGGGCCATGTCGTCGTCGGCGTCGCGCGCGTGGATGATGAGTGGCAGGCGTGTCTGGCGCGCGGCCTCGATGTGCAGACGCAGGCTGGCTTGCTGCACGTCAGCGCTTTCGGCGGTGTAGTGGTAATCGAGCCCGGTCTCGCCGATCCCGACGAATTTGGGATGCGCGGCAAGCGCGACAAGGGCTTCCACCGACGCCATCGGCTCGTCGGCGACGCTCATCGGATGCGTGCCAGCGGCGTAGAACACCGGGTCATAGCGCTCGGCCAGCGCGCGAACTTGGGGTTCCTGCCGCAGCTTCGTGCAGATCGTCACCATGCGCGTGACCCCGGCGTCGGCGGCGCGGGCGATCAGCGCGTCATGTTCGCCCTCGAATTGAGGGAAATCGAGATGACAATGGCTGTCAGTGATGGTCGGCGTGGCGGTCATCGCACCTTCTTAGGCGGCGAGGCGGCCACCCATGTCGTTGATCCTCAGCAGGGTATCAAGGATGAGCGCAGGAGGGTCAAGGTTGACCGCCCGTCCATGGCGCAAACGCTGGCCGATCTCTTGCTGAAGCTCGGCCCAGCCGCGTGCCGCCTGATCATGGGGCGACAGGCGCGCAAGGAAAGCGGTCTCTCCTGCGGCGGCCTCGATCATCGGCGGGCCGGTGATGCCCGCGCGGGCGAGGCGTGACAGCAGGATGTCGATGAGGCCGATCAGCAGGAAAAACCGGTCATCCGCGCCGCGCCCGCCGGTTGCGTCGGCGAGTTTGAGGATACGGCCCCGGTCGGACCGCGGGGCGCCTTCCAGCGCCGCGATCAGGCCGCCGTACATCTCAAGCCCGCCGAGATTGGCAAGGCGAAGCGCATCGCCCACGGACCCGCCGGAAAGTTCGGCCAGCGCGGCAGCATCGGGGCCGGGGTCGTGCCCGGCCTGCGCCAGTGCGTCGGCCATCTCGGGCGGGGCAAGGCTGGTGCAGCGCAAGACGCGGCAGCGCGAGCGGATGGTGGGCAAAAGGCCCGAGGGCTGGTGGCTGATCAGCAGCAGCACCGTATTCGCGGGCGGCTCTTCGAGAAGCTTCAGCAGAGCGTTGGCGGCATTGGGGTTCATCAGATCAGCATCATCGACAATCACCACGCGCCGCCCCCCATCGGTGGAGGACAGAGTGAAGAAGGATTTCAGCCGCCGCACGTCATCCACCACGATCTGCGCGCGCAGCTTATCACCCTTGTCGTTCGGCCCACGGCGCAGCAGGAACAGCCCGGGATGCGACAGAGCGAGGGTCTGGCGGTAGACGCTGCCCTCGTCCGAGATATCAAGCGTGGTCGGGGCAGGGGGCGCGTCGCCGAACAGCCCTGCCTCTTGGCTGACAGGCTCGGACAGTAGGAACCGCGCGATCTTCCAGGCAAGCGTCGCCTTGCCCACGCCGCGCGGTCCGGTGATGAGCCAGCCATGATGCAGCCGCCCGCCGCAATAAGCATCAAGGAACGCCTGCTCTGCCGTCTCTTGCCCGATCAGCCGCGGGGTTTCACGCGGATGCGGCGCACCGGGTGCGCGGTCGGGCTCTGGCAGGTCATGGTCTTTCATCGCGGCGAAGTGTCGTCCACCACGGCCAGAACGTCACGCGCGATTTCATCCGGGACGCCGCTGGCATCGACGATGCGGCAACGCGCCGGGAAGCTTTGCGCAAGGTCGAGGAAGGCGGCGCGCACGGTACGCTGCATCTCCAGCCCCATGGATTCAAAGCGAGATTCATCGGTGCCGCGGGCAAGGCCGCGGTCCAGCGCGATGGCAGGATCCATGTCGAGGATCACGGTCAAATCCGGCTCGCGCCCGATCACGGCGTCATGGATGCGGTCAACCAGCGGGCGCAGATCGCCGCGCGTGACGCCCTGATAGATGCGGGTGGAATCGGCGAAACGGTCGCAGATCACGATTTCACCACGATCCAGCGCGGGGCGGATGGTCTTTTCCAGATGGTCGCGCCGCGCGGCGGTGAACAGCAGGATCTCCGTCTCGGGCGACCAGCGTCCCTTGTCGCCTGTCAGGACGAGACGGCGTATCTCCTCGGCTCCCGGCGATCCGCCAGGTTCCCGCGTAAGGGTCACCGTCTCGCCGCGCGCGCGCAAGGCGTCCGCCAGGCGTTTGACCTGCGTGGACTTACCGGACCCGTCGATGCCTTCGAAGGTGATGAAGCGCCCCGCGCCGCGGTGCGCCATGCCGGTCAAAACGGCGCCGGCGCAGCCTCGGCGCCCAGATAGCGCGACATCAGGATCGACGTCGCGGTGCGCAAGCGCGGCAGAAAACCCCCACGCTCGACCGCGCGGTCGGCGACCAGCGGAATACGCGCCGGTTCCATCCCGTCCATCGGGATCACGAGATCGGCGATCGCCTGTCCTTCGGCGATAGGCGCCTCGATGGGCCCGCGATAGACCACCTCGCCCGAGATGTCGCCGCGCATGATGGCGGGCATCAGAAGCGTCAGATCCTCGGCCGGGGCAAGGCCAACGGTGCGCCGAGCGCCCATCCAGACATCGGCGGTCGCCAGAACGCGGCCCTTTTCCGCCAACGTACGCTGCACGAACTGGCGGAAGGCCCAGGATACGACTCGCTCTGCCTCTTCGGCGCGCTGTGTCTCGCTGTCGAGGCCGGTGATGACGAAAACGATGCGCCGGTCACCCTGAACAGCGGACCCGACAAGGCCGTAGCCCGCTTCCTGGGTGTGGCCGGTCTTTAGACCATCCGCGCCGATCCCCAGCTTCAGGAGCGGGTTTCGGTTGAACCGGTTCTGCGGCGCGCGACCGTCATAGGGAAACTCGGACAGCGCGAAATAACCGTAATATTCCGGGAACTCGGTGATCAGACGCTCGGCCAACTGGCCCAGATCGCGCATCGACATACGCTGGTTAGGGTGCGGCCAGCCCGACGCGTTGGCGAAGGTCGAATTCTCAAGTCCCAGCGCGGCCGCGCGGTCGTTCATGAGCCGCGCAAAGGCCGCTTCGCTGCCCGCAAGCCCCTCGGCGACCACGACGCAGGCGTCGTTGCCCGACAGGACGATGATGCCCTTGATAAGCTCTTCGACGTTGGGGCGGTCTGTCTCGTTGAGGAACATGGTCGAGCCGCCCATGTTCTTCGCCTCGGTCGAGACGCGGAATTCGGTGTCGAGAGACACGCGTCCGTCGCGCAGCGCCTCGAACAGCATATTCAGCGTCATCAGCTTGGACATGGAGGCCGGTGGAAGCGGCTGGTCCGCGTTCTTGTCAAGAAGAACGGTGCCCGAGGTCACGTCAAGAACGTAGGCAGCGGTCGCATTCGTCTCGAACGCGGCGCGTGCGGGCAGGGCAAGGCCAAGGGCCATGAGAAGGACGGTGAAGAGAATCGAGATCCGTGTCATGGGTCCTTGGCTAGCCTGACTGGGCGCTTACTTCGACACGAAATAGGCGTCGGAGAAGCCCATGGTCTTCACTTTTGCTAGAAGATCGGCGCGCTGGCTGCTGGATGCGGCCGGTCCGACCGTCACGCGCCAGTATTTCTTGCCGTTTGAGCTGTCGGCGATGATGT
Organism: uncultured Paracoccaceae bacterium; assembly: GCA_965662745.1. Lineage (GTDB taxonomy): Bacteria > Pseudomonadota > Alphaproteobacteria > Rhodobacterales > Rhodobacteraceae > Anianibacter. Next base: position 47,676 of record CBFIJK010000022.1, read on the forward strand.
TCGCGTCCATCCCCTTGTTGCGCAGGTTTTCGCCGGTCCGCGTCGCGTTGTCCTCGACACTGAAGAGTCCGATCTGGATGAACGGCTTCGACAGGTTGGATGTGGATGGCACTGCAGGCGCGCGTGCGGCGGCCAGCGTCGGTTCGGGGATCGGTGCGGCCGCAGGCGCACGGGCCGCGGCGATTGCCTCGGCGGCGAGCATGCTGGCGTCTTCATCCGGCTCCAGCGGTGCGTCAAGCGATGCGGTCTCGACCGAGGGCGCCGCGGGCAGGGCGCTTGCAGCGGCCAGTTCCGCACCTTCGCCGTCCACCGGCACTTCTTCGCGGCGCAGCGCGGTGACGTTCAGCTCGGCCGGCGATCCGGCCAGCATACCGATGGCGGCCGCCGCGTCCGAGGACACCTGGATCGCCGGGCCGGGCGTTTCGCGTTCCTTGCGGAAAAGCGCGCCGATCACGAATTTGCCGTTGGTTTCATTGCGGATGATGACCCGTTCCGGCTCGTTGACATCGGGATGCGCGACCCAGACGCCGCCCAGTGACGGGCGCCCGTCCCATAGGCCTGCCGTGGTGGTCTGGAACACCTCGGGCGCCTCGACGTCCCGGTCTACAAGTGTGACCGAAGAGGGCGAAGACGCCGCCCGCGTGCCGGTTTCCTTACCGCCGCCGAAGGGCATCTTGACCCCGTCCGCGCAGCCCGAAACGGCCGTGATTGCGATGAGTGGCAGTACGAAACGCCCGCTGAGATACCTTGCCATGCCATGCCCCTTGTCGCCGCGGATTTTCCCGCGTGCTGTCTGCTCGATCGGTTGGACGTTTTCGCCCATTGCGGTGAGTGTACAATTTCCAGCGAATCTTGGGAAGTCCCTCGGTGCATGTCGGCGGATTTGAGTTTTTTGCCGACCCGTGCTTCCAGAATCGAGTTTCGCCGCCTATGCAGCCAAGGTCCGCGCCAGGATCCGTGGAGGAGTGGCAGAGTGGTCGAATGCGGCGGTCTTGAAAACCGTTGGGCGTGAAAGCGTCCCGTGGGTTCGAATCCCACCTCCTCCGCCACCCACCCCTGTCTCTGTCATCGTAGTCGTTTCTTCCCTGTTTTCTCCCGTTTTTCCGGGGGTTTGTCTCCTGGCATCTACCTGAGAGACGACCGTCCATCCCTGTATCAGCCCGATTTCTCGGCGCCGTCTCCGGAGGCAGCATCACGCGCTTCGGTTGGCCCCGGATTTCCCTGCTAACAGGGAATTTGCAGGGAATTTTCCCGGAATCCGGCCCTTCGCTCTGATTTTGGCTATGAATCCACACGTGTTATCAGGAGCTTACAGACGATTTCCCTACGCAAATTAACAGGGAACATTTTCGCGATTAACAGGGAAGTTTTCTAGGTAGCGTCCGTCAAGCTGGTGTAAATTCGGGTATGGCCAATCGAGGGCATCGGTCAGGCGGCCTGTGTTGATATGCTGAGAAGCGGGTCGATCTGTGCGGTGTCGATGAGCCCGAACGCCTCGACTTGCATGTAACGATGCTGGCCCTGCCAGTCGTCATTCTGCTCGAACAGGACAGCGCCGATCAGGCGGATGATGCTGTCCTCGTTCGGGAAGATGCCGACGACGTCTGCGCGTCGCTTCACCTC